>NZ_LIWC01000004.1:396849-758171 GCF_001905755.1 Amycolatopsis sp. CB00013 | reverse complement strand
GCCGCGGGCTCATCCCGTACCGCCGGAGCTTTCCACTCTCAACCATGCGGCCAAGAGTCGTATCCGGTATTAGACCCAGTTTCCCAGGCTTATCCCAAAGTACAGGGCAGATTGCCCACGTGTTACTCACCCGTTCGCCACTAATCCACCCCGAAAGGCTTCATCGTTCGACTTGCATGTGTTAAGCACGCCGCCAGCGTTCGTCCTGAGCCAGGATCAAACTCTCCAACAATGTCAAATTTGATCGAGGCAAATAAATACTTGCTCTCAAAGGAACCTCAAACGAGGTTCAAATATAAGCTCTACTGGCTTAGTTCACTAGCACACTGTTGAGTTCTCAAGCAACACGCTTTGTTTCAAAGCGATATTCACAAGCTTTTGGTCGAGCATGCCGAATCCTACGGTCTTAGTCGTAGGGGGTCGGCGGCCGCTCGTGGGCCGACGCTGAACGTTACCTGGTCCGGTTCGCGGTGTCAACCCGCTCGGCCCTGGTTCCTGACCTCGGGGCTTTCGGCCCCGGCGGCCCGGTGTTCCTGGCGACGAAGAGAAGATTACATGCCCCGGAACCCCCCGAAAACAGGGGGGTCACTTAACGACATCGCCGCAGGTCAGCCGGTACAAACCCCCGTCATCCGACGGTCTTCAGGTAGCGAGGCGGTTTGCGGACGGGGACGACACGTTCGAAGTCGGCCGCGTAGGCGAGCACTCGGGCGTCCGTCCACTGCCCCGCCATGAACGAAACCCCGACCGGGAGCTCGCCGACGAAGCCGGCGGGCACGGTCACCGCGGGATAGCCGGAGACCGCGGCCGGCGTCGACGACGGGATCACGTCGTTGTCGCCGGTCTTGCAGTCGGTCTTCCAGGCGGGAGGGTTCGTGGGCGCGGCGATGGCGTCGAGTCGGTACTTCGCGAGGGTCTCGTCGATCGAGCGTTTCGCCAGATCGGTCAGTTCGCGGCGGTTGGCCTGGTAGGTGGGGTCGGACGGACCGGGCGCGGCGAGTGCCTGTTCGAAGAGTTCCTGTCCGGCGAAGCAGGTCTGCTCCAGCGGGTCGGACCGGTTGTAGGCGATCAGCGCGGCGAGGTCGCGCGGGCCTTCGGGGCGCGTGGCCAGGTAGCGATCGATGTCGCGGTGGAACTCGGTGAGCAGGGCCGGGAACTCCAGTTCGCCGAGCCTGGCCTGGTACGGCGGTGTCACTTCGACGACCTCGGCGCCCGCTTTGACCAGCGAATTCTTGGTCTTCGTCATCACCGCTTCGACGTCCGGGCCGAGGACCGGCAGGCGCCAGAGCCCGATCCGGGAGCCCTTCAGCACGCCGGGCCGCAGGTGCGCGGCGTAGTCGGTCGGCTGGTTCGGCGGGTACGTGCCGGTGGCCGGGTCGCTCGGGTCGCGGCCTTGGAGCGCGGACAGGGTCAGTGCGACGTCGACGACGTGCCTGGCCATCGGGCCGGCGGTGTCCTGTTCGGCCGAGATCGGCACGACGCCGGTGCGGCTGACCAGGCCGAGGCTCGGTTTGTGCCCCACGGTCGAGGTCATCCCGGCCGGGCAGACGATCGAGCCGTCGGTCTCACTGCCGATCGCCACCTGGGCGAGTGACGCGGCCACACCCGCGGCGGATCCGGCGGACGACCCGCACGGGTTGCGGTCGAGCACGTACGGGTTGTTCGTCTGTCCACCGACGCCCGACCACCCGGAAGTGGGTTTGGCGGCGCGGAAGTTCGCCCACTCGGACAGGTTCGCCTTGCCGAGGACGACCGCGCCCGCGTCGCGCAGGCGGCGGATCAGAGTCGCGTCCTTCGCGGGCTTGCTGCGCAGTGCGCGAGACCCCGCCGTCGTCTGCTGGGAGCGGGTGTCGACGTTGTCCTTCACCAGGACCGGGATGCCGTCCAGCGGTCCGCGCGTCTTGCCCGCGCGGCGCCGGACGTCGCTCTCCGCGGCTTGCGCGATCGCGGCCGGATTGACCGCGATGACCGCGTTCACCTTCCGGTCGACCTTGTGGATGCGGTCGAGATAAGCCGAGGTCAGGCCGACCGCGGTCAGCCGTCCGGAGGACATCCGGGCCTGGAGCGCGGGGATGTCGGCGGCGTCGAGATCGAGTGGTTTTCCGGCGGCCGATGCCGCTGGTGCGGCACTCGCCGCGATGGTCGCGGCGACCAACGCCGTCAGAACTCCGAACACCGGCCGCCGCACCATCAGGTCTCCTTCGTCTAGAGAACCGGAAGCAGGGTCCGCAGCTCGTACGGGGTCACCGCGCTGCGGTAGTTATCCCATTCAACACGTTTGTTGCGAAGGAAGAAGTCGTAAACGTGCTCTCCGAGCGCTTCGGGCAGAAGTTCCGATTTCTCCATCTCCGCCAGCGCCTCCCCGAGGTTCTGCGGGAGCTGGGCGTATCCGGCGGCGCGGCGCTCGGCGTCCGACAGCTGCCAGATGTTGTCCTCGGCGGGCGGCGGGAGCTCGTAGCCCTTCTCGATGCCCTTCAGACCGGCGGCCAGGATGACCGAGTACGCCAGATAGGGGTTGCACGCGGAGTCGAGCGTGCGGATCTCCACGCGGCGTGACGACGCCTTGCCGGGCGAGTACATCGGAACCCTGACCAGCGCGGAGCGGTTGGCGCGGCCCCACGAAACGGTGGTCGGGGCCTCGCTGCCGCTGATCAGCCGCTTGTAGGAGTTCACCCACTGGTTGGTGACCGCCGAGATCTCCTTCGCGTGGTGCAGGAGCCCCGCCACGAAGGCCTTGCCCGTCGCGGACAACTCGTACGGGTCTTCCGCGTCGTAGAAGGCGTTGCGATCGCCCTCGAACAGGCTCACGTGGGTGTGCATCCCGGAACCCGGCTGGTCGGTGAAGGGTTTCGGCATGAAGGTCGCGCGGACCCCCTGGGTGAGCGCGACCTCCTTGACCACGTAACGGAAGGTCATCACGTTGTCGGCCATGGTCAGCGCGTCGGCGTACCGGAGGTCGATCTCCTGCTGACCGGGCGCGCCCTCGTGGTGGCTGAACTCGACCGAGATCCCCATCGCTTCGAGCGTCTCGATGGCGTGGCGGCGGAAGTGCGTCGCGGTCGCGTGGCTGGCCTGATCGAAATAGCCGCCGTTGTCCGCGGGCTCGGGCTCGCTGCCGTCGTCCGGCAGGTTCGAGAGCAGGAAGAACTCGATCTCAGGGTGGACGTAGCAGGTGAAACCCGCTTCGCCCGCCTTCGAGAGCTGCCTGCGCAGGACGTGCCGGGGATCCGCCCAGGACGGGGAGCCGTCCGGCATCGCGATGTCGCAGAACATGCGCGCCGAGTACGGGCCGCCGTCCGGGGTCTCCCAGGGGAGGACCTGGAAGGTGGCGGGGTCGGGCTTCGCGACCATGTCCGACTCGTAGACGCGCGCGAAGCCTTCGATGGCCGATCCGTCGAAGCCGATGCCCTCGCTGAAGGCGCCCTCGAGTTCGGCCGGCGCCACCGCGACGGACTTGAGGAACCCCAGCACATCCGTGAACCAGAGCCTGACGAAACGGATGTCGCGCTCTTCCAAGGTACGGAGCACGAACTCCTGCTGGCGATCCATGGCCGCACCCTAACGAGAACGTGTTAACGACATGTTTCGCGACGCGCCGATCGACCGGAAGTGGTGGATCACCCCACGAGGACCGGCTCGGGCTTGGCCGCCTTGGTGATCGACAGCGAAGCGACCGAAGCTATGACGGCGAGGCTCGCGGCGATGTACCAAGCGAGCGCGTAGCTGCCCGACGCGTCGCGGATCGCGCCGGCGCCGAAGGCCGCGAGACCGGCTCCGAGCTGGTGGCTGGCGAAAACCCAGCCGAAGACGATCGGCCCGGCGGCGCCGTATTGCCGGACACAGAGCGCGACGGTGGGCGGAACCGTCGCCACCCAGTCGAGGCCGTAGAAGACGATGAACGCCCACATGCTCGGTTCCACCGTTCCGCTCAGCAGTTGCGGGAGCAGAGCGAGCGAAACGCCGCGAAGGGCGTAGTAGACGCCGAGCAGGATCCGGGGATCAACGCGGTCGGTGAGCCAGCCCGAGGCGATCGTGCCTGCGACATCGAAGATGCCGACGAGGGCGAGAAGGCCGGCGGCCGTCGTCTGCGGCATGCCGTGGTCGTGCGCCGCGGGCACGAAGTGCGTGCTGACCAGGCCGTTCGTCGTGGCGCCGCAGATCGCGAAGCCGACGGCGAGCAGCCAGAACGTCCTCGTGCGGGCCGCCGAACCGAGGACCGACAGCGCGCGGCGGGCGGAACCACCCGTGCGGGTGACGGGAGCGACTTCGCCTGGCTCCGCTCCGTAGGCGGTCGTTCCGACGTCGGACGGGTGATCGCGGACCACCAGGAGAACGACGGGGACGACGGCCAGCGCGGCGATGGCGATGACGAGCGACGCCGTCCGCCAGCCCTCGTCGACGGCGAGGTTCGCCACGATCGGCAGGAAGATCAGCTGGCCGGTGGCGCCCGCCGCGGTGAGGACGCCGGTGACGACGCCGCGGCTGCGGACGAACCAGCGGGCGGCGACCGTGGCGGCGAAACTCATCGCCATCGAGCCGGTGCCGACGCCGACCAGCACGCCCCAGCAGAGGATGAGCTGCCAGCTCGCGTTCATGAACACCGTGCCGCCCGCGCCGATCGCGACGACGAACAACGCCGTCGAAGCGACGCGTCGCATGCCGAAGCGCTCCATGAGAGCCGCGGCGAAGGGCGAGAAGAGTCCGTAGAGGACGAGGTTCACGGAGACGGCTGACGCGATCGTCGCGCGTGACCAGCCGAACTCGTTGTGAAGCGGGTCGATGAGCACGCCGGGGGCCGCGCGGAACCCGGCGGCGGCGAGCAGGGCGATGAACGCGGCGGCGGCGACGAACCACGCGCGGTGGAGACGGGTCTCGGTTTGCACGGATACAGCGTCATCGGCGGCGGCGTTCGGCGAAAGCGGCCGGAAGGACACTGTGCGCAAGATTCGGGCCATGGCCATAGGCTCTGGCCATGCGCTGCCGTCACCTCGTGCCGGCGCTGCTGCTCACGGTCGGGCTCATCGGCGGCTGCGCGGGGTCTCCCCCGCTGCCGCCTGCCCAGGACTACGTGAGCGCGGCGGCCGACTCCCTCGTCTCGTTGCGCAGCGTGCGGTTCACGCTCGGGGTGAACGGTGTCGTCACCGGGTTGCCGGTGCGCGGGCTCAACGGCGAAGTCAGTCTCGAGGGCGGTGCGGTCGGCAAGGCTGATCTGCAGGACGATTTCGAACGGGTGAAGGTCGACTACCGGCTGTCCGGCTCGGAGATCACGCTCAGCGGGCCCGGTGGGGAGCGGGTGATTGCCGCTTCGCCGCCGTACACGCCTGAAGCGATGCTCGGGCCTGAAGGTGGGCTTCGGCGGCTGCTGACCGGGGCGACCGAGTTGCGGGGCGAGCGGTGGGAGCGGGTTCAGGACACCGATTCGTTCCGGATCGCCGCGAAGGTGCCGGCCTCGGTGATCGGCGGGATCGTGCCGGAGATCAAGTCCGACGTGTTCGTGAAGCTGTGGATTTCGCGGGACGAGCCGCGGCGGCTGGTGCGGGTGTGGTTGCAGGTGCCGCCGACGAAGCCGGAGGAATTCGCGGTGATGCTGGAGTTGGCGCTGACCAGGCATAACGCGGTGGTCGTGGGGGCCGGGCGGTAGCAAAGGTCCCCTGCTCCCTTTTGGGCGGGAAATGCCTGGTCAGCGGGGCCGGTGGTAGCAAAGGTCCCTTGCTCCCCCGCTAGGTGCAGCGGGTGTCGGGGGCGGGCAGTTCGCCATCGATCAGGTAGGCGAAGCCGGCGCTGTCGACGCACTCGTTGCCGTCGAGGAAGACGGTGTGCTGCGCGCCCTCGAACGTGAGCAAAGCTCCCTTGAGGTCCCTCGCCAGGTTCACACCGGACGCATACGGGGTCGCCGGGTCGTCGGTGGTCGAGATGATCAGGGGCTGCGGCAGGCCGTCGACATCCGGCTTGTGCACCTCCGACGTCGCGGGTACCGGCCACACCGAGCAGATGTCCAGTTCGCTCATGTCCGGCGTGCCGCCGGTCAGGAACGGCGCGCCCTGAAGCATCCGCCGGTGAGCGTCGTCGATGACGCGCCTGTCGGCGATCCGCGCACTGTCGACGCATCGGACGGCGAAGTACACGTCGAGGATGCCGGTGTACCGGCCGTCCGACTCGCGGCCGTAGTAGTTGTCGGCCAGCGCGACCAGCGTCTTGCCACTTCCCCGCTTGAGCTCGGCGAACCCGTCGTTGAGGAATTTCCACGCGTCCTGCGAGTACAGCGCGGCACTGGTGCCGGTGATGGCGTCCTCGAACGAGAGCTTGCGGGTCCCCGCGGGTACCGGGGCGGTGATCAGCGGCTGGACCAGGTCCTGGAACGCCTTCGTCACCGCGTCCGCGTCACGGCCGAGCGCGCAATCCGGGCGAGCCGCGCACCACTTGCCGAATTCGGCGAAGGTGTTCTGGAAGCCCGCCATCTGTGTGACCAGCGATTCGGCGGTGTCGAGTTCGGGATCGACCGCGCCGTCGAGGAGCAGCGCCCGGACCTTGTCCGGGTAGGTCTCGGCATAGGCGGTCCCGATCTGCGTCCCGTACGAAAAGCCCAGGTAGGTGAGTTTCTCGTCGCCGAGGGCCGAGCGCAGGACGTCGAGATCGCGGACGACGTCCCTGGTCCCGATGTTGGCGAGAAGCTCTGTGCCGTGCTTCGTGCGCTCGGCGCACTTCGCGGCATACGCCTTGGCGTCGGCGAGCTGCTTCGCGATCCCGGCTGGCGTGGAGTCGCTTTCCGAATCTTCCGCGCGATCCGCGTCGCGTTCGGCATCGGTGAGGCAGACGAGCTTCGGCTCGCTGGTCCCGACGCCACGCGGATCGAATCCGACGATGTCGAAGCGCTCGGCCAGCGCCGCCGCGGGCCGCGACTTCGCGATCCGCGCCGCGGCCGAGACGCCCGAGCCACCGGGGCCACCCGGATTGAGCACGAGGGAGCCGATGCGTCTCCCGGCGCTTTTCGTCTTGTGCCGGAGGACGCCGATCGAGATCGTTTCGCCGTCCGGCTTCAGGTAGTCGAGCGGCACGGTGAGCTTCGCGCAGTCAAACGCCTTGTCCTTGAACGACGCGCACGCGCCCCACGCCAGTTTCTGCTTGGTGAACTTCTCGAGTGCCTTCGGGTCCGGAGTCGGCGACGCAGTGGTGGTCGGCGACGCCGACGGCGCGGGCTGTGGCTGCTGTGTCGTGCAGGAGGCGACCAGCACGGCGACAACGAGCACGGCCGGGACGCGGCGAAGGCTCATCTCGCGATCTTCGCAGCGTCCCGGCCGCTCAAGGCCCTTCGCGCCGAACTCGTTATTTGGCCGCGCAGCGCGTGCCCTCGTCCGGCAGGGCGCCGTTCACCAGGTAGTCGATACCGATCTGGTCGACGCACGACACGCCCTGGAGGAACACCGTGTGCTGGTTCCCCTCGAACGTGAGCAAAGCTCCCTTGATCGCTTTCGCGAGGTTGACGCCCGCCTGATACGGGGTCGCCGGATCGTTCGTGGTCGAGATGACCAGCGTCTTCGGCAGGCCCTCGACGTTCGGCTGATGCGGTTCCGAGGTGTTCGGCACGGGCCAGAAGGCGCAGGAGTCACGTGCGGCTCCGTCCGGCTTGCCGTCGTCGAGGAACGGCGCCGCCTGCGCGTACCGCTTCTGCGCGTCGAGGATCTTCGCCGGATCGGTGACCCGGGGGTCGTCGACGCAGCGGATCGCGACGAAGGCGTCCTGCGTCGTCCCGTAGCGGCCGTCTGCGCCGCGCTCGTTGTAGAGGTCGGCCAGTTTTTCCAGGCCGTCGCCGCGCTGGCGCTTCAGGTCGTTGAGCGCGGAGTTCAGCGGTTCCCAGAGATCTTCCTGGTAGAGGGCCTGTATCACGCCCGTCGTCGCGTCCTCGTACGACAGTTTCCGGCCGTCGCTGACCGGCACCGGGAAGTCGATCAGGGGGCGCACCAGGTCCTGGAACGCCTTCGTCGCGCCGGCGGCGTCGCGCCCCAGTGCGCAGTCCTCACGCGCGGCGCACCAGTTCGAGAACTCCCCGAACGCCTTGCCGAAACCCTGACCCTGCCCGACCAGCGACTCCACCGCGTCCTGCTCCGGGTCGACGGCCCCGTCGAGCACCAGCGCGCGGACGTTCGCCGGGAACGCCTCGGCGTAGGCGGACCCGATCCGCGTTCCGTAGGAGTAGCCGAGATAGTTCAGCTTCGGCTCGCCGAGGACCGATCGCAGGATGTCCATGTCCTTGACGACGTCACGCGTGCCCAGATTCGCGAGCATCGCGGCGCCGTGTTCGGTCCGCTCGGCACACTTCGCCGCGAAGTCCTGGGACTCGGCCTCCTGCTTTTTCACCCCCTCGGGTGAGCCGTCGGTCTCGCTGTCGTCCGCGCGGTCCGCGTCGCGTTCGGCGTCGGTCAGGCAGCGGACCTGCGGCTGGCTCGCGCCGATGCCGCGCGGGTCGAAGCCGACCATGTCGAAGCGCTTGCCGAGCTCGTTCGTCGCCGTCCGGGAGGCGAGACCGGCCGCGGCCTGCATCCCGGAAGCGCCGGGGCCGCCGGGATTGACCACGAGCGCCCCAATCCTTTCGTCGGTATCCAGCGCCTTGCGGCGCAGCAGGCCGAGCGTGATCGAGTCGCCTTCGGGCTTCGCGTAGTCGAGCGGGACGGTGAGCCGGGCGCACTGTGCGTCCTTCACTCGAAACGCCGCTTTCGCGTCATCGGATGTCGCGTAGGGTGCACAGTCGGCCCAGGTCAGGCTCTGTCCGTAGAACTTCTCCAGTCCGGCGGGCACCGGTCCGGTCGGAGCGTGCGACTCGGTGGCCGGAGGCGGCGGCTGGGTTCTACCCTCTCCCGACGAGCACGCGGCGACGGTGACCGCGAGCAGGCCGGACAGCGTGATCGCGGCGAATCGACGGGCACGGGACCTGGCGCTGACATGAGTGGACACGGTTGGATCGTGCCATCGGCCGTGGAACTCGGCCGCACCACCACTGCGTTGGTGATACGGGTGCGGACGGCAGAAGAGCAGACGGGAGCACAGGGGTGGCAGCACTGATCAGCCGGGTGGGCAAGAAGCTGCGCCGGATCATCCAGCGGCCGGGCAGCGTCGAGCTGACCCGCTACGAAGCGCTGCTGCCGGCCATCGAGAAGCTCGAGCCCGAGTTGGAGAAGCTCTCCGACGAGGAGCTGACAGAGCGGGCCGGCAAGCTTCGGGACGCCGCTTCCTTCGGCAACGAACAGCTGATCGAGGTCTGCGCGCTCGGTCGCGAGGCCGCGCGGCGGGCACTCGGCGAGCGTGCCTTCGATGTCCAGTTGCTGGGCACGATGGGCCTGCTCAGCGGGCATATCGTGCAGATGGAGACCGGTGAAGGCAAGACGCTGGCGGGTGCGCTGGCCGGCGCCGGGTACGCCCTGCGCGGGAAGCACGTCCACGTCGTCACGGTGAACGACTACCTCGCCCGTCGTGACGCGGAGTGGATGGGCCCGATCTACGCCCTGCTCGGCGTCTCCGTCGGCTGGGTCGAGCCCGCGCATTCCCGCGACGAACGCCGCGAGGCGTACGCGAAGGAGGTCACGTACGGCGCCGTCAGCGAGATCGGCTTCGACGTGCTGCGCGACCGCCTGGTGACGCGCGAAGAGGACCTCGTCCAGCGCGAGCCGGAGGTGGCGATCGTCGACGAGGCCGACTCGGTGCTGGTCGACGAGGCCCGCGTGCCGCTGGTGATGGCCGGATCGATCGACCACACCGACGCCGACGAAGAGGTCGCGAACATCGTCCGGCGGCTGCGGCTCGGGCTCCACTACGAGACCGACGCCGACGGCCGCAACGCCTGGCTCACCAAGGCCGGCGCTTCGGTGGTCGAGAAGGCCCTCGGCGACGACATCAATCTCTACGACGAGACGGGCTCGGACAGGCTGCCCGCGGTGAACGTGGCGCTGCACGTGCACGCGCTGCTCACCCGCGACGTCGACTACCTCGTGCGCGACGGCAAGGTGCAGCTGATCAACGCCGCGCGCGGCCGCGTCGCCGAACTCCAGCGCTGGCCGGACGGCCTCCAGGCCGCCGTCGAAGCGAAGGAGCAGGTCAAGGCGACCGACCGGGGCGAGATCCTCGACTCGATCACCGTGCAGGCGCTGCTGGCGCGTTATCCCGAGGTCGCGGGCATGACCGGTACCGCGGTCGCGGTCGCCGAACAGCTGCGCGAGTTCTACAAGCTCGAGGTCGCGGTCATCCCGCCGAACACACCGAACATCCGTGAAGACCAGGAGGACCGGATCTTCGGGTCGCCGTCGCAGAAGCTGCGCGCGATCGAGGAGGAGATCCGGCGGGTGCACGAGAGCGGGCGGCCGATCCTCGTCGGCACCCAGGACGTCGCCGAATCCGAAGAGCTGGCCGAGAAGCTGGCGAAGGTCGACCTCGAATGCGTCGTGCTCAACGCGCGCAACGACGCCGAGGAGGCCGCGATCATCGCCGACGCCGGCAAGAAGGGCGCGGTCACCGTCTCGACCCAGATGGCGGGCCGAGGCACCGACATCCGGTTGGGCGGCAAGGACGGCGACGGCCGCGACGAGGTCGTCGAGCTGGGCGGCCTGCACGTGATCGGCACCGCCCGTTACCCGTCGAGCAGGCTGGACGGCCAGCTGCGCGGCCGGTCCGGGCGACAGGGCGACCCGGGCAGCGCGGTGTTCTTCGCCAGCCTGAACGACGAGCTCGTGCTGTCGAACGCGCCGGACATCCCCGAAGGCATCAGCTCGGACGTGGGCAGCGGCGAGATCGTCGACCCGGCGGCGCTGCGGCAGATCAACCACGCGCAGCGCGTCGCCGAGGGTGTCGACCTGGAGATCCACCGGAACACCTGGCGCTACACGCGGCTGATCGAGCGGCAGCGCGGCGAGCTGCTGGAGCACCGGGACAAGGTGCTGCGGACGGCGCACGCGGCGGAGGTGCTGGAGAAGGCGCACCCGGAGAAGTTCAAGGAGCTTTCGGAGAAGGTCGACGACGAGGCTCGCGTCGAGCAGCTGAGCCGCGAGGTGCTGCTGTTCCACATCGACCAGCTGTGGTCGGACCACCTGGCGTTCCTGACCGACGTGCGGGAGAGCATCCACCTGCGGGCGCTGGCGCGGGAGACGCCGATCGACGAGTTCCACCGCGCGGCGATCCCCGAGTTCCACAAGATCATCCCGGAGGCGGCCGAGCGGGCGGCGAAGACGCTCGAGGAGGCCGAGATCACCGACAACGGGATCGACCTCGGCGACGCGGGGGTGCGGCGGGCGAACACGACGTGGACCTACCTGGTGCACGACAACCCGTTCGACTCCGACTTCGAGCAGACCATCAAGAAGGTACGGAGCATGATCAAGCGCAAGTAGCGCGCGGGGAGCGGGGGACCTTTGCTGTCACTCTCTTTGGGAGAGCGGTAGCAAAGGTCCCCCGCTCTCTTTTCGCACCGCCGCACCCGGGTGGGCGATTCGGCACATCCGGTCGTCCCCGCGGACGCCGGTGGGTGAGAATGTCGGCATGCCGCAACTGCGCATCGCACTGGCCCAGGTCAACACCACCGTCGGCGACCTCGAAGGCAACGCCGAGCTCACCGTCGAGTGGACTCGCAAGGCCGCCGAAGCAGGCGCCCACATCGTCGTCTTCCCGGAGATGTCCCTCACCGGTTACCCCGTCGAGGACCTCTCCCTCCGCCCGACCTTCGCCTCCGCCTCGAAGCAGATGGTCGAAGTTCTCGCCCGGCGGCTCGAAGAAGCCGGCTGTGGCGAGGTGCTCACCTACATCGGGTACCTCGACCTGGACGAGACCGGCCCGCGTGACGCGGCCGCCGCGCTGTACCGCGGCGAAGTGGTCGCACGCCAGTTCAAGCACCACCTGCCCAACTACGGCGTCTTCGACGAGCACCGCTGGTTCAAGCCGGGCCAGGAGCTCGAAGTCGTCCGCTTCCACGGCGTCGACGTCGGCATGGTGATCTGCGAGGACGTCTGGCAGGACGGCGGCCCGATCTCCGCGCTGGGCAAGGCCGGAGTGGACCTCGTGGTCGCGCCCAACGCTTCGCCCTACGAGCGTGCGAAGGACGACATCCGTCTGCCGCTCATCGCCCGCCGCGCGGCCGAGGCCGGGGCGCCGCTGGTGTACACGAACCAGATCGGCGGTCAGGACGACCTCGTCTTCGACGGCGACTCGATCGTGGTCGGCGCGGACGGCCGGCTGCTGGCGCGCGCACCGCAGTTCGTCGAGCACCTGCTCGTCGTCGACACGGACCTCGTCGCCGGTGGTCACACCGCCGAGGGCGAGTTCGAAGGCCTGCGGGTCAAGCGTCGCGTGCTCAGCGAAGACCCGGTCCCGGCGTACACCCCGAGCACCGAGTCCGCGATCAGCGAGCCGCTGTCGGACGAAGCCGAGGTGTGGCACGCGCTCGTCGTCGGTCTGCGGGACTACGTGCACAAGAACGGCTTCTCGTCGGTGACGTTCGGGTTCTCGGGCGGCATCGACTCGGCAGTCGTGGCGGCGCTGGCCGCCGACGCGCTGGGCGGCGACAACGTCTACGGCGTTTCGATGCCTTCGGAGTACTCCTCGGAGCACTCGAAGGGCGACGCCGAAGACCTCGCCCGCCGGATCGGCGCGCACTATCGCGTCGAACCGATCGCGGACATGGTCAAGGTCTACGTCGAGCAGCTTCAGCTGACCGGGCTCGCCGAGGAGAACATCCAGGCCCGTGTCCGCGGCATGCTGCTGATGGCGCTGTCCAATCAGGACGGCCACCTGGTGCTCGCCACCGGCAACAAGACCGAACTCGCCGTCGGCTACTCGACGATCTACGGCGACGCCGTCGGGGCCTTCGCGCCGATCAAGGACCTGTTCAAGACGCACGTCTGGCACCTGGCCAAGTGGCGCAACAAGGAAGCCGAGAAGAACGGCGAAACCCCACCGATCCCCGAGAACTCGATCACCAAGCCGCCGTCCGCCGAACTGCGCCCGGGTCAGCTGGACAGCGATTCGCTGCCCGACTACCTGATGCTCGACGACATCCTCGACGACTACATCGAGGGAGACCGCGGCTACGTCGACCTGGTCGACGCGGGCTTCGAGCCGGAGACCATCGACCGCGTGGTGCGGATGGTCGACAAGGCCGAATACAAGCGCCGCCAGTATCCGCCGGGCACCAAGATCACGTTCAAGGCGTTCGGGCGGGACCGGCGGCTGCCGATGACCAACGGCTGGCGGGAGGGCACCGTCGTGACCCGCTCAGCTCAGCGCGACCTGCTTCCCGGCTGAGTTCGTCAGCACGGCCACCAGGCCGGGCTTCTCGTCACGCCGGACGAGCATGTCCATCCCGAGCGCGCGAACCGCGGCTTCGACCGCGGCCGGCTCGGGGTGGACGCCGGTGACCATGAGCGGCGGGATCGACGGGAGCCCCCGCGTCGTCGGATGCGGGGTGCTCCCCCAGTCGATGAGGAAGGGCGCGAGCCCGTCGAGGCCGCCCGCACCGGTGAGGCGCCAGGTCAGCAGTTCGCCGTCATCGGTGGTCCGCGACATCTCGGACGCTTCGCCCGGGTCGTAACCGCGTTGACGTGCCTCAGCGATCGCCTCGTCGATGCCGTCCACCCGCGCCGCCCAGGTGATCAGGGCGGGAGCGGTCAGCTCGTCGATGCCGAACGGACGCGGCCCGATGTGCTCGGGCTGATCCGGATCGGGACCGACCACCTCGAGGTAGGCACCGGCGCCCAGATCGGCCAGGTAGTTGGCCGTACCGAAACCGACATGCCTTCCGCCGCGTACCGGCGTGACGCCGGTCAGCTCGGCGACGCGCTCGACGGCCTCTTCGAGGTCCGGCCCGGCGTAGACGAGGTGATCAAGCACGAGGTCGCTCATGTCCATACTCCTACCGCAGCGACGGCTCCGGCGGCACCGCGGCCTGGCGATGGATCCGAAACTGTCGGACCGCTCTCGTACCCTGGGCTCATGACGGCACCGGGCTACTCCGTGTTCGGCACCGCGATCGGCGACTGCGGCATCGCGTGGAGCGAACGCGGGGTCATCGCGGTCCAGCTCCCCGAGGGCAGTGAAGAGAAGACGAGGGCGCGACTGACCGCGCGCCTCCCCCAGGCGACCGAATCCACCCCGCCGGAGGAGATCCAGCGCGCGATCGACGGGATCGTCTCGTTGATGGACGGCAAGCGCACGGACCTCACCGGCATCGAACTCGATTACGAAGGAGTACCGGACTTCCACCACCGCGTGTACGAATTCATCCGCACGATCCCCGCGGGCAAGACGCTGACCTACGGCGACATAGCGAACATCCTCGGCATGCCCGGCGGCGCGCAGGCCGTGGGGCAGGCGATGGGCCGGAACCCGGTCCCGATCATCGTTCCGTGCCATCGCGTCCTCGCCGCCGGCGGCAAGGACGGCGGCTTCTCCGCGCGCGGAGGGGTCGCCACCAAGCGCCGGATGCTGGTCATCGAAGGCGCTTTGGCGGACGAACCGACCTTGTTCTAGGTTCTAGTCGCTCTGACCCGGCGACCAGGGCTTGAGCCAAGGCGTCTCCGGCCAGCCTTCCGCGGCGGCCATCAACGGGATCGCCGTCGCGCCGTCGATGTGCTCGCGGATGATGTCGGCGTGCCCGGCGTGCCGTGCGGTCTCCTCGATGAGGTGGAGCAGCACCCAGCGGACCGACCACGCGTCGACGTCCTGCGGGTACCAGGGCACGCCCTTGGGCACCGGGACCGGCTGGCCGAGGTCGGCGATACCCGCGATGACGTCCGCGGTGCGGCGGGCGACTTCGTCGTAGCGCGCGAAGACGTCTTCGAGCGTCTCGCCGTCAGCCATCACGTAGCCGGCTTCGTACTCCTTCATCGCCTCGTCCATCGGCTTCGAGGGCTTCTGAAGGAGGATGTCGATCCAGCCGTCTTCGGTGAACGCGGTGTGCTTGATCAGGCCGCCGACGCTCAGTGAGCTTCTGGTCGGGACGGCTCTGGCCTGTTCTTCGGTGAGGCCGTGCGCGGCGATGCGCAGGACGTGGCGTTGCTGCTCGAGGTACGCGAGGAGTCCTTCGCGCTCGTCGGCGACCGGGGGAACGTTTCCAGCCATGATGGCTCCTTCCGTTGGAAGAGGATCATGGCACCCGGCACCGGCTTCCTGGGGCGATTCGGCCCGGAAGGGAGCAAGGGACCTTTGCTACCACTTACCCCTGCGGCCGCACGAACGGGAACAGCACCGTCTGCCGGATCGACGCCCCGGTCAGCATCATCAGCAGCCGGTCGACGCCGATGCCGAGCCCGCCGGTCGGCGGCATCCCGTGTTCGAGCGCGAGCAGGAAGTCCTCGTCAAGCTCCATCGCCTCGACGTCCCCGCTCGCGGCGCGCAGCGACTGGGCCTCCAGCCGCCGTCGTTGCTCGAGGGGGTCGGTCAGCTCGGTATAGGCCGTGCCGACCTCGGAGCCGAACGCGATCAGGTCCCAGCGCTCGGCCAGCCGCGGGTCCACGCGATGTTGCCGGGTCAGCGGCGAGACGTCGGTCGGATAGTCGGTGTAGAAGGTCGGCAGCACGGTCGCGCCTTCGACCAGGTGCTCGTGCGCCTTCAGCACGAGATCGCCGTGCCCGGCGTCCTCGTTCACCGGCACCCCGGCCGCGCGGCACAGCCGCTGGAGTTCGGCGACGGAGGTGCTCGCGTCGATCTTCTCCCCGAGCGCCGCCGAGACGGCTTCGTGGACCGGGATCACCGGCCAGTCACCGGAAATGTCGTACTCGACGACCTTCCCGTCCGGCCCCGGACGGCGAACCACCTGCGCGCCGTACGCGGCCTCCGCGGCGCACTGCACGAGCTCGCGCGTCAAGGTCCGCATGGTGTTGTAGTCGGCATACGCCTGATATGCCTCCAGCATGGTGAATTCGGGGTTGTGCGTCGCGTCGACACCTTCGTTGCGGAAGTTCCGGTTCAGTTCGAAAACGCGCTCGACGCCCGCCACGCAAAGCCGCTTCAGGTAGAGCTCGGGCGCGATCCGCAGGTACATCCGCATGTCGTAGGCGTTGATATGCGTGATGAACGGGCGGGCGTTGGCGCCGCCGTGCACGGTCTGCAGCATCGGCGTCTCGACTTCGAGGTAGTCGCCCTGGTGCAGCCGCTCCCGCACCGCGCGCACGACGGTCGAACGCATCCGCAGCATCGCCGTCGAGTCCGGGTTCACCGCGAGGTCCAGGTACCGCTGCCGCACCCGCGTCTCCGGGTCGGTGAGGCCTTTTCGCTTGTCCGGCAACGGATGCAGGCTCTTCGCCGTCACGGTCCATTCGTCGACGAGCACGGAAAGCTCACCGCGCCGCGACGTCACGACCTGCCCGCTCACGCCGACATGGTCACCGAGGTCGACGCCTCGCCGCCAACCGCCGAGATCGAGCACCGAGGCGTCGAGCATCAGCTGGATCTCGCCGCTGAAATCCTTGACCCTCGCGAAACAAAGCCCGCCGAGGTTGCGCATCGCGAGCACCCGGCCCGCGACGCGGACCCGATGACCGGTGTGGGTGTCCGGGCCCAGGTCGCCGAACTTCGAAACGACGTCGCCGAGCAGATCCTCTCGGGCGAAACCGACCGGATAGGGGTCGATCCCGGCTTCCCGCAAGCGATCCAGCTTCGCCATCCGCACACGGACCTGGTCGGGGCGGCGTACCTCCTTGGGCGCGGGAGTGGCCGCGTTCGCTTCGATACGGTGGACTTCGGCGACGAAATCCTCAGTGACAGTCTCCAGTTTCAGCGCCCGTGCCGATCGTCCTGTCGGGACGAATCCTTCGAGCGCGCCGGCGACGATACCGACCCGCGGCAGCCGTCGAGCCGAGGAATAGCACAGGAAACGCGGCTCCCAGTCGGGCCCGTACTTGGCGTTGGACCGGTAAAGCGATTCCAGCTGGAAGAACCGTGACGCCATGCTGAGCACGCCGCGCCAGGCGCGCAGCACCGGGCCCGCACCGATCCGCTCTCCCTCGGAGAAGACCGCGCGGAACATCGCGAAGTTCAGCGAAATCCGTTGCGCGCCAAGGTGCGAGCTCGCCGCGACGACCTCGGCGACCATGTATTCGTTGAGCCCGTTCTCGGCGTCGCGGTCGCGCCGCATCAGGTCGAGCGACAGTCCGCGACGGCCCCACGGCACGAACGACAGCATGCCGCGAAGCTCGCCCTTGGCGTCGTACGCCTCCACCATCACGCTACGGCCGTCGCTCGGATCGCCGAGCCTGCCGAGCGCCATCGAGAACCCGCGTTCGGTCTCCGCGCCACGCCATTGCTGCGCGTGCAGCAACAGCCCCGCCATTTCGTCGGCCGGGATTTCGCTGTGCCGCCGGACTTTCGTGCTGTATCCGGCCCTTTCGATCCGTTTGACCGCTTGCCGGACCGAGCGGCGTTCCGGCCCGGCGAGGCTGAAGTCACGGACGTCGAGGACGGCTTCGTCGCCGATCTCCAGCGCGCGCAGACCCGCGTCGGCGTAGACCTTCGCGCCGTGTTCGCTCGCGCCGAGCACGCCCGGCGTCCAGCCGTAGGTGCGCGCCTCGTTCAGCCAGGCGCGGACCGCGTCGGGCCAGGCGTCGGGATCGCCGATGGGATCCGCGCTCGCGACACTGGTGCCCGCGAGCACACGGTAGGCCACGGCGGCGCGGCCATTTGGCGAGAAGACGACGCTCTTCTCGCGCCTGGTGGCGAAATAGCCGAGGGAGTCGTCTTCGCCGTGTTCGGCCAGAAGGCGGCGTACGCGCAGTTCTTCCTCGTCTGTCCTCAAGCGACGGCTGCGCACGCCGCGGAAGAGCGTGTACAGCGCGGCCGTCGCGACCGCCGTGGCGCTGAGGTCGAGCACGAGATCGAGCCAGGCGGGCCCTTCGCCGATGCCGACCCGGCGCAGCTGGATGTTCTCCCCGGTCGTGTGGTTGACCACCCAGGCGAACCGCGCCCAGGTGTCGGCGAGACGGCCGGGGAAGGCTTCGCTCAAGCCCCAGCCGACCAGGATGACCGCGGCCAAGCCGCCGAACAGCACCGTGAAGCCATCACGCCAGGCGCCGGGGGCGAGCCGGGCGGGGAACGCGGGACGCAGGATCCAGAGGAACGCGATCATCCCGATCGAGATCAGGTCGGCGATGGCCAGTACCCACACCTGATGCGGGATGTGCCGGACCTGCCACGGACCCAGTTTCAGCAGTTCGGGCGACCACAGCAGGGCGGCCTGGAAGGCCAGCGTCACCGCCAGGCCGCCGACCTGGAACAGCAGAAGCGTGTAGAGGGCCGCTCGTTTGCGGCGGCGAAGCGCGGCACCGAGGACCACGAGCAGCAAGACGATCACGAGGCTCGCGTTCGTCGGGATGCTCAAGGCCGAGAAGGCGATGTCACCCGTCCTGAGCACCGGCCCCTTCACACCGCCGGCGAGCAGGAGGATCACCGAGAACACGGCCGCGAGCTGCACGAGGGTGGCGACGATCCCGCCGGCCCTCGCCTTCCACGGCGCGACTCGGCTCACTGGGTTTGCCATTCTGGTCCTTCGCGTACACACAGGGGATCGACAGCTGTACTTACTTGACGTCACACAACCCTGTGTGGTTGTCAACGATCATCATCCTCTGGTCTGAATTTCCTCATCCACAGGCGTGACGCCGCGGTGTGAAGCTGGTCGCAGGGCCTTGGGAGCGGTATCCGGGCATGTCAGGCTTTGTCCTGTTCAGCTCCACGACCCGGGGACCTCTTCGAGGCCTCGAGGGAAGGACGGTCGACAAGGATGTCTGCCACCGAAAAGGATTCCGGCGAGCTCACCGCTCCGTACGGGACCGGCGCGGCGCCCCAGGCCACATCTGGGAAGAAGGTCCGCGTACATCACCTTCGCGACATGAAGGAGCGCGGCGAAGCCTGGCCGATGCTCACCGCCTACGACATGTACACCGCCGCGCTGTTCGACGAAGTGGGCATTCCCGTGCTGCTCGTCGGGGATTCCGCGTCGAACAACGTGTTCGGTTACGACACTTCGCTTCCGGTGACCGTGGAGGAGCTGCTTCCGTTGGTCCGCGCGGTCACCCGATCGGTGAAGCGGTCCCTGGTCGTCGCCGATCTGCCGTTCGGTTCGTATCAGCTTTCACCGCAGCAGGCGCTCGAGACGTCGGTGCGGTTCATGAAGGAAGGCCGCGCGCACGCGGTGAAACTCGAAGGCGGACGGAAATTCGCTCCGCACGTCGAGGCGCTGACGTCGGCCGGCGTCCCCGTGATGGGACATATCGGATTCACGCCGCAGAGTGAACACAATCTGGGCGGCTACCGCGTCCAGGGGCGCGGCGAAGCGGCCGAAGCGCTGCTCGCCGACGCGCTCGCCCTGGAGGAGGCCGGCGCCTTCGCGGTCGTCATGGAGATGGTGCCCGCCGAAGCGGCGAAGCGGATCACGCACGAACTGAAGATCCCGACCGTCGGCATCGGCGCCGGGCCGGACTGCGACGCGCAGGTGCTCGTCTGGCAGGACATGGCCGGGCTTCGGCGCGGCAAGACCCCTCGCTTCGTGAAGAAGTACGCCGACCTCGCCGGTGTGCTGTCCGGGGCGGCGTCCGCATTCGCGGAGGACGTCCGGCGAGGCGAATTCCCGGCGCCGGAGCACTCCTTCCACGACTGACACGCCTCTGACCTGCAAAAAGAGAGCAAGGGACCTTTGCTACCACTCCCGGCCGAGGAGCGCGGTAGCAAAGGTCCCTTGCTCTCTTTTCGGGTGGGCCCTGCCTGACCACCCTCCTTTAGTTGTTCACGTATATGAACTTCAATCATGTCCTTGACTCTCATTCGTAAAGAGGCTTAACGTCTAGCCCGTCGCCGCCACGACCGAATTTCGATCCCTCGACGAGGAGGACCACGGATGCGTGTTCGTGAGCGGGTTCTGGCCGTTGCGGCCGGTACGGCCCTGCTGTCGACGTTGGCGGCGTACCCGGCACAGGCCGCGACGGTCCGCGTAGGGACTTCGGAGCAGCTCACGGCGGCGCTCGCTTCGGTCAGTCCAGGCACCGTCATCGAACTCGCGGCCGATACGACTTTCACGGGCAACTTCAAGGCGGCGAAGAGCGGCACGTCCAGCAGCCGCATCACACTGAAGGGTCCTCGAAGCGCGGTCATCAAGGCCTCGGCCGGGCGCACGCTCGAACTGACCGGCAGCTACTGGAACCTGACCGGCTTCACCCTCACCGGTGGCCAGAAGGGCCTGATGGCGACAGGCGTCAAGAACACCGTCGTCGACGGCATCAAGGTCGCCGGCGTCGGCCACGAGGGCATCCATTTCCAGTACACGAGCACCGACAACGTCGTGAAGAACTCAGAGGTGACCGACACCGGCCGCGAGTACGCGGGCTACGGCGAAGGCATCTACTTCGGTTCCGCGAAGGGCAACTGGCCCGGCGGCACGCCCGACCGGAGCGACCGGAACAAGGCGCTGAACAACAAGATCGGCCCGAACGTGCGAGCCGAGTCGATCGACATCAAGGAAGGCACCACCGGCGGCGAACTGCGCGGCAACGTCTTCGACGGGACCGGGCAGAGCGGCGAGCACTTCGCCGACAGCTGGGTGGACATGAAGGGCAACAACTACGTGGTCGCGGACAACCGGGGCAGCAAGGTCGTCGTGCACGACGCGACCTACGGCGGCTTCGAGGTCCATGTCCAGCTTGACGGCTGGGGCCGCGGCAACACCTTCTCCGGCAACATCGCGGACGTGCAGTCCAGCTACGCGTACGGCTTCTACCTCGTGAAGGCCGCGACAGGCAACAAGGTCTGCGCGAGCAACAAGGTGACCGGCGCCGGGAAGGGATTCGCGAACGTGGCCGCCACGGCGGGCTGCTGACGCGACCGAAGACCGGGGGCCCGCTCAGCCCGGCGGCGGGGGCGGGCCCCCACCCTTCGGACACTCGCCGATTCGGGCAGAGTGTTCTTATGGATGACCTGTACCCGCCGATCCACGTGCGCGCCGAGGGCATGCTCGACGTCGGCGACGGGCACCGGATCTACTGTCAGGAAGCCGGGAATCCGGACGGCAAACCCGTGGTCGTTTTGCACGGAGGCCCTGGTAGCGGCATCTCTCCCATGGCCAGGAGGCATTTCGACCCCGAGGCCTACCGGATCATCCTGTTCGACCAGCGCGGCGCCGGCCGCAGCACTCCGCATATCGGCACGCCGGACGTCGACCTGTCGGCCAACACCCTCTGGCACCTCGTAGCGGACATGGAAAAGCTGCGCGAACGGCTGAATCTCGACCAGTGGCAGCTCTTCGGCGGCTCATGGGGCGCGACGCTCGCCCTCGCCTACGCCGAAACCCACCCGAGCCGCGTCAGCGAGATCATCCTGCGCGGCGTGTTCACCGTCCGCCGCGGCGAACTCGACTGGATCTACAACGGCGGCGCCGCGAACCTCTTCCCCCGCGAGTGGGAAGACTTCCTCGCGCCGATCCCCGAAGACCGCCGCGACGACCCACTGTCGGCGTACCGCGAGCTCGTCTATCACCCCGATCGGGCGATCCGGGAACGTGCGGCCATCGCCTGGAGCACCTGGGAAGGCGCGATCGTCTGCCTGCGCCCGGATCCCGCCTTCCACAACCAGTACGCGTCGCCGGAGTTCGCGGTCACCTTCGCCCGGCTGGCGCTGCACTACTTCTGCCATGGGGCGTGGCTTGAGGAAGGGCAGTTGATCCGGGAGGCCGGGAAGCTGTCGGGGATTCCTGGCGTGATCGTGCAGGGGCGGTACGACGCGGTGTGCCCGCCGGCGACCGCTTACGAGCTGCACCGGGCTTGGCCGGACTCGAAGCTGGAGCTGGTGGAGGCGGCGGGGCATGCGGTGACGGATCCGGGGATGCTGGCGGCGCTGCGGGAAGCGACGGATTCGTTCCGACGGCGCTGACTTCGGCCTGCGAATGGCCGATGACAAAGTGGAGTCAGACCAATAGCGTTCCCCTTGATCATCGTCCTTGGGGGGATCCGGGTGTCTTGATCGTCGCGTTGAGTCATGCCGCGTCCGCGGCACATCTTCGCCCTGGGCACGCGCGCGATCCGACGCCTTCTGGAGCTCTCTTCCTCCGAAGAAAGCAGGTCCGATGCGCACTCGAAGATCCATCGCCGCCGCGACGGCGATCTTGACCGCTCTCGGCGTCACAGTCGTCACGGCACCTGTCGCCGCGGCGGCGCCGGTACTGCCCGCCGGGTTCGTCTTGACCGATACGCCGACCGGGCAACCGGCCGGTGACCTGACCGACGTGGCCTATCTGCCTGACGGCGGCGTCCTCACGACCGGCAGGCACGGCTCCGTACGCTGGACGCCGAAGGGCGGACAGCCGAGTGAAATCGCGTCGATCCCGGTCTACACCGGGGGTTCACTCGGTTTGACGAGTATCGCGGTGGCCCCGGATTTCGCCACCAGCCGAACGATCTACACCGCGCGAGCACTGTCGAACGGCGGCGGCCGGGCCTTCCGCGTCAGCCAATGGCAAGTGCAGGGAACGGACGCGCCGACCGGGCTCACCGACGAAAGACCGGTACTTCAGATCCCCGCGAACTCCGACAGCCGGGGCATCCAGGATCTCGCCGTCGATCCGTCGGGCGGAGTGCTCTGGATCGCGGTCGGCGACAACGCCGCCGACCAGGCACCCGGAACCGCCACCAAGGACACCGTGGACAAGTTCGCGCTGCGCGCGCTGGACCCGGGTCAGCCGACCGGCAAGATCCTGCGGGTCACCCCCAACGGCGTCGGCGTCGGAAGCAATCCCTTCTACGACATGGCCACGCCGGATTCGTGGCGCAGCCGCAACTATCTCAGCGGACTCCGGGATCCGCGGATCACGCTCGACCAGCGTGGCGGAATCGTGGTCACGGACAACGGATGGGCGGCCCGGGACGAGGTGAACATCGCCCTGCCTGGCCAGAACCAGAAATGGCCGTGCTGGGAAGGAACCGGCAAGACACCCGGTTACCGCGACCTGGCCGAGTGCGGCAACGTGCTGAACACCGCACCACTGACGGAAACGGCACGCCAGACGAACGGCGACATTCTCGGTGGGGTCTTCTACGCCGGTACGTCGTACCCGGAGCCCTACCGTGCACGGCATTTCGTGGCGGACAAAGGCGCGGGCACGCTGTCGACGCTGAGGTTCGACAGCGCCGGCAAGGTGGTCGATCAGCCCGCGGTTCTCGCATCCGGGATCGGCAATCCCGCCGCCCTCGCGACCGCGCCCAACGGGGACATCGTGGTGGCGGACGCGAGCACGTCGACCCTACGGCGGCTGAGCTACCTTCCGGCCAACAAGGCTCCTGTGGCCTCCTTTGACGTCACCATCGAACCCGGCACCCGCACGGTGCGGTTCGACGCGAGCGCTTCGACCGACCCGGACTTCGACAACCTCGGCTACGAATGGGACTTCGGCGACGGCGATACCGGAACCGGACGCGTCGTGTCCCACGTCTACGACACCGCGGCCGAGAAGGTGACCGTCACCCTGACCACAAAGGACAGCCACGGGACGGCGACGAGCACGACCCAGTCTGTCACCCCCGGCACCGCCGGTCCGACGGTCACGATGTCCTCGCCGGGGCCGGACGCGCGTTTCCAAGCGGGCGAGTCGATCAGGTTGACGGCGAAGGCGACCGATCCCGTCGACGGGTGGCGCAACGTCTACTGGACGGCGGAGCAGGTGATCTGCCCGGTTCAGGACAGCTGCACGACCAGCGTGCGCACCGGGTCGGATGAGATCTTCTCGCTGGTTTACCCGCGGGACAACGACAGCAAGATCATCATCACCGCGTACGCGACCAGCAGCCGAGGTGTCGTGAGCAGGGAGCGGTACGTCGCCCTGCCGCGGCTGGCGAGGGTCTCGATCGGTGGGTCGCGGGAGGCCCGATTCGATGTGGGCGACGGTCAGGGCCAAGCCGTCGACAGGTGGGTGACCGTCGGTTCCGGGGTCTCGGTCACCGCACCGTCGACTGCGTTCGACGGAGCGCCGTTCACCCGGTGGGCAGACAACTCCAGTACGTCGCCGAAGCGCGAGTTCATAGTGCTCCCGGGCGAAACGCAACTACGTGCCGATTACCAGTCGCCCATCGAGAAGCGCTACGCCGAAGACGCCCCACTTCAGGGAAGACTGGGTCCCGCAACGGGGATCGAGGTCATCGAAGCCGGTGTTCATTGGCGTCCTTACGCCAGTGGCCGTCTCTACTGGACACCGAGGACCGGTGTGACCGCCGTTTCCGGCGCGATCCACGAAAAGTACGTCGCGCTTGGCGCGCATGCCTTCCTCGGAGTCCCGAGCACGGACGAAGCCGCGGGTAAAACGACCTACGGTCGCTTCAACCAGTTCGAGGGCGGCCCCGCGACCGGCGCCGGGACGATCTATTGGGAACCAGGCTTCGGCGCGGTGGCGATCTATGGCCCCGTCCGCGACAAATGGCTCGAGACCGGAGCGGAGGGCGGTCTGCTCGGTCCCCCGACCACCGATCAAGCGACGACACCGGACGGGACCGGTCGGTACAGCCACTTCGCCGGTTCGTCGATCTACTGGACGGCCGCGACCGGAGCGCACTACATCAAGGGCGAGATCAGGAACAAGTGGCGGGCACTCGGCTGGGAAAGGTACTTCGGTTACCCCACCACAGACGAGAGCGGGACTCCGGACGGTGTGGGCAGATACAACCACTTCAGCCAGGCCGGATCGATCTATTGGACGCCGTCGACAGGCGCCTACGAAGTCCACGGGTTGATCCGCGCGCGGTGGTCGGCGATCGGCTGGGAGAACGGAGTCGGCTATCCCATCACCGACGAGACGTGGACACCTGGCAACACCGGCAAGTACAACCACTTCCGCCAGGGCGGCTTCGATCACTCGATCTACTGGCGTGCGGGAACGAACGTCGCCTGGGAGGTCAAGGGATTGATCCGGCTGCGCTGGCGGGACCTCGGCTGGCAGACGTCGTACCTCGGCTTCCCGATCAGTGGCGAGTACAACACGCCGACGGGTAAGCGCAGCGACTTCCAGTACGGCTACATCACCTACAACGGATCGACGGGAGCGATCGAAGACCGTCGGTACTGAGTGAAAACGCCGGTGCGGCCCGCAAAGGGTCGCACCGGCGTTGTCTAAAGCCGTCCGCCCGACGTCGTGTCGCCGGAAAGCCGTTGCGCCAGATAGACGGGCACCGTCGAGGCCAGGATCAGCACCGCCGCCACGACGTTGACGATCGGGGCCTGGTTCGGCCGGAACAGGTTGTTCAGGATCCAGATCGGCAGGGTCTCCAACCCGGTCCCGAGGGTGAACGTCGTGACGATGATTTCGTCGAACGACAGCGCGAAGGCGAGCAGACCGCCGGCCAGCAGGGCCGACCGCAGCATCGGGAAGGTCACCAGCCGGAACGTCGTGAGCCCGTCGGCGCCGAGGTCCATCGACGCCTCTTCGAGGTTGCCGCCCATCCGCCGCAGGCGGGCGACGACGTTGTTGAACACCACCACGATGCAGAAGGTCGCGTGCGCGACGATCGCGGTGAACAGGCCGAGGTCGATGCCGAGGATCGTGCGGAAGGCGTTGTTCAGCGCGATACCGGTGACGATACCGGGCAGCGCGATCGGCAGGATGATCAGCAGCGACACCTGGTTGCGGCCGAAGAAACGGTACTTCTGCAGCGCGAAGGCCGCCATCGTGCCGAGTACCAGGGCAATCGCGGTCGCCGCGAGTCCTGCTTGGACACTCGTGCCGAGCGCGTTGAGCGCGCCTTCGTTCTCCGCGGCCCGGCTCCACCATTCGAGGGTGAAGCTCGACGGCGGCCAGCCGAAGGTGGTGTCCGCGTTGAAGGAGTTGAGCAGGACCACCAGCAGCGGGAAGTAGATGACGCCGAGGCCGAGCACGAGCGCGGCCAGCAGCAGGTATTTGGTCGTCCGGGAAAGCCGCATCGCGCGCTCCTACAGGTTGTCCAGCGCGCCCGTGCGGCGCACGGCGGCGAGGTAGGCGAGCATGATCACCACGGGCACGGTCGCGACGGTCGCCGCGAACGGCAGGTTGTTGGCCGCGCCGATGTTGTCGTAGACGACGTTGCCCAGCATCTGCGACGTGCCGCCGACGATCTTCACCGCGATGTAGTCGCCCAGCGACAACGAAAACGTGAAGATCGAGCCGGCGACGACGGCCGGGAAGGTCACCGGAAGCACCACCGAGCGGAACGTCCGGAACGGCCGGGCGCCGAGGTCGCCCGAGGCGTCCACCAAGGAGTTCGGCAGCCGTTCGAGGCCCGCGTAGATCGGCAGGATCATGTACGGAAGCCAGAGATACGACAGTGTGATCACGGTCGCGAGCACGCCGTAGCCGGGGGTGTCGAGGCCGAACGGGTTGAGCAGCCAGTGCAGAACCCCGTTGCCCGACAACATGGTCCGCCACGCGTAGGCCTTCACCAGGTAGCTCGCCCACAGCGGAGTCATGACGGCGATCACCAGGAGCCGCCGTGCCCTGGGTGAGGCGAATTTGGCCATGTAGAACGCCATCGGGAAGGCGATGATCGCGGTGACCACCGTGACCAGCGCAGCGATCCCGACGGTCCGGAGGGTGATCGTGCGGTACACCGCGTCGCTGAACAGGGTGACGAAGTTGTTCAGCGACCACTCGGTCACGACCTGGCCGGTGAAGACGTCGGTGCTCCAGAACGCGGTCACGAACAACGCGGCCAGCGCGCCGAGGTAGGCGAGGCCGAGCCACAGCATCGGCGCGGAGAGCAGGATTCCCAGGCGCAGCTTGGGTTTGCGGTACAGGTAGGCGGAGGCTTTCCGCCTCGGTGAATCGAGGGTGGTCGTCATCGTCTCCACCAGGTGTGGGATGGGACCGGAAGCGGCCGGCGTGGGGGGCCCACCGGCCGCTCCCGGAGTCGGGAGGTCAGCCCTTGATCTCGGTCCAGGCGCGGGTCCACTCGCCGTAGTCCTTGCACTTGACGTCGGTGCGGCCGTCGAGGCACTGCGTGATCGGCGTCGTCCAGTACTGGATCTTCGAGGCGTACGCGGCGTCGCCGGCGTGGTAGGTCTCGCAGTGCTTCTTGTCCTTGGTTTCGGCGCACGCCTTCGGGTTCGAGGGCGATTCACCGAAGTACTCGGCGACCTGGGCGTTCGCCTTCGGGCTGACGATGTGGTTCAGCCACTTGTAGGAGCACGTCTTGTGCGGGGACTTCGCGCCCACCATCCAGGTGTCCGACCAGCCGGTCGCGCCTTCGGACGGCAGCACGGACTCGACCGGCGCGCCCTCGCTCTTGGTCAGGTTCACCGTCACCTGCCAGGCGGTGCCGACGACGGCGTCGCCGCTCTTGAGCGCCTGGCTTTCCTTCAGGTAGTCCGACCAGTACTCCCCCACCATCGGGCGCTGCTGCTTGAGCAGGTCGACGGCGGCCTGGAACTGCTTGTCGTCCAAGGCGTACGGGTTCTTGATCCCGAGTTCGGGCTTGTGCGTCTGCAGGTACAGCGCGGCGTCGGCGATGTAGATCGGCGAGTCGTAGGCCGAGATCTTGCCCTTGTACGGGCTGTTCGCGTCGAACATGACCGACCACGACGTCGGCGCCGGGGTCACCTTGTCCGTGCGCCAGGTGAGCAGGTTCGCTCCCCAACCGTGCGGCACGCCGTAGGACACATTGTTGACGCTGTTCCAGGGGCGGTTCTTGAGGAAGTCGAAGACGTCGGCGTAGTTCGGGACGAGCGCGGTGTTCACCGGTTCGACGTCGCCGGACGCGATGAGCCGCAGCGAAGCGTCACCGGAGGCGGAGATGACGTCGTACTGTCCGGTCTTCATCAGGCTCACGGCCTCGTCGGAGGTGCCGAACGCCTTGACGTTGACCTTGCAACCGGTCTCCTTTTCGAAGCCGGTGACCCAGTCGACGGCCGGGTCGTTGGAGCCGTTCTCCGCGTAGCCGGGCCAGGCCAGCACGTTGACCTGGCCTTCCGGCTGGCCGAGCTGCGCGAGCGCGTCGAGCTTCGGCGGGGTGAACCCCTGTCCGCCGGGCGCGGCGGCGGTCGAACTGGATCCGGACGTTCCGCAGGCGGCCACGAGCAGGCCGGCGCCGAGCAGGCCGGCGAGCGCGAGTTTCCTGTTCTTCATTGAACAACCTTTCGGTACAGGGGGAGAACTAACCGGCTTCGGGGACGCGGAAGCTGTGTTCGTGCCGCCAGCTCAGGCGGACACGGCCGCCTTCGAAGTCCGCGGGTTCGGCGGTGTTCTGCCGGACCACGGAGAGCTGGCCACCGGCGTCGAGCGTGACCTCGTAGCGCACGGTCGCACCGGCGTAGACGGTGTTGGTGACGGTGCCGGTGGCGCTGGTCTCGCCGACCTCGGCGGATTTCGAGAGATCGGCGTCGATGCGGATCTTCTCGGGGCGGATGCTGAACACACCGGGTTTGCCGATGATGTTCTCGGCGCCGCCGCCGCTGAGCAGGTTCGAGGTGCCGACGAAACCGGCGACGAACGCCGTCGCGGGCCGCTCGTAGACCTCGACCGGTGAGCCGACCTGTTCGATGCGGCCGGCGTTGAACACCGCGATGCGGTCGCTCATCGTCAACGCCTCGTCCTGGTCGTGGGTGACGAAGATGAAGGTGATGCCGACCTCGCGCTGGATCTGCTTCAGCTCGGTCTGCATGGTGTGGCGCAGTTTCAAGTCAAGCGCGCCGAGCGGTTCGTCGAGCAGGAGCACCTTCGGCCGGTTGACCAGTGCCCTGGCGAGGGCGACCCGCTGCCGTTGGCCGCCGGAGAGCTGGTCGGGTTTGCGTTCCCCGAACTCGCCGAGCCGGACGGTGTCGAGGGCTTCCTTCGCGCGTTGACGGCGCTCCGCGCGAGGGACGCGTTTCACCCGGAGGCCGTACTCGACGTTCTGCCGCACGGTCATGTGCGGGAAGAGCGCGTAGTCCTGGAAGACGGTGTTGACGTCGCGGTCGAAGGGCGCGAGGCGGCTGACGTCGCGGCCGTGGAGTTCGATCGTGCCCGACGTCGGGAGTTCGAAGCCGGCGATCATGCGGAGCACGGTCGTCTTGCCGGAACCGGACGGGCCGAGCATCGAGAAGAACTCGCCGGGCGGGATGTCGAGGTCGACGCCGTCGACCGCGTGGACCTGGCCGAACTCCTTGCGCAGCCCGCGCAGCCGGATGGCCGGAATGTCGTCTCCACCTGCGGAAGTGATAGCAAAGGTCCCTTGCTCCCCCGCGGCGGCGGTGGGCGCTTGATGAGGCATGGCGTGCCTTTCGGTGGTCGTCACAGCGCGCTCATCACGTGCTTGACGCGGGTGTAGTCCTCGAGGCCGTAGAGCGAGAGGTCCTTGCCGTAGCCGGACTTCTTGAAGCCGCCGTGCGGCATTTCGGCGACCAGCGGGATATGCGTGTTGATCCACACGCAGCCGAAATCGAGCTTCCCGGCCAGCCGCATCGCCCGCTGGTGGTCGGTGGTCCACACCGACGACGCGAGCGCGTACTCGACGCCGTTGGCCGCGGCGAGCGCTTCGGCTTCGGTCTCGAAGCGCTGCACGGTGATGACCGGGCCGAAGATCTCCGTCTGGCTGATCTCGTCGTCCTGGCGGACTCCGGAGATCACCGTCGGTTCGTAGAAGTAACCCTCGTCCCCATGCCGTTTACCTCCACAGTGGACCATCGCGTGCGAGGGCAGCCGGTCGACGAAACCGGCGACCCGGTCGAGCTGGGCGGCGTTGTTGAGGGGACCGTAGCTGACCGACGTGTCATCGGGCTTGCCGGTGGTGGTCGCCCGCGCCTGCCTGGTGAGAGCCGCGACGAAGGTGTCGTGGACCTCGTCGGCGACCAGGACACGCGTCGCCGCCGTACAGTCCTGGCCCGCGTTGAAGTAGCCGGCGGCGGCGATACCTTCTGCGGCCGCTTCGATGTCGGCGTCCGCGAAGACGACTACGGGCGCTTTACCGCCGAGTTCGAGGTGTACGCGCTTAACGTCCTTCGCGGCCGAAGCGGCGACTTCGATCCCGGCTCGCACGGAACCGGTGATGGACACCATCGCGGGGATCTCGTGCTCGACGAGCGCCCGCCCGGTTTCGCGGTCGCCGCAGATCACGTTGAGTACGCCGGGTGGCAGGAATTCGGCGCAGATCTCGGCGAAGAGAAGGGTCGACGCGGGCGTCGTGTCGGCCGGTTTGAGCACCACGGTGTTCCCCGCGGCGAGCGCGGGCGCGATCTTCCAGACCGCCATGAGGAGCGGATAGTTCCACGGCGTAACCTGCGCGCACACGCCGATCGGTTCTCGGCGGACGAAAGAGGTATGTCCTTCCATGTACTCGCCCGCCGACCGTCCTTCGAGGACACGCGCGGCCCCCGCGAAGAACCGCAACTGGTCGACGATCATCGGCAGTTCTTCGGCCGCGGTGAGCGCGACCGGCTTGCCGGTGTTCGCCGATTCGACGAGGACGAGGCCGTCCGCGCGAGCCTCGACGGCGTCCGCGATCTTCAGCAGCGCGAGCTGGCGCTGCGCGGGTGTGGTCTCGCGCCAGGTTTCGAAGGCGGCGGCCGCGACCTTGAGCGCGCGGTCGACGTCTTCGGGGCCGGCGACGGCGGCGGTGCAATACGGGCGGCCGGTGACGGGATCGACGACGTCGGCGACCTTGCCCGACGCGGATCCGGTGTACTCACCGCCGATGAAGTGCTTCAACTGCTGCACGAGACCTCCAGGGGCCTGGTGGCGTGAGGTGGTAGCAAAGGTCCCTTGCTCCCTTGTGGGGCGGCGCGGGGCTAAAACATATAAGTCCATAGGTTAAATGACAAGACGATGGTGCAAGATTGGTTCCATCGGGTAGCGGTACGGGCGAAGGGCCACCATGCGTAAGGGGATGTCGCACAGCGCGCGATCAGCGATGTTCGCTCCGCTCGACCAGATCGGCCGGGCGGAAGCGGTCACCTCGCGGCTGGTCGACGCCATCACGCTCGGGCTGCTGGCCGATTCGGAACAGCTGCCGAGCGAAGCCGAGCTGGCCGCCCAGTTCGGCGTCTCCACCGTGACGGTTCGCGAAGCGCTCGTGGCCTTGCGACAGCAGGGCCTTGTCGAGACGCGACGCGGCCGAGGCGGTGGAAGCTTCGTGAAGACGCCTGCCAACCCTTCGGCCGCTTCGTGGCGAGAGCGCCTTCGCACGGTCTCGCTGTCCGAGCTTCGCGACGTCGGCGATCACTACCTCGCCATCGCGGGCGCGGCGGCCAAACTCGCCGCCGAGCGGAGTTCGCCCGAAGACATCGAGCGGCTCGAACTGGCGACCGAGGACATCCGCACCGCCACCGGCGCGGAAGCGTCGCGCGCCGAGCGCCAGTTCCATCTCGAAGTCGCCGCGGCCGCCCAATCGCCGCGGCTGACCAGGGAAGAAGTGCAGTTGCAGAGCGAACGTGGTGGTTTGCTGTGGCTTCCGCTCGAGCCGCACGGCACCCGCGAGAACGCCTACGCCGAACACCGCGCGATCGCCGCCGCCATCGCACAGGGCGACGGCGAGCTGGCCAGGAAGCTCACCGAGGAGCACATCCTCGAAGCGATAGACCGGCTGGCGGACGTGCATTTAGACCTTCTGGCCCCTTAAGCTGCGACATCCGCGCATCCGAGGTGAGCATCGTGAACGACACACCGTCCGCCGGTTCCGAGGTCGTCGAACAGGTATCCGCCCTGGTCGAGGACGTCTTCGGTCGGCTGAAGCCGGTACTGACCGGCGCCGAGGGGCTCCTGGCCGCATCCGCCGATGCCACCGCGGAAGACCTGACCCGTCTCCGGCCGCAGGTCTTCGAGGTCCTCGGCGGCCTGGTCGTGGGCGCCGGGTTCATCAGCGCACCGAACGCGCTGGCCGATCAGGAATTCGGCTTCGAATGGTGGACCGAGACCGGCGACGCCGAGCCGGTGCAGCTGGTCATCAGCCTCGATCCGGACAGCGAGAACTTCCTGGACTACACCCGGCAGTCGTGGTTCACCGTCCCGCGTGACACGGGCCGCCGCCACATCAACGGCCCGTACGTCGATTACCTCTGCACCGACGAATACACGCTGACCTTCACCGTGCCCGTCCAGCGCGACGGGGCCTTCGCGGGCGTCGTCGGCGCGGACATCTACGTGCGCGAGGTCGAGCGCCTGCTGCAGCCGAAGCTGCGCGCCCTCGGCGGCCGCGCGGCGCTGGTCAACGCGCAGGGCAGGGTGATCGTGTCGAACAACGCGCGGCAGGCGACGGGATCGCTGGTCCGCGAGGTCGACGTCCCGGCGTGGTGGTCCGCCGGCGCGGAGCCGGTCACGACGGAGACCGGCGCACAGCTGCGGCGCTGCGGGGACTCGCCGATCGCCTTGGTCAGGTCCGAGCGCTGACCTGCAGCGCCAGCCAGAATTCGGCGCGCACGCCAGGGGAATCGAGGTCTCGGCCGGTGAGTTCGGCGACCTTGCGCATGCGGTTGCGCAGGGTGTGCCGGTGGACGCCGAGCCGCGCGGACGCCAGATCCCAGTGACCGTGGTGTTCGAGCCAGCAGGTAAGTGAGGCAACCAGCTCCCCCCTGCCGGTTTCGTCATGATGCCGCAGCGGGGCCAGCAAGCTGTCCGAAAACGCTTGCGCCGCTTGGGAATCGACGATCTCCAGGAAACCACGCCCGGCGTGTTCGGCGAACCGGACCAGCGGGGATCGTTCGGCCTTCGCCGCTTCCGCCGCCTGTTTCGCCTGCCGCAGCCCGACCGGGAAGTCCACAGTGGATACAGGTTCGGACAGCCCGGCGTGCAATCCGCCGATCCGGGAAGCGTGCCGGGCGACCGCCTCAACGTCGCCGACAGCGAGCACGAACGCCCCGGACTCGCCGAAGAACACCTTGTCTCCGGAAGTCTCGGCGTCGAGCGCGTCGGCGAGCGCCCGTCGCGCACTCGCCGGACCGGTGACGGCCAGCACGGACCATGGCGCTTCCGGGACACCGCCCCAGAGCGACTTCATCGTCCGCGTGGCGAGTTCGCCGTGCCCCGCGGCGAGCAGGTCGCACAGCCCGGACCTCAGCCGCCGCAGGGCTCCACTGTGCTCACGGTTCTGTTCCAGGGCAAGGGAAAGCAAGGACACCGCGGTATTGACGATATGCTGCCCGGCGGCGTCGAGCGGCTCACGGGTGCCGACGGCGAGCACACCCCGCGCGCGCGTGTCGAGCGTCTGCAGGACCACCTCGTACTCCCCCGCCACCGTCACCAGCGTGCCCGCGCGCAGCCGCGCGAAGTCGTCCTGGAGTTCGTCGGCGAAGGGCCGCGCGGAAGGCGAAGACTCGGTGACCGCACCGGACGAATCGAGCAGGATTACCCAGCCGTCGACCAGCTTCGCCAGCTTCCGCACCACTCCGCCGGGACCGCCTTTGCCGACGGCGGTCCTCGTCAGCTCCTGCTGTCCCTTGCCGGTGCGCACGAGCGAGGCGTATTCGTCGGCGGCGACCGCACGCGAAACCGCGCGCGTGATCGCGATGAACGGTGTCTTCCTCGGCACTTCCAGAACCGGGAGCCCGACCTCGTCCGCAGTGTCCACAAGGGACTGAGGAATGCTCTCATGACTGAGGCCGACTCCGAAACCGAGCCCCGCCACGCCCGCCTCGACCAGTCGCCGGATGTACCCGGGTGACGTGGTCTCGTCGAGGGCGAGACCGGTGGTCAGCAGCAGTTCGCCCCCTTCGAGGAAGGCCTGCGGATCGGTCAGTTCGGTGGGATGGACCCAGCCGATCGGCCGGTCGAGCGCCGCCTCGGCGGCACACACCCGCAGGCCGAGCGAACGTTCGCCCACGAGGGCGGCGAGGGTCAGTGCCATGTTGTCCAACTCTACGCCTCGATATCGACAAGATGTCGAGCTGACGGCGCCGGGCGCGGCTCCCATCCTGGAGGGCGACCACCGTCCCTCGCGTCCGCAGGAGTTTGGCCGTGACCGCCACCACCGCAACGCAGCGCAGGCTGCGCACCGAGATCCCCGGCCCCGCTTCGCGCGCCCTGCAGGAACGACGCGCGGCCGTCGTCGCCGCCGGTGTGAGCTCGGTGCTGCCCGTCTACGTCACCTCGGCCGAAGGCGGCCTGCTCACCGACGCCGACGGCAACGTCCTGATCGACTTCGGTTCCGGTATCGCGGTGACCAACGTCGGCCACGCCGCCCCCGCCGTCGTGGACCGCGTCCGCGAGCAGGCCGGCCGGTTCACGCACACGTGTTTCATGGTCACGCCGTACGAAGGCTACGTCGAGGTGTGCGAAGCACTCGACAAGCTGACGCCGGGTACGCACGAGAAGCGTTCGGTGCTGTTCAACTCCGGCGCCGAAGCCGTCGAGAACGCGGTGAAGATCGCCCGCGCCGCGACCGGCCGTCAGGCGGTCGTCGTGTTCGACCACGCCTACCACGGCCGCACCAACCTGACGATGGCGCTGACCGCGAAGTCCATCCCCTACAAGCACGGTTTCGGCCCGTTCGCGCCCGAGGTCTACCGCGTACCCGGCTCGTACCCGTACCGCGACGGCCTGTCCGGACCCGAGGCCGCGCGGATCGCCATCGACCGGATCGAGAAGCAGATCGGCGGCGACCAGGTCGCGGCGGTCGTGCTGGAGCCGGTGCAGGGTGAAGGCGGTTTCATCGAGCCCGCCCCCGGTTTCCTTCCCGCGCTTTCCCGCTGGTGCACCGAAAACGGTGTCGTGTTCGTCGCCGACGAGGTGCAGACCGGGTTCTGCCGCACCGGCGAGTGGTTCGCGTCCACCCACGAAGAGGTCGTGCCGGACCTGATCGCCACCGCCAAGGGCATCGCGGGCGGGTTGCCGCTCGCCGCGGTCACCGGCCGCGCGGAACTGCTCGACGCCGTCGGTCCGGGCGGGCTCGGCGGCACCTACGGCGGTAACCCGATCGCGTGCGCCGCGGCGCTCGGCTCGATCGAGATCATGCGGCAGGAGAACCTCGCGGCTTCGGCGAAGCGCATCGAGAACACGGTGCTGCCGCGGCTGCGCGCGCTGGCCGAGGAGACCGGTGTGATCGGCGACGTCCGCGGCCGCGGCGCGATGCTGGCCGCCGAATTCGTGAAGCCGGGCACCACCGAACCCGACGCCGACCTGACCAAACGCGTCGCGCAGGCCTGCCACCAGGCGGGCGTCGTCGTCCTCACCTGCGGCACCTACGGCAACGTCGTCCGCCTGCTGCCGCCGCTGTCCCTGTCCACCGAACTGCTCGAAGAGGGCCTGTCGGTCCTCGAGCACGCTGTCCGTACGGAGGCCTCCAAGTGACCACATTCCCTTACTGGGTAGCCGGAAAGCCGGTCACCAGCGACGAGACCGTCGTCGTCCGTCACTCCTTCGACGGCAGCGAGGCGGGTTCGCACCACGTTCCGTCCACTTCGGACATCGAAGCCGCGGTCCAGGCCGCGCACGACGTCCAGGACGAGTTCGCGACGCTGCCCGCGCACGTCCGGGCGGGCGCGTTGGACCACGTGTCCCGAGTTTTGGGTGAGCGGTCCGAAGAGATCGCGCGGCTGATCACCGCCGAGTCCGGCAAGCCGCTGAAGTGGGCGCGCGGCGAGATCGGGCGCGCGGCGTCGACGTTCCGCTGGGCCGCCGAGGAGGCCCGCCGGTTCTCCGGTGACCTGCAGCGGCTCGACACCGACCCCGGCGGCACCGGACGGCTCGCGCTGGTGCGCCGCGTGCCGAAGGGACCGGTGCTGGGCATCACGCCGTTCAACTTCCCGCTGAACCTGGTGGCGCACAAGGTCGCGCCGGCGATCGCGGTCGGCGCGCCGATCGTGCTCAAGCCCGCGCCCGCGACGCCGCTGACCGCGTTGCTGCTCGGCGAGATCCTCGCCGAGACCCAGCTGCCCGCCGGTAGCTGGTCGATCCTCCCGGTGAGCAACGAGGAATCGGCCAAGCTGGTGGCCGACCCGCGACTGCCGGTCGTGTCGTTCACCGGTTCCGTGCCGGTGGGCTGGGGTATCCGGGACAGCGTGCCGCGCAAACACGTCGCGCTCGAACTCGGCGGCAACGCCGCGGTGCTCGTCTGTCCTGATTGGACGGATCTGGACTTCGCGGCGCAGCGGATCGCGACGTTCGCGATGTACCAGGCCGGTCAGTCGTGCATCTCGGTGCAGCGGGTGTACGCGCACGCCGACGTCTACGAAGAGCTTCAGGCGAAGGTACTGGAGCAGGTGCGCGCGCTCGGGACCGGCAACCCGCGCACCGACGGCGTGGACGTCGGGCCGCTGATCAACACCGCGGCCGCTACCCGGGTGGAATCGTGGATCACGGCGGCGGTCGAGGCGGGCGGCGAGCTGCTGACCGGCGGCAAGCGTGACGGCGCCACCGTCGAGCCGACGGTGCTCGCGAACGTGCCCGAGGACGCGTCGGTGATGGCCGACGAGGTCTTCGGGCCGGTCGTGTCGATCACCCGGGTGGACTCGGTGGAAGACGGCGTGCGCAGGATCAACGACTCGCGTTTCGGTCTGCAGGCGGGCGTGTTCACGCGTGACCTGCCGACGGCGTTCGACGTGTCCGCGAAGCTGCGGGTCGGCGGCGTGCTCGTCGGCGACGTGCCGAGTTTCCGCGCCGACCAGATGCCCTACGGCGGGGTGAAGGACTCCGGTGTCGGCCGCGAGGGCCCGGCGTCGGCGATGGCGGACTTCACCGAGGAGCGCGTCACCGTCCTGACCGGCCTGACCCTCTGACGCCCCGCATTTCGTCCTCTGAATGCGCTACTACCGCATTCAGAGGACGAAATGCGTGAGGTGGGCGTGCGCTTCGACGAGCGAAGGGCCGTACCAGGTCAGATAGCGCCCGGAGACCAGGACGTGCTTCGCGCCGGGGAACGCTTCGGGGCCGTCGGCGTCAGTGAACTCGTAGGGCTCGTCGGGCAACACGAGCAGGTTCGCCTCTTCGGCCGCGAAGCGCGCTTGGAGCTCGTCGAGCTTCGGGCGCGGGTAACGCTCTTCGTGGTCCGCGTATACGTTGCCGATTCCGACGCGATGCAGCACGTCACCGCCGAAGGTGTCCCGGCCGAGCACGATCCACGGCTTCCGCCAGACCGGCACGACCGCGCGGAAGCGCTCCGGCACCGTCTCCCGCCAGATCTCCTCCGCTTCGACCAGCCACTCGGGCTCGGCGAGGTCGTAGGCCTGCGTCAGGATCCGCCGGATCGAGGCGAGCGCGCTGGGCACGGTCGCCGACGCCTCCATCACCCAGACCGGAATTCCGTTGGCGCGTAAGCGTTCCACATCCTCCGGCCGGTTCTCCTCGGAGTTGGCCAGCACCAGATCCGGTTCGAGTTCGAGTACCTTGTCGACGTTCGGGTACTTGGAGCCGCCCACCCGCGGGACGTCCAGATCGACCGGATGGGTGCAGTAGTCCGTCGCGCCGGCGAGCCGTCCCGGCGCGCTCACCTCGACGGCCTCGGTCAGCGACGGCACGAGCGAGACCACCCGCGACGCCGGTTCGCGCAGCGGGACCACTTCGCCGAGGTCGTCGATCATGCCCGCTCGAACGACAGTTTCCGCTTGTCGACGTCCACCGCGGTGAGCCGGACGCGGATCCGCTCGCCCTCCGGCAGCTTTTCGCCGGTGCACTTGGACATCACCGGCGGATCCTCGACCAGGATCTCGGCCTTGGTCTCCTCCGCGCGCAGCACGATCGCGCTGAACTCGCCGCCGATGTGCTCGGCCATCACCCAGACCTCGACCTGGTCGATGGTGGCGCGTTCGACCTTGGCCGCCAGCGTGTCGGACGCCGACATCTGTTCCGGCACCTCCGAAAGCGCCGCGCGCACCCACTCGGGCACTTCGCGGCCGGCGCTCACCGCGAGACAGATCTCGGTGGCGAACCGGTCGACCAGCCGCCGGATCGGCGCGGTGACATGGGCGTACGCGCCGCCGATCCCGGCGTGGGTCGTCAGGTCCGGCAGTTCGCCGTCGAACGCGGTGTACCCGGCGCCGCGCAAAAGCCTTGTGGTGTCGGCGAAAAGCGCCATGGACGCGGGCTGCCCGGGGTCGAGCGCGGCCAGGAACTCCGACACGCTCTTGCCTTCCGGCCAGTCGATGTTCAGCGCCTGCGCGGACCGGCCCAGCCATTCGACCGCCTCGGGGTCGGGCTGCGGCAGCGTGCGCAGGACGCCGATCTTCGCGTCGATCATGATCTTGGCCGCGGCCATGCCGGTGAGCAGCGAGATCTCGGCGTTCCACGCGTCGACGTCGTTGCGCGGCCGCTGGATCAGCGCCCAGCCGCCGTCGGGGTCGCCGCTGATCTCCTGCTCCGGCAGCTGCAGTTCGACCGCGCCGCGCCGGATCGCGAGCTCGCGCCGCAGGCGGCCCAGCTCGGGCAGCGCGGCGACCGAGGGGTGCGGGTCGCCCGCGTCGATGGAGGCCTGGACGGTCTCGTAGTCGAACTGCTCGGTGGACCGGACCAATGCCCGGCGGACCTTGGTCGCGGTCGGCTCGCCGTTCGCGTCGACGTCGATGGTCCACAGCACGGCGGGCCGGGTCTCCCCCGGCAGCAGGCTCGCCGCGCCCTCGGACAGCACCGGCGGATGCAGCGGGACGTTCCCGTCGGGCAGGTAGAGCGTCTGCCCGCGGCGGCGTGCCTCCTTGTCGAGCGCGCCACCCGGCGGGATGAACGCGGCCAGATCGGCGATCGCGTAGTGGACCCGGAAGCCGCCGCCGTCGACGCGTTCGATCAGCACCGCCTGGTCGAGGTCCTTGGCGCCGGGCGGGTCGATGGTGACGAAGGGCAGACCGGTGGCGTCCTCGCGTTCCCCTGCCGACTCGAGCGGGTCGACGACCGCCGCCTCCGCCTCGGCGAGCACGTCGGGCCCGAACGACTCCGGCAGCACGAACTCGGCGCGCAGGTGACCGAAGTCCCCTCCCGCCGCATGTGTCCTGATCACGAGTGGAGGCACCACCCAACCCTATCCCGATCCGGCGCCGTTGATCGCCCGTTCGGGTGCGGGCCGGTCGGGTGTACGTTACGGATCGAAATGAAAACCGATACCCTTTTCAAAACGACAGGAAGGGCCGTGGCGTGAAGATCGCGTTCGTCGGGAAGGGCGGCAGCGGCAAGACCACGCTGGCGTCGCTGTTCACCGCGTACCTGGCAGGCGGCGGGAAACCGGTGCTGGCGATCGACGCGGACATCAACCAGCATCTCGCCGTCGCGCTCGGCGCGAGCGAGGAAGAGGCCATCGCGTGGCCGACGCTGGGCGACAACATGGGCCTGATCAAGGAGTACCTGCGCGGCGACAACCCGCGGATCGCCGACGCGGCCTCGATGATCAAGACGACGCCGCCGGGGCGCGGGTCGCGGCTGGTCCGGCCGTTCGAGGACAACCCGATCTTCGAGGCGTGCTTCCGCGAGTTCGGCGGCGTGCGGCTCGGCGTCACCGGGCAGTTCGACGAGGACGACCTCGGCGTCGCGTGCTACCACTCGAAGGTCGGCGCGGCGGAACTGCTGCTGAACCACATGATCGACGACGCGGGCGAGTACGTCGTCATGGACATGACCGCGGGCGCCGACGCGTTCGCGTCCGGGCTGTTCACGCGGTTCGACGTGACGTTCCTGGTGTGCGAGCCGACCGTGCGCAGCGTCGGCGTGTACCGGCAGTACGCCGACTATGCGCGGGACTTCGGCGTGCGGCTGGTCGTCGTGGGCAACAAGGTGACCGAGGACGAGGACATCGAGTTCCTGCGCGAAGAGGTCGGCGACGCCCTGCTGGGCTGGATGGAGAACTCGCGGCACGTCCGCGCCGCCGAACGCGGCCGCGCGCGCCCGATCGGCGAACTCGAGGCGCACAACCTCGGGACGCTGGGCTCGATGCTCGCGACCGTCGACGGCGAGCGGCGCGACTGGGCCCGCTACCAGCGGCAGGGCGTCGAGTTCCACCTGCGCAACGCGCGGGCGTGGGGCAGCGGGCGGGCCGGGGAAGACCTCACGGCCCAGGTGGACCCGGAGTTCGTGCTGGGACCGGCACTCGCCGGTCAGGATGCCTGATCGATCACGTGAGCGCGGTCGGATCGGTCCCTGAAAGTACATAAAGGCCCCCTTCCTTGCGCCAGGCGCAAGGAAGGGGGCCTTCATGTACTTGGGGAAGGTGTGAAGGTCGAGTTTCCTCGGCTGAGCCGAGGGATGGGGGCCTTCACGCGCCGCCGTGGTGATTGCTGTGGTTGCTGGTGCAGGTGAGCTGCAGGTGACGATCTCTAAAGGTAGTGAAGGCCCCCTTCACTACCTTCAGGGTAGGCAAGGAGGCCTTCACGGACTGGCGACACAGGGCGGCGGCGTGAGCGAAGGCGTGACTCGCGTGAGTGCGGTGCCTCGCCTCGTGAGTGCGGGCCTGGTGCGGGTCAGTCGCCGTTCCACTTGGCGTCTTCGGCGTCGGCCTGCTTCGTGCGTTCCTTGGCGATTTCCAAGGCGCGCCTGGCCGTCGCCTCGTCCGGGTACGGGCCCAGGAGGTCGATGCTGCGGCCTCGTTCCAGGTGCTCGACCTGGTTCGTCTTGGTGTTGAAGTACCAGCCCTGATCCGGGTTCGGGTCGCTCGACATACGTCAAGCCTGACATCACCCGGACGTCCTGTCATCACTTGCGATAGCGGTAGGGGATCTCCGTCGGATCGCCGGTCGGGCCGAACTCGCCGCCCTCGGGCTGATCCACCTTCGAACTTTCCGGCACGTTCTCGGCGAGCTCGTCGAACCAGCCCCGGTGCATCGGCACACCACGCGGCGGAGTCGCCGGTTCCGGCGCGAGGGGAATCCCCTGCGGGGGTGACGCCGGCATCGCGGCCGACGGCGGCGCCGTGACAGGCGGATCGGGAGGACTGACGGGCGGCTCCGGCTCGGCCGGACTCGCCGCGGCGGGTCGCACCTCCGGAGTGGCCGGAGGGGCGCTGACCGCCGGCGGCTGCATCCGGCTGGGCTGGGGCAGCGGAGGCGGCGCCTGGGCCGGGGGCGCCTGGGACACGGGTGGCTGAGGCGCGGGCGCCTGCTGAGAAGCGGGCGCCTGGGGTGCAGGAGTCTGGGCCGCCTGGGGTGCAGGCGCCTGAGGTGCAGGGGCTTGAGGTGCGGGAGCCCCGTGATTGCCCGGCAACGGCGGAGCGGGCGGCCCGGCAGGCGGCGCGACCGTACGCCACACCGGCGCGGGTCCGATGTTCATCGGCGCCGGAGCACGCGGCGGCTGCCCGGTCGCGGGCGGCACGGCCTGCGAAGGCGGCGGAGGCGCCTGGCGCTGCGAAGGCTTCGGGATCGGGTCCAGGCACGAGACGAGCACAGTGGTGTTCGCCGGATCTTCGACCTTCCGCCCACTGCGCTCGCGGTAGATCATCTCGCCTTCGGTGTCCATCTCGACCAGGTAGCCGGCCTCCGCCAGCTGCTCTTCGTCGAGGTCGACGAGCTTTTCGTAGCGCGACGGGACGACACGGTAGATCGGCCAGGCGAGCCTGCCGTTCTCCTGATGGAACTGCGCCAGCAACGCGGCCATCTGCTGCTGCCAGGGCAGCGACATCCCCTCGGCCAGCGAACGCGGCAACACGACGTAACCGGGGTCGACGCCCGGCCAGCCCTGGTTCAGCTGATCGGCCAGCGGCGTGCTCGACGCCGGCCGCGCCGCCTGCCGCGCGGGCTGGGCGGTGCCGAAGAGATCGCGGGGATCGACCTCCGGGCCGTTCCCCGCCGCGGGCTTGCCTCGCCTTCCGAATTTCCGTGCCACGTTCTTCATCCTCTGCCAGTGTGCGGCCGCTCGCCGGTGGACAGGCCGCCACTTCGGGTGAATCGGATGGTCCCGCGATCGCGATACCACGCTTTCACCATGCTAAACGCCAGGACGGACCGCCTGCGCGACCACTTCGGCCTCGTCGAAGGAGAAGTCGCGGATGTGCACCGGCACCCCGGTCTGCTGCGCTTCGACGATCTTGCCGTCACCCAGGTACATCATCACGTGGTGGATGGTCGCCGGGTTCGACGGCACGGTGGCGAGGAACAGCAGATCACCCGGCTGCGCCTGACGCACCGGCAGCATCGCGCCGCCCTTGTACTGGTCACGCGAAACCCGCGGAATGATGATCCCCGCCGACTCGTAGGCCCGCAGCATCAGGCCGGAGCAGTCATAGCTGTTCGGACCGGTGGCGCCCCAGACGTACGGCTTGCCCTGCTCGGCGAGGGCGAACTTGATGGCCTGCGCGGCCGCCTGGCTCGGCGGCACGACACTGCCCACGCTCGTCCCGCAGCCGACGACGTCGACGATCTGGCCCTCGTTCTGCACGAGGAGCGCCGCCATCGGTTCCCAGTTGTGGTACCGGTCGGGGAAGCCGGACCGCTCGACGCGCTGGGCGGCGTCGCCGGGCCGCATGTTCTCCCAGTCCGGCACCGCGAGCAGCACGTCGAAGAACTTGTTGACCTGGTACGGCGGGTCGGTGACCTGGGCGACGGTGCCCCAGCCCATCGACGGCCGCATCTGGAAGATGCCGAGCGAGTCGCGGTCGCCGTAGGTCAGGTTCCGCAGTTTGGACTCGGTCATCCCGGCCTGGATCGCCACCTGCCACGCGCGCGGGGACAGCGTGCGCTGCTTGCCGATCGAGATGATCAGCGCGACGATCCCCTTCTGTTCCTCGTCCAGCTTGTTGATGTCCGAAGAACCGCGATCGGTCTGCCCCGGCAGGGTCGGCCCGACCGACGCGTCGCACGAGGTCTTGACGATCCCGCCCGACTGGGCCTCCACGTGGTCGGTCACCACCTTGGTGACCGTGCTCGTGGTGACCACCGCGGCGAAGACCGCGGCGATCAGCACGCCGACGATGATCCCGATCTTCATCGGGTCAGCCCGCTTGCGTGTACTTGGTGACCCGCCATCCCGGGTTCGTCTTGACGACGGTGACCCGGACCTTGGGCCCGTCCGTCGCGACGTCGACCTCCATCGACCCCGTGACCGAGGAGGCGACCTGCGGCTCCCCGGTCACTCTGGTCGCGGTGATGTTCGCGGGATCCACCGAGGTCATTTCCCCGGCGAGGTACTCCTCGGTGGTGTACGGCTTCAAGCCGTTCAGCCACTGCTCGGTCGTCGTGCCGTCGGGATGATTCGCCCATGCCGTCACCCACTCCTTGGCGACCCGGATCCCGTCCTGGTCAGGTGGCGCGGAAGACGGCGGCGGCTGGGTGGTGAGCCTCGGCGGCAAGGTCGACGTCACGGTCACCGGCGCCGCGACGCCGGTTCGCGAGGTGGTCGTCGCCGAAGCACCCGGCCCGTTGGCCGTCTGTCCCGGTTTTCCGATGGCCTTGGGCAGCAGGATGCCCAGCGCGGTGAGCACCACCGCGAGGATCACCAGCGTGCCGATGAGGTGCCGGGGCGAGCGCAGCGGCCAGCCCCACAGTCTGCGGTAGACCGCGGTACGGCCGCGGTTGGTCCGGATCGGCATGGATCACCGACCCACGGCGTGGTCTGTGTCCCGGACTTCCTCGCGGACCTCCAGCCCGCGCGAAGGCCGGTACAGCACGAAGACCGGCTTGCCCGCGACGACTTCGGGGTCGACGCGACGCGGACGCGGCGTCGACGGTCCCGCCTGTACCGGCACGGCACCCGAATAGTCCGGTGTGGTGTAGCCGCCACCCGCGGAGTTCATCCGTGACGGCACCACGACCGGCTCCGGTTCGTCGCTCCAGCGCCGGTCGGCGACCGGCGAGGTGTCGACCCGGCGGCTCGGGACCTGGATCGGGCTCCGCCCGCCCGAGGTGAACATCGAGTCGCCCGGATTGCCCGCGGACGGGTTGTACTGGCCGAACACCGGGACGCCTCCACCACCACCGGCGGGCAGCGCGGGCAGGCCGCCGCCACCGCCGACCGCGCCCGGCCACGGCGCTCCCGACCACGCCGCCGCGGGGCGGATGGCGCCGGAACCGTTGTCGAGCCGCTGGGAGCTGGCGAAGATCGTCGCCTCGGGCCGGAACCGCCCGCCGCCGACCGTCGCCCCCACGGGACCGCGAAGGTCTCCGTCGACGACGTCGTCGGTGTCGCGGACGTTCTGCCAGAACGCGTCCTGCGGGGTCGGTTCGTTGTTCTTCTTGCGGAAGCGGGAGAAGAGCCCGCTGCGCGGCGAGGGCATCGCGCCGCCGACCATGCCGACGGACATCTCGACCATTTGCCACAGCCGCCGCACGGGGCGCCCGACCATGAACAGCAGCACGGTGATGATGGCCGCCAGCGCCATCTTCGTCAGCAGGGACAAGGAGTTCCCCGCGGTGAAGATCGCCTCCAGCAGGAGCGTGTGCACGCCGGCCAGTACCGAGAGCACCATCAGGTTGAAGGCGACCGCGCCGACCACCTTGAGGATGCGCTGCATGATCTGCGGCTGCAGCAACGCGATCAGGCCGATCAGCGGAGCGGTCAGCACGAAGATCCGGATCAGCACCTGCGCGAGCAGCACCGTCGCCTTGGCGAGCAGCTGGAACAGCGAGTAGAAGATTCCCTGGCCGAGCGAAAGGAATCCGGCGCCGACGCGACTGCCGTCCTCGCCCGTGAAGTACCCGGTCGCGGGGCCGAGTTTGGTGGAGATGTCCTTGAACGCCGCCTTCTTGGAGTCCACCAGCGCGGCGTCGGCGTCGCCGCCCTGCTGGATCTGGATCCTGGTGAAGGCCCGCGCGTCCAGGAGGGCCGGACCGTACTGGAGTGCCTGCGGAGAGTCCGGCGTGCCGAACTCTCCACGGAGCCAGTTGTCGTAGACGACACGGCAGTGCAGTTCCGTCGGGACGCGGTCCCACGGCTGGCGGGCGGCCACAGCCTCCGGGGTCGCCTGGCACGGCTGTGCCGCGGGCGGCTGCGGCGGGGTCGGCGGCGGGTTCTTGGCCTCGTCGATGAATCCGGCCTGGATGTTGGTCGTGGTCTGCACGATCGCGTTGTCAATGGGATCGATGAACCGCAGGAGCGCCAGGGAGGACGCGGCCAGCCAGACCGCGGCCAGACCGTACAGCGCCCGTTTGCTGACCGCGGCGAGATCACCGCGCCAGATGTTGCGGAACAACATGATCGACATGATCAGCGCGGCCAGGCCGAACAATTGGGCGTAGATGTTGTTGAAGACCTTGTCGGCCCCCGACTTGACGGCGTTGTACAACGGGCTGAGCAGGCTGCCCTGCAACACGGTGTAGTGCAGGGAGTTCGTGGCACCGACGATGTTCTTGCCGATGTTGAACAGCTGGTTGCCCGCCCACGTGTCGATCGTCGAGTTGGGCGAGGTGATGCCTGCCAGCGGGCCGCAGTCGGTTTCGAACGTGTCCCAGACATGGCCGGCGTACCCGTACACGTTGTACGGACTGCCACCCTCACCACGGGCGATCACGGATGGGTCGAGCGCGCCGACCATGCCCGCGCCGGGGCGTTCCGGGTTCGGTGCCTCACCACAGGCCGCGGCCGACGCCGCCGGAGCGGTCGCCACGGCCTGCAGGCCCAGGATCAGCATGACGACGAACATCGTCGCCCGGCGGCTCGGTCTGGTCTTGCCGGGCCGCGGCCCCTCTTTCAGGCGGCGGCGCAGCGCGTGCCAGCCGGCGGCGAACGCGAGCACGAACGCCAGTGTCAGCACTGTGTTCATGCGGCGTCCCTGCCGGTGCCACCCTTGCCGGCGCGCGCGTGCTCGCCTTGACTCCCGTTCCCGTTATGTCCATTTTGGACGGCGCCTTGCACTTCTCCGGTTTCGGCCGCCAACGGGTCCGGGGCGCCGAGCATCTGCTCATCGGTGAGGCCGACTTCGAGTTCGGCCGCGAGCTCGAGGTCTTCTTCGAGCTCGAAGTCGTCCTCGGGTGGTGTCGGGACGTACTGCTTCTCCTCCGGGACCGCGATCTCGTTGCCCGGCTTCGACGGTTTGGCGTCGGGCGAACCCGGCGTGGTGTCCATGACCCGCCGCAGGTGTTCCAGGTGCGGGCCGGAGAAGTCGACGCGGATCCGCTCCACGCCGCCGGCGCCGTCACCGAAGATGAACTGCCGCGGCTCGACGTCACGCTGGAGATCGCGTTGCGAACCGGGACGGCGGCCAAGCGCCGCGACGACCTGTTCGTAACCGACGCCGACCGGGACCTTCAGCAGGCGCAGCGCGTCCGCCTGGGCGTCGTCGTCGTCGAGACGGCCGACGAACACCGAGTCCAGCAGTGCCACGAAACCCTGGATCTTCAGGAAGTCCGCGGGGATCTGCGAGGACAGCAGCACCCGGACGTTCCACTTTCGCGAGTCACGGGCGAAGCGGTTCATCAGCACGCGACCGGTCGGGACCTCGGAGAGGAAGAACGCCTCGTCGATCCAGACGCCCTTGCGCAGTTCCTTCGGTTTCTCGTAGACCGACCGCTGCGTCAGCCACGCGGCGAGGTTCAGCATCTCGACGCCGAGCGATTCCGCGTCCGTCCAGTACTCGCGCGGGACGCCGTCCTTCGGCAGGGTCAGCCCCGCCATGGTCAGCACGGTCATCCGGTCGTCGCGGGTCTCGGAGTACGGGTCCGCGTCGGTCTCCGGGATGAGCAGCGCCATCCGCTCGCGCATCTCGTCGAGGAAGTCCGCGACGACGACGGCGTGCTCGTGGTGCTCGCTGGAGTCCCGGCGCAGCGCGTCGATCACCTGGCCGGGGTCGGCGTCGAACCGGCCGCCGACCGCGCGGACGGCGCGCAGCAGCACGATCCGGGTCTGCGCCATCCGCGAGACCTCGTACGGCAGGACACCGGTGAGGACGTCGAGCACGAGACGACGGCGCGTCGCGCCCGCGAGGGCCTTCTCCCGCCGCCAGGAACGCTCGGGGTCGTCCTCGTCCATGAAGTGCTCGATCTGCGGCTCGGCGACCACCCGGTACGGGTTGAGGATGCCGGGCTGCGCGTTGAGCAGGTTGATCGGCCGCGCGTACGGCCGCAGCTCGGGCAGGTCGCACAGCCGCGACAGTGGGCCCGAGGGGTCGAGGATCGTCCAGTGCGCGCCCGCGCGGAGCGTCTTGTAGACGATGCCGCCGCCGAGGAACGACTTGCCGCCACCGAGGCCCGCGACCATCGCCGTCAGGCCGGAACCGTCCCGGATCTCCTGCGCCATCCACGGGTCCCACGCCACCGGGCGCCGGGTCGCGGTCACGGTCTCGCCGAGCAGGATGCCGCGGCGGTCGCCCACCTCGGCCGTCGCCGTCGGCACGGACGACGCCGCCCACACGACCGAACCGCGGCGCATGTACGCGGCCGAAGCCAGCGGCTCACCGGGGATGAACTCCCTGGCCAGCGCGTACTGCGCCTCGGGATGCTCGACGGCGATCTTCGGCTTGTAGAGGTCGAGAAGCTGCTGGGCCAGGCGCAGCGCGTCGCGCTCCGTCGGCCCGGACACCGCCAGCCGCCACCACGAACGCACCCGGGTGGCCAGCGCGGTGAAGCCCGACGTCATCTCGTCGTCGATCTCCAGCACCCGGCCCGCCTGGCGCGCCAGCGACTGCGGCGGCTCCAGTTCGTGCTCGTCGGTGTAGTGCTTGACCTGCGAACGCACCTTGTTCATCTGGCGCTGCAGCTCGCCCGCGACCTCTTCGGGGCGCCGGACGTAGATCCGCGCGGACACCTCGACCGCGGCGGGCAGCCGGTCCGCGTGCTGGATCCAGGGGTCGTCGACCTCGGGGATCTGCAGGCCGTGCATCTGGCCGACGGTGAGGACCGCGAGATGCCGCGAGACCCCGGCGTTCGACCCGGTCCGGCCGCGGACGGTGACCGTCGGCGCGTACGGCTCGGCGTGGAAATCCGCCGCGTCGGTGAAGCTGGCGAGGTCCTCGGGCTCCCAGGCGGCGCCCGGGACCGCGGGCATGTTGCGCGGCGCGGGCAGGCCCAGCGAGCACGAGCGGTGCATCAGCCAGGACATCTCCTCGGCGTGCACCGGACGTCCTTCGAGCCCGGCGGAGCCGATCACCTGGTCGAGGTGCTCGACCTCGGAGTCGAGCGCGGCCAGCTCGGCGTCGACGGCCTCCGGCAGGATCTTGCGCAGCACCGGGGCGGCGCTCTCGACCGCGCGGTCGATCATCCGCCGGGTCTGCACCTGGACGCCGAGGTAGACCTCTTTTTCGGCCATCGAGCGGCCCATCAGCTGCTGCTGCTCGCCGATGAGATAGTCGTCGAAGGACAACGCGCCCTGGACGTCCTGGGGACGGCCGACGGCGTTGTGCACGTGGGCCTCGGCCCACATGCGGATCGGGTACGGCCGGTTGGTCACGCGCAGGTGCAGCCAGCGGCCCTGGAGCTCCGCGTACTGCCCGGCGATGGCCGCGATCAGGTCGCGGCGCTGCGAGTCCGACCGGAACGACCAGCGCTGCGGCGCGAGCCGGTACCAGGCGTACACCTCATAACCGGTGCGTAACAGGTGCCCGTCGATGCTTCGCGCCGCGATCGACGGGGTATACGAGGGTATGGCCGCCTCTCCGGGCAACCGCCTCCCCTTGCCGGCCTTCTTGGGCTGCGCGGAGCGGACCTGCTGGGGCGGGTTCCAGGCCCCTTGCTGCAGGTCTCGATCACGTTTTCCTCGGCTTCCGCCGCGACCGAACAACGACTACCTCCCGGCCCGAGCCGCGGGGCGGCTCCGACGCGCTCGTGGTGTTCCCTGAGCTCCGGCGCCGCCGCCGTAGCCGTGGTGCTGGTACTGCCGTCTCCTGCGGTGCTTCGGTAGCGGGCGGCTCGCCCGTACCCGGACGCGGGATGCGCTGGCCGCGCCACCCGTGCCCGTGGTCCGTTCTCTTGGTGTGTTGAGCTCTTTCGCCGCCATCGCGGCCACGGCGCCCAGCGGACGCTCGTGGCTGATCTTGGCCGTGATCAATCTGGTGATCACAATTGTGGCGACGAAGGCCCAGGCGGTCGAGAAGAACCCGAAGCTCCAGCCCGCCCACCGTTCGACGGTGAGCACGAGCAGGAAGACCGGGATACCGACGAGCCACGCGACGTAGCGGGCTCTCCAGGGAAAAGTCGCTTTCGGCGGGCCGAGCCATACGGCATCGACCCGGTAGACCTCGTCATCGGTGCGGATACGCAACGCGAGCCCTCAGCCTGTGAAGAGGCCGGCGATCCACTGGCCCACGTTGACTCCGGCGCCACTCACGGCGAGGCCGATGATCGCCAGCGCGATCACGACACCGGCGAGTCGGCGCATGACACCCGCGTTGTCCCCTTTGCCACCGCCCAGCCACAACAGGAGGAGCGCGACGGCCAGCAGCACCAGGGGGATGATGTTGTCGATCAGCCAGGTACGGACGTTGCCGGTGCCGAGCTCGCCGGCGGCCAGCGTGTCGAGGGTGGTCAAGGTCATCATCGCATTACTCCCGGTGCGCGGAGAGGGGGTTCGCGCGGTTCTGGCTCGGTGGTGCTTCGAACATCATGGCGTCACGAGGCGTAGTGGTCAAAGCGCGCTCTGTAGATGTCGTTTTGTCTACAGTTCACAGAGCGAGGCACAGCACCACGACCATCCTCGGTCTCCATCATCGTTGCAAGGGTCGTCTGGATTAACCCCGGCCACCCGTATTTCGCAGTGTGCGAACGGCCTCACTCGCTTGCGAGGCATCTTGCTCACTGTGAGTACGGGTCGGCCGAGGAGAATCCGGCCTCGACCAGTGTGACATGACTCGTTCGGTGGCTTCTCGCGAGTCCGCTGGGTGAGCACGCATTCCACAAAAAACGCGAACGCCGATCAAGCGAAAGTCACGCTTCCGTTACCCAAAGCGAAATCGGGACGGCCATTTTCACTACATAGCGTGATTATCGGCCCGTCGAGAACACATTCGCGGGAAAAGCGCCGGCTTCGACGGCCTGGCGGCTCAAAGGCCCGCACAGCTCGTGAAGCCGTTTCGTCTTCTCTTCGCCGAGATGCTCCCAAGGCCCCGCCGAGGCGGCGTTCGTGGCGACTTCGAGCCGCTCGCGAAGATCGTTCCCGGCCTCGGTCAGGCCGCCCTGGTCATCGAGGACGCCCTGCTCGCGAAGCTTGGCCGCCGCGGCGTCCCACTGCTCGTCGCTCCAGCCGCGGGAGGCCTTGGCCGCCTCGGGCAGGAACCCCTTGCCGGTGGCGGTGTGCGAGACGAGAGCGGCGAGCCCGTCGACCCCGTTGGCGACGAGCGCGGCGATGTGGCCGTCCCCGCGGTGCTCGCGCAACAGGGTGATGGCGTGCCAGAGGACGAGATGCGGCTCGCTCGGCCAGTCGAGGCCGGCGTGCCCGGCGTAGAGGGGGCGCCCGTCGGGCTGGCAGCCGCCGGTCGCCTCGCGGGCGAGTTCGGCCGCCTCGGCGACCGCTTCGGAGCCGAGGGTCTCTTTGCCGAGGAGCCGGGTCAGCGCCGCGTCGACGGCTTCGAACCGGGCTTCGATGATCTTTTCGGGCGTGGCCAGCGTCCAGGCGCGCGGGATGTGGCGGGCGACCAGTTCGGGATTGAAGTTGTAGAACGTCGCCGCGACCACGCCGGGCCCGACCGCGCCCATCGGCGCCGCACGGCCCGCGAAGTACGTCATGCGCCCCGGCCGGAGACCGGCGCCCGTGAGCGCCTCTTCCGTCTCGGGGGCGAAGTAGGTAAGGGAATGCAGTACATCGAACGTCCCGCGGAAACGTCCCGTGACCCGACTCGCTTCACCCATGGGGGCACCCTACCGGCAGGTAGGTATCCGGTGCAGGGTTCGGCGTCGAATGGAGCAAGAGACCTGCCTCGATGCCAGTGGGAGCAAGGGACCTTTGCTACCACTTGGCGGAGCAGGGGGGCGTGTGGTGACCGTGTGGATTTCGTTGCGTTGGGTGACCCGAAATCCACACAGTCCTCGCGAAGGGGAGCAAGGGACCTTTGCTACCACTCCCGAGACGACGCGGGAACCGAACCGGCTCGGCTACGTCATACTCCTGAAGACGGATCACCACAGCGCACGGGGAGCGACGATGTCCGCCCAGATGGAACAACTGATCGCCCAGTTCGAGAACTTCCAGGCCAAGGTGCGCCAGGCCGAGGCGCGCTTCGCCGAAGTCGGCGACATGCAGGAGCGGATCGCGCAGGTCGAGACCTCCGTGACCTCCCCCTCCGGCGAGGTCACGGTCGTCGCCGGAGCGGGCGGAACCGTCACCGACCTCCGGCTCAGCGCGGGCGCCATGCGCCTCGAAGCGGGCCACCTGTCCTCGGTGATCATGAGCACCCTGCGCAAGGCCGTCGCCGGCGCCGCCCAGCAGCAGGCCGGGATCGTGGACGAGACGTTCGGCGAGGCGTTCGGCGTCAACACGTCGGAACAGGTTCGCGAGGCGCAGGCCGAGGCGTTCGGAACCGTCGAGGAAGAACCCGCGTCACAGCAGCAGCAACCGCAGCAGCCATCCCGCCCGGCGCGCCGCCCCGCCCCGCGGGACGACGACGACTACTTCGACGACGGCTCCTTCCTGCGCCGCAGCTGACCGAACCGACCGAGGGACTCCCACGATGTCAAAGGGAATCGAGACGAACATCGCGGCGATCGCCGCGTATGCCCAGCAACTCCCCTATTACGAGCAGGAAGCGGAGAAGTTCGGCGCCAAGATCGACGCCGCCGACGTGACCGACGAGGCGTGGGGGGTCGTCGGGATCTGGGCCAAGCAGGGCTACACCGATCGGCTCGGCGAACTCCGTTCGCTGATGAACGACATGAAGGACGGCGTGGACGGGTTCATCTCCAAGCTGAACAAGGCCTCGGAGATGTACCGGGGCATCGAGGAAGCCGGAAAGGTCGAGTTCGGCAAGCACGAGGCGACCATCGACGAAACGCTCGGAAAGTAGGGGTCATGACCGAGGAGAAGTCGAGCATCGCCGACGGGGTCGACGTCCAGGCGTACGACGAGAGCATGAGCGCGAACCTCGATCGCGCGATGGGGCACGTGCCGGTGGCGGGCACGATCTACAAGTCGGGCAAGTCGATCGCCTCGCACGCCCAGCAGGCGGCCCAGGCGGACAACCCGGCCGAACTGGCTTCCGCGGGTGCCGCGCTGGTCGGAGACGGAGCCGCTTTCGTCGGCGCCGCCGCCACGGACATGGTCACCTTCGCGATGGACCCGATCGGCTGGCTGGTCAGCCACGGGCTGAACATGCTGCTCGAACTGGTCCAGCCGCTGCAGGACGCGTTGCACCAGGTCACCGGCGACGGCCCGGCCATCGGGCACGCGTCGGAGAACTTCGTGACCCTCGCGAACGGCTTCGTCGCCCTCGCCGACGACTTCGAGAAGACCGGTGACGCGGCGCTCGCCGAGTGGGTGGACGACGCAGGCAAGGCCGCGAAGGAAGCGCTGGGCGACTTCTCCGCCGGGATCCGCGGCGTCGGCTCGGCCGCCGGATCGGTGGCCGAGGTGCTGCAGATGTGGTCGATGGTCATGGTGGTCATCGAGGAGCTGATCAAGGGCATCATCACCGAGCTGATCTCCTGGCTGATCACCATCTGGCTGCCCGCGCTGGCCGCGTCGGTGATCAGCTTCGGCAGCTCGGTCGCCGCCGCGATGACCGCGTCCATCGCCAAGGCCGCCAGCGTGCTGCAGAAGGTGACCAAGTACCTCGGCAAGTTCGGCAAGCTGCTCGACACCTTCATCGAGTACCTCGCGAAGTACGCGACCAAGGTCGTGGACATGACGAGGAAGTTCCGGATCGGTACCTACGCCGGTGAGTCGAAGTTCTCGCTGAACGTCCTGGAGAACACCGCGGGAGTGGCACTGACGCCGAGCAACCGGGTGCTCACCACGATGTTCGGGACCTCGGTCGGCGCGCGCCCGCTGGTCTCCGGCGCGGCCGTCAAGGGCGGCATCGGAGCCGGCAAGGCCGCGTACACCGAAGGCAAGGAAGCCGTGACGCCGGAGGGGGAGAACGAGCCGTGGTTCAACAAGAGCGAGATCGGCGGGGACAAGAGCCCGGAGGAGACGCGGGGGAACCTCGACATCTGAGCGACTCCCGGCAGCGGGCGGCGGAAAAGATCTTCGCGCACCAAGAGCGCATGGAGGACAAGGCGGAGAAGGCCCTCGTCCGTCCCGGCTTCCGTGAACGGGTCGAGGAACTGATGGCCGCCCAGTGGCGCGAGCCGGTCATCGTGCTGCGGCTGGGCGACACCGATCTGGGTTTCGACGTGCCCGGCAGGCGCCTGGACGGCACGGTCAAGGGGAAGCGGCTCGTCCGGCGGTTCTTCTGGAACGTGTTCCGCGGTATCGGCGGCGCGTTCGTCTACGTCTTCGCGCTGCTCAACGGTGCGGGCAGTGGCGGCGGCAAGGGCGGTCACCCGTTCCAGCGGGAGATCCGCGTGAAGGGCCCCGCGAACGCGATGGCGCTCGAGCCCGCCGATCGGGTCCGGAAGGCGAGCGGGCCCTGGCTGGTGTGCTCGCCGTCCGCGATCGCGGTGGTGGACACCGGTTCGACCTACCGGGACCTGGCCGACGCGCCGCCGCCGGAGATCCTCTGGCAGGCCAGGAAACCGCAGGCTCCCGCGATCGACTTCCGCAAACGCGTCCTGACCTGGCCGGACGGGTCGAGTTTCGCGTTCACGCTGCACGGACGCACCGAGGAGCGGTATCTGCGGGAGCGTTTCGAGTTCCCGGACACCATTCACTGGACCGGACGGCCGGACGCGCCGAAGTAGCTCGCTCGGTTCTTGAGGGCTGAAGGACGCTTTCCCCGCATGCGATGCGAGGAAAGCGTCCTTCGTCGCGTTCGCCGAGGGCCCCTCGAGAAGTAGTACGGACGAGCCGGCGTGTAAGCCGGATCCTGTCCCCGCCCCGCCTTGCGGCGGCACGGGTGGCGGCCATCCATCTAGGCCCGCCGTCGCCGACGGGCTCGAGCGGCCTACCCGCAGACTCGGGCGGGCAGCCCTCGATCGCCTGCGCAGGAGCCTCGCGGCTCCCTCTTGACCTTGCTCCGGGTGGGGTTTACCTAGCCGTCCTGGTCACCCAGGACGCTGGTGGTCTCTTACACCACCGTTTCACCCTTACCTCCGCCCGCGAAGCGAGCGAAGGCGGTCTGTTTTCTGTGGCACTGTCCCGCGGGTCGCCCCGGGTTGCCGTTAACAACCACCCTGCCCTGTGGAGTCCGGACTTTCCTCGAACCGGTCTCCCGGCTCGCGGCCGCCCCGCCGACTCGTCCGTCGGCGAATCCTACTGCACGGGTGCCGGCAGGCAGTTCAGGTTGCGCCGTCCGTCGGGTTCGACCACGAACCACACGTGGTCGGTGCCCTGCCCGGTCCATTCGCCGGGCCGCGCGTTGGCGAACTTGTAGAGCGGCCAACCGGCCAAGGTCACCTGCTTGGCGCCTTCGGGACGCTTGATGGTGTCGACCAGTGCCGGATCGATGCCGGTCACCAGGGGCGTGCCGGTCGTCGTGACGGGGGTCCACACCGCGGCGCAGTCCCCGAGGCAGGTCGAACGGGCCTTGTGCGGATTGTCGCGTTCGTAGCGGAAGAGCACGGCGCCGGTCTCGTCGAGGACGGCTTGCCCCATCCGTGTCATGTAGACGGCGGTGAGCCGCGTGCCGGGCGGAGGGTCCGTCGGAGTACTGGCGCGCGAAGTGACGGGCTGCGACACCCGCGGGCTGGGGAGCGATTCCGTCACCGGAGCCTGAGCCGTCCGCGACGCGGGTTCAGCCGCCTGCCACCACATCGCGGCGCCCACGACGAGCGCCGCGATGACGACGAGCATGGTCAACCGCGATCGGCGCATCAGGCGTCTCCGTTTCTCCCGGGTGGCTGACGGGGTTCTGTGCCGCGATCTCGTTGGTCCAGTGGAGGACGGCGGACGGGCTGTCGAGGCCGACGACACCGACGAGGCGTCCCTTGCGGACGAAGCCGGTGACGGGCCGTTCGCCACCGACAGGTGAAGCGAGCGCGACGGTGTCGGTGCCGAGCTTCGGGATGCCGCCCGCCTGGATGCGCATGCCGTGCTGTTCGGACCAGAACCGCGGCACCGGCGCGAAAGGCCGCGAAGCCTGCGGCCCGGCGAGGAGGTTCTCCGCGGCCGCACGGCCCATCTCGACGGCGTTGAGCCAGTGCTCCACTCGCCGCGGCGTCTCGTCGAAACGCAGGTTCGGCCATTGCGCGACGTCCCCGGCGGCGACGATGTTGTTCATCCCCAGCACGTGACAGGTCGGCGAGCATACGACGCCGTCGTCGAGCGGCAGTTTCGCCCCGCGCAGCCACGAGATCGACGGCACCGTGCCGACGGCCACCACGACACACGAGACGTCGAGGATCCAGCCGTCGGACGACCGCAGCCGCAACCCGTTCGGCGTGGTCTGCCAGTTGTCGATGGACGCGCCCAGCGCCAGCCGCACCCCGCGCGAGCGGTGCAGCGCCGAGAGCTTCTGCCCGATGTGCTTGCCGACGACCTCGCCGAGCAGATGCGCCGACCGGCCGATGACGGTGACCTCCCGGCCGATCTCGCGCAGGCTGGCGGCGACCTCGCAGCCGATGAACCCGCTGCCCAGCACCGCGACCGGCCCGTGGTCGGCGGCGAGGTTGTCGCGTAGTTCCGCGGCGTCGGCCAGGGTCCGGACAACGACCACCCGCGGATGTCCGTGCGGCACACCGGAAAGCCTTCGCGGTTCGACGCCGCTGGCGATGACGAGCCCGTCGTAGGGCAGTTCCTCGGCCCCGGGCAGATGGACGACCTGGCGGCCCGGCTGCAGATGGGTCGCCGGAGTGTTGAATCGCCATTCGGCGTCGATCTCGTCGGGCCTGGCGAGCATCATCTCGGCCGGGCCGGTGGCGCCGGTCAGCAGTTGCTTCGACAACGCCGGCCGGTGATACGGCGGTTCGGGCTCGTTGCCGACGATCACCAGTTCGCCGTCGAACCGCAGTTCCCGCAACCGTTCCGCGCAGCGCAGCCCCGCCAGCCCGCCGCCGACCACGACGATCCGTTCGCTCATCGTCGCGCCCCCTGTAATCGGATCGCCCGCATCGGACAGGCTCTGGCCGCGGCTTGTACGAGCGGCACCTGTTTGGCGCCGGGTTTCCGGAGGTAGCGCAGCTGTCCGTCGCCCTGCAATTGGAAGACCTGCGGTGCTTCGGCCTGACAGATGGCGTAGCGGTGGCACTTCTTGTCGTCGACGGAGATCCGGACCGGCTCGGCCCGGCCGGTGTCGCCTTCGAGCAGTCCCAGCAGGACCAGCGCCCGCGGCGGTAGCACCCGCAGCACGGTGAGCACGACGGCCGGGGTGAGCACGGTGATCCCGCCGAGCCAGACCGTCGCGAGGTTCCCGTTCGCGGACGCGCCAAGCCAGGAGTGGATCGCGAGCAGGCCGACCGCGAAGTAGCCGGCCTGATGGAACCGCCGTCCCCGGGGATCGGCCGCGCCGCGGCGCGCCGCCGCGGTGACCGAGACGGCGATGAACAGTTCCAGCCCGACGACACCGGCCGCGTGCCGCGCGAAACCACCACCGGCGAACGGGATCAGCAGTGCGAGGACGCCGAACGACTCGTCGTCGAGGAACAGATAGGACAGTCCATGGACGACACCGGTGGCGAGACTGAACACCGCGAGCACGACGTGACCTCCGCGCAACGCCTCGTGACCGGTGACGCGCCTGATCCAGCCGGTGGCGCTCAGCACGCCCCACACCAGCGTCAGGCACATGGTCACGTAGGCGAACCGGGCCGACAGGGCGGCGATGTCCCGCACCCCGCTGTCATGAGGTGACGGGGCCGGGATGACCGCAAGGAGCGCGGAGTTCATACGCGCCTGCCCGATGCCCCGAGCACCCGGACGAGCCCGAAGGTCGCGCCCCCGGCGATCCCCGCCATGAGCACGCCGAGCGCGAGGTCGCCGCCGTCGAGTTCGTCACCGCCGCCGGGGGCGACCATCAGCGAGGTGGTCTCGGCGATGCCGGTGCTTTCGAGCAGGGTCATATGCCGCATGACGGTGTCGACGGCGGTCTGCGCGAAGGACCGCATCGCGTCGTCGCGGGTGGCGGCCCGCACCTGGGAGGCGAGACCGAAGATGCTCCCCTGCGCGGCGCGGGCGCGATTGACGTAGAGGCGGTCGAAGTCGGCGCCGGCGGCCCCGGTGATCTCGTCGATCCAGGAACGCTGTTCCGCGGTGGGCTCGGCGGGGAGTTCGACGCGGACCTTCGAAGCGAGCGCCCGGACCTGGGCGTCGAGCCGGTCGTGGTCGTCGGCGAGTTTCCGGCCGACCTCCCGTACCCGCTGCCCGCTCCCGCGCTGTTCCGCCTGACGACCGATCGGCCCTTCCCACAAACTCCCTTGGCGCACCTGGACGAGCAGTTCACGATCATGGGCGTCGATTTCCGCGAACGCATGGGTGGGCGTTCCCACCCATATCACCAAGCAGGCGATCACCAGTCCGAACAGCCGATAGATCATTTCACCCGTCCCCATCCTCGAAGTGCCTCACTGGGAGTACGGCGAACCGGAGCGGCCGGTTCGATCTAGCCGGAGCAGGCCAGTGTGATGTGCATCACACGACACATTTAGAACCGTTTATCGCCGCGATACGTACCGGCCGACTAAATGTAAACGAACCACTACTGCACATGGCTCACGGCGATAGTCTGCGCTACGGTGTACGAACCCGTGAAATCCTCCACCGCCGGGGAGGTAGCGAATCTTATGGAAGCAGTGGGCAGAGGATGCCGGTTCGATGGCGACCATCGGCCGGGCGAGGTTCCGGACGAGTTCATTTCGGTGCTGTACAAGGATTTCCGGGATACGTTGTTCGGGCAGGTGATGTACCTGACGGGCCATGATCAACAATGGACGGAAGACGTGGTCCAGGAAACACTGATCCGCGCCTGGCAGCATTCGGACACGTTGAACCGCGAGCCGGGAATGTTGCGCGGCTGGCTGCTCACGGTCGCCAAGCGGATCGTGATCGACGGCTGGCGAAACCGGCGCGCCCGGCCACAGGAGGTCGAGCTGGACAGTTCCGAAAACGCCGAAATAGCGGACCGGACCGAACAGTCACTGTCCGCACTCGTCATTTCCGAAGCGCTGCGTTATCTGGACGGCAAATATCAGGCCGTCATCTACGAGACGTATCTGACCGGGCATACGGTCCGGGAGGCGGCGGTAATATTGGGGATCCCGGAGGGAACGGTCAAATCACGGCTGTACGCGGCCATGAAGACATTGCGACGGTCGTTAGGAGAACTGGGGTCCCGATGAGGAAGCGAAAGGTGAAACACACCGATGTGGCGGCGTACGTACTCGGCGTGCTGGACCGCGCCGAGGCGCACGCCTTCGAGAAGCATTTGAAGGGCTGCGCGCGATGCGGACGGCAGGTCGCGGAATTCGCGTCGGTGGAAGACGCGCTGGCGAAGGCCGATCTGCGCTACCTGTCCCCCGTCGCCGCGCGATGTCGCGGCCGGCTGTCGATGATCACGGCCAACCTCGTCGTGGTCTTCCTGGCGTGCGTCGTCGCGGCCTTGATGTCGTCGCAACGATCGTCCCGGCGGATCTCGTCGGATGCGGACATCCCGGCTCCTGCTCCCCTCGACGACCAGCGATCACTCCCGTTACCGCTTACATGCGAGTAGTCTGCCGCAAGCCGACACGAAGGTCTCTACGGTGCATACCGAAGTAAATCCCGAGAGTCCCTTCGGCGGGCCTTCGGTACCGAAGCGCCGCGCCGCCGGGTTACTGGGTCGAGACGGCGAACTCGACACGATCACCGGACTGCTCCGCGCCGCCCTGCGGGGCCGCGCCGTCAGCGCGGTGGTGGTCGGCGAGTTCGGGATGGGCAAGTCCTCGATGCTCACCGCGGCCGGTGAGCTCGCCGAAGCGGCCGGGTTCACCGTCGCGATCGCCACCGCGTCCCGGCTGGAAACCCACCTGAGCGGCGGCGTCGGCCGTCAGCTGGTCGAAGGGCTCACCCACGCGCCCGCCGAACCCGGATCTCCGCGGCCGCGCACGCCGCACGCGGCCGAAATCCTGCCGGATCACCCTCCCCGGACCGAACGGGAACAGACGGAGGCGCTCGACGCCTTCTTCCGCATCGTCCGGCACGCCGCCGAGCAGGGGCCGGTCTTCCTCGGCATCGACAACATCCACCTCGCCGACCCGTGGTCGATGCGCTGCCTCGCCTACATCCGGCACCGGGTCGAGCAGTTGCCGGTGGTGGTCGTGCTGACCTCGCTGATCGGGCATCTGCAGAACGGTGAGGTCGCCCTGCTGGAGATGTCCGGCTGCACCCCGGCGACGATCCGGCTGCGCGGGCTCGGGACCCGGCACGTCGCCGAATTCCTCCAGGTCTCCGTCGGACGGTTCGCCGAGGAATGCCGCGAGGTCACCGGCGGCAACCCGTTCCTGCTCGGCGCGCTGCGCCGCCGCCTGGTCCCGGGGATGGATCTGGACACCGCGGGCTCGGCGATGATCGGCGACGTGCTGCGGGTCCGCATGCACGAGTACACCGCCGCGCCGAAAGTGCTCGAAGCCGTCGCGATCCTCGGCGAGGACGCGAGTTTCGACCTGCTGGCACAACTCGCCGGGGTCGACGAGAGCACCGCTCTGGAGGCCATCGACACGATGGTGCGCGTGCACCTGCTGACCAACAGCCACCGGCCGTCGCTGACCTACCGGTTCGTCCGCAACTCGGTGCTCGCCGACATGCCGCTCACCACCAGGGCGGTCACCCAGTCGCGGGCGGCGCGGCTCCTGCACGACGCGGGTGCCGCGCCGGAGCGGGTCGGCGTCCATCTCCTGGAGGCGACCGCGATCAGGATCCCTTGGGCGGTCGACGTCCTGCGGCTGGCCGCACGGCATTCCGTGGTCGAGGGCGACCCGGAGCTGTCCGTCCGGTTCCTCTCACGCGCGCTCGAAGAACGGCTCAGCGAACGCAAGCGGATGGCGATCCTGCTCCAGCTCGCGCACGCGGAATTCCACTGCGACCAGGATTCGGCGCCGGCCAGGGTGCGCGAGGCCATCGACCATATCGACGACCGGGAAACCGCGGCCTTCGTCGCGACGGCCATGATCCTTTCGCTGTGCTGCGGCCCGGACGCGCGGCTGGCGATCAACTCCGCCGGCCAGTTCGCCGCGCGGCTCGACGCGGGCGGGCCCGACGCCGTCTGGCCGCTGCTGTGCATGACCTATCTCGCCGAAGCCGGCAGCAGACTCGGGCCACCGCCGGACTTCCGCGACTTCGAACGGCAATGGGCGCCGCTGAACGATCCCGCCTCGCGGCAGAGCCGATCCGGTCTCCTCGCGCTCGACACGGTGCGCGGCGGAGAGTCCTCGGCGAACGCCGTCCGGCATTTCGGGGAGGCGTTGTCCGGCGAGCAGCCCGAACTGTTCGAGCAGCCGTATTTCTTCACGCTCGCGACGGCCGCCCTCGCCGACGAACCCGCGCTCACCGACAAGCTCTGCCAAGTGCTCGACACCGAACGCCTGCCGTGGGACTTCCACGTGCCGAAGGGCGCCCTCGCCACCCTCGCCCGCGGGATCGCCCTGCAGGCGGGCGGAGACCTGGTGCGCGCGAGTGTCCACTTCGAATCGCTGGTGCGGCAGTTCGACGAACGCGGGGTCACCAGCCGCTGCCCGATCGCGGTGCTGTGCGCGGCGAGGCTGATCGAGGTCTCGGTCGACCTCGGCCGCCACGACATCGCCAAAGCGCTGCTGGATCGCGTCGATTTCGGGGCCACACAAGCGCTTTTCACGCACAACTACCTGCTCTACGCCCGAGGCAGACTGCGTGCGGCCACCGGTGAACCGGAGCTCGGGTACGAAGATCTGCGCGGCTGCGGCCGCCGTCTCGAACACCACGGCATGCGTTTCCCCGGCTTCGCGCCTTGGCGGGCGCACGCCGCCCGCACCGCGCTGGCGCTCGGCCGTACCGACGCGGCGGCGCGGCTCGCCGAGGAGGACCTCGAGGCCGCGGAACGCTGGGGAGCGCCCAGGATCCTCGGCGGCGCGTTGACCACGGCCGGGCTCGTCCGCGAGGACGAAGAGGGCGAACGCCTGCTCACCAAGGCCGTCGACGTGCTCGGCGGGTCGACCGCGAAACTGGCGCTGGCCGAGGCGCTGACCGAACTCGGCGTGCTGCAGGCCCGGCACGGGCAGGCCGAAAAGGCGGTCGGCACGCTGCGGATGGCCGCGCAGTCGAGCAAGCATTGCGGGGCGCGGCCGCTCGCGAGGCGGGCCGCGGAGGCGTTGCGGAACGCGCGGACGAGTCTCGCGACGGCGAAGGACAACGAACACGGTCTCACCAAACAGGAATACCGCGTCGCGCTGATGGCGTCACAGGGTCTCACCAACCGGGAGATCGCCGAAGCACTGCACCTGACCCGCCGCACCGTCGAACTGCATTTGTCCGGGGCCTACCGCAAACTGGGTATCACCGGACGCACCGAATTGGGTTCCGCGCTCGGGCGGTCTCAGCGCGTGGACACCGATTGACGGTTTCCGGGGGCGGCGGGTTCACTCCGCGGCATGCCGGGAATCGAATCCGAACCACTCAAATTCGCCTATTGGGTCCCCAATGTGAGCGGCGGTCTGGTCACCAGCGACATCGAGCAGCGCACCGACTGGGGATACGAGTACAACCGGGATCTCGCCGTCCTCGCGGAGAACAGCGGCTTCGAGTACGCGCTGAGCCAGGTCCGCTACACGGCCAGCTACGGTGCGGCCTACCAGCACGAATCGACCGGGTTCAGCCTCGCGCTGCTGCTCGCGACGCAGCGGCTCAAGGTGATCGCGGCCGTCCATCCCGGGCTGTGGCATCCCGGGGTGCTCGCGAAGTTCATCGCCAGCGCGGATGTGATCTCCGGCGGGCGCGCGGCGGTCAACGTGGTCAGCGGCTGGTTCAAGGACGAATTCACGAACCTCGGCGAACCGTGGCTGGAACACGACGAACGGTACCGTCGTTCGGAAGAATTCATTCGCGTGCTGAAGGAACTCTGGACGAGCGACCACGCCGAATTCGCCGGCGATTTCTATCGGATCCACGATTTCGACATCAAACCCAAACCGGTCGGACGGCCGCATCCGGAGATCTTCCAGGGCGGCAACTCCACCGCCGCGAGGAAGCTCGCGGGCCGGGTCTCCGACTGGTACTTCAGCAACGGCAAGGACTTCGACGGGTTCAGCGAGCAGGTCGAGGAGGTCCGCGGCTACGCGGCCCAGAACGACCACGCCGTTCGCTTCGGGCTCAACGGTTTCGTGATCGCGCGGGAGACCGAGAGCGAGGCGAAGGCCGTGCTGCGAGAGATCGTCGAGAAGGCGAACACCGAGGCGGTCGAAGGTTTCCGCGGCGCGGTCAAGCAGGCGGGAAGCTCCACATCGGACAAGAAGGGGATGTGGGCCGACTCGGAGTTCAAGGATCTGGTGCAGTACAACGACGGCTTCCGCACCGGGCTCATCGGCACGCCGGAGCAGATCGCGGACCGGGCGATCGAGTACAAGAAGCGCGGGGCGAACCTGCTGCTGCTCGGCTTCCTGCACTACCTGGAGGACGTCGAGCACTTCGGGAAACACGTGCTGCCCGTGATCCGGGAGAAGGAAGCCGCCCTCGACCGCGTTTAGTCCTCTGAATGCGGTGGGCCGCATTCAGAGGACTAAACGCGGGCGTTTACGGAAGGTAGACGGTCTGGCCCGGGTGCATGGTCGGGCCGCAGTCCTTGAGCGGCCCGCCGAAGCGCGCCTTCTCCACGTCCGGCATGGTCTTCGCGGCGTAGTCGCGGACGGCCTTCAGCTTCTCGGGGCTGGAGACGGCGTCCTTGCGCACGAAGTCGCCGTTGCGCGGCCCGCTGCCCGGGTACACGAAGATCGGCTCGTAGTCGCGGTCGATCCGCGGGTCGACGGTGATGCCGTTGCCCGCGGCCCACGGGCCCCACGAGTGGATGAAGGTCGGCTTGACCTTGTCGAACACGTAGTCGCGCAGCCCCGGCAGGTCACCCTTCTTGAGGAAGTCCGCGACGTCCGCCTCGACCAGCCCGGCCATGTCGACCAGGTGCAGGCGGCTGGTCATCGACGAGCCGCCGAGGTCCGGCAGCAGCAGCGACGCCTGCTGGAGGCCCAGGATGTCGGCCATGGTGTTGAAGCCGCGGCCGAAGCGGTCGGCGATGAGGCACGCGGGCACCGTCGGGACTTCTTGGAACTTCTTCGACGCCGACGCGAAACCCATCCCGGACGGGATCGCGGCCGCGACCAGCACGAGCACCACGACGGTCCGCAGCGCCGCCCGCGAACGACGCAGGAGTTCACCGGCGGCCAGCGTTCCCGCCAGCACCGAGAGGATCCAGATCGGGGTCGCGAAACGGTGCTGGCCCATCCAGTCCGGGACCATCACGCCGTAGGCGATGATGCCCAGCGCCAGCGGCACCAGCAGCGCGATCAGCGCGCGCCGCCATTCCGCGCGGACCAGCGCGTACCCGATGGTCAGGGCAAGCAGGATCGTGCCGGCGACACCGGCGTAGCCGACCAGCTCGAACGGCTGCTTCAGCGCCGAAAGCCCGGGCAGCCCCTGCCCCTTGGCGATGGACGGGTTCGCCAGCAGCCTGCCGAATTCCGCGATCCGCCAGGCGAGGTACGCCCCGAACGGGATCGCGAACGCGACCACCGACACCACGACGAACTTGATGCTCTGCCCCAGCAGCGGCTTACGCAGCTGGAACAGGACGACGAGCGGGTACGCGCCGCCGTAGATCAGGCCTTCGGGGCGGGTCAGCGCGGCGAACGCGACCAGCACCCCGGACCAGACGGCGACCTTCGCGGTGAGCAGGGTGTCCTTGCGCACGGCCACGAACAGCAGCACGGCGAGCCAGGCGACGGCCATCCCGAACAGCGAGTTCTCCAGCCCGGAGATCGTCCAGATGACGAACGACGGGATCGCGGCCAGCGTCAGCCCGACGACCAACGTCGCCAGCCAGGCGAAGCGCGCGAAGATCTGCTTCGCCGCGATGTGGCAGGCGGCCAGCGTCCCGGCGGTGAACAGGAGCCCCAGCAGCTTCGGGAACAGCACGTAGTCGGGCAGGCCGAACAGCATGCCGCTGTCGAAGACGCCGACGAGCTTGCCGAGCGCCAGCATCACCAGCCACGTCGAGTTCGACCAGCCCTCGACCGAGGGCTGCCCCGGCTGCAGCACCGGGCCGAGGCCGTCGGTGAAGCTGCGCGCGTAGGAGAAGGTGATGGCCGCGTCGTCGACGATCCAGTGGCCGTAGAGGGTGGCGTGCCAGGCCAGCGCCGCCACTCCGGCGAGGACCGCCAGGTACGGTGCGACACGGGCGGCCAGGCCACGACGGGCCGGCGTCTCCGCCGGATCGGGCACGCCTTGTTCGGAAGCTTCGCTGAGTGCGCTCGCCGTCATGTCCCCGTCTTTGCCTTTTCGCTCACGTGCCGTCGCCGAAACTGTAGCCAATACCCCATCGGCCGCCCGCGACACGTCATATCCAGGCGTGATCCGCGCCACAATCTCCTGACTAGGAGAGGTGCGAAATGTCGTTCACCAACCGGACCGAGGCGTTGCCGTCCGGGTAGAACTCGACGATCGACAGCGAGGCCAGGTCCAGGTGCAGGCGGAACAGCAGCGACGGCCCGGCGTCCAGGCCCATCCGCAGCAGCGCCTTGATCGGCGTGACATGGCTGACCAGCACCAGCGTCCGGCCGCCGTACTTCGCGATCAGCTCGTCGCGCGCCTTGCGGACCCGCCGGTGCACGCCGTCGAAGCTCTCCCCGCCCGGCGCCGCGATCGAAGTGTCGGAAAGCCAGCTGGTCTGGAATTCGGGGTCGCGGTCCATGGCCTCTTTGAAGGTGAGGCCCTCCCATTCGCCGAAATCGGTCTCGATCAGCCCGGGGTGGGTCTCGACCCGGCCGCCGAGCGCGTCCGCGATCGCCTGCGCGGTCTGCTGGGTGCGGATCAGCGGTGAGGCGATGATCGGCGCCGCCTCGCCGTCGACGACCAGGCCCTCCATCGCGCCGAGGCGTTTCGCGGCGGCGGCCGCCTGCTGCTTGCCGTGCTCGGTGAGGGGTACGTCGCCGCGGCCGGAGTACCGCTTCTCGACCGACATCGCCGTCTGGCCGTGCCGCACGAGGAGCAGTTTGGTCGGGGTCCCGGTCGCGCCGGTCCAGCCGACGGGGCTGACCCTGTCCTGCTTCACGGTCTTCTTCGGCGCTTCCGCCTGCTTCCCCGCGTCCATCGCTTCGTTCGCGAGGCCGTCCGCGTGGGAATTCTCCGCCCGCGGGATCCACTCGTAGCGCACGCGCGAGAACCGCGCCGCCAGCTCCTTGGCTTCGGCGTTCAGCGGCTGCATCGACGGGTGCTTGACCTTCCAGCGCCCGGACATCTGCTCCACCACGAGCTTCGAGTCCATCCGGACGTCCACTGTGGACGCTCCGAGCTCGGCGGCCGCGGCGAGCCCGGCGATCAGGCCGCCGTACTCGGCGACGTTGTTGGTCGCGATGCCGACGTAGGCCTTGCGCTCGGCGAGCACCTCGCCGGTTGCCGGGTCCTTGACGACCGCGCCGTACCCGGCGGGCCCCGGGTTGCCCCGCGAACCTCCGTCGGCCTCGACGAGCACGTGGTCGGTCACAGGCCGGACTCCAGGGTGCGCACCAGGATGGCGCCGCAGTTCTCGCACTGGATGACGTTGTCCTCCGGGGCCGCCTTGATCTCGGCGATCTCGCGGCGGTCGATGTCGAGCTGGCAGGCGCCGCAGCGGCGGGCCCGCAGCAGCGCCGCGCCGATGCCCTTGTGCGCGCGGACCCGCTCGTAGAGCTTCAGCAGGTCTTCCGGGAAGCGCGGCAGGAGCTTGGCGCGGTCTTCGTCGCGGCGTGCCTTGGTGGTGTCGAGGTCGGTGAAGTGCTCGTCGCGGCGCCCGATGGCTTCGGCGACCTCGCCCTCGGCCTTCGCGACCTCGGCGCTGGTGCGCTGGGCGTCGAGTTCGAGCGCCTCGCGGCGTTCCATCAGTTCGAGCAGGTCGTCCTCGAGCGCGGACTGACGCCGGCTGAGGCTGTTCAGCTCGTGCTCGATGTCGGTCATCTGCTTCGCCGCGACGGAACCGGATTCGAGGAGCTTGCGGTCGCGGTCTCCGCGAGCGCGCACCGACTCGATCTCCTTCTCCTGACGGGCGATCTCGCGGTCGAGGTCGGACGCCGCCGTCTGGACCGAGACCAGCGCGTCACGTCGTTCGCGCACCGACTTCTCGCCCGCGTCGATCTCGGCGATCTCCGGCAGGGTGCGACGGCGGTGGGCGGTACGCGCGAGTTCGGCGTCCACCTTCGCGAGTTCGAGCAGCTGGCGCTGGACGGCGGGGTCGGCCTTCACGGTGCTCCTTGGAGTTCTTAGTGCTCGGTTCGGGTGGCCCGTAGCGTCCACGGGTCGGTGCACCGCGTGGAGACGTGAACGTCGACGTTACCCGCAAACGCGGCACGGACGACGCCCGAGGCTTGCTCGCACCACGGCCACTCGCTCGCCCAGTGGGTGACGCCGACCAGGGCGGGGACTTCGGCGATGTCGGCGAGGTGCTCGCCGACGGGATGATGCCGGAGATCGGCGGTGACGTACGCGTCGACCCCGGCGGCGGTGGCCCGCTTGAGATAGCTGTCGCCGGAGCCGCCGGAAACGGCCACGCGGCGGATCGGGCGATCCGGGTCGCCCGCGCCGTAGACGCCGGGCTCCGTGCGGGGCAAGGCGTTCGCGACGCGTTCGACGAAGGCGGAGAACGGTTCGGGCGCGGGCAATTCACCGATGCGGCCGATGCCGGTGACGCCGTCTTCGCGGGGATCGAGCGGGCCGAGGACGGTCAGGCCGATGGCGTCGGCCAGCGCGTCGGAGACACCGGGGGACGCGGAATCGGCGTTGGTGTGCGCGCAGTAGAGGGCGACACCGGCCCGGATCAGGCGGTGCACGAGACGCCCCTTCGTGCTGTCCGCCGGCACGCCGTGGACTCCGCGCAGCAGCAGCGGATGGTGCGCGACGATCAGCTGCGCACCCCCGGCGATCGCCTCGTCGACGGTCTCGTCGACCGGGTCGACGCAGAACAGGACCTTGTCCACGTGCTCGGCCGGGTCGCCGCAGACGAGGCCGACGGCGTCCCACGATTCGGCGAGTTCGGGTGGATACGCCTGCTCCAGGGCGGCGATGACTTCGGCTAGCGCGGGCACCCGGGGATTTTCGCATGTAGCGTTTCCGGGCATGCGACTTCGGGTGCTCTGTGCTGTTTCGCTGCTTCTCGTGGTGTCACCCGCGCCTGCGTCGGCGTCTCCAGGCCTCTGGGAACTGACCGACCTGGCCGCTCAGCGCGTGCAGATCGCCGACAAGGTCGCGGCCGCGAAGTTCGGCACGCCGTCGCCGATCGACGACCCGGTGCGCGAACGGCAGATCCTCGACTCAATGGCCGCGAAGGCGCCCGGCCTCGGTCTCGACGCCGACAGCGTGGTGCGGTTCTACCGCGACCAGATCGAGGCGAACAAGGTCGTGCAGCGCGGCCTGTACGCGCGGTGGACCGAGCACCCCGGCACGCGGCCGCCCGGGCGACCCGATCTGGGGACCGAGGTGCGGCCGGTGATCGACCGGCTCAACGCGGGGCTGCTCACCGAACTCGCGGAGACGCGGGACGCGCGGGCACGACGGTCGTGCGACGCGCGGCTCGCGGTCACGGTGCGGCTGGCCGACGCGCGACGCGGGCTGGACCGGCTGCACTCGGGGGCGCTTTCGGAGGCCGTGCGGTCGGCCTGTTCACGCTCCTGACCTGCGGATGGGGAGCAAGGGACCTTTGCTACCACTTGGGCCGGAGACGTCGCTGACCTGCGGAAAGAGAGCAAGGGACCTTTGCTACCACCCCGGCTCAGTCCAGGGCCTTCGCATCCTTGTTGATCGCCCAGCGGCCGGCCGCGCGCATCACGCGCCCCGTCCACAGCACCGCGCGATAGGCCTTCGTCGCCTGATCGGCGACGTCGGGCCGGACGACCTGGTACGGCGCGACGGACGCGCTCGACCGGAGGTGCAACGGCATCCTGGTCATCGCCTCTTTCGGCGATCTCGCCTGGACGAAGTGGTGCTCCGACAGGATCCGCCCGACCTCGTAGGGGTGCGGAAGCTTGACGGTGATGCGGTACCAACGGAGCCCGGTTGCCGGCGACTCGACGCTGGGTGTTGGTGCGCTCATACGCGACCTTCCTGCGTGTTTCTCTCCAGGAGGTCTACTCCCGCTTCGTCCCGGCTTTCCAGCTTCGCGCGCCCGGTAGCCGTTCGGAGCCGGTGAGCGGTCGATCTCCGTCGGCCTTCACACTGATCAGGTGCTGCACATCGTCTTCGTCTGTTCCGGCAACATCTGCCGTTCCCCGATGGCCGAGCTCGTCTTCCGCGCGAAGGCCGAGGAGGCGGGTCTCGATCACCTCGTGCAGGTGTCCAGCGCGGGCACCGGCGGCTGGCACGTGGGCGAGGCCGCGGACAAGCGGGCCCGCGCGAAGCTCGCCGAACACGGCTACCCGACCGGCCATGTCGCGGCCGAGGTCGACCGCGGACATCTGGCCGCCGACCTGCTGCTCGCGGCGGACGAAGGACATCTGTCGTTCCTCCGGCGCAAGGTGTCGGACCCGGCGAAGGTCCGCCTTCTGCGCGAGTTCGATCCGTCCGCGCCCGAGGGCGCCGAGGTCCCGGACCCGTACTACGGCGAGGACGACGGTTTCGAGGACGTCCTCGGCATGATCGAGCGGGCCGTTCCGGGCCTGCTCGACTGGGTGCGCGCACACGCCTGAGGCCGACCGCTTACCGTGGTGGGGTGCGGTTGAAGTTCCTGCTGAAGCCCGGGTGGCTGGCATTGACGTTGGTGGTGTTCACCTTCGCCATCACTTGCTTCACCCTGCTGGCGCCATGGCAGTTCTCCCGCAACACCGAACGCGAGCACCAGAACGCGGCGCTGCGGGAGTCGTTCTCCGGGCAGCCGCGCTCGCTGGAGGAGCTGCTCCCCAACGGCGCCGTGCCTGATCAGCGCACCGAATGGCACCTGGTCGCGTTGAAGGGCACGTACCTGCCCGAGGGCGAGGTCGTGGCCCGTCTGCGCTCCGTACAGGGCGAAGCGGCCTTCGAGGTCCTAACTCCGTTCCGGACCGTCGAGGGCACGATCGTGCTGGTGGACCGCGGGTACGTCCGGCTCGACGACAAATCGCGCGCGCTCCCCTTCGCCCCGCCCCCGGCCGGAACGGTCGACATCGTCACGCGCGCACGTCACGACGAGAAGGACGGGAAGAACCGCGACGCCTTCGCCGACGAGTCGACCGGCGGGAAGCTGCAGAGCTACGTCGTCGATTCGCAGGTCGTCGCGCGGGCCGCGAAGCTGGACATCCGTCCGGGTTATTTCCAACTCGACGTGAACCAGCCCGGCGTCCTAGGCGCGCTGCCACTGCCGCAGACCGACGCGGGACCGTTCTTCTCCTACGCCCTGCAGTGGATCGCGTTCGGCGCGATGGCGGTGATGGGGTGGCTGTACTTCACCGTCCGCGAGCTGAAGCCGGGCGGCGCGCTGACCACCGAGCGGCCGCAGCGGCGCAAAAGCGTCGCGGAGATGCTGGCCGAAGACGAACGCTCCGAAGTGGCCACCTGATTCGACCCGAAAATGGACCTTTCGCAGGTCCATTTCGCGTGTTCCGCTTCGGGCATGCTGATTCACCCGTGGGACGCCGCCCACGATGACGCCGAATGGCGGGCCTGGCTCTCGACGCACGATTTCGGCCAGCTGATCGCCGGCGGCGTGGGCCGTGACCTGCCGATCGTCAACCCGGTGCACTTCGCCTACGACGGTGACCGAACGGTCCTGCTGCACCTCGCGCGCCCCAATCCGGTCTGGCCGCTGCTGGAGGAACACCCGCGCGCGCTGCTCGCGGTGATCGACGAACACACCTACATCCGCTCCGACTGGAACACCCCGGCCGACCCGCCGCACGGTGTGCCGACGTCGTACTACTCGTCGGTCCAGCTCGAATGCGACGTCCGGCTGATCGACGACGCCGCGGAGAAGGCCGCGCTCCTGGACCGGCAGCTCGCGCGTTTCGAGCCCGGTTCGGGCAGGGCGGCGGTGAGCGCGACCGAGGCGCCGGACAAGCGGCTGCTTCCCGGCATCCGCGGGGTCGAGCTGACCGTGACCGGGGTGCGGGCGAAGTTCAAGTTCGGCGGGAACAAGCAGCCGGCCGACCGGTCACGGATCGACGCCGAGCTCGCGCGGCGCGATGGGCCGATGGACGCAGGGGCGCGGGCGCGGTTGGCTCAGCGGGAGCGGTAGCAAAGGTCCCTTGCTCTCTTTCCGCAGGTCAGGGGCCTGGTGGTAGCAAAGGTCCCCTGCTCCCCCTGCTCGATGACCGTGTGGATTTCGGGTCACCCAACGCAACAAAATCCACACAGTCACCACGCGGAGTAAGGGGTGTGTGGAAATAGAGACACTCAACGTCCCTATATCCACACACCCCCGCCCCAAGTGGTAGCAAAGGTCCCTTGCTCCCCCGCCGCCGGGAAAGCGCAGGTCAGCGACGGCGCCGCAGCCCGACGAGACCCGCCAGCACCACCGCGCTGAGAGCGCCCAGCCACCCGACCACCCGCGAGAGCTCCACGGCGCGCGTCACGTGCCCGGCGTCCGGGTTGCGTCCGATGCCGAGCACCGGCAGTTCCTCGACCCCGTGCGGGTACACCGTCCGCCCGCCGACGCGGATCTCCAGCGCCCCGGCGAAAGCGGCCTCGACGCGGCCGGCGTTCGGGCTCGGGTGCGCGGCGGTGTCCCGCCGCCACGCCCGCCACGCGCCGCCCGCCGAGCCGCCGACGACCGGGGCCGCGAGCACGGTCAGCCCGGCCGCGACGCGCGTGGGCACGAGATGGACGATTTCGTCCAGCCGGGCGACGAGCCACCGGTACCGCTCGGGGCGCCCGCGGCCGATGCCGCGCAGCAGGCTGATCGCGCGCGAGCCGAGCAGGCCGGGGACGCCGGCCAGCGCTCCCCACACCAGCGGCGCGACGACGACGTCCGCGGTGTTCTCGGCGAGGGTTTCCACCGAAGCGCGCGAGAGGCCGATGACGCCGAGGTCGTCGGCGACTCGTGGATCCAGTGTGGACAGTGTGCCGCGAGCGGTCTCGAGTTCGCCTTCTTCGAGATCCCGGGCAAGCGACGTGCCGTGCGCGGCCAGTCCGGCGGCGCCGAGGACGGCCCAGGTGGTCACCGCGGTCGTGGTCGCCTGCAGGACGGGGCTGCGCCGCCCCGCCCGCTCGGCGAGTACGCCCGCCAGCACGGCGGAGCCCGCGAGGCCGCCGGTCCACAGGACCCCGGTCACCGGATGCTTCGACCGGACCTTCGCGTCCACCGCCGAAGCTGCCCTGGCGAACGCCGTCACCGGACGCCGCGACCGGGGGTCCCCGATCGCCCCGTCCGCGGCCACCCCCAACACCAAGCCGATCGCGCGCGCCGCGCTCACCATCGCCCCCTGCATGCAGTATCCCTGGAAGACCTGCAGAGATTACTCGAAGATCATCCGTCCAGAAGGACGGCCATCTCGTCACGCGCCTGGATGACGATGTCCCGCATCGCGCGTTCGGCCCGGTCAGGGTCACCGGCGTCGACGGCCACCGCGACCTCGACGTGCAGGGCGACGGCCTCGGGCTGCGGCTCCTCGGGCATCAGGCCGTGCCCGGTCCGCCCGGCGAGCACCTCGGCGACGACCGCCGAAAGCTGGGCGAACATCGGATTCCGCGACGAGGACAGCAGCAGATCGTGGAAAGCGACGTCGTGCCCCAGAAAAGTGTCGAGGTCACGCCGGTGCGCCGTCTCCTCAAGCCGCTTCGCCAAGGCCCGGAGTCGGCCGCCCTCCTCCGGCGTCGCCCGCAGCGCGGCGTACCGGGCGGCACACGGTTCCACGCCGGAACGCAGTTCGGTGAGGGTGCGCAGCGCGGTCTTCCGCTCGGAGCCGTCGAGTTGCCAGCGGAGCAGTCTCGGGTCGTAATGGTTCCACTCGCTCGGCTCGCGCACGATCACCCCGACCCGGCGCTTGCTGCTGGTCAGGCACATCGTTTCGAGGACCCGCACCACCTCGCGCGCCACCGTGCGAGAGGCGCCGAACCGCTCTTGGAGCTCCTCCGAGCGCAGTACGGAGCCCGGCGGGAGCTCCCCGTTCGCGATCGCGGAGCCGAGCGCGTCGAGCACTTCGGCATGCCTGTCGTTGCCCACCAGGCGACTCTAACGTTCTGACTCGATTAAGTAGTACTTGATGTTGCTTAAGTAGTACTTTTGAGCTGTACTCGTCCCGGCTACAACGACGTGGGAGGTACGGATGACCGTCATCGTGGTGATGGGCGTTTCCGGCTCGGGCAAGACGACCGTGGGCACGGCACTCGCCGAACGCCTCGGCGTCGACTACGCCGAAGCGGACACGTTCCATCCGAAGGCGAACATCGACAAGATGAGCTCCGGCCACCCGCTGAACGACGAAGACCGGCAACCCTGGCTCGAAGCCATCGCCACCTGGATCTCCGACCACCAATGCTCCGGCGGCGTCGTCACGTCTTCCGCACTCAAGTATCGCTACCGCGACATCCTGCGCAGCGGCGGGAAAGTCTGGTTCCTGCACCTCCACGGCGACCGCGACCTGCTCGCCGATCGGATGAAGACCCGCTCCGGCCACTTCATGCCGGTGTCCCTTTTGGACTCCCAGCTCGCCGACCTCGAGCCGCTGCGTCCGGACGAGCACGGCCTCGTCGCCGACATCGCGAAGAAGCCGGAAGAGATCGTCGAAACCGCCCTTTCCGCTTTCAAGGACCGCTGATGACCACCACCCTCGCCGCCGCCTGGACCGGACACGACACCCGCCTCATCGGCGCGACGGTGCTCGCCATCGCCGTGATCGTCGTCCTGATCACCAAGGCGAAGCAGCATCCGTTCCTCGCCCTCATCCTCGGCTCCGGCGTGCTCGGGCTCGTCGGCGGAATGCCGGTCGACAAGCTGATCAAGAGCTTCAGTTCCGGCGTCGGCTCCACCGTCGCGTCGGTCGGCGTGCTGATCGCGCTCGGCGCGATGCTCGGCAAACTGCTCGCCGACTCCGGCGGCGCCGACCAGATCGTCGACACCATCCTGCGCCGCTCGGGCGACCGCGCCCTGCCGTGGGCGATGGCGCTGGTCGCCGCGCTGATCGGCCTGCCGATGTTCTTCGAGATCGGCCTGGTCATGCTGATCCCGGTGATCCTGCTGGTCGCCAAACGCACCGGGAAACCGTTGCTGATGCTGGGAATCCCCGCGCTCGCCGGGCTTTCGGTGCTGCACGGTCTCGTCCCGCCGCACCCCGGCCCGCTCGCCGCCGCGGGCGCGCTGAACGCGAACGTCGGCCTCACCCTGGCCTTCGGCCTGCTCGTCGCGATCCCGACGGTGATCATCGCCGGGCCGCTGTTCGGCAGGCTGGCCGCCAAGATGGTCCCGGACGCCGTCGCGCCGGAGCGGCTCGTCCCGGAATCGTCCTCTTCGGACGGACGACGTCCCGGCTTCCTCGCGACGCTGTCGACGGTGTTGCTGCCAGTCGTGCTGATGATGGGCAAGGCACTCGCGGACATCCTGCTGGCGAAGGAGAACCACCTCCGCCGCGTGCTCGACTTCATCGGCGACCCGCTGGTGGCCCTGCTCGCCGCGGTACTGCTCGGCATGCTCACCCTGGGCAAATCCGCGGGCTTCACGCGGGACAAGCTTTCGTCCACGGTGGCCGATTCGCTGCCGCCGATCGCCGGCATCCTGCTCATCGTCGGCGCGGGCGGCGGGTTCAAGCAGACCCTCGTCGACGCCGGGGTCGGCAACGTCATCACCAGCCTGGCCACCGGCGCGAACCTGTCGCCGCTGCTGCTCGGCTGGCTGGTCGCGGTCGCGATCCGGCTCGCCACCGGTTCGGCGACGGTCGCCACCGTGTCCGCCGCGGGCATAGTGGCGCCGCTCGCGGCGACCATGGATCCGTCGCACAGCGCGCTGCTGGTGCTGGCGATCGGCGCCGGTTCGCTGTTCTTCTCCCACGTCAACGACGCCGGGTTCTGGCTGGTCAAGGAGTACTTCGGGCTTTCGGTCGGGCAGACGCTGAAGAGCTGGTCGATCATGGAGACGGTGATCTCGGTGGTCGCGATCGCGCTGATCCTGCCGCTGGGTGCCTTGTTGTAGATCCGGCTTGACACGTGACCTTTTAGTCACCTATTCTTCCGACGTGCCCGACGACGACCTGGTTTTCAAGGCCCTGGCGGATCCGACTCGCCGGTTCCTGCTCGACCAGCTGTTCGCGCGTGACGGCCGCACGCTGACCGAACTCGAGTCCGAAGTGGACATGAGCCGGTTCGGCGTGATGAAGCACTTGAAACTGCTGGAAGAAGCCGGACTTGTCGTCACGCGCAAGGAGGGCCGGGAGAAGAAGCACTTCCTCAACCCGGTACCGATCCGGCAGATCCACGACAGGTGGATCGACAAGTTCACGGAGCGCAACGTGACCGCGTTGCTCGACCTCAAAGCCGAACTCGAGACCGAGGAGCCCTCATGACCGACACCCAGGTTTACCGCGTGTACATCAAGGCCACCCCGGAGAAGATCTGGGACGCGATCACGAAGCCCGAGTGGTCGCGGAAGTACGGCTACACCGGCCTCGTCGACTTCGACCTGCGGCCGGGCGGCAAGCACGCCACCCACCCGACGCCCGAGTACGTCGAAGCGGGTTTCACCAACGACTTGGTCGACGGCGAGGTCCTGGAGGTGGATCCGCCACGCAAGCTGGTCATCACCTGGAAGCTCCTGATGGACCCGTCCTTCGACAAGGAGCCGTACACCAAGCTCACCTACGAGATCGAAGAGACGAAGACCGCGGGCACCCGGCTGACCGTCACCCACGACGTCACCGACGCGCCGACGACGGCCGCCCTGGTCAACGGTTCCCAGGAGGACATCAACGCCGGACCGGGCGAGAACGCCGGCGGTGGCTGGGCCTGGATCCTGTCGGACCTCAAGACGCTGCTGGAGACGGACGAGCCGCTCGTCCCCGCCGCTTCCTGAGCGCGTGAAGGCCTCCTTCCCTCGGCTGAGCCGAGGGAAGGAGGCCTTCACGCGCGATCTAGACCCGTTTGGTCGCGGCCTTCAGAGAGGCCTTCGCGGAGGCGGAAGCGCCGATCGTGTCCAGCGCGAACAGCGCCGCACCGACCACTGGAGCCACGTCGACCACTTGGATCGACGCCCGCGGCGCCACTTTCAGGCACCGCCGTTCGATCTCCGCGATCACCTGCGCGCCGACCCCGGTCAGCACTCCCCCGCCGAGGATGACTTCGGGTGCCTCCTCGGTGAGTTCGAGCCGCCGCAGGATGACCGAGACCAGCAGTGCGACCTCTTCGACGAACCGGTCGACCACGTCCTGCGCCACCTCGTCGCCGTCCGCCGCGACGGCGAACAGCAGCGGGCACAGGCCGTGGATCGAATCGGAGTGCAGATCCTGGAAGTGCAGGCGCTGCACCACATCCAGCACCGAAGACGCCTTGAAGTGCGCGGTGACGGCGGCCTGCAGAGCCGTTCCCGGACCGCGGCCGTCCTCGGCGCGGACGGCCCACCACAGCGCCTCCTCGCCGAGCCGGTAGCCGCCGCCCCAGTCGCCGGAGATCTTGCCCAGCGCGGGGAACCGGTGTTCACGGCCGTCGGCGCTGACGCCGGCACCGTTGATCCCGGCGCCGCACACCACCGCCACGCCCGTCCCGTCGGAACTGCCCGCACGCAGCAGCGCGAGCGTGTCGTTGCCGACGATCAGGGTGTCGCTCCAGCCGCGTGCCGCCAGCGCGGCGTGCAGGATCTCTTCCTCCCGCGGGAAATCCAGCCCCGCGAGATAGGCCGACGTATGTGTCGCGAAAGGACGTTCGTCGGGAAGCCCTGCCCCGCGAAGGGCTTCCAGGACCAGCTTTTCCAGCGCTTGGACGCTGCCGTCGACCCCGATGTTCTGCGGGGACGCGCCCGGTCCTCGCGACTGCCCGAGCACCCGCCCGTCCCGCGAGACGATCAGGACGTCGGTCTTGCTGTTGCCGCCGTCGATCGCGACGACGACGTCCTGTGAGCCGGCCGTCATGCCCCCGCCCACGGCAGGAACTCACGGTTGATCTGCACCAGCGAGTCGGCGAGCTGATCCGCCTTGGTGTACTGGCCGACCAGCGGATGCGCGAGCAACGCGTCGGCCACCCGGTCCCGGCCGCCCTTGATCGCCGCCTCCAGCGCGAGATGCTCGTAGGCGGTCACCCCGGCGATGAGCCCGGCGAACCGCTGCTCCACGGGCGGTTGCGCGATCGGGCGCGGACCGTTTCCGTCCACAAGGGACGGAACCTCGATGACGGCGTCGTCCGGCAGGAAGTCGAATGTACCTTCGTTACGGACGTTGACGACGTGCTCTTCGGCGGGGCCGCCTGAGGTGAGCGCGTGCACGAGCTGCACCGCGGCCTCGGAATAGTAGGCGCCGCCCCGCTTTTCCAGCTGCTCCGGTTTGGTCACCACCTCCGGGTCGAGGTACACCTTGAGCAGTTCCTCCTCGACGTCGCTCACGACGTCCGCGCGCGGCCGCTCGGTGCGCTGCTTCGCGACCTGCTCGTCGTGCCCGTAGTAGTACTTCAGGTAGTACGACGGCACGACGTTCATCCGCCGCATCCATGCGACGGGCGCGGTGACGTGCTCACCGAGGTACTCCGCGTGCTCCGCCAGCAGTTCCGGCAAGCGGTCCTCGCCCTTGACGAGCACCTTTCGTTCCCAGCTCAGGTGGTTCAGCCCGGTGTGGACGAGTTTGACGTCGTCGATCCCGGCGCCGAGAAGATGCGCGAACGTGCGCTGGAGATGGATCGCGACGTTGCAGAGGCCGACGGCGCGGTGCCCCTCGTTCAGCAGCGCCCGCGTGACGATGCCGACGGGGTTGGTGAAGTTGACGATCCACGTGTCGTCCCCGGCGATCTTGCGGACCCGGTCGGCGATGTCGAGCACCACCGGCACGGTGCGCAGCGCCTTCGCGAGGCCGCCCGCGCCCGTGGTCTCCTGCCCGACACAGCCGCAGGCGTGCGGGAACGTCTCGTCCCCCCGGCGGGCGCGCTGCCCGCCGACCCGCAGCTGGATCAGCACCGCCGACGCGCCGTCGACGCCTTCTTCGAGGCTCGACGTGGTGCGGACCCGCGCCGGATGCCCGGCGTGGCTCAGCAACCGGTTGCTGAAGTCCCCGACCGCCTCCACCCGGTACGCGTCCGGATCGATCAGCACGATCTCGTCGACGTCCAAAGTGGACCGCCGTCCGGCGATCCCGTCGATCAGCTCGGGCGTGTAAGTGGACCCACCACCGACGACTGCCAGTTTCATCCCTTGACCCCTGTGAATGTGATGCCCTTGACGAAGGACTTCTGCGCGAACACGAACAGCACGATCACCGGCAGCATGATCAGCGCGGTGGCCGCCATGGTGAGGTTCCATTCCACGTGGTGCATACCGCGGAACGACGCGATCGCCAGCGAAAGCGGCCAGCTGTCGCGGGTCTCACCGGTGTAGAGCAGCGGACCGAAGTAGTCGTTCCAGGTGAACAGGAAGCAGAACATCGCGGTGGCCGCGATCCCCGGCTTCGCCATCGGGATCAGCACCTTGACCATCGCCTGGAACTCGTTGCAGCCGTCGATCTTCGCGGCTTCGAGGTAGTCCTTCGGAATGGTGAGGAAGAACTGCCGCAGCAGGAAGATCGAGAACGCGTCGAAGAAGAAGTACGGCACGATCAGCGGAACCAGGGTCCCGGTGAACCCGAGCCGCACCCACAGGTCGTACAACGGGACGACGGTGACCTGCGGGGGCAGCATCATCGCGGCCATGGTCAGCATGAAGAACAGGTTCTGCCCACGGAACTTCAGCTTCGAAAGCGCGTACGCCGCCGGAATCGCCGAGACGAGCGCCCCCACGGTGGCCAGCGTCGAATACAGGATGCTGTTGCCGAAATACTGCAGCAGCGGCGCCTTTTCGAACACCTCGATGAAGTTCTCGAAGTGCCATTCCTTCGGCCAGAAGTTCGACGAGAGCGCCTGATCGCTGGACATCACCGCGGTGAGGAACACGAACAGGATGGGCAGCATGAAGATCACGCCCATCGCGATGCCCACGCTGTGCGTCGCGATCCAGTACAGCTTCTTGTCCCATTGGCGCCGCACCCGCACCTTCGGCGGTTCGGACGCCGGGGCGGTGTGCCGGGGCTCGGCCAGTGTGGTCATCCGCCCTCCTCCTGATGCTGGGTCTTGCGCAGCTGCCGGACCAGGATCCAGGTGAACCCGGCCGACACGATGAACAGCAGGACCGCCATCGCCGCCGCGTAACCCATGTTGAAGTACCGGAAACCCTGGACGTACAGCCAAACCGGATAGGTCAGCGTCGAATTCTGTGGTGCGCCGATGAATCTCGTGTTGCCCGCGACGTCGGCCGCGCCCGCGGCCGCCGATCCCGCGACGATCGCCTGCGTGAAGAACTGCAACGCGAAGATCATCGAGTTGACGATGCCGAACAGCAGCACCGGCGAGATCGACGGGAGCGTGACGTGCCAGAACCGGCGGACCGGCCCGGCACCGTCGAGTTCGGCGGCCTCGTACTGTTCCTGCGGCACGTCGAGCAGTGCCGCCAGGATGATGATCATCAGCTCGCCCGAACCCCACATCACCAGCAGGGTCAGCGCGGGCTTCGACATCGCCGGATCGTTGAACCACAGGCCGCCGTCGATGCCGACCGCCCGCAGGAACGCGTTGACCGGGCCGTATTCCGGGTTGAACAGGAACACGAACGCCAGGGTCGCCGCGGCGGGCGGGGCCAGCGAAGGCAGGTAGCAGAGCGTCCGCACCAAGCCGACGCCCGACTTCAGCCGCGAGATGATCGACGCCACGCCGAGCGAGAACACGACCCGGCAGAACGTCAGCACGATCACCAGCCACAACGTGTTGTACGCGGCGGTACCGACCAGCGGTTCGCTGGTGAACATGCGGATGTAGTTGTCGAAACCGATGAACTCGGGCGCGTTGATCAGGTCGTAGCGGGTGAACGAGTAGTACACCGTGGCGATCAGCGGGTACCCGAAGAAGATCAGGAATCCGAGGGTCGCCGGTGCGATGAAGTAGAAGACGGTGCGACGGCGGCGCGCTGCGTTCCCCTTCCGCGTCCGGGTGGACGCGGAAGGGGAGGCGACCGCCCTGGAATCCAGGGTCGAAGTCATGCGATCAGCCGCCGGCGCGTTTCTGGGCCAGCTCGTCGTTGATCTGAGCGTCGACCTGCTTGAGCCCCGCGATCATGTCGGGGACGTTGCCCGCCTGCCACTTCTCCGCGAAGTCGTTGACGGCCTTGAGGTGCGCGTCACCGATCGGCGTCGACGGGTTGGGCATGAGCTTTCCGCCGTTGTACAGATCGAGGAACGTCTTGAACTCCGGCGTGACCTCGAGCTTCGGGTCGGTCAGCGCGGCCTTGGTGCTCGGGACGTTCTTCAGGCCGTTCGACAGGTCGACCAGCGTCGAGGTGTCGAGGGTGACCTGCTTGATCAGTTCCCAAGCCGCGCCGGGGTTCTTGGCGCCCTTGGGGATCGCGATGATCGTGCCCGTGGTGAACGCGCCGCCGTAGCGGTCCGGCTTGCTGTCGAGCACCGGCGGGGCCGCGGTGCCGAACTTGAGCTCCGGCGCCTGGTCCTTGATGAACGCGGTGCGGTACTCGCCGTCGATCATCATCGCGAGCTTGCCGCGCTGGAAACCGTGGTCCGCCGAGTACTCCTCGCCGAGGCCGGCCTTGAACTGTTCGACCTTGGCGTGGCCGCCGTAGAAGTCCACGAGCTGCTTCTGGAAGTCGAACATCGCCTTCCACTCGGGGCTGTCGGCGAGGTGCGACTGGCCGTCGGGGCCGATGTAGGTGGCGCCGAAGTTCGGGGCCCAGTACTGCGCCATGTTGGCGTAGAACGGCATCGAGGGCAGGAAACCGGCGACCTTGATGGAGCCGTCCGGGTTGAACTCGGTCAGCTTCTTGGTGGCCTCGAACAGTTCCGAGGTCGTCTTCGGCGGCGACGTGATGCCCTTCGCCGCGAACATGTCCTTGTTGTAGTAGAAGCCGTAGACGTCGGCGAGCAGCGGCATGGCACAGCGCTTGCCCTGGTATTCGGTGTAACTGCGGACGGCGTCCGGGATCTGGTTCAGGTCGATCTTGTCGCGATCGATGTAGGGCTTGAGATCCTGGAAGCTACCCGTCGAGCACCACGCGCCGAGGTTGTCGGTGAAGAACGAAATCGCCACGTCCGGCGGGTTGCCACCGCGGATGGACTGGGTGATCTTGTCGTCGTCCTGCTGGCCTTCGTGCTTGATCTCGATGTTCGGGAACTTCGCCTTGAGCTTGTTGAGCCCGGCGGTGACCACGTTGTACTCACGGTCGGTGAACTTGCTGTAGACGGTCAGCGTGAGCTTCGCGTCCGCGGCCGGGGCGGCCGCCGCGTCACCCGACCCGCCGTTCGGGCCGCTTGCGGCGCCCGAACAGGCGGACACCAGCGCGGCGACGGTGACCGCGCCGAGCACTATCGAGCCGCGCCAACGGCGGCCGCTTCTCCGAACCTGGGTCGTGGAACTCATGACCCTCCTCCTAGTTGGTTGGGGCGGGAGACGGTGGTTCTGTTCGTGAATCCGGGATAGCCACGATCGGGTTCGGCTCTCCCGCCCCGGACCGTCTCGGCCCGAGGAGCGAAGGGGTGTTGACGCCGAAGACGTCCCTGCGCACGGTGGCGAGCGCCGACTGGAGGGCGCCCGCGCGGACCGCGTTGCCCTGCACCGAAGCGACCCCGACGGGGGTGCGGGGCAGGACCAGTTCGTGCAGCCTTTTCGCGACCAGCGCGGCGAATTCGTCGCCACCGGCCCGGCTGGTGTCGCCGGAAAGCAGCACGAGTTCGGGGTCGACGACCGCGATCAGGCTGGCCGCTCCGCCCGCGACACGGCGGGCGAGGTCGTCGAGGAAGGCTTCATTGCCGCTCTCGCGGGCTTTGGCGACCGCGTCGGCGCCGGTCTCGGCCTCGAAGCCGTGCGCGGCGGCCAGCTCGACGACGGCCGGCGACGCGACGAGGTCGCCGAAACGATCTCCCCCGCGTGCCGTTTCCTTCCGTGTGGCAACGGAAACCGGATCGGGGACGCGCATCCAGTCGATCTCGCCGCCACCGCCGGTCGCGCCGCGCAACAGCCTGCGGCCGACCACCACCGCACCGCCGACGCCGTCGCTGAGCCAGATCATCACGAAGTCGTCGAGCCCGACGGCCTGGCCGACCGTCATCTCCACGATCGCGACGAGGTTGACGTCGTTCTCGATGGTGACCTCGACACCGAGCTCCCGGCTGAGCCTGCTCGGCACGTCGAACCCGAGCCAGCCGGGGATGTGCGGCGCGGAGGAGAGCAGGCCGGTGCGCGGGTCGAACGCGCCCTGTGCGCCGATGACGACGTGGCGGAGATCGGTGGCGGCGAGCCCGGCGCTGTTCGCGACGTGGGTGAGCGCCGCGCCGAAGGTGCCGACGACGTCCGCGCCCTCGTGGACCGGCAGCGGGACCTGGTACTCGGCGAGCACCGCGCCCGTGACGTCGGAAACGACGAAGTCGGCCGTCTGCGGGGTCAGGTCCACGGCCGCGACGTAGGCGACGCCGCCGTTGACCTGCCAGAGCTGCGCCCTCGGGCCACGGCCGCCACCGCGGACGCCGGCCTTGGTGACGACGTCGTCCTGTTCGAGGCGGGTGAGCAGCTGCGCCGTCGCGGGTTTGGACAGGCCGATCGCGACTTCGAGCTCGGAGCGCGTCAGCGGGCCTTCCCTGAGGAGGACCTCGATGGCCGCGCGATCGTTGATCTCGCGCAGCATTCGCGGACTGCCGGCTCGCACTGGAGTTCACTCCCGACTTCGTTAGGAAACTTTACAGACGGTTTCCGGGGACTGTAGTGAGCCGAGCCACAGCCGTCAACGGGGTCGGGAAACGGGGAGGTAACGCTTGCCGTGTTCCGCACAGCGGGTATACGTACCGGTGCGGAGGGTGGCTGTTCGGGCGGACCTGCCTGGTGAGTGGTCCGTGCCAGACGACGAAGGGCCGCTCAGGAGGTTCGAGGCCTCCCGGGCGGCCCTTCGGCGACGCGGTGGGGACGGCGAACCGCCGCAAGGTGTTCTTCGCCGCCTTGAGGGCGAATCGCCAACCCTTCGGCTCTGGCTACCGGCTCGTGGTCGAACCCGCCTGAGTACATGAAGGCCCCCTTCATGGCGCTAGGCGCAATGAAGGGGGCCTTCATGTACTCGGCAAAGGCGTGAAGGTCGAGTTTCCTCGGCTGAGCCGAGGAAAGGGGCCTTCACGCGCAGCCGTTGTGACTGCTGGTGCGAGTGAGGCGAACGCGGCGATTATCGAGTCCGTGAAGGCCTCCTTGAGGGACTCTGGGTCCCTCAAGGAGGCCTTCACGGAACGATATTTGTTGATCTACGGCTGACCTGTGCGTGGGCGCCGTTCCGGACCGGGCCGAGCGTTGTCGATGAAGGATTTGGGACGTTCACTGTCCCAAATCCTTCATCAACGGATGTACAACGCCCCAAACCCGTCAGGCGCGACCCACACCAGCGGGCAAGCAAAGACGAGTCCCTCAAGGAGGCCTTCACGGACCGGGTCAGCCGTCAGACGCCGGCCCAGGCCGCCAGCATCACGCGCGCGATCGACGAGTTCCCCGGCAGCACCAGCTGCCGCGTCCCACCGGCGATCGGGGTCGGCACGGCGCCCGCGTTCCGCAGCTGACTGTTCGCGAAAGCGGCCCGCACCTCCTCGCGCGAAACCCAGAACGCCTCTTCGATCTCGCCCTCGGCGGGCACCAGCTGAGAAGAGATGTCCGCCCGCGCGGTGAAACCGAGCATGATCGACCGCGGGAACGGCCACGGCTGGCTGCCGAGATAGCGCACATCGCGCACCTCGACGCCGACCTCTTCGCGGATCTCCCGCTCGACACAGCCTTCGAGCGACTCCCCCGCCTCGACGAAACCGGCGAGGATCGAATACCGGTCCGGCGGCCAGATCGGCTGCCGCGCCAGCAGGACGTGCTCGCCGTTGACACCGGCGTCGTCGTGCACGAGGCAGATCACGGCCGGGTCGGTGCGCGGGTACTCCTCCCGGCCGCAGCCGGTGCATTTGCTCGCCCAGCCCAGCTGGACCAGCTCGGTCGAGCTTCCGCAGCGCGTGCAGAACTTCGCCTGCCGCCGCCAGGCCTGCAGCGCCTGCGCGGTGGTGAACAGCCCGGCCGACGTGTCGTCGAGCAGGTCGCCGTAGCCGCGCAGGTCGACCCAGATCTCGCCTTCGTGCCGGGCGACCTGTTCCACGACGCCCCAGCTGCCCGCCATTTCGACGGTCTCGGTCTCGCCGGCGGGGCGGCCGGGCATCGACCAGTAGTCGGTGCCCTGCCACTCCCCCAGGAAGACCGCCTCGGCGGGCGGCTCGGTGCCGAACTCCTGCGACTTGCGGGTCGCGAGGCTGCCGGAACCCTCCACCACCGGGGTGCGCGCGTGCTCGTCGAGCAGCACGACCCGGGCGTTCGGCCAGCGCTCGGCGAGCCTGTCCGGGTTGGTGCGCAAGGATTCCTGACGGTCCGCCGTGGAGCGCGAAAGCGTCGGGAGCGCCCCTAACCCGAACGGCGTCTCCATCAGGCGGGCTCCCCGACGGTCACGTCGCCCAGCGCCGTCAGCTTCGGCGCGAGGACGTCCGCGTCGCCGACGACGACACCGGTGAACCGCTTGGGCGCGAAGAACTCCAGGGCGGCGTTCGCGACGTCTTCGGCGGTGACCGCGGCGAGGCGCTCCGGGTGCCCGGCGAGCCATTCGACACCCAGCCCCGTCGCGGCGAGCGCGGACAGCTGCGCGGCCAGGCCGCCTTGCGACGACGCGGCCGTCACCAGCGAACCGATCGCGTACTGGCGCACCGACTCGACCTCTTCGGCGGTCGGCGGCACGAGACCGAGCCTGGCCAGCTCGTACCGCGTCTCCATGAGCGCGGCGGCGGTCGCGTCGGTCGCGGTGTCCGCGTCGACGTTCACCACGGCGGTCTTGTCGGTGAACTCGAATCCGGAGTGCGCGCTGTAGGTGTAACCCTTGTCCTCACGGATGTTCTCGACCAGCCGCGAGGAGAAGTACCCGCCGTAGACGAGGTTCGCCAGCTGCAGCGCCGGGTACCGCGGGTCCGTACGCGACACGGTCTGCGCGGACAGCCGGATCTGCGACTGCACGGCACCGGCCCGCGGCACCAGCAGGACATTGCCGCCGACGAGGTCGGGCAGCGGGGGCAGGCGGACGGCGGAACGATCCGAAGCCCAGCCGCCGAACGCCTTCTCCAGGTCGCCGATGACGGTCTCGGGGTCGATGTCGCCGACGATCACCAGCACGGATCCCCGCGGCAGCACCGAAGCCCGGTGCAACGCGCGAACCTGCTCCGGCGTCACGACGGCCACGTCTTCGGCCTGCGGGACCTCGCGCACGGCGGGGTGGTCGCCGTAGCGGTGCTTCTGCAGCGCCTCACGGGCGATCGTCCTCGGCTGCGTGCGGGACACGGCGATCCGCTCGATGAGCCGCTCGCGTTCCCGCTCGACCTCGGCGTCCGCGTACGACGCGCCGGTGAGCGCGTCGGCGAGGACGTCGAGCATCGTCGGCAGGCCGTCGGCCAGCGAGGTGCCGGTGACGACCAGGCGCTCCGGGTCGACGCCGGACGCGAGGTCGCCGCCGATCAGCGCCAGATCCGCGTCGATCTCGATGCGGTCGCGGCGGGCGGTGCCGGTCAGCAGGGTTTCGGCCAGCACCTCGGCGGTGGCCGGGTGCAGCTTGTCCTCACCGGCGAATGGGATCCAGACGCGCAGCTCGACCAGCGGCACGGTCGGCTTGCGGACGGCGAGCACCCGCAGGCCGTTGCTCAGCGTGGTGTCCACATGGGACAGATCCGCGGCGGCGCGCTGCGTCCCCAGCGACGGGACCGGACGCGGCCCGGCGGCCGTGCGGCCGATCTCCTCGGCGGTGCGGTGCGGTGCGCTCACTGCTCGGAACCTTCCTGCTCGGAATCAGCACTACCGGGACGGATGACGAGGACCGCCCGCGAGTCCGGCCGCAGCGCCTTCGCCGCCGCCGAAACGGCTTCCGCGGTGACCGCCGACATCTTCTCGGCGAGCCGGTACACCAGCGACGCGTCGCCGTAGAGCAGCTCGAACGAGCCGAGCGCCAGCGTGCGGGACACCAGCTTGTCGTGCTCGGAGTGCAGGCTCGCGGCCCAGCGCGCGGTGACCTTCTTGAGTTCCTGGTCCTCCGGCGGCGTGGCCGCCAGCTTCTCCAGTTCCTCGTCCAGCGCGGCGAGGACCTGGTCGGTGCTCACCTCGTGCGGGTGGATCGCGGTGATGGTGAACGTGTCCGGGTCGCGCGCCTCGAACGGGCCGAAGAGCCCGGCGCCCGCGCCGATGTCGACGACCAGCGGCTCACGGTGCACCAGCCGCTGCTGCAGCCGGGAGCCGTCGCCATCGGTCAGCACGCCGGCGAGCACGAGGTTCGCCAGGTAGCCGTCGAGGTCGTTGATCGGGTCCGGCATGCGGTAGCCGACGCCGACCGCGGGCAGCGGGGCGTGCGGGTCGACGTGCTCGCCGCGCAGCTCGCCCTCGGGGGCGGGCTCGGCGAACGACGGACGCTGCGGCGCGGGCCGGTGCGGAACGTCGCCGAAGTGCTTCTCGATCAGCTCGCGGGCCTCCTCGACGGTGAAGTCACCGGCGACGGTCAACACCGCGTTCGCGGGCGAGTAGTAGGTGTCGAAGAAGGCCGCGCAGTCGTCCAAGGTGGCCTGTTCGAGATCCTCGAAACCGCCGTAACCGTTGTGCGCGTTGGGGAACGTGGAGTACAGCACCGGCGGGAGCAGGATCCACGGGAACCCGCCGTACGGCCGGTTCAGCACGTTGAGGCGGATCTCCTCCTTGACCACGTCGATCTGGTTGGCCAGGTTCTCCTGCGTCAGCTTCGGCGCCCGCATCCTGTCCGCTTCGAGGAACAGGGCGCGCTCGAGAGCCGCGGCGGGGAGTACCTCGAAGTAGTCCGTGTAGTCCGGATGGGTGGAGCCGTTGAAGCTGCCACCACTCGACTGGACGTACCGGAAGTGCGCGAGCTTCTCCAGGCTCTCGCTCCCCTGGAACATCAAATGCTCGAAGAGGTGCGCGAAACCGGTGCGCCCTTCGGGCTCGGAACGGAAGCCCACGTCGTAGTGGACGCTGACACCCACCACCGGAGCGGTCGTGTCGGGCGCGAGCACCACGCGCAGACCGTTGTCGAGGGTGAATCGGACAAGCTCGGGATCGGCCATGCGCACCACCCTACGGGCTACTCAGGCCTCCAGGCGACGACCCTGGCGGGTCGCGGCGAAGGTTCCCACCAGTGCGGCGGTGAAGTCGCTCACCCGCGCGATCGGGACCTCGCCGTCGTCTTCCTTGCCGTACCAGTAGATCTTGGGCGGACCCTTCAGTTCGGCGAATCCGGCGACCCACCGTTCTTGTTCGCCGAGAGCGAGCGCGTACGGCAGCGCCCGGGAAAGGAGCACCTCGCGTTCGAGCTTCGGGACGTCCGTCGCCTTGGTCGCCAGCAGTGCCTCACGGACGCCGAGCAGCCGCCGGTGCAGCAGCACTCCGGCGCCGGTGCGCACCGGCAGCCATCGGGCGGCGACGGCGAGTACCGCGCCCGCGGCGATGACGATCAGTCCGAGCTGGGCGTAGCCGACGGTCAGGGCCAGCAGGACGGTGAGGAACAGGCCGTAAAGGCAGATCCGCAGGCCGACGCGCGTCAGCCTGCCCGGCAGACGCGAATACCAGCGGCGCTCGACAACGCTGTCGTCCAGCTTCTCCCGCACCGATTCGACGCCGATCCGCGCGGCTGGGATCTCCGACAGCAGTACCGACTCGCTTTCGCCGGGCAGGAGGAGGTCGAACACGGCGCGTTCGTAGTCGGTCAGCTGCTCGTCCGGCGGATTGCGGCGGACGAGCCGCCAGCCGGTCAGCTCGCCGGGCTCCTCACTCACCCAGAGGTAGTTCCGGACCGCGAGGTCGACGACCGTCGCGGCCAGGTCGACGGCGTCGGCGCGGCCCGAGAGGACGGTCCCGACCTGTCCGGGAAGCACACCGTCGGGTGACGAGAACGCCTTCCCGGTGAGCAAGCGGACCGGGAGCGCGTCACCCGGGTGCCTGTCCCGCCTCCGCAGGAGGGCCAGGCCGACGGCGGCCGCGATCAGCACGAGGGCGAAGCCACCCCACGCCCAGCCGACCGGGGCGGTGAGCACGAACGCCCCGGCGAAGGTCTTCGACGGCTCCAGCCGCGCGTTCGCCGGGACGGTGCCACCGGGCAGTTCGACGGAGATCTCCATCCGCTGCCCCGGCGCGAGGTTCTGCTGGCTGAACCGGGTCAGCCCGGAATGCGCGATCTGGGCGGTCGCGCAGTGCGCGCGCGACCCCTCGGGCCCGGCGTAACAGGAGACCGCGTTCGGGATGGCCGGCGCGGCGAAGCTCGCCCGCACGAGTTCGAGCCGGGCGTCCCAGCCGCCCGCGAGCTGCCAGCTTACCCGGGTCAAGCCGTCGGCTTCGGCGACCGCACCGTCCACTGTGTACCGGACGATCGAGGTGCCGCCCTTGAGCTTGACGGTGAACTCGTCATCGGTCAGCTCGGCGTTGCCCGCCCCCTCGATGACGACGTCCCGGATGCCGATGATCCGGTCGCGGTCGCGCGGGGCGGCCGTGCGGAGCGGGATACGGCGGGTCATCGTCGCCTCACTCGGCACGGAGACCGCCTCGACGACCGTGAGGGCGCCGTCGCGTTCCACCTTGAGCGAGATCTCCGCGCTGTTCGGCAGTGCGGGCAGTTGCGGTTCGCTCTGCGCCCCCGCCGGTGCCGCACCCAGCACCAGCAGGAGAAGCACCGGCAACAGCACGCATTTAGTCCTCTGAATGCGGTACTTCACGTCAGGCGGGGACCGGCTCCGGGCGCAGCGAGCGCAGATGCCCGGATTCGGCGAGCAAACCGTCCAAAGCGGACAGGAACGACGGCAGATGCGCGGCGAACCGGCGCAGATCCCGATCGCCCTCGAGCCCGCCGAACCAGTACAGCCCGGCCGAACCGTCCGCCGACGGGTCGAGCCCCTCGAACGTCCGGAGCCAGTGCTCGGTGTCGCCGAGCACGATGGCGTACGGCAGCGACCGGGAGAACACCATTTCCCGGTCCCCCAACGGGATGTCGGCGACCTTGACGGTGTGCAGATATTCGAGCAGCCCGCGCACCTGGCCGACCAGGCGCCTGCCGCGCGTGGTCCTCGGCGGCACCCACGCGGCGCCCAGCAACGTCGCGACCCCGGCGAGCGCGACCGCGACGCCGAGCAGCGCGTGGCCGGCCGTGAAGGTCAGGACGACGGTGGCCACGAGTCCGAGCGCGATCAGCCCGATACCCGCCCAAGTCAGCTTGCTCTTGCCTTTGTCCGGGCGCCGGGAGAACCAGCCCTTGCGCACGACGTCGGCGTACATCGCCTCGCCCGCCACGCGGAGATCGACGGTACCGCGGCCGCGGAGTTCCGACAGCAGCACGGAATCGGTGCCCTCGGGCAGGAGCGCGGTGTAGATCTCGCGTTCGAAGGCGGCGAGGTGCTCGTCCGGCGCGTTGCGGCGCGCGATCTGCCAATCGACCGTGCCGGCGCCGCGGACCTCGGCGATCCACAGGTAGTTGCGGACCGCGAGATCGACCACCGTTCCGCTGACGTCCACGACGTCGACCGTCTCGTCGACGACCGTCCCGACCTGTCCGGGCAGGACACCGTCGGGCGAGGCGAAGGAGACCCGATCGCCCTCCCGCATGAGGACGTCGACCGGGCCGGTGCCCGCGGCGAGCGCGCCCCGGTCACGGCGGCGCAGCAGCCAGACGGCGAGCGCGCCGAGGATCAGGAACAGAGCCAGTGCCCCGAATCCGATACCGGCGAGGGTGGTGAGAGCGAAGGCGCCGCCGACCGAGGCGATCTGCTCGAAGCGCGCGTTCGCGGGCACCGTGCCCGCCGGGAGCTGGACGGCGAGGTCGACCCGTTCGCCCGGCGCGAGCTTGTCCTGCTCGATGCGGACGACGCCACTGTGGTCGGTCTCCGCGAGCGAACACTGCCGGTCCGAACCGAGCGGCCCGGCGAAACAGTCCACTGTGGGCGTTTCGCGCGTCGGCGCGCTGAACGAGGCGGACACCCGGGACAGTTCGCCGTCCCAGCCGCTCGCGACCTGCCAGCGCACCTGCTGCGCGCCGTTGACGTCCGCGACCGCACCGTCCACTTTGTACTTGAGGGTGGCCGCGCCGCCATCGAAGGTGGCGACCAGCTGTTCGCCGTTCGTCTCCGTCTTGCCCGTGCCCTCGACCGAGACGTCACGGATCGCGTACACGCGGTCCTGCTCTTCACCCGCGGGAACCTTCAACGGGATCCGGCGCACGAGGTGCTGTCCACCCGGGACGGTCACCTGCTCGGTGATCGACAGCGAACCGTCGCGTTCCACCTTCACCGCGACGTTCGCGGACGCCCCGCTCGGCGGCTGGAGCAGGCCGAGCTGGCCGCGCGCGCCCAGCGGCGGCGGCTTCGGCAGCTGTGGCGCGTTGGTCAGCGAAGGGCCCGCTCCGGGCGCCTCCGGAACGTTCGTATCCGACGGCGGGGCCATCAAGGCCGAGCTCGCCGCGACGGCCACGACCGCCGTCCCCCATTTCGTCAACACAGCCACACACTCTAGGGCAGCCGATCTATGCTGACCGCCGAAACGCCGAATCCGCCACCTGGGCGAACGGCGTTGCCGAACGCATGGGGGATCCACTCGATGAACCAGCAGCCGCCCGGCCCGCCTGATCCGCGGCGCCGGCCGACTCCGCCACCGCCACGGCAGCCACCCCGGCCGCCGCAGGGCGGCCGACCGCTTCCGCCACAGGGCGGGCGTCCACTCCCGCCGCCGGGAGCGCGTCCGCTTCCACCGCGCGGGGGCCGGCCGATGCCGCCGCCGAACCGGCCGGGTCCCGTCCCGCCCGGTCGCCCGCCGATTTCCCGGCCGACGCCGGTTCCGCCGCCGTTCCGGCCGGGTCCGCCGAGCGGTGGCATGCCGCTGCCCCCGCCGGGCGCGGCACCGCTGCCGCCGCCGCAGATCGGCGCGCCGGTCCCGTTCCGGCCCGGAGCCGTCGGCCCGCCGCAGCTTCCGTACGGCCCGCGGTTCGCTCAGCCCGCTTTCGCGCCCTACGGCGGATACCAAGCCAAGAAGTCGAACGGCGGGGTGATCGCGGCGGTCGCGATCGTCGCCGTGATGGCGGTCATGGGCGGGCTGCTCATGGTGATCACCATCGCGAACGGCAAGTCGAAACACGTCGCGGACGTCGGCTACTCCAGCTATTCGGCAACCTCCACTTCGGACTACACGACGACCAGCGATACAACTTCGTCGACGACGACGGCCACAAGTTCGCGTGATTCGACCGGCACACGCGAGACGTCGACCGGCTCCACCCGGGAGACGTCCGCGAGCCGTGCCCCGTCCGGCCCGCAGCCGCACCACAAGCTGGCGGACAACCCGCTGTGGCTCGATTCCCAGGTCGGCCTGCCGAACCAGCCGTGCAACCTCTCGCGCTGGGCGAACAACCCGGACGCGGCTGCGGCGTTCTTCGAAAGCGCGCGGCCGTGCCTGGACAGCGTCTGGCAGCAGGTCATGAACTACACGAAACTGCCGTTCCGGGTCCCGACCGTGAAGTACCCGTCCGGCAAGAACTGGTCGAGCCCGTGCGGTGACGCCAGCGGCGGCTCGGTGGCGGCGTTCTACTGCTCGCAGAACGAGACGCTGTACATGCCGTACGAAGGCCTTCAGGTCTCTCAGTACGGCAACCGGCCCGGGGTCTATCTGGCGGTCTTCGCCCACGAGTACGCGCATCACATCCAGGCGCTTTCGGGGATCTCAGAGGCCTATTGGGACGCACGGTACGAGGCGGGCACAGACTCGGCGGCGGGACTGGAGATGTCGCGGCGCAACGAGCTTTCGGCGCAGTGTCTCTCCGGGACGTTCCTGGGTTCGACGGTGGGGCGCGGCGGCTCGGTCGATCAGGCGATGTACCGCGACGCCTGGCAGACACAGGACCGCGGCGACCACAACGGCGGCCCGCGCGACCACGGTTCCGACGCGCACGCCGTCTCGTGGTGGCAGCACGGCGCGCAGAAGAACCGGATGTTCCAGTGCAACACGTGGGCGGCGAAGTCGGCCGACGTTTCCTGATGCGCGGCTGCGATCCGGGTCGCGAGTGGCGGCGGGTTCGCGTGACCAGCGGGACGACACACGTGACTGGACGGACGACACACGGTGGCACCCCGGCCGCGCGAGTGTCGTCCGTCTGGCCGCGTGGGTCGTGAGTGGCAACTGTCGTTCTAACGCTCTTTACCACTCACGACCCACCCGAGCGGCGGCTATGCGACTTTGCCGGTCAGCCCGGAGGCGCGAAGGGGTTTTCCGGGGCCGGTTCCGCGGGCGGTTGCGGTTGGGCGACCGGGGCGGGGGCAGTCGGCTGCGGATAGGACTGCACGGCAGGCGGCCCGTACTGGACCGCCGGCTGCAGCTTCGCCTGGTCCCGTTGCCGCCGCTCGGCCAGCACCGCCGACAGGTACGCCCAGGACGGCACCCCCGGCGGCACCGGCGCCCCGATCGCCGCCGCGACCTGCTGCGCGAGCCCGTACCCGAGCGCTTCGGCCGCTTCGGGGCGAAGCTCGCTCGTGCGGCCCAAGTACTGGCGGACGGCCAGCGCGAGATCGTTCGGCAGCCGGGTCAGGTCCAGCTGCGAAGCCCAGTACGCCAGCTGCGGCGGCATCCCGACGTACGGCGTGCGGGCCGCGGGCATGCGTTCCCTGATCACCAGCGTGCCGGCGAGGTAGTCGCCGACGCGACGGCCGTTGGGTGACAGCAGCGACGTGACCACCGCCACGACGCCGAGCATGCCCAGCGCCCAGAAGTCGATGAAGAATCCGGCGAGCCCGCGGACCAGCGCGTGCCGGAACCGCACCGGGCCGCCGTCGGTGCGGACCACCCGCAGGCCGAGCGCCATCTTCCCGAGCGTGCGGCCGCGGCTCAGTGTCTCGCAGATCACCGGGTAGCCGACCATGATCAGCACAAGGGTCACCAGGAACAGCGTCAGCGCCAGCGCCTCGTCACCGAAGACGGCGACCTGGCTGAGCACCAGCATCGCGACGATCAGGGCGATCAGCTGGAGAGCGACGTCGAGCATCATGGCGAGCCCGCGGCTGGCCAGTTTCGCCGCGCGCACGTCCAGGACGACGGCCTCACCGGTGACGAGTTCGGACTCTTGTTCCACCCGGCAAGCGTAGTGACGAATAGGCTGGGCGACCAAGGACGATCGCCGGGAGGGCTCCGAGTTGGACGTGGACGTGTTCGTCGCCGCGCACCAGGCCGAATGGAACCGGCTGCGTGACCTCGTCGGCCGCGCCGGGAAGCTCAGCGGCCCGGACGCCGACGAGCTGGTGACGCTGTACCAGCGCGTCGCGACGCATCTTTCGATCATCCGCTCGGTCGCGCCCGACCCGGTGCTCGTGGCGCAGCTGTCCGGCCTCGTCGCGAAGGCGCGCTCGGCCGTCACCGGTTCGCACAGTCCCGCCTGGCGCGAGGTCGGCCTGTTCTTCACCCACCGGTTCCCGGCGGCGCTGTACCTGAGCCGTCGCTGGTGGCTGGCGTCGGCGGCGGCGTCGATCGCGGTGATGGCGATCGCGGCGGTGTGGATCGCCGGAGACCCGCAAGTGCTCGCGTCGCTGGCGTCGCCCGAGGAGTTCAAGGACCTGACCGCGCCGGGCGGGAAATACGAGACGTACTACTCGTCCGACCCCGCGGGTTCCTTCGCCGCGCGCGTCTGGACCAACAACGCCTGGGTGGCCGCGACCTGCCTGTTCCTCGGCGTGGTGCTGGGCGTCCCGGTGATCTACGCGCTCTGGGCGAACTCCCTGAACCTCGCGATCGGCGCGGCGCTGATGTCCTCGGCCGGACGGCTCGACGTGTTCTTCGGGCTGATCCTGCCCCACGGCCTGCTGGAGCTGACCGCGGTGTTCGTCGCGGCCGGGACGGGCCTGAAACTCGGCTGGACGGTCATCGACCCGGGACGCCGTTCCCGGACGGCGGCGCTCGGCGAGCAAGGGCGGTCGGTCGTGGTGATGGCGCTGGGGCTGACCGTCGTGCTGCTGATCTCCGGCGTGATCGAGGGTTTCGTGACGCCGTCGGGCCTGCCGACCTGGGCGAGGATAGGAATCGGAGTAATCGCCGAGATCGCATTCTTACTTTACGTGTTCATTGTCGGGCGTCGCGCCGCGAAAGCGGGCGAAGTGGGTGATGTCGACTGGCGATACGCTGGAGATTCTCGACCGGAAGCGGGCTGACCTGGTTAGCTCCTTTCATGGGGAGAAAACGGTTACGCGCCTTCGCGATCGTCGTCCTGTCCGTACTCGCCTCGACGCTCCTCGTCGGCGCGTCCCAGGCCAGGACCGTGTCCGCGCCGTCGGGCAAGCTGAACTGGGTGGTGAGCGTCGGCGGATTCCGGACCGACGCCGACCGCAATTACGTCCGCCTCGGCTATCTCGTGTTCAACCCGGCCGACAACACCGTCGCGCACAACTTCTGGACCTGGAGCCAGGCGGGCTTCCCCGTCCCGGTCGACAGCGGCGACGTCTACTACTGCGGTGACTGGGCGCCGGGTACCAATCCCCGCAACAACTGCCCGATCAAGACCGCGCCCGGTTTCACCGGCGCTCCGAACGGCCACTTCACCGGCACCTACGCCGAGAACTCCGGTCAGGTGGCCATCACCTGGACCAGCAGCACCGTCGACGGCACCACCACTCCCGTGAACCTCACGGAGACGTGGGCCGTTTCGGAGACGCGGCCCGGTCTCGGACGTCTGCAACTGGTGAGCGACAACTACTCGATCACCAGCGGCATCGCCTACGGCAGCAACGCCTCCCTCGCGCAGACCAGCAAGGCCCCGATGAGTTCGGTCCGCGCGACCCAGCGGTCGTACCTGCTCGAAGGGCAGGGCGTGAACCGCCGCGCGATCACGAACTGGACCCGCGGTAGCAGCGGCGCGCTCGGCGTCGGCCCGGCGTGGAACAAGTGCGACGACGGCTCCTGCCTCGGGTACGTGCAGTACGACTCCGGATGCGACCCGACCTCCTGTTGCCTCCCCGGCGCCGGATACGAGGCCTGCGCGAAGAAGATCATCGACACCGGCGACAGGCGGTTCTACTACCTGAGCGACGCCTTCGGCGGACGGCGCAACAGCTACGAGTTCTGGTGCGAATGCCTGTCCTACAACGGTTGCTACCTCGGCAACAGTCACGTCCGCCCGCTGCTGCAGGTGATCGACGACGCGGGCGCGTTCCAGGGCTGGGTCGGCGCCGAGGTCAGCCCGGACCGGAACGGTTCGCGGGATCCGTCGGCTGAGTACTACTCGAGTTTCGCGCTGGTGGCTTAGGTCCGCGTGGGCCGGGTTGGTCGTGAGTGGCGTTTCGGGTTAGAACCCGAAACGCCACTCACGACCAACCCGGCCGAAGCTCAGCAGGTGCAGCTGCCCTCGAAGGTGATGCTGTTCCCATCCTCCAGGCTCGCGCTGCCGGTGAACCGGATCTCGAACTCGCCCGGTTCGGTCAGCACGATCTTCGGGCTGGTCGCCGAACCGTCGGCGCCGGTCTTGGCCGCCGCCGTCTCGGAGCCGCCTTCGAAGACCAGCACGTTCTTCGGTCGTGCCGCGCGGACGAAGAAGTTCACCGGCACGTCCGCCGCGGGCTGGCCGTTCTCACCGATCACGCGCACCACGAACGGCTGGCCGGGCGTCTTCGTGGACAGCCGCTGCCCGTTCCCCGACAGGATCGCGAGTGTCCGCACCCCCGCCGCCCAGGTGTTGGACAGCCCCGGCAGCGAACAGACCTCCTGGTACAGACGCGATCCGACGGCGGGCGCCTCCGCGGTCAGGCAGCGCGCGGTCGCCACGTTCGCCAGCAGAACCAGCCCGGGCAGCCCGGCGTTGCGGCGCCACTGCTGGTGGCGGTCCTTGCCGTCGCACGCCACGAGTTTGACGCCGACACCGTCGACGGGGCTGATCGCCGTCAGGCACTGTCCACTCGCGACATGCTTGTACGACAACGCCGCCTTGTCGTACACCCATTGCGCGTTGGCGTCCTTCGCGTCCGCGAGCGAGAGCTTGCCGTCGGCCGCGGCCAAGGAGACGGTTCCGCCCCCGTCGGCGAGGTAGACGGGCTTCCCGGCGGGCTGCGCGGAAGCGGGTGACACGAGCAGCACCACCGGAAGCACCGCGAGGAACAGCACGAGCTTGCGCAAACCTGGCCCCATCCTGTCGGTCCGGATCTCCTTCCGAGCTAACCGCCCGCGCCCCCGCCCGCCAACCGGCACCACTCCATCGGGTTCAGCCGAACCGCACATGCGTCTGCCACAGCTTGAACAGATCAAGATCACCGACGACGTCCTCGGCGTCCTCGCGCTGGTAGAGCGCCAGCAACAGATTCGTCAGCGAGCCACGCACGGTCACGGCGGCCCCGCGCCGACCCCGCTCCCAGGTGACGACCGGGCCGTCGAGGCCGAGGAACCACGCGTGCTCCCCCGACTCGAAACCGACGGACCGGCCGGAACCGAGGATCTCCCGCTTCTCCGGCCTGAACTCGAAATGCAGCGGGAGCGATTCGAGTTCCATCCACTCGTCGATCGCGTCGCGGACGACTTCGGACGAAGCGCGGAACTCCAGGCCCGCGGACAGCGTCGCGTCGGCGCGGTGAACCAGCGTCTCGTGGGTGAAACGGCGCGCGTAGAACGACGCGGTCCGGTAGTGGAACGGCACCCAGACTTCGGCGTCGGGCCCCGCTTCCCGCAGCGCCGACGCCAGCGCGGAAGCGCCGTCCACCAGCCAAGACGCGGGCAACGGGCCGGAATCGTCGCCGTCCACCCGGCGCACCTGGTCGTCGGGAACCGGCGCCGTCGCCCGGCTCCGGACGATCTCGGCCGCCCAGCGGTGCCCGCCGCCGAGATGCCGCACCAGCGCGCCCAGCGTCCAGCCGGGACAGGACGGCACGGGCGCCGTCAGGTCGGCGTCCGCCAGTTCGGTCGTGAGCAATTCGGCCTGGGTGACGATCTCCGCGCAGTGCCGGTCGAAATCCATCGTGTCCTCCTGGTGATCGGTTCGCCAGGAGGTCGGAGCCGGCGCGCGGCTCTCGACATCAGAGCCGTCCGGCGGCCTTCAGCGCGAGATACCGGTCCGCCAGCCGCGGCGGCAGATCCTCGGGCACGGCGTCGACGACCTCGACCCCGTGCCGCGCCAGCCGCGCGGTGACCTGGCGCCGTTCGGCCAGCACCCGCTCGGCCGCCGCCGCGTCGTAGACGGCTTCCGCGTCGCCACGGCCCGCCGCCATCTCGGCGACCCGCGGGTCCGCGACCGAAGCGATCATCAGCTGATGCCGTGAGGTCAGCTTCGACAGCACCGGGAACAGGCCTTCTTCCAGCGGCGCCGCGTCCAGCCCGGTCAGGAGGACGACCAGCGCGCGCCGCCGGGTCCGCCGCAGCACCTCCGCGACCATGCCCCGCGCGTCGGTCTCGACCAGCGACGGTTCGAGCGGCGCCATCGCGTTCACCAATGCGGGCAACAGATCCGTCGATCCCTGGACCGCCGCGTGGACCTGCCGGTCATACGCCAGCAGATCGACGCGGTCACCCGCCCGGGCGGCGAGCACGGCCAGCAGCAGGGCCGCGTCCATCGCCGCGTCGAGCCGCGGCGCGTCCCCGACCCGGCCGGCCGAAACGCGGCCGGTGTCGAGCACCAGCACCACGTGCCGGTCGCGTTCGGGGCGCCACGTCCGCACCATGACATCGGACGCGCGCGCCGAGGCCCGCCAGTCGATCGACCGGACGTCGTCGCCGATCACGTACTCGCGCAACGAGTCGAATTCCGTGCCCTGGCCCCGGATCAGCACCGCGTTGCGGCCGTCGAGCTGCTGCAGCCGCGCCAGCCGCGACGGCAGATGCTTGCGGCTGTGGAACGGCGGCAGCACCCGCACGGTCCACGGCACGTCGTGCGAACCCTGCCGGGCGGCGAGCCCCAGCGGCCCGGTCGACCGGACGGTGACCCGGACCGCCGTCCGGTCACCGCGACGGGTCGGCAGGAGTCGTGTGGTCACGACACGGCGTTCGCCCGCGGGCAAGGTGAGGCGGTGCCGGTCCTCCGCGCCGGCGCTGGGCGGCCAGGCGTCGCGGAGCCACGCGCGCACCGGACGGCCGCCGGGATTGGCCACGGTCAGCGTGACCTCGCACTCCTCCCCCAGCCGCACGGACGTCGCGCCGGACCGCGCGAACTGAAGCCGTCGCACACTCCCGGCGAGCAGGAGATCCAGCACCACCAACAAAAGCAGCACCGCCGCGGCCAGCCCGATCCCGGCCCACGAGGGCAGCAGGAAACCGACCACCGGCGCCGCGAGGAGCGCCAGCAGCCCGAGCCGCCCGGTGACGGCCATCAGCGCGGAACGGGCACGGACGCGAGGACGCGGTCCAGCACGCCGTCGGCGGTCGCGCCTTCGAGTTCGGCCTCGGGCCGCAGGTCGAGACGGTGCCGCAAAGCCGGCCGTGCCAAGGCTTTGACGTCGTCCGGGGTGGCGTAGTCACGGCCCGCGAGCCACGCCCACGCCCGCGTCGCCGCCAGCAGCGCTGTCGCGCCACGCGGGGAGACGCCGAGCCGCACGGACGGCATCGACCGCGTCGCCCGGCAGACGTCGACGATGTAGGCGAGCACCTCGGGCCGCACGGTGACCCCGGCGACGGCGCGCCGTGCGGCGTCGAGCTGGGCGATCCCGGCGACCGGAGTGACCCCGGCCGCGCCGAGGTCACGCGGGTCGAAACCCTGCGCGTGCCGGGAAAGGATGCCGAATTCGTCCTCGCGGGACGGCATCGGCATGGTCAGCTTCAGCAGGAACCGGTCCAGCTGCGCCTCGGGCAGCGGGTACGTGCCTTCGTATTCGACCGGGTTCTGCGTCGCGATGACGATGAACGGGTCGGGCAGCGGCCGCGTCTTGCCGTCACTGGAGACCTGACGCTCTTCCATCGCCTCCAGCAGCGAAGACTGCGTTTTCGGCGGCGTGCGGTTGATCTCGTCGGCCAGCAACAGGTTCGTGAACACGGGGCCCTCGCGGAAGGAGAACTCGCCGCTGTGCGCGTCGTAGACGATCGAGCCGGTGATGTCGCCCGGCATGAGGTCCGGCGTGAACTGAACCCGGGTCGTCTCCAGGTCCAGCGCGGCCGCCAACGCCCGCACCAGCAAGGTCTTCGCCACCCCGGGAACGCCTTCGAGCAGCACGTGTCCCCGGCACAGCAACGCGATGATGAGCCCGGTGACGGCCGCGTCGTTGCCCACCACGGCCTTCCCGACCTCGGCGCGCAGGGCGATCAGCGCCGCCCGGGCTTCGGCCGCACCGTCCATACTGGACTGATCGCTACTCAAGACCGCTCCACCTCTCGTTCCACGACATCGAGTCCGTCCGCCAGCCGCACCAGCGCGGCGTCATCCGCGGGCGGATCCCCGTACAACAGCGCGCCGATCTCCGCGGGCGCCCGGCCGGTCCGCGCGGCGACGGACTCCACCAACGCGGCCGGTTCGGCGTCTCGGGTGAGCCCCAGCAACGGCCGGAGCCGCGCGCGGGCCGCCTCACGCAAGGTTTCCCCGGCGTGCGCGGCGGCCTTCGCCTTGCGATACAACCTCGCCCTGCCCTCGGTGGCCTCGGCCGCGCGGACCACGACCGGGATCGGCTCGGTCACCACCGGCCCCAGCCGTCGCGAGCGCCACAACGCCAGCAGCACCACCGCGACCCCGGCCTGCAGAGCCGCGTACGACCAGCCCGCCGGGATCAGTTCGGACAGCGGCTTCTTCTCGGTCTCCAGCGACGGGTCGGCGGGCGTCGGCAGGTACCAGACGAGCCGCTCGTGCTTGCCGAGCATCCGCATCGCCAGCGCCGCGTTGCCCTCGTCGGCCAGCCACTCGTTGGTCAGCGGGGCGGGGGTGCCGAGCACGGTCACCGTCCCTTGTGGACCGGGGACCTCGAGATACGAGCCGCCGTAGCAGTCCAGCGCCCGCGGTTGCGTGGCCGAATACTTCAGGCCGCCCATCGTCGCGCTCCCCGCCGCCACGGGATCCACGGCCTCGCACTCGGGCGTGCGGGTCTCGATCTCGGCCTGGCCGCTCACCCGCACGCCGGGAAGGACTTCCTCGACCGTGCCGGGGCTCGGCTGCACCAGCACGATGTGCTCGGCGTTCTGCCTGATCTCCGCGAAGGCGCTCTTGGGCACGTACTCGGGTTTGGTGATCAAGACCGTCGCGTCCCTCGCGACCCCCTTGGCCTCGGCGGCGGTGCGCACGATCGGGATCTTGACGCCTTCCCGTTCCAGCAACGTCGCCAGCGCGCGGCCGCCGCCGGGCTCGTAGGAACCCGGTTCGAGCGCGCCGGTGGTCTGCTCGCCCTGGAGGAGCACGAGCAGCGTGCCGGTCAGCACGATCATGAGGACGACCGCGAGCGGGAGCCGCACCCCGCGCCAGATCCGGCGGGCGTCGGGCGAAACCGAGGTCATCCGGCCGCCAAGGCGACCGGCCGGGCACGACGGCAGCGTTCGTCCAAATCGGACAGTGACCGGTAGCCGTCCGCCGTGGCGGGGATGTCTCCATAGTGGACGTCGTCGAACAGCCGGGCGCCGGCGCGCAGGGGCTCGGCGACGTCGGGAAGCAGCCGTCCGGCTTCGAGGGCGGCCTCGTCGGCGGTCCGTCCGGACTTCTCGTCGAGCAGCGCCCGCTCCTCCAAGGACCGCACCACGGCACGGAACCGCTCACGCACGGCGTCGTCGAAGTCGCCCCGCGCCGCGGCTTCCTCGGCCGCCTTGCGATGTTCGCCGGAAGCCTTGCGCTGCCCGGCGAACACGGCGCGCCCGCTCCTGGCCGACGTCGCCAAGGGTCCGGACTTCAGCCGGATCACCACGACCAGCACGATCAGCACGACGGCCAGCAGCACCACGGCGAAGATCCCGCCGGGCACGACGCCATTGACCGTTTCGAGGAAACCCAGCAGTTTCTCGACCACCCAGGTGAACGCCTCGGACAGCCAGCTCGGTTTCGCGGCCTGGTAGGCCGGTCCCGAGAGCTCCTCGGCGGCGCGCAGCCGGGCGGTGTCCCGGTCGATGTCGACCGGGACCTCGGTGAGGAAGCGCGTCACCATGCCTGCGGCGGAGGCGGCGTCTGGATGCCGGCCGCGCGGGCCAGCTCGATGTCCATGCCCTCGCGTCGCATCCGCTGGTCGATGTAGAGGATCACGGTGACCAGCGCGGTGAACGGGCCGACGATCGTCTGGGCGATCACCGTGCCGACCGACTGGAGGATCAGGTCACCGGTCGACGGGACGTAGATCTGGTCCAGATTGCCGAAGATCGACAGGAAGGCGCTGAAGCTGAACGGGATCGTGATGATCGACGCCAGGAACGACGAGATCACGTACGCCAGCAACAGGATCCCGAAGACCCGCCAGAACATGCCGGAGACCAGCTTCACCGACCGGCGGAACGCCTCCATCACGGTGCCGCGTTCGAGGATGAACGCCGGGCTGGCCAGCGCCCAGAAGGTGTAGGGGATGATCGCGGGCAGCAGGCAGAAGATCGCCCCGACCAGGATCGCCAGCGTGTAGAGCACGGTCAGCCCGAGCAGCGGCAGCAGCCGGGGCGCCGCCTCCTTCGCGGCCTCTTTGAACGTGACCGGTTTGCCGAGGACGGCCTTGCCCATCAGGACGGTCAGGAATCCGGTCAGGACAGTCGTCCCGAGCAGGGTGGCGACGAGGGTGATGAACGACGTCGCCAGCGTCCCGCCGAGGATGCCGACCATCTGGTTCATCAGTTCCTGATCGGTGGCCGCCGGGCCGAGATCACGGACCTGTTCGAGGTCGCCCGTCGTGTCGACCAGCAGCAGTCCGACCAGGTTGATGGCCGCGGTGAGCACGGCGGTGACCGCGGCGGCGCCGAAGACCATCCGCCAGTACTTGCGCATGGCCGTGACCGCGCCGTCGAGGATGTCGGTCAGGTTCAGCGGGCGCAGCGGGATGACGCCGGGCCTGCCGAGGCCGACCTTCCAGTTCGGGTACTGCTGCTGCGGCGGGGGCTGGTACGACGGCAGCGGAGGCGGAGGCGTCGCCCCGGAGGGTGACTGCCACTGCTGCGCCGCTTGCCCCTGCGGCGGCGTCGGCGTGTCCGACTGCGGCGGGGCCGGTGTATCCGCCTGCGGCTGTGGTGATTCCCCCGCCTGCGGCTTCGGCGTCTCGGTGCCTTCCGGCCCGGACGGTCCGCCGGTCTCCGTCATGCGACAGCCCCTTACCCGTTCACGTTGCTTACGAACACTCTTCCAGAGGGTCCGACACCCGGCCAGAGCTGGGGGGACGACACTGATGGGTGACCGCTCGCCTCACGCTGGATACCCTCTGCAGCCGAGCTGTGGGTGGGGACGCCGTTAGCTCGTTATGCTGAACATCGGACCGGGTGCCCCCGGTTCGCCCCTAGAACCACCGGGACCGACTTGATGACGCAACCGCCCCACGGCCAGTGGCCGCCACGCGGCGCCGTCCAGCCACCGCCGGTGCACGGCCAGCCCCCTGCCCAGTGGCAGGGCGCGCCGCACCACTTCCCGCCTCCGCCGCCGCGCCGGTCCGTTGGCGCGATCGTCGCCATCTGCCTCGGCGCGGTCGCCGTGCTGGTCCTCGGCCTGGTCGCGATCGTTTCACTCAATCGTGACGACTCCGATCACGTAGCGAATGCGGGCTACAGCACCCTGCCGAACACGCCTTCGCAGGCTGGGCTGCCGCCGAGCGGGTCTTCGTCGCCCTCGTCGTCGACGAACCCGTTCCCGTCGTCACCGACCAAGGCGCCGTCTTCGTCGAGCGGGCCGCAGAAGATCCTCAAACTCGGTGACCACCCGATCCTCCAGGACCCGAACGCCGGCCTGCGGAACCGGGTCTGCACGCTGCCGCAGTGGCAGAGCAGCCAGCAGGCCGCCGAGGCGTTCTTCACCGCCGCGGGCAAATGCCTCGACAACGCCTGGGGCCCGTTCCTCGACGCCTACGACCTGCCGTTCACCCCGCCCGCCCTGCACTTCCCGACCGGGGCCAGCTTCGAAACCGAATGCGGCACGATCCAGGTGGGCATCGCGACGGCGGCGTACTACTGCGAGAACAACCTCTACGTGCCGTTCCGCGGTCTGCAGACCGACCAGTACGGCAACAACCCCGGCGTCTACCTGGCCCTTTTCGCGCACGAGTACGGACATCACGTGCAGGAGGTCGCCGGGCTGATGGACGCGGCCTGGCAGAAGATCTACGACGCCGGCCAGAACAGCCCAGCCGGCTTGGAGATGTCGCGGCGCAAGGAACTGCAGGCGCAGTGCTTCTCCGGGATGTTCCTCGGCGCGCACGTCGACCAGGGCGGCACGGTCAGCCGGGACATGTACAACAAGGCCTGGAACGACCAGGAGACCCGCGGCGACAACACCTCGCGCAGCCAGGACCACGGGACGAACGCGCACTACGCGTCGTGGTGGCGGGCCGGTGCGAGCAACAACCGGATCGCCGACTGCAACACCTTCTCGGCTCCCTCGAGCGCCGTTTCCTGACTTTTCGCGCGTGAAGGCCCCCTTCCCTCGGCTAGACGCGAGGGTCCCGGCAAAGTCGCCTAAGCGCTGGCCGGTACCGCTCTCGGCGAACGGTGGGGTCGTGAGTGGCGATTGTCGTTAGAACGACCAAAAACACTCACGACCACCCCAGAAAACGCCCAAACCGGGCATGACCGCCTTGGCGGTGTCCCCTGTGAACGGTCGAGCGATGTGGGGATCAGTGACGAACCTCCCTTGGCCGCCGCTTGACCAGTGCTTGTGCGCCTTTGCCGTGCCCTGGCGCAAGACGCAGCGAGAGGGCCTTCACGTACTTGGAGGTGGGGTGCCGCTCGCCGACGGATGCGGTGCCGTGGGCGATTCCGGCTTGCCCGGTGCGGCCGATCGCCCCAGAACGCCGACTGTGTGGATTTTGGGGCGTTGGATGACCAGAAATCCACACAGTCCCCCCATGACCGGTTCGGTCACGACGGGGTGTGTGGAAATAGGGACATTGAACGTCTCTATTTCCACACACCCCTCACCCGCGGTAACGCTCACGCGCTCTCGACCACGTCGAGTAGCCATAGGAGGCAGCGCGTCGGGTCTTAGCGGCCACTCACGAGCCAGGGATCAGGCCGTCACCGGAACCCGAGGCCCTCGCAACACCAGGAAGACGTACATCCCGCCCGCGAAGCAGCTGAACACCAGCAGCGCCAGCCCGAGCGGCCGCCGCGCGTCGCTCGCTCCGGCCGTCGCGTCGGCCGCGTGCACCGACACGGCGTCCCCCGCGGCCCCGTCCGGGACGACGACCTCGATGCGCTCACCCTGGCCGTGTCCGCAGCCGTTGAGCGAACCTTCCATGGGCGCGCCGCCGAATTCGAACTTGACCCTCTCGGTGGCGCCGCCGGTACAGGGTGCGGGCTGAACGACCTCCGCCTGCACGGTCGTCCCCTTGGTCTCGTTCGAGATACCGAACAGTCCCGGCCCGGCGAACCACGCCAGGAAGACCACCAGCAGGCCGACCCCGGCCGCCACGGCCAGGGAGTTCCACCCCGGGGTGAGCCCTCTGGCGGGGTCCGATCGCTTGCGCACGAACGCCATGCTCCCAGAACCTCGCGGCAAAACACAGGAGCCCGCGAGCGTGGTAGCAAAGGTCCCCTGCTACCGCTCGATCGTCTCCGCCGCGGTCACCTTGCGGATGTACAGCAGCTTGTCCCCCGGCTCGATCGCGTCCGCCTGCGGGGCGTCCACCCGGTACAGCACGCCGTCGCGGACGACACCCAGCACGATGTCCGGCAGATGCCGCGGCGACCCGCCCTCTTCGGACGGCTCCACCGGGCGTTCGGCGATCGCGAGACCGGACTCGGGAGTGAGCAGGTCCTCGACCATGTCGACCACCAGCGGCGTCGACGTCGCCATGCCGAGCAGGCGCCCGGCGGTCTCGCTCGACACCACGACCTGGTTCGCGCCCGACTGCTTCAGCAGGTGGACGTTCTCCGCCTCCCGCACCGACGCCACGATGTGCGACTTCGGCGCCAGCTCACGGGCGGTCAGCGTGACCAGCACGGCGGTGTCGTCCCGGTTCGGGGCGACGACGACGGCGCGTGCCCGCTGGACCCCGGCGACGCGCAGCACGTCGGCGCGGGTGGCCGAGCCGTGCACGGTCACCAGCCCGAGTGACGTGGCCGCTTCGAGGGCCTGCTGGTCGGTGTCGACGACGACGATGTGGTCGGGTTCGACGTTCTCGTCCCCGAGCAGCGCGTTGACCGCCGACCGGCCCTTCGTGCCGAATCCGACGACGACCGTGTGGTCACGCACCTTCGTCCTCCACTTTTGGATCTTGAAAGCCTGGCGGGAGCGCTCGGTGAGCACTTCGAGTGTGGTACCGACCAGGACGATGAGGAAGAGCACCCGCAGCGGGGTGATCACCAGGACGTTCACCAGCCGCGCGGACGGCGTCGCGGGCGCGATGTCGCCGTAACCCGTGGTCGACAGCGACACCGTCGCGTAATAGAGGCTGTCGAGGAACGTGAGCCCGTCGCCGTTCGCGTCGCGGTAACCGTCCCGGTCGAGGTAGACGATCAGCACGGTCGCCAGCAGGGCGAGCATCGCGCCGATGATCCGTTTGAGGATCGACCGCAGCGGGCTGACCGTCAGCTCCGGCATCCGGATCACACCGACGAGCTCGTGGTCCGGGCGGTCGCTCAGCCTGACCGGGAAACGCTTGAGAACCCTCATGCACAGGCTCCGGCCTGGTCCGCGTCACTCACGGTCGGGAGGATAGCCGAAGTACCTTCCGTTCAGCTCGGTATGCGAAGCTCAGGGCATGTCTTCGGATTCCCGACCGTCTCAGCGGCCCGCCCATTTCCTCGCCGGCCTGCTCGGCGCGGCCGGTGTCCTGCACTTCGTCCAGCCGAAACCGTTCGACGCCATCATCCCGAAGCAGCTTCCCGGCTCCCCTCGGGCGTGGACCTACGGATCCGGCGTGGCCGAGCTGGGCGTCGCCGCCGCGGTCGCCAATCCGAAGACGCGGCGGCTCGGCGGGCTCGCGGCCGCGCTGCTGTTCGTCGTGGTCCTGCCTGGCAACGTGAAGATGGCCGTCGACGCCGACCGCCGGAAGGCCCCGAAGCACTGGCGGGCGGCCTTCTGGGCCCGAGTCCCGCTGCAGATCCCGTTGGTGACCTGGGCACTCAAGGTCCGCGACCGCGCTTAGATCGTCGGGACGCTTCGCAGGAGCCGGCGTAGTCCTTCGGCGTCCAGCAGATCCGCCGGGCGGACGGTCTTGTCGTGTTTCACGTAGTGGAACGCCGCCCGTACCTTCTCCACGGGGATGTTCTTCAACGCCGCCCAGGCCAGCCGGTACGCCGCCAGCTGCACGGCCAGCGACTCGACCCGGTCGGCTTCCGGAACGGCACCGGTCTTCCAGTCGACGACGGTCCAGCCGCCGTCGGCGTCGGCGAACACCGCGTCCATCCGCCCGCGCACCGTCACGCCCACGACGTCCGCCGAGAACGGCACCTCGACCGCGTGCGGCACCCGGTGCGCCCACTCGCTCTTCTCGAACGCGGTCTGCAGCGCTTCCAGTTCGGTGTCGGGCGCCTCGTCGACGTCCGCCGCCCCCGGCAGGTCGTGGATCTCCAGCAACTGCTCGCCGCCGAACCGCTGCTCCAGCCAGCCGTGGAACGCCGTCCCTCGCCGCGCGTACGTGTTGGGGCGTACGGGAAGTGGCCGCCGAAGCCGTTTGGCCAGCGCGACGGGATCGGCCGACAGCTCGACCAGCTGGCTCACCGACAGATGCGGCGGCAGGACGACCTGCTGCACCCGGTCCCGCGCCCGCGCCCGCTCCTCCAGCAGCACCTTGGTGTCGGAGATCCAGCCGTCCGGATCGTCCTCTTCCTCCTCTTCCGCATGCTCGGCGTCCTCCATCGCCCCGAGCACCATGTCGACGCCGTTCGTGACGCCCTCGCGCCGCGGCCACAGCGGATCGACCGGCCACCGCGACCGGCGGGCGTCGGCGACCAGCGGGTTCTCGCCGTCGGTCTCGGGCTCGTCGGCCCAGTACTCGATGCGGCCGACCGAGTTGCCCCGCATCACCTCGCCGATTTCCAGCAAGAACTCCGACGGCCCCTTCGGCCGCGCGCTGCTCTCGTTCCACCAATGGCCGGAGATCAGCATGGTGTGCTCGGAGCGGGTCAGCGCGACGTAGCAGAGCCGCCGCTCTTCGTCCGCTTCCCGCGCGACGAAGCCTTCTTCGTGCAGTTCCAGCGCTTCCTGGACTTCCTTGCGGTCCGCGCCTTCGGGGATCCGCAGCTCCGGCAGATCCTCCGAGTCCCCGCGCAACGCGGCGGGCAGCGAGGTCGACGTCCGCAGCCACGACGACGAACGCCGCCGCCCGGGGAAGACCTCCTTGACCAGATGCGGAATCGCGACGATGCGCCATTCCAGCCCCTTGGCCGAATGCACCGTCAGCACCTGGACCCGATCCGGGACCACCTCCACTTCACCGGGGGTGAGCCCGTCTTCCGCGTGCGCGGCCGTGTTCAGATAGTCCACAAAGGACAAAAGGGTGGCCGTCGGCGAGGTCTCGGCGAAATCCGTGACGACGTCGGCGAAAGCGTCCAGGTGCGCGCGCCCGGCCGGGCCGGGACGGGCCAGTGACTCGACGTCGAGCAGCATCGTGCGTTCCACGTCGGCAACCAGTTCGGGCAGCGATTGGTCGAGCCGCCGTCGCAACGCCGAGAGCTCGGCGCCGATCTTCCGGATACGCCGGTATCCCTCGGTCGAATAGCGTTCCGGCGTCCCGGGATCGTCGATGGCGTCGGCGAGCCCTGCCTGCTCGACCCGCTCGGTCACCAGCACCGGTTCGTCCACATCGGACTTTCCCGACGGCGGCACCGGCGACGAGAGTTCACCGGCCCGGCGCCACAACGCCGCGAGGTCGGCCGCCGCGATTCGCCAGCGCGCCCCGGTCAGCAGCCGGGCGGCAGCGCTGCCCGCGAGCGGATCGGCGAGCACCCGCAACGTGCTCACCAGATCCGCGACCTCGGGTTCGTCGAGGAGGCCGCCGAGACCGACGACCTCCACCGGAAGCCCACGCGCCCGCAGCTCCGCCGCGATCGGCGCCATGTCGGCACGACGACGCACCAGAACCGCCGCGGTCGGTGGCTTTCCGGTCTCCTCCACGGTTTCGAACCAGCGTTTCGCCACCGCGTCGGCCACCCACTCGCGTTCGGCGCGGATGTCCGGCAGCAGCGCGGCGGCGATGTCGGCGGCCCCCGCGCCCTCCAGCGCGCGCAGCCGCGCGACACCGAGGCCGCGTTCCCGCAGCGGCTCCGAGATCGCGTTCGCGAGTTCGAGCACCTCGGGCGGATTGCGGAAACTGGTCAGCAGCCCGAAATCCAGGGCCGGAACGAGCCGCTCGCCGTTGTCACGCGGGAAGTCCGTGGTGAACCGGGGCAGGTTCGCCGCGCTCGCGCCGCGCCAGCCGTAGATGGCCTGCGCCGGATCGCCGACCGCGGTCACCGGCATCGGCGGATGTTCGACCCCGCCGAACAGCGAACGCAGCAGGATCCGCTGGGCGTGCCCGGTGTCCTGGTACTCGTCGAGCAGGACGGCGCCGTAGCGTTCGCGCTCCCCCGCGACCACCGCCGGATAGCTGCTGGCGAGCTGCGCGGCCAGCGACATCTGGTCGGCGAAGTCGAGCGCGCCTTCCGCTCGTTTCCGCGTGTGATACGCCTCGACCAGCGGCAGGAGCGCGAGGCGGAACCGTTGCGCCGTCATGACTTCGGCCAGCTTCTGCGGCAGCGAAGCGCGCTGCCCTTTCGCCCTCGGCGCGTTCTCGATGACCTCGCACAGCCAAGACGTGTACTGCGCCAGCCGTTCGGTCTCGACGAGGTGTTCGCCGAGTTCCCCGGCCAGCGCCAGCAACTGCGCCGTCACCGTCGAGGGCACGCGATCGGTGTCGAGGTCGTTGTCCCAAGTGGACACGACGCGATGCGAGAACTGCCACGAAGACGTCTCCGACAGCAGCCGGACGCCGGGCTGGACGGGCAGCCGCAGGCCGTGTTCGGACAGCAGCCGCCCGGCATACGCGTGATAGGTCAGCACCGTCGGCTCGCCGGCGGTCACCGTCGTGCGCAGGTCGCCGGTCGGGTCGATCTTGTCGAGCAGCCCCGATCCCACGAGCCGCCGCAGCCGGGTGCGGACGCGTTCGCCGAGCTGACGAGCGGCCTTGCGGGTGAAGGTCAGGCCGAGCACGCGTTCCGGCGGCACGACACTGTTGGCCACCAGCCAGACGACGCGCGCGGCCATCGTCTCGGTCTTGCCCGCGCCCGCGCCCGCGACGACCAGCGACGGCTCGATGGGTGCCGCGATGACCTCGGCCTGCTCGTCGGTGGGGCTGTGCAGGCCGAGCGCGCGGGCGATCTCGCCCGGTTCGACCTGGCGGCGCTGGAGTTCGGAGATCAAGGGCCGGTCACCTGCCTGCCCTCGGGGCGCAGCGGACAGCAACCCCTTGCCGGGCAACGATCACAGTCCGGATTCTCGGTGACGCCGTACTCCGGTCCCGCGGCGGATCCGGCCGCCGAGCGCACCAGTTCGAGCCATTGCTTGCCGCCGTCCTCGTCCAGCGGCGCCTGCTCACGCTGAGTGGATCCGGTCTTGTTGTTGGACTTCGCGACGTAGACCAGCCGCGCGCCACCGGGTTTCGAACCGCCCTCGACCGCGCCTAGCAGCACGGCGAGCTGATACGCGGCCAGCTGCGGATGTTGTTCGGCGTCGGCGGCGGAGATCGGGACCTTGCCGGTCTTGATGTCGATGACGACCGGACGGCCGTCCTTGTCCATCTCCACGCGGTCGACGCGGCCGCGCAGGAGCACACGAACGTCGTCATCGCCGACGGGCAGTTCGACCTCGATGTCCTGCTCGACCCCGGCTTCGATCAGCTCCTTGCGGCTGGATTCCAGCCAGGAGATGAAGTTCCGCAGCATCTGCTCGACCCGCGACCGCTCGCGGCGCGAGAACCACGGCGCCCCGGCGTCGACCCGCACCCAGGCGTCGTCGAGGGCGGCGCGGATCTGCTCGTCGCTGCTGCCGCCGGCGACCGCCTGCGCGAGCCCGTGCACCAGCGTTCCGGTGACCGCGGCGAGCTGCGCCGGGTCACTGCCGCCGTGGCGTTCGATCAGCCAGCGCAACGGGCATTTGACCAGAACCTCCACAGTGGACGGTGAGATGCGGATGAGGTCGCCCGGCCCGTGCACGGGTTCGCCGGTGGACGGTTCCAGCAGGCCGTACCAGGTGCCCGGATGCGCGCCCGGCACGCCCGCGGAGGCCAGCTTCGCGAGCTGACGGGCCGCCCGCTGCCGCCGTTCCGAGTCGCTCGTCTCGTCACAGACGACCTCGCGCAGCTCACCGACGAGTTCGGCGAGCACCAGCGAACGTCCCGCCGGTTTCATCCGCGAGTCGAGCCCGCCGTCGTCCGCGCCGTTCTCCTCCAGATCGTCGATGAACCGCGAGGGCTGCTCGTCCTCCCCCGCGACCGCGCTGACCAGCAACGTCTTCCGCGCGCGGCTCGCGGCGAGGTAGAACAGCCGCCGCTCTTCGGCGAGGATCGGCGCGGTGGCGGACACCTTTTCGTCGTCGACCCCGGACATGAGGTCGACCAGCCGCTCGACGCCGAGCACGGATCCGCGCAACCGCAGATCCGGCCAGCTGCCTTCCTGGACACCGGCGATCGAGACGACCGTCCACTCGCGACCCGCGGACGCGTGCGCGGTGAGCAGCGAAACGCCTTCGCTCTTCATGGCCGCGGGAGCCAGCGTGTCACCCGCGATGTTCTGCGAGGACAGGTAATCCGCGAACGAAGCGACACTCGCCTTCGGCAATCTGTCGACATAACGACCGGCCGCGTCGAAGAGCGCGACGATCGCGTCGAGATCCCGATCCGCCTGCGAACCCAGCGATCCGCCGCGATCGACCAACCGCAGCAAACGCTGCTCCAGCCCACTGGCCTGCCACAGATCCCACAACACCTGCTCGACGCCGTCACCGCGCACCACGGCCTGATGCGCCGCGTGCAGCAGACCGCCGATCCGGCGCATCGGGAGCGACTCGGCTTCCGCGAGGCCGGTGAGAACATCGTTGGCGCGTAAGGCTTTGACCAAAAGTTCGTCGCTTGAGCGTTGCCCACCGCCCGCGAGCTCCAGCCTGCGCAAACCGCGCCGCAGCCGCCTCAGGGCGAGCGGATCCGCGCCCCCCAAGGGCGAGGAAAGCAGCATCTCGGCGAGGTCGACGTCGAGCAGTTCCGGATCCGCGGCGAGCCGCAGCATCGCCAGCAGAGGACGAACTGCGGGTTGTTTCGCGAGCGGCAGCTCTTCGGTGGCGGAGCCGATGGGCACCCCGGCCGCGCGCAGAGCACGTTGCAGGACAAGAAAAGTACGGGCAGGCGACCGGACGAGTACCGCCATCTCCGACCACGGCACGCCGTCGACGAGGTGCGCGCGACGCAGCTGATCGGCGATCCAGCTCGCCTCTGAGGCCGGGGTCGGCATCAAGCGCACACGGACGACACCGCCCTCGGCGTCCGGCGCGTCGACGAGTTTGCGCTGCGGCGACGACCCGGGCAGCACGGAACCGAGTTTCGTGACGGCCGTGCGGATGACCGGCGCGAGCCGATGCGCCGTGGTCAGCAAAACCGTGCGCTCGCCGTCCTCGTCCGCGTCGGCGAACAGGCGGGGATCCGCGCCACGGAAGGAGAACACGGACTGATCGGGGTCGCCAGCGACGACGAACTCGTCGGCCGCGTGCCCGATGAGCCGGACGAGCTGGGTCTGCAGCGGGTCGAGATGCTGCGCGTCGTCGACGAACAGGTGCCGGACGCGCCGCTGCTCGCGTTCACGCAGGTCCGGGTCGTCCTCCAAGGCGAGCAGGGCGGAAGTGACGAGCTCCGCCGCGTCCAGCGCGGGCGCGCTCGCCACGCCGAGCGCGTTGCCGCCCGCGCCCTGCAGCAGGGTGACCTCTTCGTACTGGCTCCAGAAGCGCCCGGCCGCGATCCACTCTTCGCGGCCGCGCCGCCTGCCGAGTTCGACCAGATCCTCCGGGCCGAGCCCGCGTTCGGCGGCGCGAAGCAGGAGGTCTCGCAGCTCCTCGGCGAAACCGGGCACGCCCAGCGCGGGGCGCAGCTGCTCCGGCCAGTCGAGCGCGCCTTCCTCGATGTCGCCGGCGAGCAGATCGCGGACGACGACGTCCTGCTCCGCCCCGGCCAGCAGTCGGGGCGGCGGGAGTTCGTCGGCCTGCGCCTCCATCCGCAACAGCGCGTACGCGTACGAATGCACCGTGCGCACGAGCGGCTCGCGGATCGTGCGCGGCAGCGGATCCTCTTCGGGATCGGTGGTGAGCCGATGGGTGATGTCGGCGCGCAGGGCCTCGGCCGCCTTGCGGGACGTGGTCAGGATGAGCACGCTCTCCGGATTCGCGCCCTCCGCGATACGCCGCGACGCCGCCGACGCCAGCAAGGCCGTCTTACCGGTGCCGGGGCCGCCGAGGACCCTGCGGAACCCGTCCGGGGCGGCCAGCAGGCGGCGGGCGCCGGAATCCCACTGGAAGGACGGCGTGCCGGTGACCGGCGTGCGGACCAGCCGCGCGTCGGTTCCTGCCGCTGTTCGCCGCCCGTTCACGCCCACGATGGAACCACGCCCCGCCGACACAACCTCGCAGCGGCACGGCAAAGTGGTCCCATGGATGACGAACTGCACGAGCGGGTGCGCGAGGTCATCGCGAGCGTGCCCGCCGGCTCGGTCGCGACTTATGGGGATATAGCGTCGGTTTCGGGAGCGCCGTCACCGCGGCTGGTCGGCCGGATCCTCGGCGAGGACGGCCAGGACCTGCCTTGGCACCGCATTCTGCGGGCCGACGGGACGCCGGCTCCGCATTTGGTCGACGAACAGCTGCAACGACTGCGCGCGGAAGGCGTCATACCCGACGGACAGCGCGTCGACCTGCGGAAATACCGCTGGCAACGTGATCCCGACGACGACGCTGGTCCCGGCGCGCTCTTTTAGGTTAGCCTCCCCTAATGAGCTACATCGAGGCGAAGGTGACCGGCGTCAGGCGGCTCACCCCGCATATGAGCAGGGTGACCTTCTCGGGGGCGTCGCTGGTGGACCAGGCGCCCGACCAGTACCTGAAGGTGTTCTTCCCGCAGCCCGGCCAGGCGGAACCCGTGCTGCCCGCGCCGCTGAGCGGCGACGAAGTGCTGTCCTGGTACCGGACCTACCTCGCGATGCCCGACGACGTCCGCCCGCCGATGCGCACGTACACCGTGCGCGCGCTGCGGCCGTCCGTGCAGGAGGTCGACATCGACTTCGTACTGCACGGCGACGAAGGCCCCGCCTCCGCGTGGGCTTCGCGCGCTTCGGAGGGCGACAGGGTCGCTTTCCTCGGGCCGCACGGGCTCTACGACGTGCCTTCGGAGACGAACTGGCAGCTGCTGATCGGCGACGAGACCGCGATCCCGGCGATCGGCGCGATCGTCGAGGCGCTGCCGGCTGGGACGCGAGCGCTGGTCTACATCGAGATCAGTGATCGCGAAGACCGGCAGGTCTTCGAAACGCAGGGAACCGTGGAGCTGCACTGGGTGGTGCGCGGTTCCGGCGACGTCGGCTCGGCGGTTCTGGAGGCCGTGCGGAAGGCGGAACTGCCGGGCGGGACGGCCTACGCGTGGATTTCCGGCGAGGCGAACATGGTGAAGCTGGTGCGGCGGCACCTCGTGCGGGAGCGCGGGATCGACAAGCGGGCGATCTGCTTCACGGGGTACTGGCGGCAGGGGGTCAGCGAAGAGGCCGCTGGGCGTGAGGCGATGCGGCAGGCGGAGGCTGGGGAGGCTCCGGCGGCCGAGGAGGACTGAGGGGCTTCTCGCGTTGTGTCATGAAAGGGCCGTTCAGGACGTTTTTCGTCCTGAACGGCCCTTTCATGACATGCGGCATGCCGGTGGCATGCCCTGAAGGCCACCTTTGGGACGTTGGACGTCCTGAAGGGCCCCTTTGAGACATCAGCACCGGCCCTAGTAGGCCCTGACCTGCGGAAAGAGAGCAAGGGACCTTTGCTACCACTTACGTAGCCATGCTAAGCAAGCGAGAGCAAAGGTCCCTTGCTCCCGGAGCCCGTCGGCGCTCAGTGCGGCACCCAAAGCGTCACCCGGGTTCCCCGCCCCGGATGCGAATCGATCGTCCCCCGCCCGCCGACCTCCGCCAGCCGCGCCATGATCGACTGGCTGATCCCGAAGCCCGGCGGCCGGTCCAGCATGCTGAAGCCGGTCCCCTGATCCCGCGCGATGACCGCGACGCCGCCTTCGCACTCCTCGACGCGAAGCACGACCTGTTTCGTCCCAGCGTGCTTCACAGTGTTTCGAAGCGCTTCGCGGACGGCGTCCCGGATGGCGGTCCGGCGCGCGTGCGAGAGGCGGTAGTCCTCTTCGGTCTCGGCGGCGACGAGCTGGGTGCGGAGGCCGTCGCGCGCCATTTCGGTGGCGACCTCGGCGAGATCCGCCGCGAGGCCCCGGGCCGAGGGCGCGTCGGGGCCGGTCAGTTCACGCCGGAGTTCGGCAGCCTGCGCCCGCGCCGTCGCGCGCATCTCCGCGAGCCGTTCCGAAGCGGCGGAATCGTCGTCCGGCGCTTCGAGCCCCATCGCTTCCAACGTCTGCAGCACGGAATCGTGCATCACCCGCTGGGTCCGCAGACGTTCGGCGCGCTGCCCCCGCCGCATCCCGATACCCAGCGCGAACCGGGTCCCGACGCCGAGCAGGATCAGGATCCCGGCCGTGGTCACCATCGCCACGACGAGCGCGACCATGCATCCCACCGACCGGCTCAGCGCGAGCGGATGATCGAGCGGGAGCCCACCGACCCACGTCAGGAAGGCCCGGAACGGCACGGCCGCGATCAGCAGCAGACAAGCCGCGGGCAGCCCGAACGACAGCGTCCACAACGCCACCGTCCCGACCATCCACGTCCACGCGACGTCGATGGCGAACGGCTGGATCTCAGTGGGCGCCGCGGCGGCCACGATCGTCGTGAGCACCACGCCCACGGCGAGATCCGCGTACATCAGCCGTCCGGACGTCTTCGCCCGGATCCCGCGGCCGCGCACCACCCACCAGACCGCGAAGACGTTGAGCAGCATCCCGAGGATCGTCGTGCTCAGCACCGGCACGATGCCCGCCGAGCCGTTCGCGACCAGGAAACCGATGTACACCTTCGGAAACGCGGCCACGCGGTAGAAGATCGGGCCCAGCGCCGAGTACCGGATCGCGCGCATCAGCAGCGTGTCCGCGGAGTCCTCGCGATAGCGCCAGTCCGGCACCGAATCCGGGTCGGGTGCTTCGTCGGCCGGGCTGGCGCCCAGTACCGAAGAGCCCTTTCGCAACATCGCGCGCACGAAGGTGACCGATTGAGACTCGGACATCCGCCGCCCTCCCCGCGTCCGATGTGTCGAGCCTGGCAAAGCGGACTTCCCGCGTCAAGACGGCCGAATGCGCAGTTCCGCGACGAGAAGTTTGACCAACGCGCCGAGCCGCTGACGTTCGGGCTGGACGGTCGGCACCCCGGCGGCTTCCAACGGCGCCGCGGTCACCGGGCCGACGCACGCGCACAGCACCGGACCTCGCAGTGCGGCAAGAAGTTCCTCTCGGCGCGGGCCCGCCAGCGTGAGCAGGTTCGCCGCCGCGGGAGCGGAAGTGAAGGCCAAAGCGTGCACCCGTCCGGCGATCACGCTTTCGACGAGTTCGTGCACAGGTGCGACGTCCACGGGCGAAAGCCAGCGGTACGGCTGTGCCTGGACGACGTCCGCGCCCGCGTCCCGCAGCGACGCGGTGAGCTCGGGCAGCAGGGTGCCGTGCAACTGGACCGCGACCCGTTCGCCATGAACCCCGGCGTCCCGCAATCCTTCGAACAGTTCGGCGTTGCTCTCCTCGGGCGCGGAAAACTCCTCCCGGAGGCCGAAACCACGCACGGCGCCCACCGCCTTCGGCCCGCGCGCGAAGATCCGCGACGCCGCCAGCCGCTCCAGCAACGGTTCGCGCAGCCCCCAGCCTTCGGCCGCCGAAAGCCAGCCACGGAATCCGGCGCCAGTGGTGACGGCGGTGAACCCGACCGGGCCGGCCAGCACGGCGTCCGTCGCCGCCCGCAGTTCGGTGTCGTCGGGCAACGGGACGATCCGGATGGTGGGCGCGTGCAGCACCGTCGCGCCCTGCCGGGTCAGCGCGCCGATGAAGTCGTCGGCCCGCCGCTCCGCGGTGATCCCGATCGTGATGCCGTCCAGGTCAGCCATAAACCGCGCCCATCTTCTTGATCTCCTCCGCCAGCCGCTCGCGCAGCTCCGGCGGTTCGAGCACTTCGAGGTTCCCGCCGAACCGCAGTAGCTCGCCGACGGCCGATTCTCCCGGTTCCACGGGCAGTTCCATCGTCAGCCAGCCGTTTTCGTCGGGCTCCGCGGGTGTTTCCCGCAACGCCCGGGCCCCGACGGCCCCGAGATAGAACGGCAGCAGTATGCGGGCGAATTCGTTCAACCGCACCACCGCCGTCCGCGAGTACATCCGCTTTTCGAACTGCTCCGACCATTCGTGCCAGTAGCGCGCGAGGTCGAAGTCCGACGGCCGCTCGAAGGTCTCGCCGAGATCTTCGAGTTCTTCGATGCGGGAGATGCGGTACGTCCGGTCGGTGCCGTCGCACCGCGCCGCGAGATACCAGTTCCCCGCCTTGAGGATCAGACCCAGCGGATCGAGCACGCGGTCGACCTTCCGCTGCCCCCAGCGTTCGTACCGGACCTTGACGCGCCGCCCGTGCCAGACCGCGTCGGCCAGTTCGGACAGTCGCGGCAGGCTTTCGATCCCGCGATGCCAGCCGGGGACGTCGAGGTAGAACCGTTCGGAGATCTTGCTCGCCCCGGCACGCAGCTCCGACGGCATGGCCGCGTGCAGTTTGAGCTGAGCGGCGGCGAGGACCGTGCCGAGCCCGAGTTCGGTGGCCGCGCCGGGCAGGCCCGCCAGCGAAAGCGATTGCGCCTCCTCCTCGGTCAGCCCGGTCAGCCGCGTGCGATAGCCGTCGACCAGCTGATAGCCGCCGGTGCGCCCGCGATCGGCGTACACCGGCACGCCGGCCGCGGACAGCGCCTCGACGTCGCGGTAGACCGTCCGGACCGACACCTCCAGCTCGGTCGCCAGCTCCTCGGCCGTCATCCGGCCGCGGTTCTGCAGCAGGAGGAGGACCGACAGGAGTCTGCTCGCGCGCATGAATCCAGTATCCCCTAAAACCTGACACATCCTGACAGGTATGGCTGACAGGGTGAACCCATGAACACGTTCGCCATGAAGAACTGGGAAGAATCCGTCGTCAGCGGCACGGAGGGCGCGCCGCGAGTCGCCTACGCGCACGCCACGCTCGCCTACAGCGGGCTGATCGAAGGTGAGTCCGTCCTCGACTACCTGCTGTACTACGCGGGTGAGGGCTACGACGGCGGCGACACGACCTCTCCCGGCCTCGAACGGATCGAGGGCAGCGTGGACGGACGCAAGGGAAGCTTCGTGATCAAGCACGACACCGGGTTCGACACGCAGGGGATCAAGTCGGCGTTCACGGTGGTCGAGGGCTCCGGAACGGGTGAACTCGCCGGGATCACCGGCAGCGGCACCACGACGGGCGCCCTCGGCGAGCCGACGATGTCGTACACGCTCGACTACTCGCTTTAAGGAGGACAGGTGCTCGAGGTCGATCGCGAGCAGGTGCTGGCGTACCGGATCGCCGCGCACGGCCTGCACCGTGAGGAGACGGATCCGGCCGCGGCGGCCGTGTTCGACCTCGGGCTGCAGGATTCCGTGCGGGACACCGCCCTGCTGGGCCTCGCCGCCCGGATCGACGGCGACATCACGCCCGGCGTCTGGGACGACGACCGTTTCGTGCTCGCGTGGACGCATCGCGGCGCGCCGCATTTCCACCGCCGTGCGGAGCTGGACGCGATCCGGGCCGCTCTCGTGCCTCTCGACGAGAAGGACGCGATGGCCCGGATCCTCTGGCAGCGCAAGCAGGTCGACGACGCGGGCATGTCCGCGACGGACGCGTTGTTCACCGCGGCGAAGGCGATCCGCGAGGTCGTCACCGGCGTCCAGACCAAGGGCACAGTGAGCGGCGCGGTCACGAAACTGATCCCCGACGGCCTGTCGTACGCCTGCCGCGGCTGCGGGGTCGTGCACATCTACGAGCAGTTGATGCGGGTCGCGTCGCTCCACGCCGGGGTCCGGCTGGAGGCGGGCGCGACCCCGGCGACGTTGGCACCGCTGGAAAGACGCGGACGGCTCAAGACGTCGCCGGACGCCAAGGCGGCCACCCGCGTGGTCGAGGGTTACCTGCGGATCAACGGTCCCGCCGCTCCCGGCGACGCCGCCGCCTATGTCGGGACGACCCGCACCGGGGTCGACGCGATGTGGCCGGACGGCCTGGCCGAGGTCCGCGTCGACGGCAAGAAGGCCTTCCTGCCGGAAGACCGGGTGGCGCTGCTGGAGAATCCGCCGGAGCCGGACGTGGTGCGCCTGCTGCCGCCGCTCGACCCGTTCGTCCAGGCACGCGACCGAGCCGTGCTGGTGCCGGACAAGGCCCGGCAGAAGGAGGTCTGGAAGATCCTCGGCAGCCCCGGCGCGCTGCTGGCCGACGGCGAGATCGCCGGCGTGTGGCGGGCCAAGGCGAGCGGGAAGAAGCGGCTCGACTTCACCGTCACCCCGTTCGACGCGCTCCGCCCGGCCGTCCGGAAAGCGGCCGAAGCGGAGGCGGCCCGTGTCGCCGCCGCCCGGGAGTTCCCCGGCTTCCGCGTCACCTGGGCCTGAAGGCGGTCCGATCGGTCCCGTTCCGGGTGCCCAAGAGGTAGGCCATCGCGCAACCGCTTGCCGCCGGAGAACCCGGCGGCGACCGTCGAAGACATGAGCACACAGACGGAATCCCGGACGATGGCGAGCGGCTGGGCGGCCACCGGCGACCTGCCATGGGCGCGCCAATGGGACGGCATGAACGAAGGCCCGGTCCTGCTGCCGGACGGGCGTGTCCTCGCCGCGGGCGGCGGCAACAACCGCGGTGCGGTGACGTACGCCGACGCCGCGCTCTACGACCCGGGCAGTGGCCAATGGACGGTCACCGGATCGCTGGCGACCAGCCGTCGCCTGCACTCGCTGACCGTCCTGCCGGACGGCAAGGTGCTGGCGGCGGGCGGTTTTCACGGCCATCCGTCCACTTCGCCCAACATCCTCACCTCCGCGGAGGTCTTCGACCCGGCGACCGGGACCTGGAGCCCGACCGGCTCGATGCACACCGCCCGCTGCAACCATCACGCGATCGCGCTGGCGGACGGCCGGGTGCTCGTGATGGGCGGCGGGAGCGAACGGCCGCCGATCGATTCCCTCGTGATCGCGGCGGCGGAGATCTACGACCCGGCGACGGGAACCTGGACCGAGACCGCGCCGATGATCCACGCCAGGGCGGCGTTCCCCGCGGTACTGCTGCCGGACGGCAAGGTGCTCGTCGCGTCGGGTCTCGTCGAAACCGGCGGCGATCTCGTCGGCCTGACCTTCTGCGAGATCTACGACCCGGTCGACGGCACCTGGAGCCCCACCACGCCGATCGGTACCCCGGTCCCGCTCGAAACCGGGCGGCCGCGTGTCGGCGCGCAGATGGTCGCGCTCGCCGACGGGACCGTGCTGCTCACCGGCGGCCACACCGGCGGGCCGCAGAACTGGAACTACGCGCCGTTCAGCCTCGGCGAATCCGAACGCTACGAACCGGCCACCGGCAAATGGACCGACGCGGCGCCGATGGGGATCCCGCGCGACGAATTCCGCCTGATCCGCTTGGACTCCGGAAAGGTGCTGGCCATCGGAGGCCTCGAATACGGCGGGTACGACGCCGGGTATCAGAACTCCGAGATCTTCGATCCCGCGACCGGGCAATGGGGGCCGCTGATCGGGCTCACCATCGGCAGGGCGAAGTTCGGCGCGGTCAAGCTCGCCGACGGCCGCGTCCTCATCGCGGGCGGCGCCGCCGTGCTGGCCAACGCCGGCCCGGACGGCAACCACGTCCTCATCACCAAGACCGACCTCTTCACCCCGTGACCCACCCCCCGCATTTCGTCCTCTGAATGCGGTATCCGCATTCAGAGGACGAAACGCGGGCGTCAGGGGTCGACGGCCAGGCGGTAGCCGCGTTTCACCACCGTCTGGACCAGTTTCGGCGTGCCCAAGGAGTTCCGCAGGCGGCCGATGGCGGTCTCGACGGCGTGTTCCTCGCCGCCGTCGGGGAGCGCGGAGACCAGCTCCCGCCGGGAGAACACCCTCCCCGGCGATTCCGCCAGCGCCCGCAGGATGGCCATCGGCGCGGGCGCGATGTCGCACCACTGCCCGTCGACCAACGCCGCCTGGCCTCGCAGTTCGATACTCCGCCCGCCCGCGGTCAGTCGCGGCGAACGGGCTTCGAGCGCGTCGGACACCGTCCGCGCCAGCGCCCCGATCCGCGACCGTGTCGGCTGCACCGTCGGGATCCCGAGCGCGGCCAGCGGTGCCGCGGTGATCGGCCCGACGCAAGCCGCCACGACCCGCTTCTCCAGTGCTCCCACGACTCCCGGCAACCGCCCGGTCCGCTTCGCCACCGCCAGCAGGGACGCCGCCGCGGGCGCGCTGGTGAACGGCAACGCGTCCACCGAACCGTCGAGGACACCGTCCAGCAGCCGGTCCAGCGGCCCGGGATCGGACGGCCCGACCCACCGGTACACCGGCACTTCGATCACTTCGGCGCCCGCGGAACGCAGACTGTCCACAAAGTACGGAAGCGGCTCGCCGTGCAGCTGCACCGCGATCCGCTGACCGTCCACACCGGAATCGAGCAGATGTCTCAGCACCTCGGCGTTGCTCTCCGACGCGGGCGAGTAGTCCTCCGAAAGCCCGGCCGCGCGGATCGCCCCCTTGGCCTTCGGGCCGCGCGCGAGCAGCGAAGACTTCCCCAGTCTGTCCAGCAGCTCCTCCCCCAGGCCCCAGCCTTCGGCCGCCTCGACCCAGCCGCGGAAGCCGATCCCGGTCGTCGCGACGACGACGTCGACCCGGTCTTCCAGCAGGCGCATGGTGGCCGACCGCAGTTCGGTGTCGTCGGCGAGCGGCACGATCCGGATCGCCGGGCCGTAGCGCACGGTCGCACCTTTACGCACGAACAGCGCGCCGAGCTCGTCAGCCCGTCGCGCCGCCGTGATCCCGATGACGAATCCCGCCAGGGGAAGAACGTCCGTCACGGCGAGAATTCCACCTCCACCACACCCCCGGCGACCCGGACCCGATACGCGGCGACCGAGACCTCTTCGGCGTCGATACAGGCGCCGGTCCGCAGATCGAAGCGTTCCTTGTACACCGGCGAAGCCACCACGGGAACGCCGCCCGCGTCACCGACGATGCCTCGCGAAAGCACCGCCGCTCCGCTGATCGGGTCCACATTGGACAGTGCGTACCACCGGTCGCCGGGGAGCCGGAAGATGGCCACCTGCGTCCCGCCGTCGAGCAGGGCGGCGACACCGGACCATTCGGGGACGGCGCCCGCCGCGCAAACGGCGGTCCAGGTGCGCTCGATCGACGTCGTCACTGTTTCACCTCCGGGATGCCCAGCAGTACTGGCACTTTCTGGTCGCGTTCGGTACGGAACGAGATCGTCGGATCCGGTGTGCCCGGCGCGTTGACGAACGAGCTGAACTTCGCCAGCTTCTCCGGATCCTCCAGCACGCCGCGCCATTCGTCGGCGTAGTCGCCGACGTGTTTGGCCATCGCCGCGTCGAGGTCCTCACAGATGCCGAGCTTGTCGTCGACGATCACCGCGCGCAGGTGGTCGAGCCCGCCTTCCATCTCCTCGACCCACGGCGCGGTGCGCTGCAGGCGGTCGGCCGTGCGGACGTAGAACATCAGGAACCGGTCGATCGTGCGGATCAGCGTCTCGGTGTCCACTTCGGACACGAGCAGATCCGCGTGCCGCGGGGTCGCGCCGCCGTTGCCGCCGACGTAAAGGTTCCAGCCCTTGTCGGTGGCGATGACGCCGAAGTCCTTGCTCCGCGCCTCCGCGCATTCCCGCGCACAGCCCGAAACGGCCGACTTCAGCTTGTGCGGCGAGCGCAGGCCGCGATACCGCAACTCCAGCTCGATCGCGAGCCCGACGCTGTCCTGCACGCCGTAGCGGCACCACGTCGAACCGACACAGGACTTGACCGTGCGCAACGACTTCCCGTACGCGTGCCCCGACTCGAACCCGGCGTCGACGAGCCGCCGCCAGATCAGCGGCAGCTGGTCGACGGTGGCGCCGAACAGGTCGATCCGCTGCCCGCCGGTGATCTTGGTGTACAGCCCGAAATCCATCGCCACCTGCGCGATCACCATGAGCTTCTCCGGCGTGACCTCGCCGCCGGGGATGCGCGGGACCACCGAATACGTCCCGTTGCGCTGCAGGTTCGCGAGGAACTTGTCGTTGGTGTCCTGCAGGGTCGCCTGCTCGCCGGCGAGGATGTGCCCGTTGCCCAGCGTGGCCAGGATGGACGCGATCGCCGGTTTGCAGATCGCGCAACCGGTCCCGGTGCCGTAGCGGTCGATCATCTCGCTGAACGTGGTGATCCGGGTGGCCTGCAGGATCTGGAACAGCTCCGCGCGCGACTGCGTGAAGTGCTCGCACAGCGCCTTCGACTGCTCGACACCGCACGCCGTCAGCAGCTTGCCCAGCAACGGGACGCACGAGCCGCACGCCGTTCCGGCCCGCGTGCAGCCCTTGATCTTGGCGACCGAATCGCAGCCCTCTTCGGTGATCGCGTGCGTGATCGCGCCCTTGGAAACCGCGTTACACGAACAGATCTGCGCGGCGTCCGGCAGCGCGTCGACGCCGACCGCCGCTCCACCACCGGCCGGGGCGAGGATCGCACCCGGTTCGGCGGGCAGCGGCCTGCCGACCATCGCGCGCAAGGTGTTGAACTCGCTCGCGTCGCCGACCAGGACACCGCCGAGCAACGTCTTCGAGTCGTCCGAGACGACGAGCTTCTTGTACGTCCCCGCGACGGCGTCGTTGAACGCGACCTCCAGCGCGCCCTCGGTCGCCGCATGCGCGTCGCCGAAGCTGGCGACGTCGACGCCCATGAGCTTGAGCTTCGTCGACATGTCCGGCTCGGGGAACGTGCCCTCGCCGCCGGTCAGCCGCGCCGCGACGATCTCCGCCATCGCGTAACCGGGCGCCACGATGCCGTACACCTTGCCGTCGACGGCCGCGCATTCGCCGATCGCGTACACCGCGGGATCGGCCGTCCGGCAGGTGTCGTCGACCAGGATCCCGCCGCGCGCACCGACTTCCAGCCCGGACGAACGCGCCAGGTCGTCGCGCGGACGGATACCGGCGGAGAACACGACCAGGTCGACGTCGAGCTCGGTGCCGTTGCCGAGCCGCGCGATGTAGCGTTCGCCATCCGGCTCGATGGCGTCGGTCGAAGTTCCCGTGTGGACGGTCACGTCGAGGTCGGTGATCAGCCGCCGGAGCAGGCCGCCGCCGCCCTCGTCGACCTGCAGCGGCATCAGGCGCGGCGCCATCTCGACGACGTGCGGCGAGAGACCCATGTCCCGCAACGCCTTCGCGGCTTCCAGCCCCAGGAGCCCGCCACCGATGACGACCGCCGAACGACGTCCACGGCCGGGCCGCTGAGCCGCTTCCCGGATGGCGTCGAGGTCCTCGATCGTCCGGTAGACGAAACAGCCGGGGAGATCGTGTCCCGGCACCGGCGGGACGAACGGCCGCGAACCAGTCGCGAGGACGAGCGTGTCGTATGGCTGCTCGTGACCCGCTTCGGTGACGACGATCTTGCGCTCGCGATCCACCGAAGCGACGGTATCGCCGAGCCGCAGCTCGACCAACGGATCACCCGCGTAGTCCGCGCCCTCCAAGGCGAGGGAGGCCGGATCCCAGGTGTCCACATAGGACGTCAGGGCGACCCGGTCGTACGCGGGACGCGCCTCCTCGGCGAGCACCACGACCTGCCACTGGCCGTCCTTGTCCTCCGCGCGCACCGCTTCGACGAGCCGGTGCGCGACCATGCCATGTCCGACGACGACGAGTTTCCGCATCAGACCTCCGCTCCGGCGAGCGCCAGGCCTCGGGTGCTCGCCACCTCCGACTGCTGTTTGCGCAGATACACCGCCCACGTGACGGCGAAGCACAGGCCGTAGAAGACCAGGAAGGCGACGAACGCCGGCACTCCGCTCTTCGTGTCCGCGAACGACTGGCGGAAGGCCAGGTTGATGAACAACCCGCCGAGTGCGCCGATCGCGCCGGCCAGCCCGATCAACGCGCCGGAAAGCTTGCGCGCCTTGAGCATCTCCAGCGTCTCGTCCGCGCCCTCGCTGATCGCGACCTTCGCCTTGGCGCGGAAGATCGCCGGGATCATCTTGTACGTCGAGCCGTTGCCGATTCCGGTGAGCACGAACAGCACGATGAACGCGACGGTGAACAGCGCCAGCGAATTCGACGTCGAGGCCAGGATCAGCACCACGGTCGCCGCGGCCATGCCGACGAACGTCACGAAGGTGATCTTGCCGCCGCCGATCCGGTCGGCCAGCCAGCCGCCCGTCGGCCGCGAGAACGAGCCGAGCAGCGGGCCGAGGAACGTCACCGCGGCCGCCTGCAGTGGCGTGCGGCCGAACTGGTTCTGCAGCACCAGCCCGAAAGCGAAGCTGTAGCCGATGAACGAACCGAACGTGCCGACGTAGAGGAACGACATCACCCAGGTGTGCGGATCCTTGACGACCTCGCGCATCGCCTTGGTGTCGCCCTTCATCGACGCGAGGTTGTCCATGAAGAAGTACGCGCAGGTCGCGGCGACCACGATCAGCGGGATGTAGATGTAGAGCACCACCCGCGGCGCGGTGGCGCCGACGGTGCCGATGACCAGCAGACCGATCAGCTGGATCGCGGCCACACCGAGGTTCCCGCCGCCCGCGTTCAGCCCGAGCGCCCAGCCCTTGTGCTTCTCCGGGTAGAACGCGTTGATGTTGGTCATCGACGACGCGAAGTTCCCGCCGCCGACCCCGCCGAGCGCGGCGATCACCAGGAACGTGCCGAGCGAAGTGCCCGGCTGCATCGCGATCGCCGCCAGGATCGTGGGCGCCAGCAGCAACAGCGCGCTGACGATCGTCCAGTTCCGGCCACCGAACTTCGCCACCGCGAACGTGTAGAGCGGCCGCATCAGTGCGCCGATCAGCGTCGGGGTCGAGACCAGCAGGAACTTGTCGGCGGCGGAGAAGCCGTACTGCGGGCCCATAAACAGGACCATGACCGACCACAGTGTCCAGACGGAGAAACCGATGTGCTCGGCCAGGATGGAGAACCAGAGGTTCCGCCGGGCGATCTTCTTCCCGGTCTCCTCCCAGAATTGCTCGTTCTCGGGATCCCAGTGCTCGATCCAGCGCTTTCCACGAGCTTCCATGAGGTCCTCCTTGGTGGATGCGTTCGGGTTCACTGGGCGGCCAGCCATTTCGCGACCCCGCTCACGGCGTCCTTGCAGCCGCCGCAGCCGGTCGTCGCGCGGGTCGCCCCGGCGAGGGCGGGGACGTCGGTGGCGCCGCCGCGCCACGCTTCGACGAGCCGCCCCTTGGTCACCGCGTTGCAGCGGCAGATGACCGCCGACGCGGGCAGATCGGCCGGGCTCGACGCCGACGGCGCTCCCGGCGGCAGCGAGCGTCCTAAAAGGACAGCCAGCCGGTCTTCGGGCACCGGGGTGCCCCGGTCGTAGAGCTGCGTGATCGTCGCGGCAGCGTCGGGCAGGCCGAGCAGGATCGCGCCGGCCACCCGGTTCTCGCGGACGACGAGCTTGCCGTAACGGCAGCCCGCCGGGTCGCTGAACGTGAGCACTTCGGCGGCCGGGTCGTCCGCGCCGGTCATCGTCTCGCCGAGCGCGGTGAGGTCGATGCCGCGCGCCTTGAGCCTCGTCACCGCTTGAGTACCGCGGTACCGCGACGCGGATTTCGCGCCGGTGACCAGATCCGCGACGACGGCGGCCTGTTCCCACGCGGGCTGCACGAGCCCGCCGAACGCGCCGGGATGCTTGGCACAGTCACCGATCGCGTGGATCCGGCCGTCGCTGGTGCGCAGCAGATCGTCGACGACGATGCCGCCCTCGACGGTCAGCCCGGCGTCCACGGCCAGTTTCGTCTCGGGCCGGACGCCGGTGGAGACGACGATGAGATCGGCGGGAACGTGCGTGCCGTCGTCGAGTTTGAGCCCGTCGCCGCTGACGTAGCGCGCCGCTCCGACACCGAGCCGGAAGGCGACGCCGAGTTCTTCGAGCTTCCTGGTCAGCACCCGCGCCGATTCCGCGTCCAGCTGACGTTCCATGATGTGCGGCATCGGATGCACGACGGTCACGAGATTCCCGCGTCCGGCGAGACCTCGCGCGGCCTCCAGGCCGAGCAGCCCGCCGCCGAGCACCGCGACCGGCGCGCCCAGCCTGGCGGCGTCGAGAATCCGGGCGCAGTCGTCAAGGGTGCGGAACGCGACGACGTCCGGGCCGGGTTCGAGCCCTTCCACCGGCGGCATCCACGGATTGGCGCCGGTGGCGAGCACGAGCGCGTCGTAGTCCACAGTGGACCCGTCGTCGAGGTGAACCCGCCGCGTGTCCCGGTCGATCGACGTCGCGGAGACCCCCCGGCGAAGATCCGCACGGGTACGGGACGGCCATTCGTCGTCGTGCAGCCGGACGGCCTCGGGCCGCATGGTGCCGGCGACCACCGACGAGAGCAGTACCCGGTTGTAGGCGGTGTGTTCCTCCGCGCCGACGACGGTGAGCCGCACGCGCTCACCCTCCGGGTCGCGGCGCTGGATCTCGTCCGCGAGCCGCGCGCCCGCCATCCCGTATCCGGCGATGACCACCGACCGGGGGCTCACGCGACGACCTCGGCCGGGGCGAGCGCGACCGCGCACGCCTTGAACTCGGGCATCCGGCTCGTCGGGTCGAGCGCCGGGTTGGTCAGCAGGTTCGCCCTGCCCTCACCGGGGAAATGGAACGGCAGGAACACCAGGTCGGGGCGCAGCGACGCCACACAACGGACGCGTGCGACGGTCTCCCCGCGGCGGGAGCGCACGAGCGCGAGGTCGCCCTCGGCCAGCCCCGCGCGGGCAGCGGTGTCGGGATGAACTTCCACGAAGGCCTCCGCCACGACGTCGTTGAGTTCCTTGACCAGCCGGGTCTGCGCCCCGGACTGGTAGTGCTGCAGGACCCGCCCGGTGGTGGCCTGCAAGGGGAATTCGGCGTCCGGCAGCTCGGCCGGGCCGACGTGGTCCACCGGCACGAACCGCGCGCGGCCGTCCGGGTGAGCGAAGGAGTCGAGGAACATCCGCGGTGTACCGGGATGTGATTCCGCCGGGACGGGCCAGTAAAGGGCTTCGCCGTCGCGGAGCCGGTCGTAAGTGATGCCCGAGTAGTCGGCGACGCCGCCCTTGGACGCGCGGCGGAGCTCGGTGAAGACCATCTCGGCGTCCGTCGGGAACCGTCCGTCGGGCTGACCGAACCGGCGGGCGAGTTCGGAAAGCACATAAAGATCGGTCTTCGCGCCGGACGGCGGATCGATCGCCTTGCGCCGCAGGAGGATCCGGCCTTCGAGGTTGGTCATCGTGCCGTCCTCCTCGGCCCACTGGGTGACCGGCAGGACGACGTCGGCCATCGCCGCCGTCTCCGAGAGGACGAGGTCCGAGACCACCAGGAAGTCCAAAGAGGACACTTTGTCCTGGATGTTCCCGGCGCCGGGCGCGGAAACGACGAGGTTGCTGCCGAACACCATCAGCGCGCTCGGCCCGTCTTCGGTGCCGAGCGCCTCCAGCAGCTCGACGGCCGAACGGCCCGGCCCCGGCAGGGATTCCGGTGGCACACCCCAGACCCCGGCGACGTATTCGCGCGCGGCGGGGTCGTCGATCTTGCGATAGCCGGGCAGCTGGTCGGCTTTCTGCCCGTGCTCGCGACCGCCTTGGCCGTTGCCCTGCCCGGTCAGGCAGCCGAAACCGGATCCCTTGCGCCCCGGCAGGCCGAGGGCGAGCGAGAGATTGATCCAGGCGTTGACCATCGCGGTGCCGTTGGCGTGCTGTTCGGTGCCGCGCGCGGTGAGGACGTAGGCGTTGCGGGCCGCGGCGAGCTTGGCGGCGACCCGGCGCTGGTCCGCGGCGGAGACGCCGGTGATCTGCTCGACGCGCTCCGGCCACCAGGCCGCGACCGAACGCCACAGCTCTTCGAAACCGTTCGTCCTCGAGACCACATAGGACTTGTCGAGGAGGCCGTCGGCGACGACGGCGTGCAGGATGCCTTGCGCGAGCGCGAGGTCCGTACCCGGCGCGGGCTGCAAGTGCAGTCCGGCCAGTTCGGCGGTCGGCGTGCGGCGCGGGTCGACGACGATCAGATCCGCGCCCCGCAGGTGCTGGGTGAACGGCGGCATCGTCTCGGCCGGGTTGGCGCCGATCAGCAACACCGCGTCGGCGTCGGCGAGATCCGTGACCGGGAACGGCATCCCACGGTCGGCGCCGAACGCCTTGATCCCGGCGGCGGCCGCCGACGACATGCAGAACCGGCCGTTGTAGTCGATCTGCGAGGTGCCCAGCGCGACGCGGGCGAACTTCCCCAGCAGATAGGCCTTCTCGTTGGTCAGCCCGCCGCCGCCGAAGACGGCGACCGCGTCGGCACCCTTGGCCTCGCGGATCTCGGTGAGCCGCCGGGCGACGAGGTCGAGCGCTTCCGTCCAGCTCGCGGGCCGGAGTTCGCCGTCGACCCTGATCAGCGGCGTCGTCAGGCGGGACGGCGAAGTGAGCAGCTCCCCCGACGTCCAGCCCTTCTGGCACAGGCCGCCGGCGTTGACCGGGAAGTCGCGCGGGGCGACCCGGGCGCCGTCGAGGCTCATCCCGCACTGCAGGGCGCAGTAGGGGCAGTGCGTGTCCACCGCGGTCACGGTGGGGGCGGCGAGCGGCACGGGCACCTCCTCCAGGCGTCGATAGCGCTTGAAGGTAGGTAGGCCGTGTTACCTGAAAACTCCTGAATGTTTCAGGCGTTTGACATTGCCCGCCGCCGATGGACGTCACACCGTGAGGTCGCCGGGCAGGTCCGTGAAGGCAACCGATGCCCCCAATGCCACATTGGGGACACTCGACCGCCGACGAGCCGAACCAAACGGTCATTCAGTCGAAATCGGGCAAGATCTCCCCAAGGCTTCGGTGATCCGACACAGCCAGCGAACTCCTCGACACGGCTCCGCCCCCTTGTCTCCCGGATCGCGCGCGAAAGCCACTTTCAGGACATCTGACGTCCCGAAAGTGGCTTTCGCGACACCTCTCGATGCGGCACAGATCCCATGAGGGCCGAAGGGGCCCTTCACCGCATGCCACGCGGCGAAGGGAGCTTTCACCACGTCACATGCGGCGAAAGGCCCCTTCAGCAACTATTCACCATGTGTATAGACCGTGCGTATACACACTGTGTATAGTCGCCCGCATGTCCATCGGGAACACCCTGCTCGGCCTGCTCGAAGCCGGTCCGAAGCACGGTTACGACCTCAAACAGCTCTACGACAAGCAGTTCCGCCAAGACCGTCCACTGCACTACGGACAGGTCTATTCGACGTTGAACCGGCTCCTGAAGAACGGCCTCGTCGAGGAGAACGGCGTCGAAGCGGGCGGCGGTCCGGACCGGAAGCGGTACGCGATCACCGACGCCGGCGTCACCAACGTCGAGGAATGGCTGAAGAGCCCGGAAAACCCCTCCGTCTACCTGCAGAACACGCTCTACACCAAGGTCGTGCTCGCGCTCCTGTCCGGCCGCGGCGCCCAGGATCTGCTCGACGCGCAGCGGAGCTCCCATCTGCGCGCCATGCGCGAGCTCACCGCCCGCAAGACCGCCGGAGACCTCGCCGACCAGCTGATCTGCGACCACGCACTGTTCCACCTGGAGGCGGATCTGCGGTGGCTGGAGCTCACCGCCGCCCGCCTCGACGACCTCGCGCGCCAGCTGACGCGCTGATCTGGGGACCACACAGTGGAAACACCGTTGTTACACGGGCTGGGCCTGCACAAGGCCTTCGGTCCGAATCAGGCGCTGGCCGGGGCCGGGTTGACGCTCGAACCCGGCGAGATCGTCGCGGTCATGGGGCCGTCGGGGTCCGGGAAGTCGACCCTGCTGCACTGCCTGTCCGGGATCGTCCGGCCCGACGAAGGTCAGGTCTCCTTCCGCGGGCGTGACCTCGCGAGCATGTCCGACGCCGAACGCAGTGCCCTGCGGCGTACCGAATTCGGTTTCGTCTTCCAGTTCGGGCAGCTCGTGCCGGAGCTGACCTGCCTGGAGAACGTCGCGCTGCCGCTGCGGCTGAGCGGGATGAGGCGCCGCCCCGCCGAGCGGATCGCGCGCGGCTGGCTCGACCGGCTGGCGGTCGGCGACATCGACGACAGCACGCCCGGCCAGGTTTCCGGCGGGCAGAGCCAGCGCGTCGCGATGGCCAGGGCATTGGTCACCGAACCGTCGGTGGTCTTCGCCGACGAACCGACCGGCGCGCTGGACACGCTCAGCGGAGAACTGGTCATGCGCCTGCTGTCCGAGGCGGCGAAACAAACCGACGCCGCCGTCGTCCTGGTCACCCACGAACCGCGGGTGGCCGCTTACTCCGATCGGGAGGTCATCGTGCGCGACGGCCGGACACGGGAACCGGTGGTGACCCGATGACCGGGCGCGAAGACCTGATGCTCGGGTTCCGGCTGGCCGTCGGGGGCGGCCGGGGCTCGATCGTCAGGCTCCTCCTGAGCACGGTCGGCATCGGGCTCGCGGTCGCGGTACTCCTGATCGGCGCCTCCGCGGGCACCGTCAAGGAGAACCGCGACCAGCGGACGTACGCCGCTTCCCCGCGGTACGGACAGATCCCGGGTATCGCACCGCTGAACTACCACGCGACGACGACCGACTTCCGCGGTCAGGCGATCTCGCTCGTCCATCTTCAAGCCACCGGGCCGAACTCGCCGATCCCGCCGGGAGTGGACCGGCTGCCCGCGCCGGGCGAGGTCTTCCTTTCCCCGAAGCTCGACGAACTCGTCGCGGCCGACACCAGTGGCCTGTTGCGGCCCCGTCTGCCCGGCAAGCCGGTCGGGATCATCGATGCGGAAGCCGTGCTCAATCCGAATGATCTCGTCGTCTACGCAGGCACGGGCAATCCGCGGAACGGCGTCGCGATCTATGCCTTCGGTGCCCCTCCCGGCTACGAAACGCCGTTCGAGCGGGGACTCCTCTCGCTCCTGCTGCTCGGGCTCTTCGTCCTCCTCACGCCGGTGTTCATCTTCGTCGGGACGGTCTCCCGGCTCGGCGGCGCGGCCCGGGACCGGCGGCTCGCCGCGTTGCGGCTGGCGGGTTCGTCCCTCGCGCAGTTACGCCGGATCACCGCGGCGGAATCCCTAGTGGGCGCCGCGGCCGGGTTGGTCGTCGGTACCGCGCTGTTCCTGCTCTTCCGCGGCACGGCGGCGAACTTCCAGGTGTTCCGGTTCGGGTTGTACCCGGACGACCTGACGCCGTCGTGGCCGCTGGTGGTGCTGATCGTGCTCGCGGTCCCGGCCCTGACCGTGGCGACGGCTTGGGCGTCCCAGCGGCACCTGGTCGTCGAACCGCTCGGCGTCGTCCGCGAGACCGCGCAGCCGAAGCGAAGGTTGTGGTGGCGGCTGCTGCCGGTCGTCATCGGAATCCTGTTGATCGCCCCGGATTTCGGTGTCGCGAGCGAACTCGGCCGCTGGGCGCTGATCGGCGGCGCGGCACTGCTGATGGTCGGGATCCCCGCGCTGCTGCCGTGGCTGCTGGAACGCGTCGTTTCCCGGATCAAGGGCGGGCCGCCGTCGTTCCAGCTCGCGATCCGCCGTATGCAGAGCGACAGCGGGACCCCGTCACGGGTGGTCGCGGGTCTCTGCGTGGTCCTCGCCGGGGCGATCGCGCTGCAGAGCCTCCTGGCGGGACAGGCCGCGATGGAGGCCGATCGCCACGACGACACGGGAGGCCGGATCACCGTCTACGCGGACGGTTCCGTGGCCGATCGGGCGATCGCCGCGGTCCGCACGGTCCCCGGCGCGGCTGATTTCCAGGTGTTGCGTTCGCTGTTCGTCGAGGGGAAGCGCCAGGACGGCATGCTCGTACTGATCGCCGTCGCCGACTGCGCCACGATCGAGGCGACGACCACCGCTACCGGTTGCCGTGACGGCGACGTGTTCGCCGACCCGTCCTTCCTCCACATAGGACAGTCAGCGAAGATCACGGACAACGACAAACGGGAGCAGCCGTGGACCGTTCCGGTCACACCGCGACCGTTCGAGGTGAAGCCATCGAGCGTCACCGAGACTCTGGCGCCACAAGTGCTCGCGACGCCCGCGGCGGTGGCGGGTGTCGACCTGGCCGCGGCCTTGGTCACGGCGACCCTGCGCGGGACGACCGGGAATCCGGATTTCGTCGAGCTGGTGCGGAACTCCGCGGCACCGTACAGCGGGCAGGTCACCGTGGCGGCCTACAAGGGGGAACGGGCCTCCACCGAGGCCCTGATGTTCGACGACGCGCGGGACATCCTGCTCGGCGGCGCGCTGTTCGTCCTGCTGCTGGCCGGGGTGAGCCTGCTGGTGCTCGCCCAGGAACAGGTCCGTGAACGGCGGCGAGCCCTCGGCGCGCTGTCCGCCACCGGCGTCCCGGTGCGCGTGATCGTCCGGTCCTTGCTGTGGCAGAACGGAATCCCGCTGCTGCTGGGCATCGTGCTCGCGACGGCGACCGGGATCGCCGTCGCCGCGCTGGGCAAGCGGCTGTTCTGGGACGGGCTGTACGTCGACTGGTCCGCGGTCGCGCTGCTCGCCGCGGCGGCCGTCGTGATGGTGCTGCTGGTGACGGCATCGACGGTGCCGTCCGTGCGTTCGGCGGCGAAGGCGGAGAACCTGCGCACCGAGTGACCTACAGTACGGCGCTCACGTCCCGGGCGGCGGCACGAAGTCCGTCGTGCGCCGCCCGGGTCGACCGCGGGTCGAGGGCGTTGGCCGCCAGGCGGAAGAGGACGGCCCGCAGGAGAAGCTGCGGCCATTCGGGCAGATGCGCCCAGCGTTCGAGAAGATCGATGGTGGCGCCGCCCCAGGCCAGCGCGTCGACCGCGACGATCGCGGCGCCCCATTCACCCGGCCGGTAGTACGGCACGAAATCGACGATGCCGGGCGCCGCGTCGCCGTCGAACAGCACGCCGGCGAGCAGCTCCCCGTGGACGACCTGGTCGGGCAGTTTGACCGGTCTTCGGGACCCCGCCAGTACCTCGAACCAGCGGCCGCCCTTGTTCTCGTCGAGGGACATGTCCGCCTCGCCCCAGGCGAGTTTGTCGGCCAGCGCCTCGAGATCGGTGCGCCGTCCCAGGAAATCCGGCCGGGGCAGACCGGCCGTCGCGCGATGCAGTTTGACCGCCGCGTGCACGACCTCGTCGTACCGGTGCTCGGCCGTGCCGGACACGAACCGGTTCGCCGACCAGCCGCCGACCACCCAACGGCCGTCACTGGACCGGACCGGTTTCGCGACCCGCAGACCCGGCTCGTCGACGGCTTCCAGCGCCCGTGCCGTCCACAGGGTCCGGGACTTGTCCACGACCGGCTTGAGCACGAGATCGTTGTAGCGCCAGGAATCGGTGCCGGGCATCGGTTCCGCGTCACCGGTACGTCCGCCGAACGCCGAACAGACGTGTTCCGGAGGGCTCTGAAGGGTGGCACGCACGGCTCGGCACGTTACCCCGTCTTCCGCGCCACGAACGAGAAGACGCGCTGGTCTTGAGTAGCGATACTCAAGACACGATCGCTTCTGACCTGCCATTCTTCGACCGTGATCCCCCGAACGGCGCAGCGCCGCCTCACCGACGGGCAACTCACCGCCCTCGCGCTCGGTTCACTGTGGCTGCTCGGCACGCTGGGCGCGGTCACCATGGGCCTGTTGCTCCTGCTCGCCGCGTTCCTGCACGTCCCGTGGATCGCGTTGCCGGTTCCGCTCGCGTCGATCGGGATGGTCTACGTCGTCGGTCTCGCGGCGCCAGAGGCTTTTCCGGCCGTCGCGAAGCCTTGGCCGCGGCTGGCGTGGGCTTCCGTGGCCGGGATGTCCGGCGTTTTCGGCGCGATCTTCGTGCTGGAGGTGGCGGAGGCGTTCGATCCCTGGTTCGCGTTGCCGTTCTTCGGCGTGCCGGTGCTGCTCGTCGCGGGTCTGTTCGCGCGGGGGCCGGGCGTCCGGGCGGGCGCGGGAGTCCTTTTGGTCGCGTTGGTCGCGGGCGGGATCGCCGTGCCCGCGTCGCTGCCTTCGGACACCGCCGCCCGGCGGCTCGCCGCGACCGGCGTCCCGCACGACCGCACCCTCGCCGCGGACCTCGGCCCTCATCGGCTCCCGACCAAGACGACCGAAGACTCCGGGTCGCTGATCGTCGAGTACGCGCCTCAGCTGTGGATCTCGCCCGTCTGGACCTTCGCGACCGATGTCGTCGAGAGCTGCGAGACAGCGGTGAAGACCGCTTGGCGCCTCGAAAACGCTACGTGCACCCCGGTCGGCGACGGCGAGTTCGTGCGGCGCGACGCCGAGCGGATCGAGTTCGTTCAGCGCCGTGGCGCGCTGTCGGTGCACGTCGCGGGCAACCACAACTGGAAACCCGAGGAACTGCGGGAACTGGCCGGGAAGACCCATCCGCTGACCGACGCCGAGATCATCGCCGCGGTGCCGAAGTCGCGGGGCGGGAACCGGACCGATGTCTTGGCGGGATTCACGGTCTTCGTGCGGGCGATCTTCACCGGCCGCTCGATCGGCTACTGACGCTCGGGGGAGCAAGGGACCTTTGCTACCACCCGCGCCTAGGTACATGAAGGACCCCTTCCTGTACCTAGGCGCAAGGAAGGGGGCCTTCATGTACTCAGTCTTGTGGCGTGCGCGCTGTCGGGGACCGTGTGGATTTTGGTGCGTCAGATGACCCGAAACCCACACGGTCACCACGCCGACCTGCAGAAAGAGAGCAAGGGACCTTTGCTACCACCCGCGCGTAACGTCAGTAGGTCGGCAGGCTCTGGTCGATCTGCCGCGCCCAGGCCAGCACGCCGCCACCGAGGTGGGTCGCGTCCTTGAACCCGGCCTTGTGCAACGCCGCCAGCGCCTCCGCCGAACGCGCGCCCGACTTGCAGTGCAGCACGATCGGCTTGTCCTGCGGCAGTTCCGACAGCGCCTCGCCCGAAAGGATCTTGTCCTTCGGGATCAGCGTCGCGCCCTTGATGTTCACGATCTCGTACTCGTGCGGCTCGCGGACGTCGATGAGGGCGAAGTTGTCGCCGTTGTCGAACTTGGCCTTGAGCTCCGCCGGAGTGATCGTGCTTCCCGAAGCGGCCGAAGCGGCTTCGTCGGACACAACGCCACAGAACGCTTCGTAGTCGATGAGTTCGGTGATCTTCGGGGTCTCCGGATCCTTGCGGATCTTGACCTCGCGGTACTTCATCTCGAGCGCGTCGTAGCTGACGAGCCTGCCCAGCAGCGGCTCGCCGATACCGGTGATCAGCTTGATCGCCTCGTTGACCATGATCGAGCCGATCGACGCGCACAGCACGCCCAGCACGCCACCCTCGGCGCACGACGGCACCATGCCGGGCGGCGGCGGCTCGGGGTAGAGGTCGCGGTAGTTGAGGCCCTTGCCGTTCGGCGCGTTCTCCCAGAACACGCTCGCCTGGCCCTCGAACCGGTAGATCGAGCCCCACACGTAGGGCTTGCCGGTGAGCACGGCGGCGTCGTTCACCAGGTACCGCGTCGCGAAGTTGTCGGTGCCGTCGAGGATCAGGTCGTACTGCTCGAACAGTTCGAGCGCGTTCGACGACTCGAGCCGGTCGGTGTGCAGGTGCACCTTCACGAACGGATTGATCTCGGCGATCGTCTCCTGCGCCGACGCGGCCTTGAGCTTGCCGATGTCGGACTGTCCGTGGATGACCTGGCGGTGCAGATTCGATTCGTCGACCTCGTCGAAGTCGACGATGCCGAGCGTGCCGACCCCGGCCGCGGCCAGGTACAGCAGCGCCGGGCTGCCGAGGCCACCGGCACCGATGACCAGCACCTTGGCGTTCTTCAGCCGTTTCTGCCCGGTCACCCCGACGTCCGGGATGATCAGGTGACGGCTGTACCGGGCCACCTCGTCCTTGGTGAGCTCGGCGGCCGGCTCTACGAGCGGCGGCAGCGTGCCTGACATCGGGTCCTCCATCTCGCGTGGATCGCGGGTCGCATCCCAGTATCTACAACACGAAGAGACGGAAACGCCTTCCCCTGTTTCACATCCTGGGATTTCCCAGCAGGCGAGACGGCCTGGACTTAAGGTGCCTGATTCGGCCAGGAGCCCGGCTTGCAGACCTTGCCGTCCGCGGGCACCTTGCCGCGGTCACCGCCGGGGAGATTGTTCAGCTGCGCCACGAAGTCGTTGGAGACGCCGAACGTCTGCTGCATCATCACCGGCGCGATCCCGCCGTTCTCCTTGCAGCCCTGGTGCTTTCCGCCGAGGGCATGCCCGACCTCGTGATTGATGGCGTACTGCCGATACCCGGTCATGTCGCTCTCGAACGCCATCGCACCCCGCACCCAGCGGGCGAGGTTGATCACCACGCGCTTGTCGAAGCTCGCGCGGTAGCACGAGGTCTCGTAAGTGATCTGGAACATGCAGACGTCCGCGCGATGCGTCGTGTTCGGTGTGGTGAGACTCACCCGGAAGCTGGGGTTCGGGAAACTCGCGTCGACGCGCTGAAGCGCCTTCCTGCCGTCCCACGTCCAACTCTTGGGATTGGACAGGGTGGCCTCCACCATCGTGGCGAAGCTGTCGTCACCGCCGTAGCTGGCCTGATCGATGCCGTCCTCGACCTCGACGGTGTACGTGTACAGCTGCCCCGTCCCGACCTTGTCCCCCTTGCCCGGCACCACGTGATAGGTGCCCTTGCCGGACTCGGTGAAGGGGCCGCCCTTCGGCAGGTCCGCGGTCGGGATCTTGAGGTCGATCGGTTTGGCCGGGTTCTCGGGAAGGACGTCGCCGCCCCCGTCCACACCCGCGCCCGGCTCGCCGCCGTTGCCGGCGGATCCGTCGGCACCGTCGGCCGCGGCCGAAGTCGTCCCGTCGGAGGCGATCGGCTCGGCCGGGCCGGTGGCGGTGTTGAACACGACCAGCGCGGTGATCACCACGAGGATCGGCAGCGCGTACACACGCCAGCCGTAGGTCTTGGCGAACTGGCCGATGCCGCCCTTGCCCTTGCGTTTGGCGGCCTTGGCCTTGGCGGCGCCGGTCTCGTGCGGCTTCCAGGACGCGCTGAGCGGCTGGGCGCTGGTCCGGCGGCCGCCGGGACGGTAGCGGTCCTCGTCGAGCCGCTGCGACGGCGGCGGCGTCGGCCGGTACTGGCCCGTGCGCGGCACGTCGGAAGACCGGGGCTGGGCGCGCGGCGGACGGCGGGCGGATGCGGAGTACTGAGACCGCCGACCCTCGCCCTGCGCGCCTTGCTTTACCCGATCCACGCGCACCAGGGTGCCATAACCGAACTGTGATGTTGTGAGCGACCGGCGCTTCGCACGGCGTGTCCTACCCACCCGAATGGGCTACCAGGTGCCCGATTCGACCGATTCCCACATCCCCAAAACGGCCTTCGCTACGACATTCGGGCGTTCCATCTGCGCCACGTGGCCGGTTCGGGGCAGAACGAGCAACCGCGCGTGCGGAAGTAGCCGAGCGGTGCGCTCGGCGCGCCGGACGGAGATCACCCGGTCGTGCTGCCCCCACACGACGAGCGTCGGCGCGTCGACGGTCGGCGCGACCGCCCACAGCGACGCGGGACCGCGTGCGGACCACGTCCGGAAGATGCCAAACGTGCTGCGCGCCAGCGCGGGGGCGGCCCAGGCGAACCCGGCGCGGGCGCTGTGCTCCTCTTCGAGCTCGTCCAGCCTGCTCTCGGCGAAGCGGCCCGGGTCGGCGAAGCACAGCTTGATGACCTGCATGGCTCGTTCGCGCGGGCCGAGCGCGGCGAGCTGACGGCGTACGGCCGGGCCGATCAGCGGCAGGTACGCGAACGCCATCCGTGGGTCGGACAGCCGCTTCATGCTGGGGCGGAGGTCCGGCATGGCGGGCGAGATCAGCGTCAGCGTCTTCACCAGCTCCGGGCGGCGGGCCGCGACGAGCAGCGCGACGGCGCCGCCCATCGAGTTGCCGAACAAGTGCACCGGCCCCGCTTCGAGGCTCTCGATGTGGCTCGCCACGACGTCGGCATGCGCGTCGAGGCTGAAGTCGAAGTCGTCGGGCGGCTCCGAATAGCCGAAACCCGGCAAATCGACCGACGTGCCCGCGGCTTGGGGCGCCAAGAGGGCGGCCAGGTCGGTCCAGTTCGTGGACGAACCGCCGAGACCGTGGACGTAGACGGCCGTCTCGGGACCGCCCGGTGTCCGGCGGATGTGCAATTTCACCCCGCCGACACCTATTGTTTCCCCGGGCCAAGGGGGCGGCGCCGGGTCCAGCGACGGCAATGACCTGCGCGACAGCGGCACATGGGTCAGCGGAGAGCGGCCCCCGGCGGCACGGGAAACTGAAGAAGACACAGCATCAAGGATGCCCGACCCTTGGCGGTCCGGCCGTACCGGCGAGTAATCTCGAGCTCACTTCACGCGGCGGTGACCCCGCCCCGCGGAGCCCGCGGCTACTGGAGGAACGATGACAGAAATGGCGCGACTGCAGGCCCGAGGTGTCCGCCTGCCCCGAACGGAACGCCGCGCCCAGCTGCTGGCCGCCGCGCAGCGGGTGTTCGCCGCGAACGGATACCACGCCGCCGCGATGGACGAGATCGCCGAAGAGGCCGGAGTCAGCAAGCCGGTCCTCTACCAGCACTTCCCCGGCAAGCTCGACCTCTACATCGCGCTGCTGGAGAGCCACGTCGACGAACTGGTGCGGCGGGTCAAGGACGCGCTCGACTCCACGTCGGACAACAAGCAGCGCGTGCCGGCGACCGTCGGCGCGTTCTTCGACTTCGTGAACAACGACGCCGGCGCGTTCCGCATGGTCTTCGAGTCCGACCTGCGCGGCGAGCCCGCCGTCCAGGAGGCGGTGGACCGGGCGACGTCGGCCAGCGTCGACGCGATCACCGAGACCATCACCGCCGACGCGGGCCTCGACGAGGACAAGGCCCGGCTGCTCGCCGTCGGCCTCGTGGGCCTCTCGCAGGTCAGCGCGCGCTTCTGGCTGGCGCACCACAAGTCGATGAGCCGCGAAGAGGCCGTCGCGCTCACCGCCAACCTCGCCTGGCGAGGCATCGGCGGTGGCTTCCCGCTCCAGCACTGACCCCCGCGTTTCGTCCTCTGAATGCGGTCCTTGCGCGTGCAACGACCGCATCCAGAGGACGAATTGCGTCAGGTCACTGGGGCAGGAGCTTCTTCAGGCGGTCGGCGGCGGCCTGGGCGTCGGCGACGACCTTCGCGGTGTCGATACCGACAACGCGGCCTTCGCGCTTGAGGGCGCGCCCGTCGACGAACACCCATGAGACGTTCGCGGGCTGGGTGTTGAAGACCAGCTGATTCACCCAGTCCACCTTCGGCGCGAAGTTGACCGCTTGGGCGTCGACCAGCTGGAGATCCGCTCGCTTGCCCGGCGTCAGCGACCCGATCTCCTTGTCCATCCCGAGCGCCTCCGCGCCGCCGAGGGTCGCCATGCGCAGGACGTCCGTCGTGGTCGGGTAGACCGCCGGATCCGTCGTGGTCGCCCGCTGGAGACCGACGGCCGCGCGCATCACGTTGAACATGTCGCTCGTGTCGTTGGTGCCGCCGTCGAGGCCGAGCCCGACCTTCATGTTCCGCTTCTTCATCTCCGGCAGCCGGATGACGCCCGACGCGAGCCGCATGTTCGACAGCGGGTTGTGCGCCACGCCGACCCCGGCGGCCGCGAGTTCGTCGAGATCGGCGTCGGTGGTCTGGATGACGTGGTTCGCCACCAGCCCGGAGTGCACCGCGTTCGCGCGCCGGAGCGCGTCCATCTGCCCCGCGGTCAGATCGGCCTTCGATTCGAGCAGGTGCACGTTCAACGAGACGCCGAGCTCGCGCGCGAGCTTCTCCGAGGCTTCGACGCTCGGGAAGTTCCCCGTGGACGGATGCGTGCCGATCTGCAGGCGTGCCAACGGGTTCGGATCGATGACCTCGCGCTTCACGCGGCGGATCTCGTTCTGCAGCGCGGGATCGGTGGTGCCGTTGTAGGAGTAGAGGAACCGCAGCTTCGACTCGCCGAGCGCGCGGAGACCGCCCTTGGCGAAGTCGGTGTTGAACGCGTGCGACCAGTCGGTGACCGTGGTGATCCCGGTCGAGACGACGTCGGCCGCGGCGAGTTTCGTGCCCGCGTACGCGTCCGCGTCGGTCACGGGGGCGCGGTACAGCGGGATGACGCATTTGCCGAGCCAGCCGATGAGTTCCTTGTCGGCCGCGCAACCGCGGATGAGCGACTGCCACAGGTGGTTGTGCAGGTCGACGAAGCCGGGCAGCACGATCTTGCCCCTGCCGTCGACGACTCTCGCGGTGCCGGCGTCGAGGTCCTTGCCGACCTGCTTGATCTTGGTGCCTTCCAGTACGACGTCGGCGTCGGCGAGGGCGCCGAGCGGTCCTTCGCCGAGGCTGGGATCCATCGTGAGCACCATCGAAGCGTCACGGATGACGACCCGGCCTGCGCCGGTGAATTCCGCGTCGCCGGCTTCAGTGGTCTCGCCACCCAGGTCGGTGAGCAGAGCCGCTCCGAGGACGACGGCGATGGTAAGGCTGAAAACGGACAGGATCGATCTGTTTCGTTTCATCGTTTCAACTCCCCAGTCGAGAAGATCACGCTAGCTCACCTGACGCGGACGCCCCGCAGAATCACCGCGACGGGATGCTCCAGCCGTGCCAGATCTTCGCGCGGATCCTCCGCGTAGACGACGGCGTCGGCGGGCGCGCCCGGGACCAGTCCGGGCAACCCCAGGTATTCGCGCGCGGCCCACGAACCCGCGGCGAGGGCGTCGTGCGGTCGCAGCCCCGCTTCCGCGAGAGCGCGGATCTCGACGCCGACGCGGCCATGCGGCCGGGAGTCTGTACCGGCGAGGATCTTCACCCCGGCTTCGGCCGCCGCCGCGATCAGCCCCGGATGCGCCTCCGCCCCGCCGACGAACCACCGTTTCCGCGGGGTGTCCTCACGGTTCCGCGCCTGTCCCAGCGCCGCTTGGAAGACCGAAAGCGTCGGTGTGAGCGCGGTTCCGCGGGCCGCCATGTCCGGCAGGTACCGGGGATCGAGCCACATCCCGTGTTCGACGGAGTCGACTCCCGCGGCCACCGCCGCTTCACCGCCGGCGGCGTGCTGCGAGTGCACGGCGAGCCGCCCGCCCACCGCGTGCACCGCCTCGACGACGGCGGTCATGACGTCGGACGGCACGGCGTCGTCCCCGACCTGCCAATCGGCGATGATCTTGGCCCAGCCGGTGCGTTTGGCCTGCGCCGCGGCCAATCCGGGGAGCTCCGCGTGCGTGGCGCGGCGGCCCCAGCCGTCGAAGAACTGGCCGTGCTGGGCGATCCACGGACCGGCGTGCACCGCGCGGGGCACGCCGGGTTCTGCGCCGAACCACTCGGGCGGCTCACCGGGCAGCCCCGGCGAACGGATCATCGTGACCCCGGCGTCGACGTGCCGGCGCAGATCGGCGCGCAGGATCTCCTCGTCCATCGGGTCGCCGGGCTCCTCGGCGCCGGGATGCGTGTGGGCGTCGACGAGGCCCGGCAAGAGCCAGCCCTCGGCGACCAGATCCGCTCCCGGGACCGGATCGGTTGTCCAGCGGTCGCCGTCGGCGTAGAGATCGACGTACTCGCCGTCGGGAAGCGCACGGCCCCGGATTCTGACGATCACAATGCCCCCTTGCTCTCGTGTCGAGCCCGTTTTCGGCTATGAATCAAGTGACCGCGTTGCCGATCCGCGAGGAGTCACCATGCCGCATATCGCGCTCGACGAGAACCTTCCCGGCATCATCGCCTTGTTCGCGTACCGGCCGGAGACGGCGGCGCCGCTCGGGCAACTCGCCGATGTCCTGCTTCGCGGCCCGAGCAGCCTCAGCGTGGGCGAGCGCGAACTGATCGGCGCCGTCGTCTCGCGCGGCAACGACTGCACGTTCTGTTCACGCAGCCATGCCGCCGTCGCCGCCGAAGCACTCGAAGGCGGCATGCCGGTCGTAGAGGCGGCGTGGAAGGACGTCGACGGCGCCCCCGTCTCGGCCAAAATGAAGGCGCTCCTGCATATCGCGGTCGCCGTTCGCGAAAGCGGGAAGTCGGTGGGCGAAGACCTGATCGAGACCGCCCGCGCGGAGGGCGCGACGGACGTCGAAATCCACGACACGGTCCTGATCGCGGCCGCGTTCTGCATGTTCAACCGCTATGTCGACGGGCTGGCCACGCTCGCCGTCGACGACCAGGACGCCTACCAGGCGGTGGGCGTCCGTCTCCTGGCGAACGGCTACACGAACCTCTGAAAGGGAGCAGGGGACCTTTGCTACCACCCGCGCCGGCCACACGTCGCGAACGCCACTTTCGCGACGTCTGATGTCCCGAAAGTGGCTTTCGCGACACCTCGAACACCTCGCCCGAGACCCTGACCTGCAGAAAGAGAGCAAGGGACCTTTGCTACCACCTGTCTCAATGTCGAGAGAAGTGGTAGCAAAGGTCCCTTGCTCCCTCTTTCAGACCCTCGCGGCGCGGCGGACAAGTGCCGCGATGCGGTCCGAAACCTCCTGAGCCCGTTCCTGCGGAAGCATGTGCCCCGCCCCCGGATACCGCACGAACTCGGCCTCCGGCAGCTCGTCGGCGATGACCTTGGCGTGCGGCGGCGGACAGAGCCGGTCCCGCTCCCCCGCCAGCACGATCACCGGCTTGCCCTGCAGCGCAGCCAGCGTCACCCGGCAGTCGTGCCGCGAAATCGCGTCCTGGAATCCCGCGACACTCGCCGGATGCGCGCACAGCAACTGCTCGGCGACCGAGTCGACGTCGGCGCGCTGAGGCCGCCGCCCGAAGACGAGCAGCCGCGCACCGGGCCGCACCACCGACAGCGGCAGCGGCAAGGCGTCCCGGCGGTTCTTCGCGAGCAGCTTCGCGAGCCTCCGTTCGAACCTCGCCGCGCCGCTGCCCGCGATCCCCGGCAGGCCGAGGGTGATCCGGTCCATCTCACCGGACGACGTGGCGACGAACGCGACCCCTGCGACGCGCCGGGCCACGAGATCGGGGTGCCTGCGGGACAGTTCCATGATCGTCATACCGCCCATGGAGTGTCCGGCGAGCACGATCGGCCCGTTCGGGACGCGGTCCTCGATCAGCTCGGCGAGGTCGTCGGCGAGGGTCGCGATCGTGGCCGTCCCCGGTTTCGCCGGCGCGGAACCGCCGTGGCCGCGCAGGTCGTAGCGCAGGGTCCGGACGGAGTCGCCGAGCCGCGCCACCACGCCGTCCCAGGTCCGATGGTCCTGCGTCCAGCCGTGCACGAGCACCAGCGTGAGCTCGGAGTCGGCGGGCCCGCTCGTCTCGACGTGCAGGGCGGTGCCGTCACCGGTCACGAACCGATGTTGCCGCGACGGGTCCCACGAGACGGCGTCGCGCTGCTTGACGCTCCTCATCGCTTCCCCGGCAGCAGGAAGGACTTGCGCCAGAAGTACATGCCCGGTTTGCCGACCAGGCCGGATTCCTGCAGGAACGGCATGATCTTCTCGCCTGCCCATTGGATGCTTTCGCGCCAGTTGGGGTTGTTCAGCGCGGCCTCGACGCCGTCACGCGGACGGATGCCGACGGCCTTGTAGACGTTCGGATTGATGAAAGCCCGGGTCACGAAATACGAAACGAGCGCGATGATGAACTGCTGATAGACGATTTCCTTCTTCGACAGTTTCGCCATCCCGCGAGTCACCTCTTCGCGGGCGAAGGTGACGTGCCGGGCTTCTTCGAGCACGTGGATCCGGTTGACCATGCGCACCAGCGGCTGGATGTCCGGGTCGTTCATCTGCTCGCGCTGAAGCCGGTCGAGTACCTCTTCGGCGACCAGGATCGCGCCGTAGCGCGCGGGGCCGTAGCTGATCGCCGGCATCAGTTTCGCCAGCCGCCGCAACCACGGCACCGGCCCGTAGGACGGGCAGCCGATCCGCGAAGCCATCCGCGCGAACATCGTCGAGTGACGGCATTCGTCCGCGATCTCGGTCAACGCGTACTGGGCGTGCGAACTGGTCGGATCCTCTTCGTAGACCTCCTTGAGCAGCATCTGCATCAGGAGGATTTCGAACCACAGGCCGGTCGTGGCGACGCTCGCGACCTCGTGCTTGCCGAGTTCGATGCGCTGCTCTTCCGACAGCGAGTCCCACAATTTCGTGCCGTAGAGCGAAGAACGGTGTGCCGGGATGAAGCGCTTCCCGTCGACGAGCGGGGCGGTCCAGTCGATGTCGACGTCGGGATCGTAGAACTTGTTCGCGGAGGACTTGAGCAGCCGCTCGGCCGTCTTCTCCCGGTCTGTTTCCTTCAGCGCCCGCGTCATTGCCGACACACCCCTATCTGTAACTCGTGGTAACAGTTACCTCTGGTAGCATGACTGGGGTGATCGAACGTGTCAAGCGCAACAGCAAGCAGTCGAGCAAGCACCCCACGGCGGGTGAGGCCGACACGGGCGACGCCCGTCGCGACCGCTGGCGCAAGCACCGGATCGCGCGCCGCGCGGAGTTCGTCGAGGCCGCCCTTCGCGCGCTCGACACGCACGGCCCGGACCTCGGCATGGAGGACGTCGCCGCCGAAGCGGGCGTCACGAAACCCGTGCTGTACCGGCACTTCGACGACAAGGCGGATCTGTACGTCGCGCTCGGGCAGCGCGGCACGGAGATCCTCTTCCAGCGGCTGATCCCGGCCATCAACTCCGAGCTCGCCCCGGTCCCCCGGATCCGGATGGCGCTCGACTCCTTCTTCAGCGTCATCGAGGAGCACCCGAACCTGTACCGCCTGCTCGCGCGCGGCGGCCTCCAGGAGAAGGTGGTCGTCAAATCCGACGTCGTCGCCGAGGACAAGGAACTGATCGCCACCGCGCTGACCGCGCTGCTCGGCGACTACATGCGGATGTTCAACATGGACTCCGGCGCCGCCGAACCGTGGGCGCACGGCATCGTCGGGATGGTGCAGAGCACCGGCGAATGGTGGCTGGACCGGCGCTCGATGGGCCGCGACAGCGTCGTCGAGTACCTGACGCAGATCATCTGGGCCGCGATCGACGGCCTCTCCCGGCAGCAGGGCATCGTCATCGACCCGAACCTGCCGCTCGAAGAGAACAAGGTCGTCCAAATGCGGAAGGAATCGGAGGCACAGTGAGCGAGCACGACGAAGACGGTTACGCCGGCGAAGCGGTCCTCGTGATCGACGGGACCGAGATCGCGACCACGGTGGACCTGCGGGGCTACTTCCAGCCCATCGACGGGTACTACCGCTGGTACGGCCGCGTCGCCACCAACGAACAGGTGTCCGCGGCCGCCGGCGGCAAGAAGACCGCCGTCGAGATCCGCGCGGGCGAGTACAGCGCGAAGGGCGAGCTCTCCGACCCGGACCCGTGGGACCGCTACCGCATCATGGGCACCAGCACGCCGCCCTTCCACGTGCCGACCAGCCTCGAAGAACTGAACGAACTCAACGCCTGACCAGGCGGAAGTACATGAAGGCCCCCTTCCTTGCGTCTAGCGCAAGGAAGGGGGCCTTCATGTACTTTCCGTGAGCGCGGGGAGCAAGGGACCTTTGCTACCACTTCGCAGGTCAGCCCCGCCGTTGAGCGGGCACCCGAGCACCGGGCACCAGGTACTTCGGCCAGCTCGACAGCTTGTTCATCGTCCATTCCAGCGGTCCGCGCCCGATGAATTTCCGCCACAGCACCGCGGCGGTCAGCGCCACCACCGAGAACTCGACGAAGTGCAGCACGCTGAAGATCGAATCGCCGTCGCTCTCGTCCCACAGCAGCGCGATCGCCACGAAATGCAGTACGTACGCGCTCAGCACCCGCCCGCCCAGATCCGAAAGCGGCCACAGCACGCGCTCGAACTTCGGCATCAGCAGCTGGCAGCCGCCGATCACCGCCGCCGCGATCCCGATCGAGATCAGCAGGTCGAACGGCGTGTACGAGGTCCCCGTCGGCAGCAGCTCCCAGGCCCAGCTGGTGGTCGGCGGCGTGCCGTGGATCCAGGTCTGGTGCAGCCGCAGGAATTCCGGCGGCGTCATGCCCATCTGCGCGGCGGCCGGTTCCAGCGAGCGGTAGATCGCCTGCATGCCACCGAGCGGCCCGGTCGCGAGCCAAGAAACGAAATATCCGCCCACCGCGAGCGCCGAACCACCGAAGAACAGCCGCCGGCAGACGCCGCGCGAGGTCAGGTCCATCCGCCCGATCGCCATCCCGGCGAACACGTACGCCATCAGCGTCAACGCGGGGAAGGTGCCGGTCAGGACGAGGACGGTCGCGGCCTTCAGCAGCCCGGTCGAGGTGACGTCGTCCGCGGTCAGGTCCGGCGCGAAGAACAGCAGGTCACGGGGAAGCAGCTGCGCCCTGATCACATGTGAGAGCAGCGGGCCCACCACGGCGACGGTGGCCGCCGCGATCGCCAGCGTCTTCGCGCCCGCGCGCAGCCACGGGATCGCGAAGAGGAAACAAGCCCCGTAGTAGGCCAGGATCACCATGTAGCCGGTTTCGAGGCTGGTCAGCCACAGCCCCAGCACCACCAGGAGCGGGGCGCGGGTCGCCAGTTTCAGCGCGACACGGGTCCGGTCGCGGCCCTCTTTGGGACGGCGTCCGCCGGACATCAGCGCGATCGAGACCCCGGCCAGCACCGCGAACAGCGCGGCGGAATGGCCTTCGAACGGTTTGAACAGCACCCCGATGCCGCCTTTGGCCGGATCGGGGCCGACATGCACCGCGTACATGCCGAGTACGGCCAGGCCGCGGGCGACGTCGATACCGGTCAGCCGCCCTACGGCCCGTTTGCCTTGTTCGGGAACAGTGCGCACGCCGTCGACCAGCGCGCGGTCCATCACAGTGACGCCGTCCACCTCATTTCTCGGCTAGCCCCCTGCCGTCCCCGCCTTAGCGTGACGATCAAATCTGAGAGCTGGCTGAGACGCGGCGGTGACGCCACTGTGACATCCGACTACAACCCGATCGGGTTAGCCACCAACAGCGAAGCCGACCTTGCGAACATCCGACGGCGCGATCTCGACGTAGGCGATCCGGTCGGTGGGCACGATGTACTTACGGCCCTTTTCGTCGTCGAGGCGGAAGATCCCGTCGCCGGCCCTCAAGGCGTTCGCGACCAGTTCCTCGACCTCGTCGGGCGACTGGCTGCTGGACACCACGAGCTCCCGCGGCGTGTCCTTGATGCCGATCTTGACCTCCACGTGGGACCTCCGCTTGAAAGTTCGAAATTTACTGGTGCGCCAAGGCTAGCCGAAGTGACCTCAGCCGAGGCCCAGCACCTGCATGCGCTTGGTGTGCCCCTGCTGCAACCGGCGGAACAGCGCGGCGATTCCCGAAAGGTCACCAGAGCCCTCGACGATCAGTTCGGCGAGCCCGTCCCGCTCGGCCACGACGTACTGGGCCTGCGTCAACGCCTCTCCCAGCAGGCGGCGGCCCCACAGCGCGAGCTTGTCGCGCGCCTTCGGATCGGCCTCGATACCGGCCGCGACTTCGCGCTCGGCGAACGCGGAATGGCCCGTGTCGGCGAGCACGGTGAGCACCAGGTCCTTGGTCTCGGGGTCGAGCCAGCTGGCCATCTCGCGGTAGAGGTCCGCGGCGAGCCCGTCGCCGACGTAGGCCTTCACCAGGGACTCGAGCCAGGAACGCGGCGCCGTGGAGGCGTGCCAGGCGTCGATGTGCCCGACGAAGGGCCGCATCGCGTCCTCGATCGCGACGCCGTGCCCCCCGAGATGCTTGGCGAGCAGGTCGTAGTGCCCGATCTCGGCGGCCGCCATCGACGCCAGCGCGGCCCGGCCGGACAGCGTCGGCGCGGTGCGCGCGTCCTCGGCCATGCGATCGAATGCGGACAATTCCCCATAGGCGAGTACGCCGAGCAAATCGACTACGCCTTCACTGATCTGCTTTGCCTCGGTCACGGCGGAAAGGGTATCGCCGAACACACCCGCCCGGTCCGGAAGAGACCGATCCCACCTTCGTCGGCGCGCCGGGGGCTATCGAAAAACCGCAGATCAGGTAGACTGGCCGCCGGATACGACGGATCTTCCGTCCCGGATCGGGACGCCGCTGCGGCTGAAGGACAGCCGGTGTGGCCCCGTTCAGCACAAGAATGATGTGCGTGCACGCCATCCTGCGGCATTCCCACGAAGGGCCGCTCCAGCGCCAGTAGCGCGGAGCCCGAGCGAAATTTCGTGGTCGAGTGTCGATCGGTGACCAGGGCAGTGCGCGCTGGTCACGAGAGAGGCGAGCACCCTGACCACGAACGAAACCACAACCGAAGAGAACATCACCACCGGCGTCCCGGAGGCCGTCGCGCTGGAGCACAGCGAGACCGGCCCGGCCGCGCTGGACACGTCGCACCCGCTGCAGGCGGGCGCACCGGTGGAGCCCGAATCCCCCACCTTCGCCTCCTTCGGCGTCAAGCCGGAGATCGTGAAGGCCCTCGGCGAGGCCGGCATCGAGCGCACCTTCGCCATCCAGGCGCTGACGCTGCCGCTGGCCATGGCCGGCGACGACCTGATCGGCCAGGCCCGCACCGGTATGGGCAAGACGCTGGGCTTCGGCGTCCCGCTGCTGCACCGCGTCGAGGTCCCCGGCGACGGCACCCCGCAGGTGCTGGTCGTCGTGCCGACCCGTGAGCTGTGCATCCAGGTCGCGAACGACCTCAAGGGCGCGGGCAAGCACCTCGGCATCCGCACGCTGGCCATCTACGGTGGCCGCCCGTACGAGCCGCAGATCGCGGCGCTCCGCAACGGTGTCGACGTCGTCATCGGCACGCCCGGCCGTCTGCTGGACCTGGCCGAGCAGAAGCACCTGGTGCTGGGCAAGGTCCGCGGTCTGGTGCTGGACGAGGCCGACGAAATGCTCGACTTGGGCTTCCTGCCCGACATCGAGCGCATCCTGCGGATGGTCCCGGACAAGCGCCAGACGATGCTGTTCTCGGCGACCATGCCGGGCCCGATCATCACGCTGGCCCGCACGTTCCTGACCCAGCCGACGCATATCCGCGCCGAGGAGAACGACGCCGGCGCCATCCACGAGCGCACCACCCAGTTCGTCTACCGGGCGCACTCGATGGACAAGCCCGAGCTGATCGCCCGCGCGCTGCAGGCCGAGGGCCGCGGCCTGACGATGATCTTCACCCGCACCAAGCGCACCGCGCAGAAGGTCGCCGACGAGTTGGTCGAGCGTGGCTTCGCGGCCGCCGCCGTGCACGGTGACCTGGGTCAGGGCGCCCGCGAGCAGGCACTGCGCGCGTTCCGTTCCGGCAAGGTCGACGTGCTGGTCGCCACCGACGTCGCCGCTCGCGGTATCGACATCGACGACGTCACGCACGTGATCAACTACCAGACGCCGGAGGACGAGAAGACCTACGTCCACCGCATCGGCCGCACCGGCCGCGCGGGGCGCACCGGCGTCGCGATCACCCTCGTCGACTGGGACGAGGAGCCGCGCTGGAAGCTGATCTCCGACACCCTCGGCCTCGACATGCCCGAGCCCGCCGAGACGTATTCGTCGTCGAAGCACCTGTTCAGCGACCTGGGCATCCCTGAGGGGACCACTGGCCGCCTGCCGCTGTCGAAGCGGACCCGTGCCGGCCTTTCGGCCGAGGTCGAAGAGGATCTGGGCGGCAAGCGCCGGGGCCGTGGCCACGGCCCGGCCTCGAAGGATGAAGAGGCTCCTCGCAAGCGGAACCGCGCACCGCGCAAGCGGACTCGCGGTGGCGCCGACGCGGCAGCCAAGATCGAGGCGGCGGACGCCGCCGCGGCTTCGGCGGAGGGCACCGAGGGCGAGACCTCGTCCGAGGGCCGCACGCGGACCCGTCGCCGCAGCCGAGGTGCCGCGAAGCCGAGCCCCGAGGTCAGTGGCCCGGCGGTCGAGAAGGAGGCGGGCGACAGCGCCGAGCGTCCGGCTCGCCGACGCCGCCGTCGCCGTCCGTCGGCGACTTCTGATACACCTGCGTCGGCAGACTGAGCTTTCATACTGCGGACATGGGGAGCTAGGGGCACGTGAGCGAACGCTGGGACGCCGCGCCGGACAACGAACCGGCGCGGCCCGTGCCCGCCGATCCCGAGCAGTCGACCGGCGGCGAGCCGGAGACGGCCGAGAACGCGATCGGCACCGAGGACGTGCTGGACGCCGACCCCGCTCAGCCGGTGGCCACCGAGCCGCCGCTGGGCGGGAAACGCGCCCGGCCCTCGCCGTGGAATCGCAAACGGGATCGCGTGATCGCCGCGGCGATCGTCGTGGTCGTCGCGGTCACCGGTGTCGTCATCGGCGTGACCAGCGACAACGCGGCCACGGTCGCGCAGGTCGCCACCACCCTGCCGCCCGGGCTCCCGCCCGCTCCGGCGCAGGTTCCCGGCTCGTTGAGCGAACTGTGGCAGGCGCCGAGTGCGTCGACACCCGTCCCGATCGGCGAGGCCAACAGCGTCGTCACCGCCGACAAGGGCGAAGTACTCGGCCGGGATCCGTACACCGGCGACGTCCGCTGGCGCTACTCGCGCGATCTCGAACTGTGCACCGTCGCGCTCGCCGGCATCAAGGTGGACGCGGTGTACCGCAAGGACACCGGTTGCAGCGAGGTCACCCAGCTAGACGCGGGCACCGGGCGCCGCACGGCACAGCGCAACGGAGACGCCGAGCTCGGCACGAGGCTGGTCGTCGACGGATCGCATGTCACCACGACCGGCAAGAAACTGCTGAACACCTGGCGCGATGACCTGGTCAAGAGCATGGAGTACGGCCAGGTCCCCGCCATCGTGAACCCGAACAAGCAGCCGAGGACGGGCTGCACCTACGGCACGGTGGCCGCCGCGGCGGGCAAGATCGGCGTGATCGAGCGCTGCCCCGGCGACCCGGCCGACCGGTTCACCGTCTACCGCGCGACCAACGACGAGGCCGACGACCCGAAGGTCGACTACAGCACCGTGCTCGCCGGGAAGAACGCGAAGGTCGTCGCGATGTCCGGCGATCTCGCGCTGATCGTGCTGCCGGAACAGAAACTGCTGGTCATCTACGGCGGCGACGGCCTGCAGAAGTCGGCCTACCCGCTCGACCTGCCCGAAGCGGAAATCACGCAGGATCCGGTGGACGGCGTCATGACGACCTCGTGGACCGCGCAGGGCGTCTACTGGTTCACCGGCTCGAAGACCATGGCGTTCTCGCGGGACGACCTCACCCCGCGCTGGACGCTGAACAACTCGACCGGTCCGGGCGTGACCTTCGGGGAACAGCTGGTCGTGCCCATCCAGGGCGGCCTGGCCGTACTCGACGAGACGACCGGCGCCACCATCCGCACCGTCGGTGTCGACAGGCGAGGCTACACCGGCCCGGTGCTGCTCTCGTCGGTCGGGCCGGTGCTGCTGGAGCAGCGCGGCCCCACCGTCGTCGCCCTCAAATGACCGGCGAGTGGTAGCAAAGGTCCCTTGCTACCGGCCCGCCGTCATCGCGTCGTCGTCGAGGTCTTGCTCCGCAGCCGTCCGATTTCCTTCCAGCACCACTTGCCGCCCTCGGAGGCGAGCTTGCCGGAACCGCTCCGGGCTCGCCCTTCGACGGTCACCGTGACTGCCACCGTGTACTCGGTTTCGGAGACCTTCGTGACCCCGTCGAGCGTGGCGCTCGAAACGTCGTTGACGCGCTCGATGGACTGGACGACGTCCTGTTCCGCGTCGCTGCACTTGAGCGCCGTCAGGGCGGCCCTGTCATGGGCGTTGATCCCGTCGACGATCGCCTGAGCGGTGCTTTCGGGGCCGGACGACTTACCGGCCTTGTCGTCGCCGAGGAAGAAACCGGGAGCGACGAATCCGGTGATACCCAGGACGATCACCACCACGGCCGCGGCGGCGATGCCGACGATCAGGCCGGTCTTGTTGTTCTTCGGCGGCGCGGGCGGCCCGCCGAAGCCCTGGGGATACTGCTGGTTCTGACCGTAGGGCTGCTGGCCGTAGCCGGGGTATTGCTGCTGCTGCGGATACGCGCCGCTCTGGTCGTAACCGCCCTGCTGGTACTGCTGCCCTGGGTATTGCTGTCCCGGGTACTGCTGCCCGCCTTGGCCGTCGGGCTGTCCTGGCTGGGGTGGGTAGGTCATTTCAACGGTGCCCTTCGTCCTCGCCGCGGGGCAGCGTGTTCTCTACGACGTGCCCCGTGAGCCACAGTTTCGCAGGGGAGGAAGGGTTTTTGGGCGAACTGGCACTTTCCTGCCGTGGTCAGCTCCACCAGAAGAGGCTCAGCGCGGCCGTCACGCTCACCACGACACCGAGACCGGCGAAGCCCGCGACGCGGCCATTACGCGTGTCGGCGACCCGCTGTGCCAGCAAGGCGAGGACCGCCGCGACCGGATGCCCGATCAGCATCAGCGGCCCCGGCCCAGGCGCACCGGTGAGCAGGCAGATCCCGGCGATCGCGAGGACGCACACCGCGAGCACGACCATCCCGGCCGCGAGCGATCCGGTCAGCCCGCGCCAGAACCGACCGCTTCGGGGCGTCTCGGGCTCGTCCGCGGGAGGTGGGGTGGTCGCGAGCTCTTCGGTGTCCGGTGACGACACGTCCTCGCCTGTCCAATCGTCGGGTCTCGAGAATCTAGGGCGCCAGCAACTCCCACGGCTGAGCCGCGGGACCGGCCTCCTGGCCGGCCGCGCAACTGGGCCGGAAGTCGCACCATGAGCAACGGCGGCCCGGGCGCGCCGGGAACAACACGTCCTCGTCGCCGCCGGCGTCCAGGGTATCCGTTGCCAGCCGCAGGTCCCCGGCGGTCTCGTCGGCGCGTTGGAGATGCCGCTTGAGGCTCTGCTCGGTGTGCTCGGCGGCCGCGATGGTGCCGGTGGGCACGTGGTGCAGCTCGACCTGGTAGCACGGCGTGCGCAGGGTCCTGGCGGCCGCGACCGCGTACAGCGCCAAGGCCTGCGACGAACGGGCCTCGTACTCGTCCGGCTCACGACGGCCGGTCTTGTAGTCGATGATCACCAATTCCCGGCCACGCTGGTCGATCCGGTCGGCGCGGCCCTCGATGATGAGGCTGGGCCCGCTGCCCTGCTCGAGCGTGACCGGCGCCGAAACCCAGCGCTCCAGCCCGACCGGATCGACGCTGACGTCGTTGTGCTCGACGTACTCCGCGACCCAGGCCTTGGCCCTGGCGCGGTACCGGGCGGCCTGGTCGGCGTCTTCGAACCCGGCGTCCTTCCAGTGTTCGGCGACGAGCGCCATCGCCCGCTGCGGCACGCGCTTGACCACCGGCAGATCGAACAACGCCCGCAAAGCGTTGTGCACCACCGCACCCAGCGTGCTGTGCGCCCACGCGCCGGTGCGTACCGGAGACGGACGGTCCAGATACGACATGCGGTAGCGGCGCGGGCAATCTTCGAACGTCGCGAGGCGCGCGGGCGAGACCTTCGTCAGCTTGCGCGGCGCTTCGACGCCGAAGTCGAAACCAATCTGCTCCATCGGATCACCCCGCGCGCAACGCTACGCACCCCCACCGACACTTTTCGAGGGGATCCCCGCCGAAGGGAGCAAGGGACCTTTGCTATCACCGCACGAGGCCGCAGGCCGTGCCGGGGGTCGAGTGGGTCGGGCGTGCAATGAAAGGCTCTTTCCTTGCAAATTTTGCAAGGAAAGAGCCTTTCATTGCATCGGGCAGGCGGGAGCGCGAGGCGGAAGGAGCAAGGGACCTTTGCTACCACCCGGCGGTCACGTGCCCGAGATGAAGCCCTTCACCGAGTTCGCCACCAGCTCGACCGCGATCGCGGCCAGCAGCAGACCGGCGATCTTCGCCAGCAGCGTGATCCCGCTTTCCTTGATCAGCCGGATCACCACGCCCGAGTACCGCATGCACAGGTACAGCACGAAGTGCACCGTCACGATCGAAAGCGCGAGAGCCACGTACGCACCGACGTGACCATCGGCCTGCCGCACGAAGACGATGGTCGCGGCGATCGCGCCCGGGCCGGCGAGCAGCGGCGTCCCGAGCGGGACGAGGGCGACGTTGACGTCGTCGCCCGCCGCCTCGGCCTCGCCGCCGGTCTTGCCGGTCAGCAGTTGCAGCGCGATGAGCAGCAGCAACAGTCCGCCCGCGCCCTGCAGCGCCGGGATCCCGATGCCCAGGTAGGACAGGATCGCCTGTCCCGCGACGGCGAACAGCGAGATCACCAGCAACGACACCAGCACCGCTTGCCGCGCGGCCTTGGCACGGAACGCCACCGACTTGCGGCCGGTCAGGCTGAGGAACACCGGCACCGTGCCGGGCGGGTCCATGATGACGATCAGCGTGATCGTCGCGCTCATGAACAGGCGCGCGTCGAAGAAGTCCGTGATCGTCACCGGGTCACGACCTGATAGCCGGTGGACCGCGCGACGAGCTCTTCGAGCGCGAGCGGATCGGTGGTCTCGTCACCGAGGTCGATGGTCTTGTTCGTGCCGTGGTAGTCGCTCGACCCGGTGCGCACGAGCCCCAGCTCCCCCGCCAGCCCGTGCAGCCGGACGCGGGTCTCCTCGTCGTGGTTCGGGTGGTCGACCTCGACACCGGTGAGCCCGTGCTCGGCCAGTCCGGCGAGCACGTCGACGCTGATGGTCGCCCCGCGTGTGTAAGCGAAGGGATGCGCGATGACGGTGACCCCGCCCGCCTCCGCGATCATGTCGATCGCGTCCTCGACGAGCGTGTCCTGCCGCGCCACGAAGTATCCGCTGCCGTTGCCGAGATAGCTCGCAAAGGCCTCGTTCACCGACGAGACGACACCGGCACGCACCAAGGCCTGCGCGAGATGCGGCCGTCCGGCGGAACCGTCCTCGGGAAGCAGCGACATGACCTCGTCGGGATCCACCGGGAGACCGTCGGCGGCCATCCGTTCGGCCATCACCCGCAGCCGCCAACGCCGCTCCGACCGCAGCCGCGTCTGCTCGGCGACGACCGCCGCCGACTCCGGGTCGAAGAGGTACGCGAGCAGGTGGACGCTGATGTGCCGCCCGGTCACCGGGTCGACGGAGATCGTGGACAGCTCGGCGCCGGGCACCAGGGTGAGCCCCGGCGGAAGTGCCTCGGCGGCCGGGGCCCAGCCGGCCGTGGTGTCGTGATCGGTGATCGCGACGACGTCGAGGCCCGCCTTCGCGGCGGCGGCGACCAGCCCGGCAGGGCTGTCGGTACCGTCGGAGGCGGTGGAGTGGGCGTGCAGGTCGATGCGCATCGCGGATCAGTATCGACGATGCGCCAGGTCACAGCGACCCCGGGACCTGCGCTAACCGACCTTCTTCTTGCCGCGGGCCGCACGCTGCGCCTTGATCATCGAAAAGCGCTCGGCCTGCTTCTGCTTGTCGCCGAAGACGAGCTCGGAAATCGTGTCGTAGAACTCTTCCGGCTTCGGCAGGTAGTCGATGCGGTTCAGCGCCTGGATCTGACCGGCGGACTCGACCACCATCGTCCCGTACCCCATCATCCGGCCCCACGCCGAACGTTCGTAGGTGAGGTCGGTGACCTTGGTGATCGGCATCATCAGCACCTTGGTGGTGTAGACGCCGGTCGTCATCACGAACCGTTTGTCCGTGACGACCAGTCGCTCGACCCACCACTCCATCACCACGTACGCGAAGCGCAGGATGACGAGCAACGCGGCATACCAGAGGATGTTCTGGATGACCCACGCGGCGGGCGGCAGCAGGTAGGACACCAGGACGCAGATGGCCAGCAAGGCCACCGCCTCGAAGGTGTCCCACAGCAGCACCGCCCAGTGACGGCGGATCCTGATGACCCGCCGCTCGGTGTCGAGGAGATACTCGTCTGGATCGCGTGGGGCGAACATACCGATAGAGTATCCGCCGTCCGCTAGCTGAAGACGTTGCTGACGAAGGTGATCACCGATTCGGCCGAGTCACGCAGGAAGCCGATGATGTTTCCCACGAGGCCCGCGGCCTGACCTGGCTGCGCGATCACGAAGAACAGCACCAACGCGATTCCTGCGAAAGTGAGGAGCTTTTTCGCGTTCACAGCGATCAATCCTGTCTCTTACGGTGACTGACTGCGGATACTGACCATTCATTTTGTACCGCACCTTCCACCGGCGCGGGAGAGAAGTCCCGCGCTTGGGTCAGCCGGCAGGGGGAAGTGTACCGCACGGCTACTCTCCGTGTACAGGACAGCCATTGTCAGGAAGCCCGCGTCTACCATTCGGGAATGAACACCGTTTCGGACAGCACCGTCCGCTGTGTCGGCGGCATCGTCCATGACGAACTCGGCCGGATTCTGCTGATCCGGCGCGCGAATGAACCCGGACGTGGACTGTGGTCGGTCCCCGGCGGACGCGTCGAACCAGGCGAAACGGACGAAGCGGCCGTCATTCGCGAGATGTGCGAAGAGACCGGGCTCGACGTGATACCGGGCACACCTGTCGGCAACGTCCGCCGCGGCCCGTACGACATCCACGACTACGCCTGCACGGTCACCGGCGGCACTCTCCGTGCCGGGGACGACGCCACCGACGCCCGGTGGATCGACGCCGAAACCTTGATCGAACTCGACAAAGGCGGCCACCTGGCCGAACTCCTGTTCGTCACTCTCCGCGACTGGGGAGTGCTGCCGACCGGGCGCTCGTGAAAGACGCGGGGATAAAGCGGCGCGCGAGGTGAAAATTATCCTCGCCGATGCTTTCGCGTCATCTTCGAAGAGCGGAAACGCTAACGACCATCAGTCGCTGGCGTCTTGGGCACCTACTGACGATCTTGCGTGGCTGGATGGACGACACACGTGATCCGACGGACGACACGCGTGTCTGGACGGACGACTCGCAGCGAGGGGCTCGCCGCGGTCGTGTCGTCCATCTGGTCACGCGTGTCGTCCGTCGGATCACACGTGCTGTCCGTTCAATCACGCGAAACCCCAGCCTGACCTCACGTTGGTCGTGAGTGGCGATTCGGGTTAGAACACGAAACGCCACTCACGACCGGACCGGCAGCCAGGTCATCCGCTGCCCGTGCGGCGCCGTTCTGGCCAGCGCCCGCACGTCCGGGACGCCGGCTTCCCACCGGACGAGCCCGAGCACGGCCTGGTCCGCCGGTTCGGCCAGATCGGTCCTGCCGGGCACCAGCGGCTCCAGCGCGGCGGCGTAGAACTCCTCGCTGACCCACCACAGCGGCCGGTCCGCGGCGAGCTTCCGGAGCGCTTCGAGGAAGTCGGCCCGCCGCTCCCCCAGGTACGCCAGCACGTGGCTGGTCAGCACGACGAGCGGCGCGTCGGCGGGCAGCGTGGCGGCCGCGGAGGCGAGATCGTCGACGGCGTCGCCGGCGATCAGTTCCGGCCGCTGCTTGCCCTGTGCCGCCGCGGCCGTGCGCAGGAGCCGGATCCGGTCCGGCTGGTCGGCCCAGACACACGCTTCGAGCCAGGCGAGTTCGTCTTCGTCGGCCAGGTCCACCGGGGCGCGGTCGAGGCCGGCGCGGGCGGTGATCGTCAGCTTCTTCGGCACCTTCGGCGTGACGGCGCCGGGCGCGAGGTCCAGCGCGCAATGCAGGCCGACGGCCGTCTTCGCGGGCCCGGCGGTGAGCTGCTCGCCGCCGTCGCACTGATAGCGATAGCCGTACTTGTCCAGGCCGAGGAGCAGGCCCGCGCTGCAGCCGACCTCGAGCAGCGCGATCTTGCCGCCCGCCTCCTTCGCCGCCGCCGTCACCGCGGGATAGAGCAGCGCGGCCCGGCGGACCTCGTTGGTCTGCGTGTACCGCGAGGAGATGATCGCGCGCGCCTTGTCCGCCCGCTCCAGCAGGAACGAGCGGAACAAGGGCCACGTCTCCGAATCCACGCCGTCGAAACCGCCGACGGACGGGTAATACCGCGAGAGCGGGTGGATGGGGTCGGCCTGGATGAGCCGGTGCGCGGTCGCCATGAGCAGCGTCCCGCGTGCTTCACCGTCACCGCCGCGGGCGTCGGTCAGCAGCCCGGCGACGTCGTCGTCCTCGGCCGCCTGCGCCGCCAGGTGCTCGTACAGCGGCGAAACACCGGCCGCCTCGACCGTCGCGAATTTCCGCAGGCGGCTCTTGATCTCATCCAGCCCGATGGGCATCGACGCGCTCCCTTTTCCCGTTCGTGACACCCATTATTCGTGCGGCACGGGACGGCCGGGCTGTTCACCGCCCCTGGAGTCACCGTAAGACCGCTTCGGCACCATCACCTTGCGACGGAACACACAGACGATCGTGCCGTCCTGCTTGTAGCCGCGGGTCTCGACGTAGACGACGCCCCGGTCGTCCTTCGACTTCGACGGCGTCTTGTCCAGCACCTCGGTCTCGCCGTAGATGGTGTCACCGTGGAAGGTCGGCTTCACGTGTTTCAGCGATTCGACCTCGAGGTTGGCGATCGCCTTGCCGGACACGTCCGGCACCGACATCCCCAGCAGCAGCGAGTAGATGTAGTTGCCGACCACGACGTTCTTGCCGAAGTCGGTGGTCTCCTCGGCGTAATGCGCGTCGAGGTGCAGCGGATGGTGGTTCATGGTGATGAGGCAGAACAGGTGGTCGTCGTACTCGGTGACCGTTTTGCCCGGCCAGTGCTTGTAGACCGCACCGACCTCGAACTCTTCGTAATAGCGACCGAACTGCACCCATTCCTCCTGCACGAGTAACGCGGCGTGAGCCTGGAACGACAGGCCTTCGTGTTGAGGAGTACCCTCGACCATTGGTGTCGGGTCGTCAACGCGACCCACACCACTGCGTAACCGTCCGCCGAGCCGAAGGAGGTGAGGAACCCGATGTCCAGTGGCGATAGTCCGCTTCCTAGTAGTCGCAGCGTTTCCGCCTTCACATCTCGCCGGATCCCCACCTGGCAGGGCTGACGAAACCGGGAACGCTGGCCTAGCCGAGCGGCCCCCCGACCGCTTGGCCCGTCGTCTTCGCGCTTCAACGCACGACGTCTGCCCAGGAGATCCCATGCCTGCCATCCCCTCGCTCGGCGGCCTTCGCGGCCGGAGCAACGGCCGCGCCAAGAGCGTCCCCGAACGCCCGCTGCCCGTCCCCCTTTCGGCGTACGTCGTCGATTGCGCGGTGTACGTGGAGGGCAAGCGCCTGCCCGGCCGCTGGACGCACGCCGAGGCCATCAAAGAGGTGCGCAAGCGGCACGCCGGGTTCGTCTGGATCGGCCTGCACGAGCCCGACGCCGTCCAGATCCAGGGCATCGCGGACACCTTCGGCCTGCACGAGCTGGCCGTCGAAGACGCGCTCGAAGCACACCAGCGGCCCAAGCTGGAGCGCTACGACGACACGCTGTTCATGGTGCTGAAGACCGTCCGGTACGTCGAGCACGAATCGCCCGCGACGGCGAACGAGATCGTCGAGACCGGCGAACTGATGGCCTTCCTCGGCCGCGACTTCGTGATCACCGTGCGGCACGGGAACCACTCGGGGCTCGCGAGGCTGCGCCGTGAACTCGACCAGGACCCGGAGCGGCTCGACCTCGGGCCGTCCGCGGTGCTGCACGCGATCGCGGACCACGTCGTCGACCACTACCTCGACGTCACCACCGCGATCGAGTCGGACATCGACGAGATGGAGACGCACGTCTTCGCACCGCGCTCCAAGGTGAGCGCCGAGCAGATCTACTTCATGAAGCGCGAGGTGCTCGAACTGCGCCGAGCGGTCATGCCGCTCGGCACCCCGCTGCAGCGGCTCGCCGAGGGCTACACGCGGCTGATCCCGGACGAGGTCCGCTCCTACTTCCGCGACGTCTCCGACCACTTGACGACCGTTTCGGAGCGGGTCTCGAACTTCGACGAGCTGCTGACCACCCTGGTGGACGCCACGCTGGCGAAGATCACGCTCCAGCAGAACACGGACATGCGCAAGATCACCGCGTGGGCGGCGATCATCGCGGTCCCGACGGCGCTGGCCGGCATCTACGGGATGAACTTCGACTACATGCCGGAACTGCATTGGCGTTTCGGCTACCCGGTGGCGATGACGGTCATCTTCGGCGTCTGCATCCTGCTCTACCGAATATTCAGGAAGAACCGCTGGCTCTGACCTTTCTTCCCCTTTCGGTAGTTCTGGAGTTCCCTCATGCCAAGGATCCTGACCAACCTCAAGTTCTGGGCGCTGGCCTTCTGCGTCGTCTGGCTCGGCATCGTGATCGCGATCATCGCCAAGGACCCCGCGTTCGCGCACGGCACGAAGTAGCGCCGCCGGGCTTACCCTGGAGCGCATGAAAGCGCTGGTGGTCGCGGACGAGGTCGAAGAGCGGCTGTGGACGTCCGCCGTCCGCAACCACCCGGCCGACCTCGTGATCGGCGCCGGCGACCTGCCGTACGACTACCTCGAATTCCTGGCGGGCGCGCTCGACGTGCCGTGCGTGTTCGTCCCCGGGAACCACGACCCCGACCTGTCCGGCTACACCCGCTACGGCGGACTGTCCATGAAGGACGGTTTCCCCGCGGTGTGGCCCGGGCCGGCGGGCGGGGTGAACGCGGACGGCCGGATCGTCGACGTCGGCGGGCTGCGGTTCGCCGGGCTCGGCGGCTCGGTCCGCTACAACGACGGCCCGAACCAGTGGACGCAACGTCAGCAGGCGCGGCGTGCCCGCAGGCTGGTGCGCCGGGCCCGGTTCCGTCGCTGGCGGGACGGCCGGGACGTCGACGTCCTGCTCACGCACGCGCCGCCGCGGCACTGCGGCGACCGCGAGGATCCGCCGCACCGCGGGTTCGACTGTCTCCATCGCACGATCGAGTTGCTGCGGCCGAAATGGTTGCTGCACGGGCATATCCACCCGCACGGTGAACCCGTGCCGGACCGGGTGGTCGGCGGGACCACGGTACGCAACGTGGTCGGGCACCGGATCATGGAGTTCGTATGAAGGACACCGGTTTTCCCCGTGCGGACGCGGAACACGACTTCCTGCGCGCACGACGACGTCAGGTGTTGTCACGGCTGGCGAACTGGCTGCGCGGCGAGCCCGACGACGTCAACATCATGCTGCCGTTCCACGAGGTGGTCGACGCGCTCGGTTATCTCGGCGAGCGGAAGATCGGGGCACGGGTGATCCGGCTCGACTCGATCGTCGGCAGCGTCGACCGCGGCCGCGATTTCGACCGCCGTTTCCGCCCCACGTCCGGGCGGGTGCGCGAACGCTGGGAACGGCTGGCGCTCGCCACCCGGCGCGGCGAATCGATCCCGCCGATCGAGGTGTACCGCGTGGGCGAACTGCATTTCATCATCGACGGGCACCATCGTGTCTCGGTGGCGCACGCGATGCGACTGTCCACAATAGAGGCGATGGTCACCGAGGTGCGGACCAAACTGGACCCGAGCGGGATCCGGTACCGCGGCGACCTGATCGTCAAGGACTACCGGCGGCTGTTCCTGGAGCGGGTCCCGCTTTCGGGGCACGCGCGGGCTTCGGTGGTGTTCACCGATCCGTGGGATTACGCGCGGCTCGGCGAGCACGTGGAGGCGTGGGGTTTCCGGCTGATGCAGGACGAAGGGGCGTACTCGGATCGGGCGACGCTGGCGCAGCGGTGGTTCGACGAGGAGTTCGTGCCGGTGGTGGCGATGTTGCGGCAGGCGGACCTGATCGGCGCGCGGACGGACGCCGAGGCGTATCTGTGGGTGGCTTGTGAACGGTACCGGCTGATCCGGACGCATCGGTGGGACGACGAGGTCTTCGAGGCGGTGCGGTCACAGTCCCGCTGATGCCCCCACCCCGTGCTAGGAAAGGACCGTTCCTTGCAAATTTTGCAAGGAACGGTCCTTTCCTAGCATTCGAGGGGCCTACATGTGCACGGCGACCGGCGTAGCCTCCGAAGCGCCTTCGGCAGCCTTCGCCGGAGCACCCGACCGCAGCAGCAGCCCGCAGATCACCGCACCGATGACGAAGATCCACCCGCCCCACACGAAAGCGGTCGTGTAGCTGTGCACCGCCGCTTCGGCCGCCAGCTGCGCCGAAGGCACCTTCCCGGCCGTGAACGACGTCGCCGCGTTTCCGGCCAGCGTGCTCAGCAGCGCGGTCCCGATCGAGCCGCCGACCTGCTGCGCGGTGTTGACCGCCGCCGACGCGACACCGGCGTCGTGCGTGTCGACGCCGAAGGTCGCGACGCTCATCGCGGGCGCCATCGCGAGGCCGATGCCGACGCCCATGACCATCAGCGGGAACAGCACCCCGCCGGTGTACGTGCTCGTGACGTCGATGGCCGAGAGCCAGAACAGCCCGGCCCCGGCGATCAGCATTCCCAGTGACACCAACGGTTTCGCGCCGAACTTCGGCAGCAGCACGGCCGTCGCCGACGTCGCGCTGGCCATCAGGGTGGCCACCATCGGCAGGAACGCGACACCGCTCTGCACCGGCGTGAACCCGAGGTTCAGCTGGATGTAGAAGGTGAGGAACAGGAAGATCGAGAACATCCCGATGGCGAGCAGGAACATCGCGAGGTACGACCCGCCGCGGTCGCGGTCGAGCAGCACGCGCAGCGGCAGGAGCGGATGTTCGGCACGCTGCTGGATCACCACGAAAGCGGCGAGCAGCACGACACCGGCGGCGAGGAAACCCCACACCGAGATCGAGGACCACGAGTCGCGCTCGGCGTTCGCGAAGCCGTAGACGAGCGCGAAGAGACCGGCCGACGCGGTGATCGTGCCGGGGATGTCGAGCTTCGGGCGCGGGCCCTCGGTCTCGGAGTTCTTCAGCAGCACGAACGAACCGGCGAACGCGATCACCGCGAAGATGATGTTGACGTACATCGACCAGCGCCAGTCGAGGTACTCGGTCAGCACGCCGCCGAGCAGCAGGCCGATCGCCGCGCCGCCACCACCGATGGCTCCGAAGACACCGAACGCCTTGCCGCGCTCCTTCGGATCGGTGAACGTCGTGGTCAGCAGCGAAAGGGCCGCCGGGGCGAGAAGCGCGCCGAAGACACCCTGTGCCGCACGGGCGACCAGCAGCATTTCGATACTGCTCGCGGCGCCGCCGATCGCGGACACGATGGCGAAGCCGGCGAGCCCGACGAGGAACGCGCGTTTGCGGCCGAAGAGGTCCGCGAGCCGCCCGCCGAGCAGGAGCAGGCTGCCGAACGCGAGCGCGTAGGCGGTGACGACCCATTGGCGGGCGTCGTTCGAGAAGCCGAGGTCCTGCTGCGCCGACGGGAGCGCGATGTTCACGACGGTGGCGTCGAGCACCACCATCAGCTGGGCGAGCCCGATCATCACCAGGATCAGCCATCTCCTGGCGTGGTGCGGGTTGGAGTGCTGCGCGGCCGCGTCCCCCGGCGGCGTGGCGACAGCGGTGGATGAGTCAGACATACGGGCGGTTTCCTCACCGATAGTGACGAAGAAGCTATGTGGAGTAGGTATCTCCCCTTTCCGCGCCCAAGGTACACAAGAAGTGGAGAAGTGTCCTCTACTTCGTTTGTTAAGCTGGACGAATGGCTCGGGACCTCGCTCCCGCCGCACCGGCGCGGCCGCTGCGGCGCGATGCTGAACTCAATCGGCAACGCATCATCGCGGCGGCACGCGATGTCTTCGGCGAGCGCGGGCTCGAAGCGACACTCGACGACGTCGCGCATCACGCGGGCGTCGGCGTCGGCACCGTCTATCGCCGCTTTCCCAGCAAGGAACACCTGGTCGAGGCGATGTTCGTCGACCAGTTCGAGACGATCCGCGAGTTCGCCGAAGAAGCGCTTCGCGCCGAAGACCCGTGGGACGGCTTCGCGGACTTCACCTGGCGCGCGGCCGAACTGCACGCCGGTGACCGCGGGTTACGGGAAGTCATGCTGTCGAACGTCTTCGGCCAGGAGCGCGTCGCCGAGGCGAAATCGCGCATGGTGCCGTTGATCACACAGCTCGTCGAACGGGCTCAGACGGCCGGAGTGCTCCGCGCCGACATCGTGCCGACGGACATGCCGCTGCTGCACCAGATGATCGGCTCGGTCATCGAGTTCACGCACGGTATCCAGCCGGACCTGTGGCGCCGGTGCCTCGCGATGCTGCTGGACGGCCTGCGTGCCGAACCCGGCCGCGCCACCCCACTGCCGCATCCCCCGCTGGACGTCGAAGCGCTGGAAGAAGTCATGTGCTCCTTCCGGCTGCCGAAGCTGCGCTCCTGACCCCGCGTTTCGTCCTCTGAATGCGATCCTTGCGCGTGCAAGGACCGCATCCAGAGGACGAAACGCGTCAGGGGAGCTTCGGGAACACGGCGGCGGCGACCTCCCGCGCCGCCCCGCAGGTGACGTCCTCCGCCGCGCCGTCGACACCGACCACGGAAAGCGCCGCCTGCTCGACCCGGTCCGGAGTGCCCGGGATCGGCCGGTGCGTGGTCACCTGGCAGAACGCGCCGGAAGTGGCGACCTGGGCCTGCCGGCCGCCCAGCGCCTCCGTCGCGCCCGGCGTGGTGTCCGCGCCGACGGACAGCGAGAAGCTGACCTTGCCGCGGATGCAGCTGTGCCCGGACAGCGCCGGGGCCGGTTTGGTCTCCGCTCCGGCGGCGGCGTCGAGTTCGTGCTGATCGAGCAGCGCGCACGGGGCGACGCGGCCCCACGAGCGCTGGTCGAGGTTCAGCCGCCCGACCGTGCGCGCGGCGATCACCCCGGCCGCGCTGCCGACCGTCGCGTCCGCGGTCCGGCACCGGTCGGCCTGGTCGGCAGGCGCCTTGTCGTCGGAGGTGACGGCGACGGACAGCCGGATCCCGTCGGCGAAGGTGAGCAGCCGCGTGCAGACGGTGTCCTCGTTGAACGTCGACTGCTGGACGCTGAGGCCCTCCGGCAGCGGCCCGGCGTATTCGTAGGGCTGATTGTTCGGATCCTGCCCGGAAGTGATCGGGCCGGTGGTCACGGTGTAGCGATTGGCGCCCTCGACGAATTCGAGGCGGCAGAACTCGAAAGAGGACAGCGGCGGTTTGACCGCGTTTCCGCCGCCGATCACTTTCCGCTGGTCGACAAGGCTGCAGTAATCGAGCGACGAGTATTCGCCGAGCGCCTCGGAAGCGGTCAAGGCCTCGTCGCCCGCCGTGGTCGGCGAAGGCACCGCCGGTTCGGGCGTGGCACAGGCCGCGGCGAGGAACAGGCCGCAGAGTACTGCGCTCAGTCTCTTCGGGGGCACCGGAGCAGTATCGTCAAAAGATCCGGGAACACCACCCCCTACGGGCGAAGAACACAGGGCTCGCCGCGTTTTCCCAGGTGGGTGCTTTACCTCGATTTCACGCCCTTAGGGGTGCGTTTCGTTCCGCGGTGGGATGCGGGCGGGCCGCCACTCGACGAAAATGGGTTTCACACACAGTGATGACAGAGAGGGAAGACCCGTGACGAACCCCGTAGCCGCCCGCTTGACCCGACCGCGCCAGGGCCGCATGATCGGCGGCGTCTGCGCCGGGATCGCCAAACGTTTCGGCACCACGCCGGGCAAGGTCCGACTGCTCGCCGTGCTGTCCTGCCTGCTGCCCGGGCCGCAGTTCATCGTCTATCTCGTGCTGTGGCTCGCCCTGCCCGAGAGCGAGTACTGAGCCGGCCTCAGGCGTTGGGATCGAAGGGGATCCCGGCCGGTTTGGCCTTGCCGAGGTTGTATTCGAACGAGCCGTCCTTGATCGCGAGGCTCGCGCTGCCGAAGTCGGCGCGGACGAGCGTGTCGCGGATACCGGGCGGGAATCCGTCCCAGCTGACGAGATCCGGGTACTGCCAGGCGTTGTAGTGGTTCTCCGGCGGCTCGGTCGCGCTCGCGATGCGGAAGCAGTGGGTGCTCGCGCCGTCCTTGTGATAGACGATCTTCGGGTGCGTCCCCTCCCAGGAGACCTTCGAGCGGTCGTAAGTCGAGTAGTTGCCGTGCGCGGACGTCGAGACGTACCGGGCTTGGCCCTCGTTGACCCAGACGACGACGTGTTCGATGTCGTGCCGGTGCCCGCAGCAGTCGACGAGCGGGACGGCCTGGTCCTTCTCGAAGTACAGGTCGTACAGGTGGGCGCACCAGCCGTTGTTGCACTTCGATCGCGCGTAGGAGTTCGTATTGTCGAGGTCGGACCTGTCCCGGCACTGACCGTTGAGGGCTCCGGAGTTCTTGAGTCCGGTCGCCACCGCGCCGGTGGGCGAGATCGCGGGGGTCGGGTAGCAGCCGTCGGTGTCGTAATCGAACGCGGGCTGCCAGGTGCGGTCGGCCTCGGTCGCGTTCGACGGCAGCGCCTGCGGGGGTTCGGCCCAGGCGACGGCCGGGGCGAGCGTGGTGAGCAGGACCGCGCCGACCAGGCCCTGCAGGAGACGGCGTGAAAGCTTCTTCGGCAAGGCAGGCGCCCTTCTCTCGGTACCGGGGAGGATTCCCGATCACCTCCAGAGACGTAAACCGCCGAAGGTGGGGAGTCGCGTGAATGCCGCACACGCGTGATCGGACGGCGAACTCGCGTGATTGAAGGCGGAACTCGCGTGATTGGGCGGCGAACTCGCGTGATTGGGCGGCGAACTCGCGTGATTGGGCGGCGAACTCGCGTGAAGGCCCCCTTTCCGCGGCTGAGCCGCGGGAAGGGGGCCTTCACGCGCAACAGGAGACCTAGTCGGTGTAGGTCAGGTTCTTGCCGCTGGCCCCGTCGAACAACTTGATCTTGTCCGCGTCGAACCACAGTTCGACGTTCTGGTTCTCCGCCGCGGAGGACGCCGCCGAGAGGCGGGCGACGATCTGCGACTCGGCGCCCGGAACGTCCGAGGATCCGCTGTCGGCGGCGAGATCCGCGAGGTCGGACGACGACGCGGCCTCCCCTTCGACCGAGAAGTGCGCGAACTTCTCCGAACCCATCGACTCGAGGACGTCGACGTGGGCGGTGAACGTCGCACCCTGACGGGCGTTGGCGTCCACCAGCGAGGCGTCCTCGAAATGCTCCGGCCGGATGCCGACGATGACCTCACGCGGCGCGTCGGCGGCTTCGACCAGTTGCCGCACCCGGTCGGTGAGCGGGATGTCGCCCAGCGCGCTGCGGGCGGTCCCGTTCTCCAGCGTGGCGGGCACGAAGTTCATCGACGGGCTGCCGATGAATCCGGCCACGAACAGGTTCGCCGGGTTGTCGTAGAGGAACTGCGGCGACCCGATCTGCTGCACGTAGCCCGCCCGGAGCACGACGACCCGGTCGCCGAGGGTCATCGCCTCGGTCTGGTCGTGCGTGACGTAGAGCGTCGTCGTGCCCAGCTGTTTCTGGATCTTCGACACCGAGGTCCGCATCTGGCCGCGGAGCTTGGCGTCCAAGTTGGACAGTGGCTCGTCCATCAGGAACGCCTTGGGGTTGCGGACGATCGCGCGTCCCATCGCGACGCGCTGCCGCTGCCCGCCGGAGAGGTTCGCCGGCTTGCGGTCGAGATGCCCGGTCAGATCGAGGATCTGCGCCGCCTCCTCGACCTTGGCCCGCACCGTCCGGTCGTCGACCTTGGCCAGCCGCAACGGGAACGCCATGTTCTCCCGCACGCTCATATGCGGGTACAGCGCGTAGGACTGGAACACCATCGCGATGTCCCGGTCCTTGGGCGCCTTCTCGTTGACGCGCTGGCCGTCGATACGCAGTTCGCCGGAGGAGATGTCCTCCAGGCCCGCGACCATGTTCAGCGTCGTGGACTTGCCGCAGCCGGACGGGCCGACCAGGATGATGAACTCACCGTCGGCGATCGTGATGTCCACTTCGGACACCGCGAGGGCGCCGTCGGGGTACTTCTTGGACACTTTTTCGAGAACGATTTCAGCCATGGGTCAGCCCTTCACCGCACCGGACGTCAGCCCCGCCACGATGCGACGCTGGAAGAACAACACGAACAGGATGATCGGGACGGTGATCACCACGGCGGCCGCGGAGATCGTCCCGGTGGGGTCTTCGAACTGCGAGGACCCGGTGAAGAACGACAACGCCGCCGGGACCGTGCGCGAGGCCTCGGTCGAGGTCAGCGAGATCGCGAACAGGAAGTCGTTCCAGCAGAAGATGAACACCAGGATCGCGGTGGTGAACACGCCCGGTGCCGCCAGCGGCGCGATCACCTTCCGGAACGCCTGCGCCGGGGTCGCGCCGTCCATCTTCGCCGCCTTTTCCAGCTCCCACGGGATTTCCCGGAAGAACGCGGAAAGCGTGTAGATCGACAACGGCAGCGCGAACGTGATGTAGGGCAGGATCAGCCCCGGCCAGGTGTCGAACAACCCCAGCTCACGTTCGATGTTGAACAGCGGCGTCACCAGCGAGACCTGCGGGAACATCGCGATCAGCAACGACATCCCGACCAGCACCTGCTTGCCGGGGAAGTCCAGCCGCGCGATCGCGTACGCCGCCATCGTGCCGAGGACGACCGCGATCACCGTCGCGATGATCGCGATACCGATCGAGTTCACCAGTGCCCTGATGAACTCCGTGGTCTCGAAGATGTCGGCGTAGTTCTGCCACGTCCATTCCGACGGGATGAAGTTCCCGTCGTCCAAGGTCTCCTTGGTCTTGAACGAAAGCGAGACCACCCAGAGCACCGGGAACAGCGCGAACACGAGGACCAGGAGGTCGACGAGGCCCCATTTGAATTTGCGGCCGGGAGTGACCGCTCCACCGATGGCCATCAGCGCTTACCCCCATTGTCACTACCGGGTGCGGCCGTGCCGAACACCTTGATGAAGATGAACGCGATGATCGCCACCGTGATGAAGATCAGCACCGCCATCGTCGACCCGATCCCGAGGTTCAACCCCTTGACCAGGTTGTTGTAGGTCTGCATCGACACCGACGACGTGTCCTGCGCCCCGTTGGTGAGCACGAAGATGTTGTCGAAGATGCGGAACGCGTCCAGGGTGCGGAACAGCAACGCCACCAGGATCGCCGGCTTCATCACCGGCAGCATCACCTTCGTGAACCGCTGCCACGCCGTCGCGCCGTCCATCGACGCGGCCTTCAGCAGGTCGTCCGGCACCAGCGCCAGCCCCGCCATCAGCAGCAGCGCCATGAACGGCGTCGTCTTCCACACCTCGGCCAGCACGATGATCGCCAGCGAAGGCCAGTATTCGGTCAGCGGCGCGCTGTCCGGGAAGAACAGATTGGCCAGATAGCCCGTGTCCGGCGTCCAGGCGTAGTACCAGGAGAACGCGGCGACCACGGTCACGATGCCGTACGGGATCAGGGCGACCGTCCGCACGAGGCCCCGGCCGACGAGCGTCCGGTGCATGATCAGCGCCAGGCCCATGCCCAGCACGAACTCGATCACCACCGAAACGATGGTCAACCCCATCGTCGTCCCGAACGCCGTCCACCAATAACCGTTGGACAGCACCGCGATGTAGTTGTCGAGGCCGACGAACTCCTGCTGCGCCGGGAACCTGAGGTCGTAGCGCTGCAGGGAGAGCCAGATCGAGTAGATGATCGGATACCCGGTGACCGCGATCATCACGATCGCCGCCGGGGCGCACAACCACAGCCCGAGCCTGCGCTCGGCCTTCTTTCCTTCGCTGAGAACCGGTTTCGCCTTCTTGCCCGGTTTGCTCGCGGTCGCCGAACCGGCGGTCTCCTGCACGGTCACGGGATCACTCCCTTCGACTGGAGCGCGTCGGCGAGCTGTTCCTTCAGCTTCTCCGCCGTCTTCTGCGGATCGATTTCAGAAGGCGGGGAAAGCACCTTCGACAGCACTGTCGAGGCGTTCTGGTACGCCGGGGTCAGCGGACGCACCGCCGCGTCCTTGAGCGCGTCCAGGATCGTCTCCCGCATCGGGTACTTCGTTTCCATACTCGGGTTGTCGTCGCTCTGCGGCGCCGTCGCGTCGAGCGGCAGCGTGTCCGTGTAGAGCGATTCGATCGTCGGCGGGACGCCGTCCTTGAGCGCGGAGAACTTCTGGTTTTTCGCGCTGCGCAGGCACAGCGCGACCTCGGTGGCCTCGGCCTTGTGCTTCGACGTCGAACTGACCGCCAGGTTGTAGCCACCGATCGTGGTCTTGGCGGGCTTCCCCGCTTCGAGCTGCGGATAGGTGGTCCACTTGAAGTGCTTCAGCTCGTCCTTCTTCTCCTTGGCGTAGGAGGCGTAGACGAACGGCCAGTTCAATTCGAAGGCGGCGTTGCCGCGCTGGAAGGACTGACGGACCTCGTCCTCCTTCGAGTTGGTCAGCGACGGGTCGGTGATCCCGGCCGTGGTGACCTTCTTGAGCATCTCCAGTGCCTTGATCGCGCCGGCGTCCATCACGACCGACTTACCGTCGTCGGAAAGGATCTTCCCGCCCGCGGACTCGACGAGCGTGTTGTAGATGACGACGAGGCCCTCGTACTGCGCGCCGGTGAACACGACGTTCGCCGGTTTGCCCTGCGCCTTGAGCGCCTTCGCCTGGTCGATCATCTCGTCCCAGGTCTTCGGCGGCGTCGGCGTCAGCCGGTCGTCGTACCAGAGCAACTGGACGTTGGTGTTCTTGGTCGCCGCGTAGAGTTTTCCGTTCCACGTGGCGGTTTCGAGCGGTCCCGGCAGGACACCCTCGGTCGCCTCTGCCTTGGCCTCGCCCGTCCATTCGTCGATCCAGCCCGCCTCGGCGAACTCCGAGACCCACGTGACGTCCAGCCCCAGTACGTCGAGCGAATCGTCCCCGGCGGCCAGGCGGCGCACCATCTGTTCCCGCTGGCCGTCGGCCGGTCGCGGGAGCTTGTTGTAGACGACCTCGTACCGCCCGCCCGAGGCCTTCGTGCAATCGTCCACAACGGACTGGAAATTGTCTTCGGGCGCGTAGTAGACGTTGATCTTCAGTCCGGCATCCGAACCGCAGCCCGCCAGCAGGCCGACCGTCAGCGCTGTCGCGCCGAGTAGCGAGCCGGTGCGGCCTGGTGAGCGGCCCCTCCGGCTCGCGCTCATCCTCTTCCCCATGAGGCCTCCTCACCCGCGCACGCCTGGGGAACGGCGGCACTAGGACGCGTTGAAGAAGCCCGCGCGCCAGCACCCCGACGTGCTAGTGCTCGGGCGGACACGCTGGAGTACATGACCGCCCGACTGGTGTTGTGCAACCTATTCCGGGCGATCACCGCCCGCAAGCAGTATCGGTAACGATTCAGCGGACTGCACGACGAACAGGTGAACGAGTACCGCCGAATGTCATCCGGCGGGGCGGCCGCCCAACGCCAGCTGGGCCAGGAGCTCACGGCCCTGTTCGGCCGAACGCGGCTGGCAGAGTACGTCGTAACGGCCGGCGACCAGTTGGCTCGCGGAGGAGAAGTCGCGGCGGGACATGCTGTAGCTGATCGCGGCGAAGACCGTCCACGCCAGGATGCCGAGCACGAGCCCGCCGATCATGGGCTGCCAGGCGAAACCCTGGTTGTTGAACATGCCCAGCAGCAGACCGATGATCAGGCCGAACCACGCGCCGGACACCGCGCCGGTGCCCAGCACCCGTCCCCAGCTCAGCCTGCCGACGACGCGCTCGACGAGCATCAGGTCGACACCGACGATGGTCACGTCGGTGACCCCGAACTCCTTCTCCGCGAGGAAGCCGACGGCTTGCTGGGCTTCGCCGTACGTCGCGTAGGAACCGATCGGCCAGCCGGAAGGCGGTGTCGGCAGCCTGGGCAGCCCACCCGCGGCCCGGCCGCTTCCGCCAAAGGGAGCACTCACGTAATCACCTCTCGCCCGTCCTGGTCCATCTTCTCAAGGACGGGCGAAAGGCGCGAACGTTCAGGAGCGGGACTTGTACTCGCGGAGCAGACCCCGGCTGATGATGGTCTTCTGGATCTCGCTGGTGCCCTCGCCGATGAGCAGGAACGGCGCCTCGCGCATGAGGCGCTCGATCTCGTACTCCTTGGAGTAGCCGTAGCCGCCGTGGATGCGGAACGAGTCCTGGGTGACCTCGGCGCAGTACTCGCTCGCGATCAGCTTCGCCATTCCGGCCTCGACGTCGTTGCGCGCGCCGGAGTCCTTGAGGCGGGCGGCGTTGACCATCATCAGGTGCGCGGCCTCGACCTTGGTGGCCATCTCGGCGAGTTTGAACGCGATCGCCTGGTGCTCGGCGATCGCCTTGCCGAAGGTCTTGCGCTGCTGGGCGTACTCCACCGCGAGTTCGAACGCGCGGATCGCGATACCGCAGGCGCGGGCGGCGACGTTGACCCGGCCGACCTCGACACCGTCCATCATGTACGCGAAGCCCTTGCCCGGCGCTTCGCCGAGGACCTTGTCGGCACCGACCTTGTAGCCGTCGAACACGGCTTCGGTGGTGTCGACGCCCTTGTAGCCCATCTTGTCGATCTTGCCGGGGATGGTAAGGCCGGGCGCGACCTCGCCGAAGCCCTCGGGCTTCTCGATCAGGAACGTGGTGAGGTTCTGGTGGGCCTTCTCCGCGCCTTCGTCGGTCTTGACGAGCAGCGCGATCAGGTTGGAGCTGCCGCCGTTGGTCAGCCACATCTTCGAACCGTCGATGACGTAACCGTCGTCGGTCTTGCGGGCGCGGGTCTTGATCGCGGCGACGTCGGAACCGAGGTCCGGCTCGGACATCGAGAACGAGCCGCGGACCTCACCGGTCGCCATGCGCGGCAGGAAGTGCTGCTTCTGCTCCGGCGTCCCGTGCTGTTTGATCATGTGCGCCACGATGAAATGCGTGTTGATGACGCCGGAGACGCTCATCCAGCCGCGCGCGATCTCCTCGACCACGAGCGCGTAGGTCAGCAGCGATTCGCCGAGGCCGCCGTACTCCTCCGGGATGGTGAGCCCGAACAGGCCCATCTCCTTCATCCCCTCGACGATTTCGGCGGGATAGGTGTCGGAGTGCTCGAGTTCCTGCGCGCGCGGGATGACCTCCTTGTCCACGAACTGGCGGACCGTGGCCAGGATTTCGGACTGCACGTCGGTCAAGCCGGCGGTCTGGGCGAGGCGAGCCATCGCTGCTCCTAAATTCGCGCGCACCGGGCTCCCGGCGCTGGGTTACCGGTGAGTATGCCGTCTGACGTGGGACCTCGCTATGAGCGCAGTCACGCGTACGCCATCCGTGAGCATGCCACTACAGTGACAAGCCGATCACAGTCCGAGGGGGACGAAACGTGGCTCAGCAGCCTTTCGGCGGGTTCCCGCCGCAACAGCAGTACGCCTTCCCGAACCAGCCTCCGGCGCGGAGCAAGGATTCCGGCCTCGCGACGGTCGCCTTGATCTTTTCACTCTTCGGGCTGATCGGGCTGGTGTCCGTGATCCCGGGGATCGTCCTGGGGCACGTCGCGTTCGCGAAAGCCCGGCGCGGTGAGGCCGGCGGCAAGGGCATGGCGCTCGCCGCGTTCATCGTCGGCTACCTGATGATCGTCCTGTACGCCATCGCGATCCCGGTCCTGCTCAACGTCGCCGCGAAACACGGCGCTTTCCGGTAGCGATACGGTCCTCGTCTACGAGGGGACCAGCATGACGAATCCGCACGACCCGTATGGGCAGCAGCCGTACGGGCATCAGCCGTCCGGGCAGTTCGAGCAGCCCTACGGACTCCAGCCGTACCAACCGCCGCCGCAGCAGTACTACGTCCAGCAGGCCTATGTGCGGCCGCCGGACCAGGGCATGGCGGTGGCGTCGCTGGTGTGCTCGCTGATCGGGCTGCTCATGTGCTTCCCGGCGATCCTGGGGATCATCTTCGGGCACATCGCGCTCTCGAAGGCCAAACGCGGTGAAGCCGGCGGCCAGGGCATGGCGCAGGCGGGCATGATCATCGGGTACGTCGTCACCGGGCTGTGGCTGATCCCGGTCATCCTGTGGTTCATCTTCGTGGTGCTCGCGATCGGTGCCGCGGGCGTCTCGTGACCCGTCCCCGGACGATACGGTGGTGTCCCGCACGAACCAGGGGGCCAACCGGATGAGCAGTTCCGACTCGCAGGACACACCGTCGACGTCGTCCTACACCGACTCGAACACCTTCTCGGATCCGACTTCCGCGTCCTCGGCGTCCGAGACCGCGTCGAGCCCGCAGCCGTTCCAGCCGCCGGAGCCGTTCACCCCGCCCCCGCCGTTCGTGCCGCCCGCCCCGTTCGAGGTGCCTTCGGCTTCCGCGCCCGACCCGGCTCCTGTTCCCGAGCAGACTCCCGTCCCGGTCGAGACGTACGGGCAGACCATCGACCCGCTGACCGCCGAGCCCGTCCCGCCGCCCTTCACGGCTCCGGACACTTCGGTCCCTCCGGTGTACACGCCCGTGCCGTTGCCTGCCGCTTATCCGCCGCCGCAGCCGTACAACCCGTACGCGATGGCGGCACCCCCGCGTTCGCAGGACAACGGGATGGCGATCGCCGGGCTGGTGTGCTCGCTCGTCGGGATCTGCTCGTGCGTCACCGTGATCGTCGGGCTGATCCTGGGGCACATCGGGCTGGCGAAGGCGAACCGTGGCGAAGCGGGCGGACGCGGCATCGCGCTCGCGGCGGTGGTCATCGCGTACATCGTCATCGCGCTGTACGTCGGGTTCATCGGGACGATGATCATCCTCGGGGTGAACGGCGAACTCGATTAGCGTCGGGCCTCGTCCGGCCTAGAGGTCGGCCGTCGTCGCCGCGTTCTCCAACGAGTGCAGGGAGACATACCGCTGCCGCTGGACGAATGCCGAGCCTCTGCCGGTGCCGAGGTGGGGTAACGCCGCCCGTAGCCGCCGGTGGTCGGGATGGCCTGGACCGGTCAGCAAGAAGACCTGATAGCGGCCATCCCTCCAGTTCTCGTCCGACGCTTCGATGACTTTGGCGATCTTGCGGTCGAGCCGATCGTCGGAGGCACCGAGCCGCGCTGCCTCTTCCGAGGACCACTCGACATTGTCCCGGCGGTGAAGCACGGCGGGCACGTCGAGCTTCACCTGACGGTCCGCGTAGAACGCCACACGCTCGATCGGCCGGAATGCCCGCCCGGATTGGCACACGTAAGCGGAGCAGGTCTCGTACAGCGGCCAAGCGTGCTTCGCCGACACGACGACGGTGTCGTCGATCGTGACCGGTCGTTGTGCGTAGACGGTCATCAGTCCGCTGCACCGCTTCAGCCATCGCGCGGCATCCGCGTCGATATACGCTGCCAGTTCGAACATCTGGCGAAGCTCGAAGGGTATGTCGACGTTGATCGTCGAGTCGTGGTGCGCGAGCCGGTTCCGGAACTTGCGGACCCGCTCGACCGCGACGGCGACCTGTTTTCGCTTTCCCGACGAGTTCGGGAAAGCGCGATGAAGACAGTCGCGCCAGAGTTCCTCGTACTTGGGGCCGAGCAAACCGGACCAGAAACCGAAGCTCAACCCTGCGATGATCTGATGCCGGGTTTCCTTCCGCTGGGGGCGCAGCCGCTCCCGCACGGCGGCGACGGCCTCCGCCACATGGTCCCCTCCCGGAGTCGGCAGCAAGAACCACGGGATGCCGCACTGATCCTCTCGGAAGTGCTCGCGAAGACACCTATCCAGAGCGTTACGAAGGAGCACCTCGAGATGACCCACCACCTCGAAAGCGGCGGAGGACGTGCGCGCGCTCCACTCGTACAACCGCAGGGCCGCGACCTGGTCTCCCGACGCTCCTTCGAGATAGGGAGCCATTCGGGGTTCGGACAGCAGGTTCCAGACCATGGACTCTTCGGTCTCGACGGATGGCACCCGAAGATGCTACCGTCAGTGACGAACGCCCCAGTGTCGCCTCTGATGCAAGCGCCTGGGGCTTCTTCACGTCTCGGAAACTTGCCCCACGTCGCCCGGTTCCCTCGGCGCCGGCGCCACCTGACCATTGGCCGGCGCGTCCTCCGGAAGCGCCTCCTTCTTGGGCGTGTTCGCGTCCAGGAAGCGCAGCAGTTCCACCGGGAACGGCAGAACCAGCGTCGAGTTCTTCTCCGCCGAGACCTGCACGACCGTCTCCAGCAGCCGCAGCTGCAGCGCCGCCGGGGTGTCGGCCATGGTCGCCGCCGCCTGCGAGAGTTTGTGCGACGCCTGCAGTTCGCCGTCGGCCGAGATGACCCGCGCCCGCCGCTCGCGTTCGGCTTCGGCTTGGCGTGACATCGAGCGTTTCATCGACTCCGGCAGCGCGACGTCCTTGATCTCGACCCGGTCGATGTGGATGCCCCAGTCCAGCGCCGGGCTGTCGATCATCAGCTCCAGGCCCTCGTTCAGCCGCTCACGGTTGGACAGCAGGTCGTCCAGGTCGCTCTTGCCGATGATGGACCGCAGCGAGGTCTGCGCGACCTGCCCGACGGCCGAGCGGTAGTCCTGCACGTTGACCGCGGCCAGCACCGGGTCGATCACCTTGAAGTACACGACCGCGTCCACCCGCACGGTGACGTTGTCGCGGGTGATGCCGTCCTGTGCGGGGATCGGCATCGTGACGATCTGCATGTTGACCTTCTGCAGTCTGTCCGCGATCGGCACGAGCAGCGCGAGCCCCGGCTCCCGGATGGCCGGGCGCACCCGCCCGAACCGGAACACGAGACCGCGTTCGTACTGTTTCACCACGCGAAGGCTGGCCGCGAGCCAAGCTCCGCCCGCGACGGCGACCGCACTGAGAATCTCCACCACCATGGCTGCTCCCGGGGTTGTTCTCGCTGTTCACGGTACGCCCGGCGAGTCACGGGGGAAACACGGTGGACAGGCCTGCCAAGGTGGGTTCGTGACCGGTTTCAAGATCCCGCCCAAGTTCCTCGACCGCGCCGCCGACCTCGGCCCCGGAGCCGCCGAGTGGCTCGATTCCCTCCCGTTCCTCGCCGAGAAGTACACCGCCAAGTGGCAACTCGAATACGACGGCGAGGCCATGCACGGTTTCGTCGGTGTCGCGCAGCCCGTGCGCCGCGCGGACGGCTCCCCCGCGATCCTCAAACTCGGCTGGCCGCACGAGGAGTCCGACGACGAACCGCTCGCACTGTCCACTTGGGCCGGTCAGGGCGCGGTCCTGATGTACGACAACGTGCCCGAGGACGGTGTGCTGCTCCTGGAGCGGCTCGACGCCACCCGGTCGTTGGAAACGGAGCCGATCCAGGAGGCCGTCGAGACCGTCGGCGCGCTGGCGCGGCGGCTGGCCGTCCCCGCTCCCGAAACACTGCAGCGATCTCTTCGGGAAGAGGCCGCGGAGCTGGTCACCGAACTCCCGGAGACCTGGAGCGAACTGGGCGAACCGTTCGAGCGCAAGTACGTCGACGCCGCGGTGGAAATCTGCGTGAACCTCGGGCCGGAAGCCGGTGAGCTGATGGTGAACGAGGATCTGCACTTCGAGAACGTCCTCGCCGGGACGCGCGAACCGTGGCTGGTGATCGACCCGAAGCCGCTTTCGGGTGATCTGGAGTTCGGCGCGATCTCGATCCTCTGGAACCGCGCGGAAGAGTCCACAATGGACGACAAGCTCAAGTGGTTCTGCGCGGCGGCCGGGGTGGACGCGGAACGGGCGCGGGCGTGGACGCTCGTGCGCGCGGTGCAGAACTGGACCTGGCTGTACGAAGACCTCGCCGAGGGCGCCTCGCCCGAGACCATCGCCGAAGACCCGGCCTACGCCGCCGTCCCCGGAATCGCGGCGTGGGCATTGCGGTGATCACACGAATCGTCGCGGGCCCCGGGAGCGGATAACCTTCGGGCATGGCAGCCGTGAACAGGGTATTCGCAGCTCAGCTGGCCGGTTTGCCGGTTTTCGGGCCCGATGGCGAATCGATCGGCAAGGTGCGGGACCTGGTGGCGGGCCTGCGCCTCGATCAGCAGCCGCCGCGGATCCTGGGCATCGTGGTCGAGCTGACGACGAGGCGCCGCGTGTTCGTGCCGATGTTGCGGGTGACCTCGATCGAGCCCAGCGCGGTCACGCTCGCCACCGGATCGGTGAACATGCGGCGCTTCCACCAGCGGCCCAACGAGGTGCTCGTGGTCGGGCAGCTCTTCGACGCGTACGCCACGCTCGCGGGCTCGGACACCAGGATCACCGTCGTCGACGCCGCCATGGAACCGACGCGGACGCGGGACTGGGTGCTCGCGAAGCTCGCGATCCGCGAACGGTCGAGCAGGCTCGGGCTCGGCAGGCGGCGTTCGGCGATGCAGGTGCTGCCGTGGTCGGAGGTGTCCGGGCTCGGGCTCACCGACCTGACCGGCCAGACCCAGGGCGCGGCACAGTTGCTGATGTTGTTCGACACGATGCGCCCTGCCGACGTCGCCGCCACGGTCCGCGATCTGCCGCTCAAACGACGACACGAGGTCGCCGACGCGATGGACGACGAGCACCTCGCCGACGTCATCGAGGAGCTTCCCGAGGACGACCAAAAGGAACTGCTGTCCTATCTCGCCGAGGAACGCGCCGCCGACATCCTCGAAGCGATGGACCCCGACGACGCCGCCGACCTGCTGGCCGAACTGGCGCCCGCCGAGCAGAACCGCTTCCTGGAGCTGATGGAACCCGAGGAGTCGGCGCCGGTGAAGCGGCTGCTGGAGTACTCCTCCGACACCGCGGGCGGTCTGATGACCCCCGAGCCGGTGGTGCTGACCCCGGACGCCACGATCGCCGAGGCGCTCGCGCACATCCGCAACGCGGACCTCCCGGTGGCGCTGGCGAGCATGGTGTTCGTCTGCCGTCCGCCGACGGAGACGCCGACAGGGCGCTTCGTCGGCGTCGTCCACTTCCAGCGGCTGCTGCGCGAGCCACCCGCGGAGATGGTGGCGGCCGCCATCGACTCCCAGCTGCCCGCGCTGCGACCGAAGGCCACCTTGTCCGAGGTCACGCGCTACTTCGCCGCCTACAACCTCACCTGCGGGCCGGTGGTGGACGCCGAGGACCACCTGCTCGGCGCGGTCACCGTCGACGACGTGCTCGACCACCTGCTCCCGGAGGACTGGCGCGAGACCGGGCTGCACGACATCACCGGCGAGATCACCGAGGAGGCCGAACGTGCCTGAACTGACGTCCGGGCGGCGGCTCGACCAGCCCCGCGGCCAGAGCCGGTTCAGGCTGAACATCGACCCCGACTCGTTCGGCCGGTTCACCGAACGGATCGCGCGGTTCCTCGGCACCGGCAAGTACCTGTTCTGGCAGACGCTGATCGTCATCGTCTGGATCGTGCTGAACCTGGTCGCGGTCTCGCTGCGGTGGGACCCGTACCCGTTCATCCTGCTGAACCTGGCGTTCTCGACGCAGGCCGCGTACGCCGCGCCGCTGATCCTGCTGGCGCAGAACCGGCAGGACGACCGCGACCGCGTCTCCCTCGACGAGGACCGGAACCGCGCCGCGCAGACGAAGGCCGACACCGAATACCTCGCGCGGGAGCTCGCGTCGCTGCGGATCGCGCTCGGCGAGGTCGCCACCCGGGACTTCCTGCGGGGCGAGCTCGACCGGCTCCGTGAGGATCTTGACGCCAAGCCGCGCAAGGCCAAACCCGACCGCACGCCTACCGGTACGTAACATGGTGGGGTGACCAGTACGCAGCAACTCCCCAGCGTCGACGATGTCCGCACCGCGCTGAAGGCCGTGTACGACCCGGAGATCAAGAAACCGATCACCGAACTCGGCATGGTCAAGGACGTGGAGGTCGGCTCGGACGGTGTGGTCACCGTCGGGATCTACCTGACGGTCGCCGGCTGCCCGCTGAAGGCGACGCTGACCAACGACACCACCGAAGCCGTCAAGAAGCTCCCCGGCGTCAACGACGTCCGGGTCGAGCTCGACGTGATGAGCGACGAGCAACGCACGGAGCTGCGAAAATCCCTGCGCGGTGACGCCGCCGAACCGGTGATCCCGTTCGCGCAGCCGGGCTCGCTGACGCGCGTCTACTGCGTCGCGTCCGGCAAGGGCGGCGTCGGCAAATCCTCGGTGACGGTGAACCTCGCGGCCGCGATGGCCGAACGCGGGCTGTCCGTCGGCGTCGTGGACGCGGACATCTACGGGCACTCGGTGCCGCGGATGCTCGGCGCGCGGGAGAAGCCGACCAAGGTCGACACCATGATCATGCCGCCGCAGGCACACGGCGTGAAGGTGATCTCGATCGGCATGTTCACCCCGGGCAACACCCCCGTGGTGTGGCGCGGGCCGATGCTGCACCGCGCGCTGCAGCAGTTCCTCGCCGACGTGTTCTGGGGCGACCTCGACATCCTGCTGCTGGACCTGCCGCCGGGCACCGGCGACATCGCGATCTCGGTGGCGCAGCTCATCCCGAACGCGGAGATCCTGGTCGTCACCACCCCGCAGCAGGCGGCCGCCGAGGTGGCCGAGCGCGCGGGCGCGATCGCACTGCAGACGCGGCAGCGGGTGGCCGGGGTCATCGAGAACATGTCGTGGCTGGAGACGCCCGACGGCCAGAAGATGGAGATCTTCGGCTCCGGTGGCGGGCAGTCGGTCGCCGACTCGCTGTCGAAGTCGGTCGGCTCGACGGTGCCGCTGCTCGGGCAGGTCCCGATGGACCCGCGCGTGGTCTCGAACGGCGACGCGGGCACGCCGATCGTGCTGGCCGAGCCGGACGCGCCGGCGTCGCTCGTGCTCAAGGAGGCGGCGAAGAAGCTGACCGTCCGGGCGCGCGGGCTGGCCGGGATGATGCTGAACGTCACCCCCGCTGGCCGCTGACCGTCCCCCTACTCATGCATTTAGTCCTCTGGATGCGGTACTTGCGCACGCAAGGATCGCATCCAGAGGACTAAATGCATGGGGTCGAAGGCCTGGGTCAGGTGGCGTCCGGGTCGACCGGAGGGCGCTCACCGGGCTTCAGCGGCTCAGGCTGCGAAGCCGGCGCCGGGTGCCCGTTGGGCTTCGAGGCACCGTTGGCGCCGTTCGCCCCGTTGACGTTGTTGAGCCCCAGCGGATCCGTGTCACCGTCGAACAGGTGCTGGGTGACGACCCTCTTCGGGTCGAAGTTCCGCAGGCCGCGCAGATCCTCCAGCGGCTTGCGCAGCTGATCGAACTCCGGGCCCATCTCCTCGCGCAGCTGCGTCTTGGCCCCGGTCGCGAAGTCGCGGACCTTGCGGACGCTCTTCGCCACCCAGGACGCCGCTTCAGGCAGCCGCTCCGGACCGAGGATGAAAAGACCCGCGACGACGATGATGAGGATCTCTCCCCAGCCGACACTCTCGAACACCCGTGTGAACCTCCGCCTCGGCGTCTTCCCCGTTCAGGGTACCCGTCCGAACTCGCTAGTCCGAGGCCAGTTTCACGTCCACGACAAGTGAAGACCCATCCCGGACAAGCCGGACAGGGACCACTTCGCCGACTTCGCGGGCGCGGACCGCGACGAGCAGTTCCGCCGAGTCGCGCACGAGCCGGCCGCCGACTTCCGTGATGACGTCGCCTTCTTTGATCCCCGCCGAGGCCGCGGGGCCCCCAGGGGCGACGTTGCGGACCTGTGCGCCCATGGTGCTGGAGCCCGCGACGGTCGACGAAGCGTTGATGCCGATGTCGGGGTGGACGACCTTGCCGTCCTTGATCAGTGTTTTCGCGATCTTCACCGCGTAGTCGCTGGGAATGGCGAATCCGATGCCGATGCTGCCGCCTTCGGCGCTGGACGAGCGGATCGCCGAGTTGATCCCGACCAGCGCGCCGGTCGCGTCGACGAGCGCGCCACCCGAGTTGCCGTGGTTGATCGCCGCGTCGGTCTGGATGGCTTCGTAGATCACCGGCGCGCTGCCGCCGTCGCCGCCCGCGGTCACCGGGCGGTTGAGCGCGCTCACGATGCCGGCGGTGACCGAGTTCTGCAGCGCCAGCGGCGAACCGACGGCGATCACCGAGTCGCCGACGGCCAGGTCGGAAGACTTCCCGACCTGCAGCGCGGTGAGGTTCTTGACGTCGACCTTGACCACGGCCAGGTCGGTTTTGGCGTCGGCGCCGACGACCTTCGCCTCGACGCGCTTACCGTCGAAGAACACGGCGGTGACCTTGGTGGCCGCGTCGGCCGTCGCGGCGGAGATCACGTGTTCATTGGTGAGCACGTAGCCCTGGTTGTCGATGACGACACCGGAGCCCTGCTGGCCCGCGTCGGCGCCGGGTTTGAAGACTTCGAGGGAAACCACGGCGGGCGCCACTCGGTGGGCGATGTCCGCGATCGAACCCGCCGGACGCTCCTTGGCCGCGTCGGCCTCGGAGATGCTGGCCTGGCCGGTCAGTTCGGTGCCGGTGTCGGCGAACCACCAGCCGATCAGCCCGCCGACCGCGCCGATGACCAGCGCGACCGCGGCGAGCATCGCCAGTGCCTTCGTCTGCACACGCCGCCCGAAGAGGACCTCCGGAAGGCTCAGCAGCGCACCCTGCGGGCGCTTCGCCTGCTTCTCTTCTTCCGTGTCCTGCTGCACGGCGGGCCCGGCGAGCACCGCGCCGGAACCGGGATCACGCCACGGGTCCGACGTCGTGGTCCAGAGCGGGTCTTCCGCGCCGTTCGCGGACGGCCCGGAGCCGTTGGTCCCGTGCGGCCGCTCCAGCACGACACCTTCGGCGCCCGGCGGGCGACGGAAGGCTTCGGCGAGTGATTCCGGCGTCGGCGGCGCCAGATTCAGGCCCGGTGCGGGCTGTCCGTTCGGGCTGGGCTGGTACAGCTTGTCGAAGGCGCCATCGACGCCATGCGGCCTCCCGAACGTGGCCGCCTGCGCCGGATCGACGGCGGGCCGGGCCAGCGGGCGCGGTGCCAGCCGATCCCCCGCCGGGTCACCAGGCTGCTGCGGTTTCGCGTTCGGCTGCTCGGTCATCATTCCCCGGGGCTGAGATCAGGTTGGCCGGACGCGAGAGTACGCCAAGCCTCACCGTGGATTCTGCCGTGACCACGGTGAAGTGCGCGTTGATTCCCCGGACCGGACAGAAATGTGACACTTGCCGCGAAGATGTCTCACTTGTGGCACGCTGACGGCCATGTCGCAGAACCCGGGGGCCCCTTATCCGCCCCAGAACGTCCCTCACCAGCAGTGGCCGCAGCAGCAGGGCTGGCCGCAGCAGCCACCCCAGAAGAAGGGCATGTCCACCAAGCTGAAGGTGCTGCTGCTCGTGGCGGCGCTCGTCGTGGTCGGCGGCGGGATCGGCCTGGTCGTCGTGATGAAATCGGTCGCGGGGCCGGAGAAGCAGGCCGCCAAGGTGGAGGCCGGCGACTGCGTCCAGCTGACCGGCGCCGGCAAAGAGGCGGACGCGGTGAAGGCCGCCTGCGACGACCCGCAGACGCCGTACGTCGTGAGCGTCAAGGGCACGGTCAAGGGCGACTGCCCGGAGGGCTTCTACACCTACTCGGTGGCGACGCCGCTGCGCGGTGAAGGCGTCGGACTCTGTCTGGGGATCAACGCCCGGATTGGCCTGTGTTTCGACGACATCAAGACCAAGACCCCGCCGCCGCTGGTGAACTGCTCGGGAGCGCGGCTGAGGATCAGCGAGGTGTTCGGCGAGGCCAGCTACGTGAACAGCCCGTGCAAGGAGGGCACAGAAGAGGTGATCTCCTACTCGGCGTACGGCGCGACGCAGAAGTTCAAGAGCGCGACGATCTGCTTCGTCAAACCCTGACGAAGCGGATCAGCGGGCCGAGACGGGCATGGGCCGGCTGGACGTGCTCGGGCTCGGCGTGGTGCTGCGCGGCGGTTCCGGCTGGGTGCCGCCGCCCAGCTGCGCGGGCAGCAGCCCGGCGTTGACGCCCTGCGGCGGGGTGAAACCGGTGGCGGGCTGGTCTTCGGTGCCGTCACCCGAGGTCGCGACCAGGGCCAGGGCACTCAGCACCAAGCCCGAAACGACGACTCCGGCGCCTTGCGCGTACTTCCGCCGGGCGAGACCGAACCGCCCGCCGCCGAGGACGTTCGGCGACTGGCCCAGCGGCGCCGATGATCCCAACGGCGCTGTGCCTCCCAAAACCCCCGTACCGCCCAAGACCCCGGTGTCGCGAAGGCCGGCGACCCGGTCGGGGCGCTGGATGGCCACGAGCTGGCCGTCCGCGGTCATCGCCAGATTGTCCGGCGTGCCGGGAAGTTCGGTGTTCTGCGGGATGGAGCAAAGGCTGGCCAGGAAACCCGCCGACATCGACGGGGCTCCCGCCTGCTTCACGGCCGCGACGGCCTGGCGCTGGGCGGTCACCTCGGCGGCGCAGGACTGGCAACGGGCGATATGCGCCGAAGCCCTGTCCTGGGCGCCGAGGGTCAGCTCGCCGTCCACGAAGGCGACGATGGCGTCCGGAAGCAGATGCGACTCGGGGAGTCCCCAACCTCGCGGTGCGGTCATACCCCCACCTTCGCAGACTCCTGCGCCGCGGCGCGACGACGCTCCAAAGAAGCGCGAAGCGCCTGGCGGCCGCGGTGGATCCGGCTGCGCACGGTGCCGAGCTTGACACCGAGGGTGGCGCCGATCTCCTCGTACGAGAGGCCTTCGACGTCGCACAGCACGACCGCGGCACGGAACTCGGGCGGCAACTCGTCGAGCGCGGCCTGCAGGTCCGGGTCGAGATGCGTGTCCGAGTAGACCTGCTCGGGGCTCGGGTCGTCACCGACGATGCGGTCGGTGTCCTCGGGGAGGCCTTCCATCCGCACGCGCGAGCGGCGGCGGGCCATGTCGAGGAAGAGGTTCGTGGTGATGCGGTGCAGCCAGCCTTCGAACGTGCCGGGCTTGTAGGACGCGAGGGAGCGGAAGACCCGGATGAAGGTCTCCTGCGTCAGGTCCTCGGCGTCGTGGGCGTTACCGGTCAGGCGGTATGCCAGCCGGTACACGCGGTCGGCGTGCTCACGCACGACCTCGTCCCACGAGGGCGGCGTCCATGCGGCCTCGTCCACCGTCACCGGCGTGACCTGGTCCGCGTGCTGGTCCTGCATCGTGTCCTGCATCGGGGAAGTAGGCACCTCCATCAGCGTCTTCTCCCAACTACTCCACCCAACGCGGGCGATGAGCACGGTGTTCCCGTTGTCGAGGACCAGTCTGTCCGGCCTGCTTATGTTTCTAGTGAGACTGGACTGAGAGGAGGCTGAGAAGTCGTTACCAGGAGTCTTCTGCTCTTTTGGCGATAGGCAGCGCTAACCTCCGCGTGTGAATTCCGGGACGCATGCGGGCTCGCCTGCCGAGGCCGCCGACGCCGATCTCGTCGACGGCTACGTCCCCGACGACGAGGTACTGGCCGCCGCGCGGGCGCGGTCGGCCGATCTGGGATGCGGCCCGCTGAGCGCGGGCGCGGGCGCGACTCTCCGTTTCCTGGCCACGACGCTGCGGGCGAAGGCCGTCGTCGAGGTCGGGACCGGGGCCGGGGTGAGCGGGTTGTGCCTGCTCGGCGGCATGGTCGACGACGGGATCCTCACTTCGATCGACATCGAGCCGGAGTACCACCGGGCGGCGCGGGCGGCGTTCCGCGAGGCCGGCTACCCGCCGGGGCGGACCCGGCTGATCATGGGTCGCGCGCTCGACGTCCTCCCCCGGCTCACCCCCGGAGGCTACGACCTGGTGTTCGTCGATTCGGCGCCGGTCGAGTACCCGAGTTGCTACGAGAAGGCCGTCGCGCTGCTGCGGCCCGGCGGGATACTGGCGTTCCACAACGTCTCGGGGACCAGGGTGACCGATCCCTCACGTCGTGATCCGGACACCCTCGCGCTCCGGGAGGTCGCGCGGGCCTTCCGGGAGGACGAGCGGCTGGTCCCGGCGCTGTTGCCGGTGGGCGGCGGGCTGCTGGTCGCCGCGATCGCGTAGCAAGGGACCTTTGCTACCGCCGGGGGCTGAAGGACGCTTTCACCGCATCGGACGCGGCGAAGGGCGCTTTCATCGCGTGTGATGCGGGGAAAGTCCCCTTCAGCACGGCCACCGCGGCGATGGCCAGCCAGGCGGCGGTGAGCACGATCAGCCAGGTCCAGCCCGCGTGTCCGTACACGGTCGCACCGACGGCACCGCCGACACTGCTGCCGAGGTAATACGAAAGCGTGTAGAGCCCGCCCACCTGGCCCCGAGCGTTCTCGGGCGCCTCCGCCGCGGCCCAGCCGTTGGCGACGGCGTGCGCGGCGAAGAACGCGCCGGTCAGCACCACGAACCCGGCGACGACCATGGGCAGTGAGTCGGACAGCGTCAGCGCGGCGCCCGCGATCGTGAGCAGCAGGGCACCGGCGAGCGCGCGGCGTCGCCCGAAGCGGCCGACGAGCTTGCCCGCCGTCGCCGAAGAGACCGAGCCGATCGCGTACGCGAGGAAGACGAGCGACGCGATCGCGGGCGAGAGGTTCAGCGGCTCGCCGGTCAGGCGGAAGCCGGCGGCGTTGTAGAGCGCGACGAACGAGCCCATCGCCAGGAGCGCGACCGCGTACTGGACCAGTAGGACCGGCTTCCGGACGGCCGCGCCGAGCCCGGCCAGCACCGCCTTGCCCTGGTCGCGAAAGCGCTCTGACCTGCGCCGATCCGCGAAAGTGGTAGCAAAGGTCCCTTGCTCCCCCGGCGGCAGGGCCAGCACCGTGACCACAGTGCAGACCAGCCCGATCACCGCGACCACGAGCAGCGCGCCCTGGTAGCCGAACGGTCCGGCGGTGAACCCGGCCGCGAGCCGTCCGACCATGCCGCCGACGGTGTTCCCCGCGATCATCGCGCCCACCGCCGCCGCCAGCCCGGCCTTGCCGAGCCGTTCCGCGAGGTAGGCCGCGGCCACGCCGGGGAACCCCGCGATGGCGACCCCCTGCAGTGCCCGCAGCACGAGCAGCGCCGGATAGCTCGGCGCCAGCGGCAGCAGGAAACCGAACACGACCGACGCGACCACCGAGGCGATGATCACCGGACGCCGCCCCACGACCTCCGAAAGCGCCGCGATCGGCAGCACGGCGATCGCGAGCGCGCCGGTCGCGACACTCACCGCGAGCGAGGCGCCACCGGGATCGAGGTGGTACTGCTCGGCCAGTTGCGGCAGCACCGGCTGCGGCGCGTAGAGCAGCGCGAACGAGGAGATCCCGGCCGCGGCGACGGCGATCGTCACGCGGCGGGTGGTTCCGGGGGCAGGCACGACCTCGAAGCTAAGCCTGGCTAAACGATACGTCTAATACGCTCATCTGCCACAATCGATACCGTGCTGAATGAAAGGATGACCGCCCAGCTAGCCCCCCAGCTCGCTCTGCTCACCGCACTGCGCCGCACGACGAACGTCACACGCGCGGCCGAACTGCTCGGTGTCCCGCAACCCACGGTGAGCCGCCGGATCGCGGCGCTCGGCGAGGCCCTCGGCGCACCGCTGACGGTCCCCGACGGCCGCGGCATCCGGCTCACCCGGGCCGCCGAGCTGCTCGCCGACGCCGCGGAGCGCGCGCTCGCCGCCGTCGACGCCGGGGTCCGCCAAGCCCGCGAGGAGGTCGACCCCGAATCCGGGCACATCGTCCTCGGTTTCCTGCACCTGCTCGGCCGGTCGCTGGTCCCCACGCTGCTCCGCGGCTATCGCGCGGACCACCCGGGAGTCCGGTTCACGCTGGTCCAGGGCTCACGTCAGGACATGGTCGACCGGCTGACCAGTGGCGAGCTCGACCTCGCGCTGCTCGCACCCGCCCCCGTCGACGATCCGCTGCTCGACACCGCCGTGCTGTCCGAGCAGGAGATCTTCCTGTCCGTACCGACGTCGCACCGCCTCGCCGACCGGCCCAGCGCCGCCATCGAGGACCTCAAGGACGAGGAGTTCGTGCTCCTCGAGACCGGCTACGGCCTCCGCACCATCACCGACGAACTGTGCGCCGCGGCCGGCTTCGAGCCGAAGATCGCCTTCGAAGGGCAGGAGTCCGACACCGTGCGAGGCCTCGTCGCGGCGGGGCTCGGCGTCGCGCTGCTCCCCCGTTTCGAGCCGGGCAGCCCGGCGGGTGTCGCCGAAGTCCCGCTGGTGCCGCCGATCGGACGGACCATCGGGCTGGCTTGGCGCAGGGACGTCGTCCTGCCGCCCGCCGTCCTGCGGTTCCGGGAACGGGTCCGCGCGCACCCCTGGTGACGATCGTCAGGGTCGATCCCTGCCGTTCGTCCACCCTGCGGGCGCGTCGTTTTCGCTAACTTCGGGTGAATGTACGACGACATCGTGGAGTTGGCGGGGGAAAGCCCGAGCTGGCTTCAGGCGGCAGGAATCCTGTTCACCGAAGCAGGACTGCTCGTCTTCGCGGGGCTTTTCGCCTGGATGTTGTGGCGGGCGCGCACTTCGCCCACCCGGATCGCCGTGGCGCTGCTGCCGCCCGCCGCGACCGCGATCGCGTACCTGATCAGCGAAGGCCTGAAGAGCGTGATCCAGGAGGACCGGCCGTGCCGGAACCTCGTGACGCTCGTCGACTGCCCGCCGATCGGCGACTGGTCCTTCCCGAGCAACCACTCCACCATCGGGGCGGCGGCCGCCGTCGGGCTGGCACTCGCCTGGCGGCGACTCGCGCCGTGGGTGCTCCCGGGTGCGGTACTGATGGGCTTCTCGCGGGTCTTCGTCGGCGCGCACTACCCGCACGACGTACTCGCCGGGCTCGTCCTCGGCTCCGTGACGGCGTGGCTCGTGTACCGATACCTGACCGGTCCCGCGACCGGGATCGCCCGGCGGCTCACCGCCCACGCCGGGGACGCGCCGACCCAGCCCATGCCGAAGGTCGATCTGCGGGGTGGGAGCAAGGGACCTTTGCTACCACCCCGCAGATAAACCGCAGGTCAGGCGTAAGAAGCGACCAGTTCGACCAGCGTCCGCGCCGCGAACCCGGTGGCCCCGGGCACGACGTCCACGTAGGTCTTGTCGGCCCGCGCGGGGCCGGCGATGTCGAGATGCGCCCACGGCACGTCCCCGACGAACTCGCGCAGGAACAGCGCCGCGACGATGCCGCCGGGGCCGCCCGGCGCCTGCCGGACGTCGCCGAGCGAGCCCTGGACGGTCTCGGCCAGATCCTCCAGCAGCGGCATCCGCCACCACGCCTCGCCGACCCGCTCGCCCGCCTTCGTGACCCGCTCCGCGAGCGCGTCCTCGGTGGCGAAGACACCGCCGGTGCGGACGCCGAGCGAGACCTTCATGGCGCCGGTCAGGGTCGCCGCGTCGATCACCGCGTCCGGCTTGTGCTTCTTGATGCCGTAGACGAGGGCGTCGGCCAGGACCATGCGGCCCTCGGCGTCGGTGTTGCCCACCTCGGTCGTCTTGCCGCCGTAGTGCCGGACGATGTCGCCGGGCCGGTACGACGAACCGGAAACGTGGTTCTCGGCGGCAGGCACCAGCGCGGTCACCTTGACCGGCAGGCGCAGCGCGGCGATCGCGCGGACCGCGGCGATGATGGCCGCGCCGCCCGCCATGTCGGTGCGCATGAGGTGCATGCCGTCGGCCGGTTTGATCGAAAGGCCGCCGGTGTCGAAGGTGATGCCCTTGCCGACCAGCAGCAGATGCGTTGTCGCCCCGCGCGGCCGGTACTCCAGTTCGATCAGCCGCGGCGGCGCGGCCGAACCGCCACCGACCGCGAGGACACCGCCGAAGCCCTGCTCGGCCAGCCACTTCTCGTCCCTGGCCGTCACGGTCAGGTTCGGGAGGCCGCCGGCGACGCGGACGGCCGTGTCGGCGAGCCAGGCGGGGGTCTTGATGTTCGACGGCGTGTTCGCCAGGTCGCGCGCGAACGCGGCGGCCGCGGCGAGTTCGCGGACCCGCTCCAAGGCGTCCGCGGCGTGCTCGTGACGTGTGATCAAGCGCACGGTCCGCAGGCTCGGCTTCGGGTCCTCGGCCGTCACCGTGAACCGGTAACCGCCGAGCAGCAGCCCGAACGCGAGCTCCTCGACGTGCTCGGTGCCCGCGTCCTCGGGCAGCTCGACGGCGAAGGCGCGGAACGCCTTCTGGCCCGCCTTGACGTCTTCCTCCAGCGCCGACGAAACGGCGCGGACCAGCGCGGCACCGGCCTTGCGGTACTGCTTGGGCTCGCCGTCTCCGACGCCGGCCAGCCAGCGGACGCCGCCGGTCGGCACGGTCTGTACGTCACCGGCCTTGCCGGTGGGCCGCACGCCGCCGATCTCCGCGAGTCCGGCGTCACCGTCCTCTTCGGACGGCGCCGCGATCAGCGTGGCCAGCGGCGTACCGCGCCTTAGGTCGTCCGAGACCTCGAGTTCGAGCAGCTTCCCCGGAACGGGGGGTAGCGGGTTACGCACAGTGAGCGACCTCCGGGCGCAGATGAACCGCGACCCCGGCCTCCGAAGGGAGACCGGGGTGCGGGTGGTTGAACGTTGGTGCGGTCCGGCTCAGCCGGTGACCTCCTGCAAGGCCGCGCCGAGATCCTTCGCTTCTTCCGCGGAGAGTTCGACGACGAGGCGCCCACCACCTTCGAGTGGTACGCGCATCACGAGGCCCCGCCCCTCCTTAGTCACTTCGAGGGGACCATCTCCGGTCCGGGGCTTCATGGCCGCCATAGCGTGCTCCCTCCGTCTCAACCGGCGCGCCCGGGTCGCGCTCGTCAAAGCCAGCCGGGTCTACTGTCCATTGTCCCTCATCAGCGGCCGAGCGCGAACGCGGACCGATCTTTTGCCGCCGTATCGGTGCTGGTATGCGGCTCGCGAGGCTGAAAGACTTCGTCTCAGACCGCAGTTTCGCCGACTAGGAGATCCCGTGACCACATCCGACGTTCTGCTGACCGCCGACGCCGATGGCGTGCGCACCTTCACGCTGAACCGGCCGCAGGCGTACAACTCGCTGACCGTCGAACTCAAGGAACTGCTGCTGGCGGGCCTGACCGAGGCCGCGGCCGACGACAGCGTCCGCGCGGTCGTGCTGACCGGTTCCGGCAAGGCCTTCTGCGCCGGGCAGGACCTGAAGGAGCACGTCGGGCTGCTGCAGGCGGGTGACCCCGCGCCGCTACACACGGTCAAGGAGCACTACAACCCGATCGTCAAGACGATCGTCGGGATGCCGAAGCCGGTCATCGCGGCGGTGAACGGCCCGGCGGCCGGCGCGGGCGCGGCCTTCGCGTACGCGAGCGACCTCCGGATCGCGGCGACGTCGGCGAACTTCCTGATGGCGTTCGCGAACGTGGGCCTCGGCCCGGACTCGGGCGCGTCGTGGACGTTGCAGCGGCTGATCGGTCTCGGCCGCGCGGCCGAGCTGATGCTGATGGCGCGCACGGTCGATTCCGCCGAGGCGCTGGCGCTCGGCCTGGTCGGCGAGGTCGTCCCGGACGAAGAACTCGCCGCCCGCGCGCAGAAGGTCGCCGCGAAGCTCGCGGCCGGACCGACGGTCGCGTACGCGAAGATCAAGAACGTCCTCGCGGTCGCCGCCGAGTCCACGCTCGAAGAGGCACTGGACGCCGAGGACGCCGCGCAGTCCGCGCTCGGCGCGACCGCGGACCACACCGAGGCCGTCGAGGCCTTCGTGGGCAAGCGCAAGCCGAACTTCCAGGGCAAGTAGCCGCTCGCCGGACATGTCATGAAAGGGTCGTTCAGGACGAAAGATGTCCTGAACGACCCTTTCATGACATCCGGGACCGGTACCGGGCAACCGCGGCTAACCTCCCGCAGTGATCCCGCCCCACCTCCAGGCGACAGCCGCCGAGCACGACCTCGGCGGATTGCTCCACCGCTATCGCCGCAGGCCGGGCATTGTCGGGACCTTCTTCGCCTTCGCGCCTCTCGCGGGCGCGCTGGCGCTCGGGATCCGCGAAGGTGACCTGACCGGGGCGCTCGCGATCACGCTGTTCGTGTGGCCGCCACTCTTCCTCTGGTGGTGCGTGTCGACAAGGAGACGGCTCGACGGTGGCCTGTACGTTTTCGAAGGCGGTTTCGCCGACGTACACGGACGCAAGGTGCTCCACGCGATCACCTGGCCCGAAGTCCGCTCGGTCCAGTACTCGACCCGCTCCCTCTGGACGGGCCTGATTCCCGTCGCCCGCTCCGCGCGCTGCGTGATCGAACTCCGCGACGGCGGCAGGATCGAACTCGACGGCAGCTACCGCACGTTGCACAGACTGGCCGAAGACCTGCACGCGGGCTAAGCGGCCCGGAAGCAGTCCTTCACGTGGTCGTCGACCATTCCAGTCGCCTGCATCAGCGCGTAGCAGGTCGTCGGCCCCAGGAACACGAAGCCGCGCTTCTTGAGTTCCTTCGCCATCGCCTTCGACTCGTCGGTGATCGCCGGTACGTCCGCCATCCGCCGCGGCCGCTTCTGCCGAACCGGCGCGAACGACCACAGCAGGTCGTCCAGCGAACCGTCCAGTTCCGCGATCGCCCGCGCGTTGTTGATCGCCGCCAGGATCTTCGCCCGGTTCCGCACGATCGACGCGTCTTCCATGAGGCGGGAAACGTCGTCGTCGGTGAAGACCGCGACCTTCTTGGGCTTGAACCCGGCGAACGCCTTCCGGAACGACTCCCGCTTCCGCAGGATCGTGATCCACGAAAGCCCGGACTGGAACGACTCCAGGCACAGCCGCTCGTACAGCTCTTTGTCACCGTGGAGCGGGACGCCCCACTCGGTGTCGTGGTACTCGACGTAGTCCGGCGCCGAGTTGCCCCACGAACACCGTTTGATCCCGTCCGCGCCCAGCAGACCCGCCTCAGCCAACCCGGTACCCCTCCGCGTACTTCACGAATCTCTGCAGGCACAACCGCAGTCCCAGTTCGAAGCCCGGTTTCGCGACCGGCCAGCCGAGCCGTCCGACGACGCCGAACGGCGGCCGCAGATGCTCCGCCCAGACGAACGTCGAGGAATGCGGCCCCTTCTCGATCACCTGGAAGACCCCGGTGCCCTGCACGATCTTGCCGGTATGCCGCACGACGCAACGCAGCGGCGGCTCCCAGCTGGTGATCTCCATGGTGTCGGTGAAGCCGATCCCCACGACACCGGTGAACGCCGACAGCTTCGACCCCACGCTGCGCCCGTTGCCCTCGACGACCTTGACCTCGGTGCCGAGCATCCATTCGCCCTGGCGTTCCCAGTCGGTCAGGGCGAGCCAAGCCGTCCCGGCCGGTACCGCGACGTCGACGGAGACGACGACATCGGTCACCTGGCGCCCTCGCGCTCGGCCTCCAGTTCGGCCACCTTGGCCCGGAGGTCCTCGATCTCGACGCCGAGCCGCCGCATCACCCAGTCCACTTCGGACATCTTGTAGCCGCGCAGCACCATCTGATAGCGGACGGCGTGGACGTCCTCGGCGGTGATGTCCTCGGCGGGCAGCCTGGTCGGCGAGCCGCCGGGCGGCAGCGGGGCCAGCTCCTCACCCCTGCCGAACACCACGGCGGCCAGCAAGAACACCACGGCGGCCACCAGCAGCATGACTACGAGATAGATCAGGGCGGTCGTCACGCCACGATCGTGGCACACGAACGCCACGATCGTCGCGCCAGCAACGCGAGTCGCACGCTGAGCACCACCCAGAGCACCATGAGGATGCCGCACGGCACCGACAGGAACAGCCTCGACGCGTCGATGAACCCGGTGGCGATCACCAGCAGTGCCACCGAAAGCAGGTTCAGCCCGACGGCCTCGCCGATCAGGACGCCGGCCGTCCTGACCAGCCGCGCGCCGTCCATCCGCCGGGAAAGCCAGCGCATGCAGAGCAGCGCGATCACGCCCAGCATCGGCACGATGAACACCGAGCCGTGGGTGAACTGCGCGACGTACTTGTACCAACCCGGGGTCGGCGTCGAAAGCTGCGACCAGTCACCGAAGGTCCATTTGCGGGCGAACTCCCAGGCGAGCTGCATCATCGGCACACCGAGGATCAGTTTCCACAGGGTGCGGGTGCCGCTGTGCATCCCCAGTTCGGCCTGATAGTCCCGTGCGATCAGATGCACCGGCCCGAAATCGGCGACCGCGCGCCGTTGCGCCTCGTGCTCGCTCCAGCCTCCATCGCGATACGCGTCCGCGGCGTCGTTGAGCCCGTCCCGTGCCTCGCGCAGCAGATCCCGCTTCGCCGACGCCGGGCCGTCCAGGCGGGTGCGCAGTTCCCCGAGGTACGCCTCGATCACCGTCATGCCGTGGCTCTCCGACTCCGCGCGGCGACCGCGAGCCGCATGCTGAACAGGATCCAGGTTCCGGACATGACCGCGCACGGCACGCTGACGAGCATGCGCGCGGGTTCCAGCAGTCCGGTCGCGCCGCCGTACGTCGCGACCGCGAGCAGGTTCAGACCCACCGCGCCCGCCAGCGACCACGAGACCGCGCGGGCGACGGGCGGACCGCCCGCACGCCGGGAAAGCAACCGCGCCGCGAGCAACCCGGCGACCGCGATGGCCGGGGACAGCGCCGCGAGTGTGTCGGCCGCACCGATCGCTCGGTGATACCAGGACGGCGCGTCGCCGAACCGCGACCAGTCGCCGAAGCCCCGTGCGAAATCCCAGCCGAGGATCAGCAGCGGGACACCGGCGATCAGCTCCCACAGCACGCGGATGTCGCGCCGGAGTCCCAATTCCGCCTGGTAGTCACGAGCGATCAGGTCGGCGGGCCCGAAATCGGCGACGGCACGGCGTTCGGCCTCCGCCTCGTCGACACCACCCTCGCGATACGCCTCGGCGGCGTCGACCAGACCGTCCCTCGCTTCGGTGAGCAGATCGGCCTTCGCCGACCGCGGCCCGCGCAAGCGGCCGTCCAACTCGTCGATGTAGGCCTCGATCGCGTTCATGCGGCGAGCGCGGGCCGGGGCCGGAAGGCCGGCGGGAGCAGCCAGAAGCTGAACGCGACCCAGCCGATCGCCAGCACGTTGCACACCAGGCTCACGTTCAGCCTGGACGGATCGAGGGCCGCCGTACCCACGGTGAGCAGCAGCAACGCCAGCAGGTTCGTGCTCGCCGCGGCGCCCACCGTCCACCGCGTCACCTTCCCCAGCCGGACACTGTCGAGCCTGCGCCCCAGCCGTCGCGTCCCGAACAGCGCGACCACCCCGATCACGGGTGGAACGAGAACGAGGACGCCGAAGAGTTCGATGACGGACATGTACCACTCCGGATGCGAATTCCCGCTCCGGCTCCAGTCGCCGTAGGTCCAGATCCGCGCCAGCTCCCAGCCCACCTGGATCAGCGGGATGCCGACGATGACCTTCCACAACGTGCCGATGTCGCCGCGCAACGCCAGCTCGGCCTGGTACTCGCGGGCGATCACGGCGGCCGGGCCGAAATCGGCGACGGCACGGCGTTCGGCCTCCGCCTCGTCGACACCACCCTCGCGATACGCCTCGGCGGCGTCGATCAGACCGTCCTTGGCCTCGGTGAGCAGATCGGCCTTCGCCCCCGCCGACCCGCGCAATCTCGTGTCCAGATCGCCGATGTAGGCCTCGATCGTGCTCATGCCGTGCTCCCCCCGAGGACACCACCGATCACGGTGGTGAACTCCTGCCACTCCGCCCGTTCCGCCGCCAAGGCCTTCTGCCCCGAGCGGGTGAGCTTGTACGTACGACGTTTGCGGCCGGACACGACATCCCATTCGCTGGCGAGGAATCCGGCGCGCTCCAACCGGCGAAGCGCCGGGTAGACGGTGCCCGTCGGCAGGTCGAGCGCACCGTCGCTGCGGAGCTGGAGCGCCTCGATGATGGCGTATCCGTGCAGCTTCCGGCCGTCGAGGACGGCGAGGAGCAGCGCGTCGAGGTGCCCGCGCAGGCTGTCGGCCTTCATAGATAGACAGTCTACACATCGCCGCCTGCCAGGGTAGCCGGGACTTTCCCGGACCGGCCTCAGGGAATGTCCCCGAGATCACCCCGATTTCATAGATTTAGTGGCTACATGTAGCCAGGCTACGTATACAGTGCTTCGGCATGGACGCACTCCCGATCGCGAGACTCCAGTTCGCGACGACGACCTCGTTCCACTTCCTGTTCGTGCTGCTCACACTGGGGCTCGTGACACTCGTCGCGGTGATGCAGACACGCTCCGCGTTCGGCGAAAAGCCGGAACTCACGCGGATGACTCGCTTCTGGGGCAAGCTTTACGTGATCAATTACGCGCTGGGAATCGTCACCGGAATCGTGATGGAATTCCAGTTCGGACTCACCTGGACCGGCCTGTCCGCGGTCGCGGGCGACGTCTTCGGCGCCCCGCTGGCCATCGAGACGCTGGTGGCGTTCTTCGCCGAATCGACCTTCCTGGGGCTCTGGATCTTCGGCTGGGGGCGGCTGAACAAATGGGTCCATCTGACGCTGATCTGGCTGGTCACGCTGACCGCGTACGCCTCGGCGCTGTTCATCATGGTGGCCAACTCGTTCCTGCAGAACCCGGTCGGCACGCACGCCGAAAACGGCGTGCTGAAGCTCGACGACTTCGGCGCACTGTTCACCAACCCGGCACTGATGAGCTCGCTGCCGCACGTGCTGAGCGCGGCGCTCATGACCGGCGGCTTCTTCGTGGTCGGTGTCAGCGCGTACCACTTCATCAAGCGCACCAAGGAGATCGAGTTCTTCCAGCGCTCGATGCGGATCGGCGTGCTCGCCTCGCTGGTCGGCAGCACCCTGGTGATCGGCTTCGGTTTCGGCCAGTTCGGCCCGCTCGGCGAGTACCACCCCGACAAGCTCAAGTCGCCTGATCCGCTGGTCGGCGCGTCGCTGGGCTTCATGATCCAGATCGGGTTCATCGCCTTCCTCGCCTCGATGCTCGGCACACTGCTGCTGTTCCGGAACTGGATCACCAAGGTGCGGCCGCTGCTGTACGTGATGGTGCTGGCCATTCCGCTGCCGTTCGTCGCGGCGATCCTCGGCTGGCTGGTACGCGAGATCGGCCGTCAGCCGTGGCTGATCCGCGGGCAGCTGACCACCGCCGACGCCGTCGCGGCGATCCCTGCCGGGCAGATCCTGTTCTCCTTCATCGCGTTCACGGTGCTGTTCGCGGCGCTCGCGATCGCCGACTGGGTGCTGATGTCACGGGTCGCCAAACGCGGCCCCGACGCGAGCGAAGAAGCGGCCGCGCCGCGTCCCGAACTTCCCGTCCTGAGCGGAGTCTGACCGATGGTGATCCTCTGGTGGTGTGTGCTCGGTTTCCTGACGGCCGGCTATTTCGCGCTGGCCGGCTACGACTACGGCGTCGGCATGCTGCTCGGCAGGCTCAGCCGTGACGAGGCCGGGCGACGGCGCGTGCTCGGCGCTTTCGGTCCGTTCTTCCTGGCCAACGAGGTGTGGCTGGTGGCCGCGGTCGGCGTCCTGTTCGGCGCTTTCCCGCATCTGGAAGGGAAAGTGTTCTCCGGGGCGTACCTTCCGGTCGTCACCCTGCTGCTCGGGCTCGTCACGTTCACCGCGGCGGTGCAGTTGCGCAGCAGGAGGCTGGACGCGGGCCGCGGCGCCTGGACGCTGGCGATCACCGTCGGCGCCTGGGTGACGGCGGTGTCGTGGGGCGTGTTCCTCGGCAACCTCGTGCTCGGGCTCCCGCTCGACGCGGCCGGGAAGCCGACCGGCGACGTCCTCGCGGTGTTCAGCCCGTACGCGCTGCTCTGGGGTGCCGGGTTCGTCGCGCTGTTCGCCTTGCAGGGAGCGGCTTTCCTCGCCGTCCGGGCACCCGCCGAATTCACCGCCCGCGCGAACCGGATCGCCAAGGCCCTGCTCGCGCCGGCGCTCGCGTTCCTGGTCGTGGCGGTCGTCTGGGGCGCCGTCGAGACCACCGCGTCGTGGTCGGTGCTGCCCGCGATCGTGCTGGCGTTCGGCGCGCTGGGTGTCGCGGCCGTGGCCCTGCGCGCGGGACGGCACAAGGCGGCGCTGGTCGCCACGATGATGCTGTCCGCGTCACCGGTGCTGGCGGTCGGAACCCTGCGCCTGCCGGACGCGCTGGTGTCCTCTGTGGACGGAGGCTTCTCGTTGAGCCTCACGGAGGCGGCCACCAGTACCGAGATGCTCAGCCTGCTCACCTTCGTCCTGCCGCCCGCGCTCGTGGCGATCGCCGCCGTGCAATGGGTGACCTGGCGCAGGCACGACACCCGCGTCGACCAGCGTTCGCTGCTGCACTTCTAGGAGCCCGAGAGATGCCTCCCCTTCCCGGATTGCGGCGCCACTTCGGCGTACTGGCCGTCCTCGGAACGCTGACCGCCGCGGCGATCCTCGTCCAGGCCGACGGTCTCGCGACGCTGCTCACCGGCGGTGGCGTGACCTGGACGCTCGTCGCCGCCATCGCGGTGCGGGCGCTGCTCGCCGGCGTCCAGGGTTCCGTCGGCGGCCGGTTCGCGGCGAAGGTCAAATCCGGGCTGCGCAAACGGCTTCTCGGCGCGGAGGCGGAGAACCCGGGCAAGGTCGCGACCCTGGTGACCAAGGGGATCGACGCGAGCGACGCCTACCTGACCGGGTATCTGCCGACAGTGGTGCTCTCGGCGATCATCCCGGTCGCGGTGCTCGTCCGGCTGTTCGCCGCGGATCTGTCGTCAGCGCTGATCATCACGGCGACGCTGCCGCTGATCCCGGTGTTCGCGATCCTGGTCGGACAGCACACGAAGGCGAAGACCGCCAAGCAATGGTCGCTGCTTTCCAAGCTGGGCGGGCATTTCCTCGACGTCGTGCGCGGGCTCGGCACGCTCAAGGTGTTCGGCCGCGCGGAGGCGCAGGCGAAGACCGTGCGGGCGATGGCGGACGCGCACACCGACGCGACCATGCGCACGCTGCGAGTCGCGTTCCTGTCCGCGCTGGTGCTGGAACTGGTGGCGACGCTTTCGGTGGCGCTCGTGGCGGTGCCGATCGGCTTCCGGTTACTGGAAGGCGGCATGGTCGTGCACACCGCGGTGCTCGTGTTGCTGCTCGCCCCGGAGGCGTATCTGCCGCTGCGAGCCGCGGGGGCGAAGTTCCACGCCAGTGCGGAAGGGCTCGCCACGCTGCGGGAAGCGCTGGCCGTCCGTTCGGAGGACGTCGTCCCCGGTTCGCTCGTGGCCGGTCGCGGTGCGCCGCGGATCGTGCTGGAGAAGGTGAGCGTGGCATACGGCGACGAGACCGTACTGTCCGAAGTGGACATGACGATCGAATCGGGTGAGCACGTCGCGCTCGTCGGCCCCAGCGGTTCCGGCAAGAGCACGTTGCTGGCAGTGCTGCTGGGTTTTGTCACGCCGACGTCCGGCCGGGTCCTCGTCGACGGCGTCGACCTGCGCGAGCTGGATCCGGCCGGGTGGCGGGCCAGGACGGCGTGGGTGCCGCAGCGGCCGACGTTGTTCACCGGGACCGTCGAGGAGAACATCGCCATGGGCCAGGTGCCGGACGTCCAAGCCGCGGCACGCGCGGCGGCGTTCGACGAGGTCGTGCACGGTCTGCCCGACGGCTACCGGACCCGGATCGGCGAACTGGGCGCGCCGCTTTCGGCCGGTCAGCGGCAACGGCTCGGCCTCGCCAGGGCGCTGGCGCGCACCGAGGCAGGCCTGGCGCTGCTCGACGAGCCGACCGCCAGGCTCGATGCGGGGACCGAAGCGGCCGTGCTCGACGCGACCCGGGAACTGCTCACCGGCCGGACCGCGGTACTCGTCGCCCACCGGCCGGCGATGACCGCGCTGGCCACCCGCGTCCTCGAAGTCCACGATGGCGCCGTACGAGAACGGGAACTGGTGTGAACGTCTGGGGAGTGTCCACAAAGGACGTCGTACGGCTGGCCCGTGCCGGGCTGATCGCGGCCGGTGCCGAGCTGGCGGGACTGGCGCTGATGGCCACCGCCGCGTGGCTGTTGCTGAAGGCGGCCGAGCAGCCGCCGCTGGCGTCGCTCACCGTGGCGATCGTCGCCGTGCGGACGCTGGCGCTGCTGCGCGGCGGGCTGCGTTACGCGGAACGGCTCGCCGGGCACGAGGTCGTCCTGCGCTACCTCGGTGCCCTGCGGACCCGCGTGTACACGTCGTTGCTGCCGCACCGGGTCTCGCGACATTCGGGCGGCGACCTCATCACGCGTCTGGTGTCCGATGTGGACGCCGTGCAGGACGCGATCCTCCGCTGCCTGCTGCCCGCCGGTGTCGCCGCCTTCGTCGGCGCGGTGTCGACGACGGTCGCGCTGATCGTCAGCCCGGCCGCCGGGCTCGTGCTCGCGTCAGGCCTCGCCGTCGCCGGGATCGGCTTGCCGTGGCTGTGCGTGCGGATCACCCGCGCGGCGGCGGAAGCGAGCGCCCCGGCCCGGGCCGACCTCGCCGAACGGACCGTGGAACTGATCACCGGGCGACGCGAGCTGATCGCCTACGGCGTCCACGAGTCCACTGTGGACTCCGCGCACGCTGCTGTCGATTCCCTTGCTTCGCGGGACCGGACGACGGCGAACCGCACGAGCCTGCTGACCGCGGCCGGAATCCTCACTCAGCTGCTGACCTGCGTCGCCATCGCGCTGACCGCCGGGGTTTCGGCGCCCCTGACCGCGGCACTGGCCCTGGGCGCGCTGGCCGTGTTCGAGCTGGTCCTGCCGCTGACCGCGGCCACCCAGCGCTGGGTCGAGGTCCGCGCGTCGGCCGAGCGGGTGCGCGCGCTGCTGACCGAACCGCCGCCCGCGCGCGGGACCGCGGTGCCCGAGCCGGGACATCTGCGACTCGAAGGCGTCGGCGTTCACTTCGCGGGCAGGGCTCCGGCGCTGGACGGCGTCGACCTCGACCTGCCGCCGGGCAAGCGGATCGGGATCGTGGGGCCGAGCGGGGCGGGGAAGACGACGTTGCTGAACGTCCTGCTGGGATCCGTGGCGCCGACGTCCGGGCACGCTCTGCTGAACGGGAAGCCGCTGGACACCTACGACCCGGCGCTGCTGCCGTCGGTGATTTCGGGTGCGCTCGCGGACGCGCACGTCTTCCACACGACCGTCCGCGAGAACCTGCTGCTCGCGAAGCCCGGCTCTTCCGACGCCGAACTGCTCGACGCGTGCGCGACGGCCGGATTCGATCTGCCGCTGGATCGCGAAGTCGGCTCCGACGGCGACGCGTTGTCCGGTGGGCAACGCCAGCGGCTCATCCTGGCGAGAGCAGTGCTCTCGGCACCGCCGATCCTCGTCCTGGACGAGCCCGTCGAGGGTCTGGATCCGGCGCACGGTGACGCCGTCCTGGCCGACGTGCTCGCCGCCGCGCGCGGGACCGTCGTCCTCGTGACGCATCGCGAGTCGCAGGTAGCCGGGTTCGATGAGGTCCTACGCCTGTAGGCCGCGCACTTCGCGCATCGGCGGTCGGTCGCTGACCGACACCTCGGCCACGTCCGGCAGCCATTCGTCACCCACCTGCGCGAACTGCGTGAGCTGGGCCGGGTCGTCGGACTTGACGCCGCAGCGCGCGAGCGCCGTCCCGAGGATCTGACGCGCCATCACACCCAGCTGAAGCAGCGAGCGGTTGCGATGCTTGCGTACGCCGAGGTTGACCTGAGCGAGCCCTTCGAGGCCGTAGCGCGCTTCGGCGTCGAGGATGAGCCCAATCTCTACGCCGTACCCGGCCGCGAAGGGCACCGACTCGAGAAACTCGCGCGTCGCGGCGTACTCGCCGCCAAGCGGCTGGATCAGCCCCGAGAGTGACGGGCGCAGCGCCGAGAGGACCGGTCGCGCCAGCAGCTCGGTGACCCGGCCGCCGCCGCTGCTCTCCAGCCGCAGCGGCCGCCGGTAGAAGCCCTTGACCAGGTGGACGCCTTCCTCGCAGAGCAGGGGCCCGAGAAGGGTCGGCACGAACGCCGGATCGGGGTCGACGAGGTCGGAGTCGAGGAACACGACGACGTCACCGGTCGTCGCGGCCAGCGACCGCCACAGCACCTCGCCCTTGCCCGGCACCGGCGGCAGTTCGGGGAGCACGTCCTCGCGGTGCACCACGCGCGCGCCGGCGCGGGCGGCGAGCTCGGCGGTGGCGTCGGTGGAGCCCGAATCCATCACGACCAGCTCGTCGACGACCGTGCCCACCAACGGGCGGACCGTGCCGACGACTTCGGCGACGGTGTCCTCTTCGTCGAGCGCCGGTAGCACGACCGAAACCGTCCGGTCACCCTTCGCAGCGACGATGTCGTCGAGCGTCCAATCGGGGTTCTGCCAGGTACGCCGCTCGAACCAACTCATGAGTAGTGATCGTGCCATGCTGGAGTCCGACACCCTGTCGATGGAGGAACCTTGCTACCGCTGCTCGTCCGATTCGTGCTCGGCCCGCTGGTCAGAGCGCTGTACCGCCCCGAGATCCGCGGCGTGGAGAACATCCCCGCCACCGGTCCGGTGCTGCTGGCACCCAACCATCGGGCGGCGCTGGACACCGGCGTGATCACTTTCACGGCGATGCGACAGGTCAAGTTCCTCGGCAAGGCGGAGTACTTCACCGGCCGCGGGCTCAAGGGCAAACTGATGGCCGGTTTCCTGGGCGGCCTCGGCTACGTCCCGGTCGAACGCGGCAACGCGCAGGCCGGTCTCGCCGCGCTCGAAGCGGCGCGGAAGGTGCTCGACGCGGGCGGCGCGTTCGCGATCTACCCCGAAGGCACCCGCTCGCTGGACGGGCGGCTGCACCGCGGGCACACCGGTGTCGCGGCGCTGGCGCTGGCGACCGGGGCGAAGGTGGTGCCGGTCGCGCTCAGCGGGACCGAAGACCTGCAGCCGGCCGGGAAGCGGATCCCGCGGCGGGCGAAGATCACGGTGACCTACGGTGCGCCGTTGGACTTCTCGCGGTACGAGGGGCAGGACTCGTCGCCGGCGATCCGGCGTTCGGTGACCGACGAGATCATGTACGCGATCCTGGAGCTTTCGGGGCAGGAGTACGTCGACTCTTACCACAAACGGCCTGATCAGAGCGCTGCCTGACGGTTGCGGTGGCGCGGGGTGGTAGCAAAGGTCCCTTGCTCCCCCGCTGCTCACGGCTCCGCCTCGCCGCTGCAATGAAAGGCTCTTTCCTTGCAAATTTTGCAAGGAAAGAGCCTTTCATTGCACGCGCGAGTGAGACTAAAGGGACATTTGGCGCATTCCGGTGCACCTTACCTGGGTGAAGTACATGAAGGCCCCCTTCACGGCGCTAGACGCAATGAAGGGGGCCTTCATGTACCGAGGAGCCGAGCCGAAACCCTACTTAGCCCACTTAGGACGAGGCGGCGGCACGTAGTCCACGAAGCCGTCCAGAAGCACCGAAGCGTCCGAGTCGATCGACAGCATGTCCCGGTACCCAGCCGACAGAAAGCCCTCCGACACCATGTGGTCGGCGAACTTCAGCAACGGCGCGTAGTACCCGCCGACGTCGACCAGCCCGATCGGCTTCTCGTGCAGCCCGAGCTGGGCCCACGTCCACACCTCGAACAGCTCCTCCAGCGTCCCCGCGCCGCCGGGCAGCGCGAGGAAACCGTCGGACAACGCCGCCATCTTCGCCTTCCGCTGGTGCATGTCGGCGACGACGTGCAGTTCGGTCAGGCCCGCGTGCGCGATCTCGACGCTGCCCAGCGCCTCGGGGATCACGCCGATCACCTCACCGCCGGCGGCGAGCGCGGCGTCCGCGACGACGCCCATGGTGCCGACCGAGGCCCCACCGTAGACCAGCCCGATCCCCCGTGAGGCCAGCAGCGTGCCCAGGGCTCGGGCCTCGTCGGCGTACCTCGGGTCGAAGCCCATCGACGAGCCGCAGAAGACACAGATCCGGCGCGGCGCCGCCATCAGTGGGTGTCCTCCCATGCCTGGTACGACTCCTGCACGACGCGCACGGCGTCGTCGATGTCGTCGGTGACGTGCAGCAGGTCGAGGTCCTTCTCACCGATCTTGCCCTCGGCGAGCAGCGTCTTGGCGATCCAGTCGTACAGCCCGCCCCAGTAGTCGCTGCCGAACAGCACGACCGGGAACTTCGTGACCTTCTTCGTCTGCACCAGGGTGAGCGCCTCGAACAGCTCGTCGAGCGTGCCGAAGCCGCCGGGCAGGCAGATGAACGCCTGCGAATACTTGATGAACATGGTCTTGCGGGCGAAGAAGTACCGGAAGTTGACGCCCAGGTCGACCCACGGGTTCAGGCCCTGCTCGAACGGCAGCTCGATGCCGAGGCCGACGGAGAACCCGCCCGCCTCGTTGGCGCCGCGGTTCACCGCTTCCATCGCGCCGGGGCCGCCGCCGGTCATCACCGCGAAGCCCGCGTTCGCGAGCGCGGCGCCGATCTTGCGGCCGAGTTCGTACTCCGGGTGCTCCCGTTTGGTCCGCGCGGAACCGAACACCGTCACCGCACGCGGCACCTCGGCCAGCGCGCCGAAGCCCTCGACGAACTCCGCCTGGATCCGCAGCACCCGCCACGGGTCGGTGTGCACCCAGTCGCTCGGCCCCCGCGAGTCCAGCAGGCGCTGGTCGGTGGTGCTGCCCTGGTCACGGCGATCCCGCCGCAGCACGACCGGGCCCTTGTGGCGCTCGATCGGACGTTCCGGGTACTGGCCGTCGGGGAACTCGCTTGTCTCACTCACCCCGCCAAGACTACGACGTCGTCACCGTCCGGAGCGGCGGCATCGCCGCGAACAGGAGTTGTCGGGTACGCGAACGCGGGGCCCGCCGCGAAAGCGGGCCCCGCGATCACGCCTCAGGAACGTCCGGTCAACGCGAACGCGAGCATGGCCGTCGAGGTGAAGTCGATGGCGGGCTCGTTGCTCGGCCACGAGGCGAGGTCGTCGGCGTAGCGGGCCTCGGGGGTGTCGAAGGCTTCGAAGGGCTTCTTGCATTCCTTCGAACCGGGAGGGAGCTCCATGTGCTCGAAGTTCTCCGCTCCGTTGGGGCCGTTCACGACGGCACCGTAGAGCAGCTTCTCCTCGCCGGCGAGGTTCGCCGCCTGGTGGTGCGGGCAGCGCGGGTACGTGGTGCCGACCCCGACGACCAGCGAGATGCCCCAGGCGTTCGCGCCGAGGGTGAAGTTCCGCTGCTGCGAGCCGAACGCCGCGTACCGGCGGTCACCGGTCAGATCCGCGTACAGCCGCTCGGTCGCGGCGAACCCGAAGCTCTTGCTGGCCGCGTCGAACTCCTTCACCGAGACGGCGGTCCGGAAAGGACTCTGAGCCGCGCCCGCGACACCTTCGTCGAGCTGACGGCGGAGGTCGCCGATCAGCTCCTTGGGCCCGAGCGCGGCGCCCGGGGCACCGTGCCGCAGGAGCTTCGCCAGTTCGGCGTGCGCCAGCGCGCTGGTGTCGTACAGATTGAGCGTGCTCTTCTCTTCGACGTCGATGTAGGCCTTCGCCCAGTGCGCCGCCTGCCGGGTCCATTCGGCCGACCGCGGGTCCCGCAGGGCCTTGGCCGCCAGGGCGAGCTGCGTCGCGCCGAGTTCCATGTCGTCCCGCCAGGACGATTCCGGGTAGTACGCGTGCGGGAACGCAGTGACCAGCTCGCCGACGTTCTCGGTCTTGGCCTGCGCGAACACCGAGGCCGCCTCGGCGAAGTACTTCCTTGCCAGCGCGGGGTTCCGCTTGGCCTCGACCTGCGCGCCGAGGGCGAACGCGGCGGCCACGCGGCCGGCGAGGTTCGGGCTGAGCGCGGAACCGCCGGGGTTGGCGGGGAAGACCGGCCGGTGCTTCACGAAGTACTTGGGGTCACCCGGCTTCACGTCGAGCGGGTCGTCGTCGTGCGGGTTCCGCCAGACGTCGTGGTCGCCGAGGAAGCCGAACTTGTCACTGCCCGTCCCGATGCCGACCTGGGCGTAGAGCGTCTTGCTCTTCTCATCCCACATCTTGTCGAGCCAGTCGAGACCGAGCTTGACCTCCTTGGCCAGCGCCCGGTCGTAGTCCTCGCGGAGCACGTATCCCAGCTCCGCCAGCGAATACGCCGTGTTCGAGGTGAACTTGACGAAGTCGCCCGCGTCGACCCAGCCGCCCTCGACGTCGATCGGCCCGCCTGCCGGCTTCAGCGGTTCGGTGATCTCGTCACCGAATTCACCGCCGAACGCGGGCCATTCGTAGACCGTGGCCTGTTTGTCGGCCAGATGCGAGGGTTTGCGGTCGAGCCTGCCGGGGATGATGTCGTCACCGTCGCGCTGCGCCTGGAAGAACTCGTTGGTGGCGCGGACGAGCGGGGTGAAGAGCCGGTCCTTGGTGTCCACCCGGAACGTCGGCGACGTCGCCTTGGTCTCGCCGGTGACCTCGATCCGGTACTTGCCCGGCAGCCAGACCTTCGACAGGTCCAGCTGGTACACCGCCGGGTATTTCGCGTTCCAGGCGCCGAGCGACTGTCCGGTCCGTCCACGATGGACGGTCCGGCCGCGTTCGTCGATCACCGAGAACGAACCCGGCGCGCTGGAGAGGAGATAGGCGTGCTTGGTCTCGGTGATGCCGTAGCCGACCTGGTCGACCCGGACCTCGCCGTGCACCGCCGCCGCGGCCGAAACCGCCGGAACCGTCAAACCCCCGAGGATCAGTGCCGAAACCGCGGCCACCGTCCGGGACCAGGAACTCACCATCATCGGCGCCCCGCTCGAATTAGTTAAGAAAGTTTCCTTTTTATGGCGCAAGACGCTAGCGTCCGGAACGCCACCAGTCAATATGTCCGTTTCGACGGTCGAAAGTCACCGGATCCGGGCGTTGTTGGCGGGTATCCGCCCTGCTCAACCCGGATCCCCGCCGGGAAATCGTCTACCGTGGTCGGGTGCCGTCCAAGCCGAACGGGGCAGAACCACTCGGCGCGCGGATCCGGCGGTTGCGCCGGGCACGCGGGCTGACCCAGCGTGAGCTGGCCGAGCCCCGCTACGACCGCGGCTTCCTCGCCAAGGTCGAGTCGGGCGGCCGCCTGCCCTCGGACGACGTGCTCTCCCACCTCGCTCGACGGCTCGGCCTCACGCCGGACGAGCTTCGCTTCGATCGGCCGCCGGGTGCCGCCGAGGAACTCACCGACGCCCTCGAAACCGCGTATCGCGAGTTGCAGAAGGGCGGGCTCGAAGCCGCGGAGCGCGAATTCTCCCGTGTGGAGCGACGTGCGGCCGAGTATCGGCTGCCGGACGTCCGATGCCACGCCCGCTTCTATCTCGGCGAGGTCCAGTGGCAGCGTTACGACATCCCGTTGGCGGACAAGGGTTTCATGCACGCCATGGAGCTCGCCGACGCCGCTTCACCCCGGTTGCGCGCGATGATCGTCAACCGGCTGGCCGCCTGCCGCGCGCTGTCGGGCGATCTGGGCGCGTCGGTCGCGCTCGTCGAAACGGCGCTCGCCGAACTCCGCGCCACCGGCGCGAGCGATCCGGACGCCGAACTGGCCCTGCTGACCGCGTTGATCCACCCGCTCATCGAAATGGGCGCGCTGCGCCGGGCGCGCCGGGCCGCCGAGGAAGGCCGTCGCATCCTCCCTTCCGCCCACCGCAAGGACATCTCCGCGCGCTACCACCGGCAGGCGGCGCAGCTGTGGCAGGAGATCGGCCTGGTCGACCGCGCGGAGAAGGACCTTTCGCGGGCGCTGCGGCTGTTCACTTCGATCGGCTACGACCGTGACGCCGCCCGGAGCCGCTGGGCCCGCGGCTTCCTCTGGCGACGGCTGGGGAAACTCGACGAGGCGCACGCCGAACTCCGGCTCGCGCGCGATCTGCTCGCCAAGGCCGGATCACAGGAGGGCGTACTCGGCGCGACCATCGAGCTCGCCGACGTCCGCCGCCGCCAAGGGGAACTCGACGAGGCGGCCGAACTCGCCGAAGGGATCCGGCCGCTTCTGGATCGATCCCCCGATATCGAGGCGAGGGCCGAGGTTCTCCGGTTACTGGGACTCATCGCCCGCGCCCGCGGCGATCTGCCCGGAGCGACCGCGTTGCTCGAAGAAGCCGCCTCCGCACAGGAAAAGTCCGAACTACGCGGCGCGCTCGTCGCCACCTCACTGCATTTGGGCGATACGTTGCGAGCCCGCGGATTAATCGAAAAAGCGGCGGAGGCCTATCGGCGCGGTGTACGCGCGGCCGCTATGTCCGATTCCGGGCCGGCGGACTGAAAACCATACGAAAGTCGCCATATATCGCACATGGCGGGAAAAACTCTTACTACACAGGGATTTTATTCCTTGCATGTGGATCTTCGTCCGCCCCGCTAGGCCATCCGGCCCATTGACGGCCTTGTGAGCGGCTCCTTTACTCGGACGTGTCCATCGGGATAACTCCAGTTATCCGAATGGGCACGCTCCCCGTCCCCCGCCGTGCACCCGCACCGGTCTGATTCCCCGCCGCGCCACTGGCCGTCCGGGTACACGGTCCTGCCCATGGAAGGTTCACATGACCGTTCAGCGAGGGCTCAGAACAGGGTTGGCGGCTGTCGCCGGCCTTGCCCTGAGCATGACGTTCCCGGTGACCCCGGCGAACGCGACCACCGCCACCATCCAGCCCGCGAGCCCCGACGCCGTGGCCGCGAGCGCGGCCGACCAGGCCGCCGCGGCCGGAGTGGATCACCTGCGAAGGGGAGCCAACGAGGACTTCCGTCGCGTCGGGCTGACCCAGGGCGGCGGAGGACTCTTCTACGCCGCTTACGAACGAACCTACCGTGGCCTGCCGGTCGTCGGCGGGGACGCGGTGGTGGTCGCCGACGGCGCCGGACGCGTCCGCGGCACCAGCGCGGCGGAGACCGCGACGATCTCGGTCGACACCAAGGCCAGGATCTCCGCGGCGAAGGCGACCGAGGTCGCCCGCGGCCAGCTGTCCAAAGTAGACAGTGTGGTCGCGCCGAAGCTCGTCGTGCTGGCGGGGAACTCCCCCAAGCTCGCCTACGAGGTCGTCGTCGCGGGCACCAAGGCGACGGCACCGAGCAACCTGCACGTGTTCGTGGACGGCGCCACCGGCGCGGTGCTCGAAACCCGTGACGACGTCAAGATGTCGAACCTCCCGACCGCGGCGAAGAAGTCCACGTCGAACGAGCTCGGCACACTCGGCGCCGGGAACAGCTACTACGTCGGCAACGTCACCATCGACACGACGAACTCCGGCGGCACGTACACGATGCGCGACCCGCAGCGCAGCAACATCAGCTGTGCCCGCCAGAACGGCTCGCCCTACAGCGGACCGGACGACAACTGGGGCAACGGCTCCGGCACCGACCTGGAAACCGCTTGTGTCGACACGCTCTTCGGCGTCCAGACCGAGTGGAAGATGCTGAGCGAATGGCTCGGCCGCAACGGCATCAACGGCAACGGCGGCGGCTTCCCCGCCTACGTCGGCCTCAACCAGGTCAACGCCTACTGGAACGGCTCTTCGACCACCTTCGGCCACTCGCAGGACAACCAGCGCCAGGCCACCCCGATGGACGTCGTCGCGCACGAGTACGGCCACGCCATCTTCCAGACCACGCCGGGCGGCGCGGGCAGCGGCAACGAGAACGGCGGGCTCAACGAGTCCACCGGTGACATCTTCGGCGCCATCACCGAGCACTACGCCAACAACGCCAAGGACGTCCCGGACTACGACGTCGGCGAGGGCGTGAACCTGGTCGGCCAGGGCCCGATCCGCTACATGAACAAGCCGAGCAGGATCTCCGGCAACCCCGACTGCTACACGTCGTCCATCCCGAACACCGAGGTGCACGCCGCCGCGGGCCCGCAGAACCACTGGTTCTACCTGCTCTCCGAGGGCACCGCGCCGGTCGGCAAGCCGGCCAGCCCGACCTGCAACAACACCTCGATCACCGGGATCGGCATCCAGAAGGCCGCGAAGATCTTCTACAACGGCCTGCTGAAGAAGACCTCCAGCTGGAACCACAAGGCCGCCCGCAAGGCGACCCTCGAAGCGGCGCTCGCGCTGTACCCGGGTTCCTGCACCGAGTTCAACACCACCAAGGCGGCGTGGGACGCGATCAGCGTCACCGCCGCGACCGGTGAGCCGACCTCCTGCACGCCGTCCGGCCCCGACTTCTCGGTCGGTGTCACCCCGGCGTCCGGCTCGGTCAAGCCGGGCGAGTCGGCGACCGTCACGGTGAACACCGCGACCGTCAACGGTGCGGCGCAGTCGGTGAAGCTCACCGCTTCCGGCCTCCCGGCCGGGGCGACCGCGACGTTCAACCCGGACACCGTGCAGTCCGGCGCCTCCTCGACGCTCACCATCGCGACGTCGGCGAGCACCCCTGACGGCACCAGCACCATCACGGTGACCGGCACCGCGGCGAGCGGCGCGCACACCGCTCAGTACAAGCTGACCGTCGGCACCGGCGGCGACCTGCGGACGTACACCAACGACACCGACTACGCGATCAACGACTACGGCACGGTGAACAGCCCGATCTCCTCCACCGCCACCGGTAACGCGGTGTCCCCGGTGAAGGTGACGGTCACCGGTACGCACACCTGCTCCGAGGACCTCCGCATCAGCCTGCGGGCACCCGACGGCAGCACGTATTCGGTCAAGCCCACCGGTTCCCTGCCCTGCACCGACCTGGGCACGCGGAACTACTCGGTGAACGTGACCAACGAGGTCGCGGCGGGCACCTGGACCCTCGTGGTCTACGACGCCTACGCACAGGACACCGGCACGCTCTCCAGCTGGTCGATCACCGTCTAGTTCCCGACTCCACAAGTCCGTGAAGGCCTCCTTGAGGGACCCAGGGTCCCTCAAGGAGGCCTTCACGGACCATCACCCAGAAAGGAACACCCCGGCATGAAGTGGGGAAAGCGAATAGGAGCGGCCGTCGTCGGCATGGCCGCCGTACTCGGTGTCGTCACCGCGCCCGCGCAGGCGACCACCACCGCCGCACCGGACATCTCGCTCGCCAACGTCAAGGCGCATCTGAGCGCGTTGCAGACGATCGCCAACCAGAACGGCGGCAACCGCGCCTCCGGGCGGCCGGGCTATCCGGCATCGGTGTCCTATGTGGCACAGAAACTGCGCGACGCCGGCTACAACGTCACGCTGCAGACCTGTTCGAGCTGCGCGGGTTCGAGCCAGAACGTGATCGCGGAATGGCCGCAGGGTGACGCGAGCCAGGTCATCATGCTCGGCGCGCACCTCGACAGCGTCAGCGCCGGTCCCGGTATCAACGACAACGGCTCTGGTTCGGCCTCGATCCTCGAAGTCGCCCTGACGCTGGCCCGCGAGAACCCGGCGATGGCCAAGCGCGTCCGCTTCGGCTGGTGGGCCGACGAGGAGTCCGGCCTGCGCGGTTCCAAGTTCTACGTCAACAGCCTGCCGCAGACCGAGCGCACGAAGATCAAGACCTACCTGAACTTCGACATGATCGGCTCCGACAACTGGGGCTACTTCGTCTACGACGACGTGGCTTCGGTCAAGGCGGTGTTCGACGAGTACTTCCGGACGATCGGCATCCAGACCGAGGGCGACACCGAAGGCGACGGCCGTTCGGACCACGCGTCGTTCAAGAGCGCGGGTATCCCGGTCGGCGGCCTCGCGACCGGTGCCGGCTACACGAAGAGCTCCGCGCAGCAACAGAAATGGGGCGGCACCGCCGGACAGGCGTTCGACAGCTGCTACCACCGCGCGTGCGACACGCTGTCCAACATCCCGGACACCCCGCTGGAGAAGAACAGCGACGCGATCGGCTACGCGCTCTGGAAGCTCGCCGTCGGCACGTCGACGGGCCCCGACTTCTCGCTCGGCCTGACCCCGTCCTCGGGCACCGTCCAAGCCGGACAGTCGGCGACCGTCACGGTCAACACCACGACGACTTCCGGTGCGGCACAAGCGGTTTCACTGAGCGCCAGCGGCCTCCCCGCCGGAGCCACCGCGACGTTCAACCCCGCTTCGGTGCAGTCGGGCGGTTCTTCGACGCTCACCATCGCGACGTCGGCGAGCACCCCCAACGGCACCAGCACGATCACCGTGACCGGTGACGGGACCTCGGTGGACCGCACGGCGCAGTACACGCTCACCGTCGGCGACGTCAGCGTGCGCACGTTCACCAACGGCACCGACTACGCGCTCAACGACTACGCGACGGTCAACAGCCCGATCACCTCCAGTGCGACGGGCACGGCGACGTCGCCGGTGAAGGTGTCGATCACCGGGACGCACACCTGCTCCGAGGATCTGCGGATCAGCCTGCGGGCGCCCGACGGCAGCACGTATTCGGTCAAGCCCACCGGTTCCCTTCCGTGTACCGACCTCGGCACGCGGAACTACTCGGTCCCGGTGACCAATGAGGCCGCTTCCGGCACTTGGACGCTCGTGGTCTACGACGCCTACGCGCAGGACACCGGCACGCTCGACAGCTGGACCATCACCGTCTGACCATCCGAATGGCGAGGGCCATCTCACGAGGACACCCGGCCTCGTGGGATGGCCCTCGTGCGTGAGGGGGAATTTCGGACAACTCTTCGATATCTGGTCTAGACCACCCGATCGTCGGTAGCGGGGGCCGGGCACCGCGACCTATGTTGAGCCGAACGGCCGCTTCCTGTTCGTTCAAACCGCTTTCGAGATGGGAGCTGGGTATGTTCGGTCGCGTCTCACGGCTGCTCGCAATCACCGGCGCGGCGGTACTCGCCGTCACCACACTCGTCGTCCTGAGCCCGGCACACGCCTCGCCCGACGCCGAGGTCTGCGCGGTCAAATCGAAGCCCGCGGGCAAGGTCCTGCAAGGCTATTGGGAGAACTGGGACGGCGCTTCGAACGGCGTCCATCCGCCGCTGGGCTGGATCCCGATCACCGACGCCCGCATCAAAGCCAACGGGTACAACGTGATCAACGCTGCCTTTCCGGTCATCCTGTCCGATGGAACGGCCAAATGGGAGGATGGGATGGACGCGACTGTGAAGGTCGCGACCCCGTCCGAAATGTGCGCCGCCAAGGACGCGGGTGCGACGATCCTGATGTCCATCGGCGGTGCCACCGCGGGGATCGATCTGAATTCGGCCACCGTGGCGGACAAATTCGTCGCGACCATCGTGCCGATCCTGAAGAAGTACAACTTCGACGGGATCGACATCGACATCGAAACCGGGCTCACCGGCAGCGGGAACATCACCACGCTTTCCGCGTCTCAGAAGAACCTGATCCGCATCATCGACGGCGTCCTCGCCGCGATGCCGCCGAACTTCGGGCTCACCATGGCCCCCGAGACCGCGTACGTCACCGGAGGCAGCGTTGTCTACGGCTCCATCTGGGGCGCGTACCTGCCGATCGTCAAGAAATACGCGGACAACGGCCGGCTGTGGTGGCTGAACATGCAGTACTACAACGGAAGCATGTACGGCTGCTCCGGCGATTCGTACCAGGCCGGGACGGTCCAGGGCTTCGTCGCGCAGACCAACTGCCTCGACAAGGGCCTGGTGATCCAGGGCCAGACGATCCGCGTTCCCTTCGACAAGCAGGCCCCCGGCCTGCCGGCGCAGGCGGGCGCGGGTGGCGGTTACATGTCGCCGAGCCTGGTTTCCCAGGCTTACCGCAGCATTCCTTCGCTCAAGGGCCTGATGACCTGGTCGATCAACTGGGACGGTTCGCGGAACTGGACCTTCGGCCAGAACGTGAAATCCCTGCAGGGCCGCTGACCTCCCGTGTCGTCCGTCTGATCACGCGAGTTCCGCCCCCGATCACATGAGTTCCGCCTTCAATCACATGAGTCCCGCGTTTCGACCGCCTGGGCTCACCGGGAGGAAACGGCGAACTCGCGTGATCAGAGGCGGAACTCGCGTGATTGAAGGCCGATCTCACGAGTCGTATCGTTATCGGTCATGGGCGAGGAGGTCGGCGGACGACTGCGGCGGCTGCGCGCCGAACGCGGCCTCACCCAGCGCGAGCTCGCCGAGCCGCACTACACCGCCGCATACGTCTCGTCCGTCGAGACGGGTGCGCGGACGCCGTCCGGTGACGCGGTGCGCCATTTCGCCACCCGGCTCGGCATGGACACCGGTGAGCTGTTGGGCGTGACTTCGCCGCGCGACGACGTCCGGCTCGACCTGGACATCGCGGCGGCAGCGGCGGATTTCCTGGCGGGGAACGGTTCGGCGCCGAAGATGCGACGCCTGGCGCGGCGGGCGGAGGAGATCGGCCGTGACCGCCAGGCCGGACTCGCCTGGCTGTGGCTCGCGCGATTCGCCCGCGGCGACACCCAGCCCCGGCTGGTGGCCGCCGCCGAAACCGCGCTCGCGACCGACATACCGTCGTACCGGGGACTGGCCGCCGCGCTGCGGGCGAACGTCCTGGTCGGCCGGGGCGAGCCGCACCACGCGATGCACCTGCTCCGGACTGCGCTCGACGCGAGCCTCGACCGGCATCCGCATCCGGTGCTCCTACTGACCCTGCACGCGTACCTCGCCGACGGGCAACTCCGTCTCGGCGAGACCGTCCAGGCCGCGCATCACGCGGGAGAGGCACTGCGGCTGGCTCGCGGCGACGAGGAGATCCTGGCCGAACTCGCCGAGAACCAGCGCCGGCTGGCCGAGGCTTATCTCGATGACGGACGGGTGGCCGACGCCGTCGCCGCCGTGTCGGCGCTGCACGACCTGCTCCACGAACGAGCCCTGCGGCCGGTGCTGGCCCGGTGCCTGTTCGCGCGAGCGCTGGTCCGGCGTGCCGACGACCTCGAAGGCGCTCTCGCGGACCTTCGCGCGTCACGCGCGGCCGCGCCCGATCACGCCGTCACGCTGGAGCTCGCCGACGTCTGCCGCGAATTCGGTCGTCTCGACGACGCCGCCGGTCTACTCTCCGAAGCGGCCGAAGCCATCCCCGCGGACTCGGCGTTCTCCGCGTCCCTCGTGTTCCAGCAGGGGTCGCTGGCGCTGGCTCGCGGAGACCTCGAAGCAGCCGAAGCGGGCTTCGCGCACGCCATCGACGTAGCGGCCCTCCGCGACGCTCGCGGCGTCTTGGCCGCTTCGATCGACAAGGCGGGAGAGCTGCTTCGCGATCAGGGGCGATTCGAAGAGGCCGCGGACCTACTGCGGCGTGGACTGCTCCTTCTCGGAGCCGAGGAGGACGTTTCTCAGTGACCGAAGTGGACTTGGACGACATCGGCGCCCGTTTGGTCGGCCGCTTCGGCGCCGATGCCGAAGGGTGGCTCGCCGGTGTGCCCGCCCTCGCCGAACGCCTGGCCTCCCGATGGGACTTCGCACTCGGCGAGTTGTTCGACAGCGGAGCCTCGTCCGTCGTCCTTCGCTGCCGATGGTCCGACGGGACACCGGCGGTGCTCAAACTCAGCCCGGACGGGCCGCTGCTGACCAAACAGCTCGAAATGCTGCGGGTGTTCGCGCCGTCGGGGCGGGTGCCCGCGGTCCTGGCCGCCGACGCGGACGCCGGCGCGATGGTGCTGGAGGAGATCCAGCCGGGCACCGAAGCCGAGCACCTGCCGTCATCGACCCTGCCGGCGCAATGGGGAGAGCTGCTCGCGGCTCTGCACTCGGTGGCCCCACCCGAGGGCTGGCCGTGGAGTCTGCGCGGCCGGTTCGAGGAGTCCTTCGACCGGATCGGCCGTCGCATCACCGAACCGGCCATCGCCGCCCAGGTCGGCCCGGCCACCTGGCGGCGGGCGATCGAGCGCTGCGAGAGACTGCTGGACACGCAGGCCGACGTCGTGCTGCTCCACGGCGATCTGCATCTCGGCAACGTCCTGGACGGCGGCACGCGCGGCCTGATCGCGATCGACCCGAAGGCGTGCGTGGGTGATCCGTGCTTCGACGCCGTCGACTACGTGGTAGGCGGCGCCGGACGCGAAGGAGTCGAAGCCCGGTGCCAGGTGGTGGCGACCGCGTGCGGGCTCGACGGCGACCGGCTGTACGCCTGGAGCCGCGTGATCGCACCCATGTTCGCCATCTCGCACCTCACCTACGGCGGCCCGGAGGCGGCTCTCGACGAGTTCCTCGCCCTGGCTAGCTGAGGGCCTATCGGCGGAGCTTGAGGTGTCTCGGAAAGTGACCATACGCGTGAACCCGCCCGGCCGAAGGCCCCGCTATCGCGGTGGCAGGGCGCCCGATCCGCTGTCGTGACGTGCCTTGCCAGCGAGCGCCCTGCCGACGTCGATCGCGGACGCGGGTTCACCTTCAGACACTGAGGAACGCGCGCAGCACCGAAGCGACCTGCCGGATCTCGCCCGCTCGCACGTTCTCCTGGCGGGTGTGCGCGAGCGTCGGGTCGCCGGGCCCGAAGTTGACCGCAGGGATCCCGAGAGCCGCGAAGCGCGCGACGTCGGTCCAACCCAGCTTCGCGACCGCCTTACCGCCGGCCGCCGCGACCAGCTCGGCCGCCGCGGGAGCGCTCAGCCCGGGCAACGCTCCTGGCGACAAGTCGACAACCTTGACGTCGTAGCCCTCGAAGAGCTCGCGAAGGTGCGCTTCGGCCTGCTCGCCGCTCCTGTCGGGAGCGAAGCGGTGGTTGATCGTGAGCACGGCCTCGTCCGGCACGACGTTGCCCGCGACCCCGCCGCCGATCTTCGTGGCCTGGAGCCCTTCGCGGTAGGTCAGGCCGTCGATGTCGACCACGCGCGGCGTGTACTCGGCCAGCCTGCGCAGCGGTTCGGCGAGACCGTGGATCGCGTTGACGCCCATCCAGCCGCGCGCCGTGTGCGCGCGGGCGCCTTCGACGCGGATCTCGATCCGCATCGTGCCCTGGCAGCCGCCCTCGATTCCGCCGTTCGACGGCTCACCGAGGATCGCGAGGTCGGCCCGCAGCCACTCGGGCAGCTCGCGCTCTATTCGGCCGAGGCCGTTCTTCGTCGCTTCGATCTCTTCGCAGTCGTAGAACACGAAGGTGACGTCGTGCTTCGGCTCCCGAAGGGCTGCGGCGAGGTGCAGGAAAACCGCGTCGCCGCTCTTCATGTCGACGGTGCCCAGCCCGTGCAGGATCTCGTCGTCACCGGTCCCCTCGCGGCGCACAGGCATGTTCTCGTTGACCGGAACGGTGTCGAGATGCCCGGCCAGCAGCACCCGCGACGGACGGCCGAGGTTCGTACGGGCGAGGACGGCGTCACCGTTGCGGATCACCTCGAGATGCGGCGCCTGCGCCTGGAGCGCGGCCTGCACGGTGTCCGCGATGACCTTCTCCTCCTCCGAGACGCTGAAGATGTCCACCAGCGCGGCGGTGAGGTCGACGGGGTCGGCGTGCAGATCGAGCGAAGGCATGCCCGCACCGTACCGCCGGGCGCCCGGGGCTACCGTGAAGGAGTGCGCATGCGAACGATCTTGGTCGCCCTCCTCCTGGTACTCAGCGGCTGTGGATCGGGGGAAGTCCCGGTGAAGGTCCGTCCGACCCAGAGCACCGGGCCGGACGTGCTGCCGATCAAGCTCAAAGCGCTGACGACCGACCAGTGCTACCTGGCGCCGGGGACCGAATCGCCCAAGGGCTGCCAGAAGTACGTCACCGAACTCTCCAGCGCCGCGGGCACCATCCGCAAACGCCGCCCGGACCTGTCGTCGCACGCCGACGTCCTCGACCGCCCGATCGCCGCCTTCCGTGCCGCGAACTGCCAGGACGTGACGGCTCCCGGCGGACCGTGCGGCCAGGCGCTCGGCGACATGGCGACGGCGCTGACCAGTGTGAAGAGCCTCGTCGGCGGCTGACGGGGGTCACTGGGTTACCGTTCAGGACGTGAGCGAGCAGACCCCTGATCCCGAAACGACCGGCGCCACCGGCGTCGGACTGGCCACCGTCACGACCGACGGCACGGTGCTGGACACCTGGTTCCCGCTGCCCAAGCTGATCGACGGCGCCGAAGGCAAGGCCGGCACGGTGCGGCTGACCGCCGAGGAGGCTTCCGAGGCCCTCGGTGAGGCGGCCGCCGCCCAGCTCGGCCCGGACACCGACCGCGGTGTCGAGGTCGTCGCGGTCCGCACGACCATCGCCCGGCTCGCCGACGCCCCCGGCGACACGCACGACGTCTACCTGCGCCTCCACCTGCTGTCGCACCGCATGGTCCGGCCGCACGGCGCGAGCCTCGACGGCATCTTCGGCCTGCTGGCGAACGTCGTGTGGACCAACCACGGGCCGTGCCCCGTCGAGGGCTTCGAGGCGACCCGGCTGCGGCTGCGGGCGCGCGGCAACGTCACCGTCTACGGCGTGGACAAGTTCCCGCGGATGGTGGACTACGTCGTGCCGACCGGCGTCCGCATCGCCGACGCCGACCGCGCCCGCCTCGGCGCGCACCTGGCCAACGGCACCACGGTCATGCACGAGGGCTTCGTCAACTTCAACGCCGGCACGCTCGGCGCCTCGATGGTCGAAGGCCGGATCTCGGCGGGCGTCGTGGTCGGTGACGGCTCCGACGTCGGCGGTGGCGCGTCGATCATGGGCACGCTGTCCGGCGGCGGCAAGGAGACCATCTCGATCGGCGAGCGCTGCCTGATCGGCGCGAACGGCGGCGTCGGCATCTCGCTCGGCGACGACTCGGTCGTGGAGGCGGGCCTGTACGTCACGGCCGGCACGAAGGTGACCTTCGAGGGCAAGGTCGTGAAGGCGCTGGAGCTGTCCGGCATCTCGGGCGCGGTGTTCCGGCGGAACTCCGGGACCGGCGCCGTCGAGGTCGTCGCGCGCACCGGCGTCGGCATCGAGCTGAACGCGGCCCTGCACGCCAACTGACCTGCGAAAAGGGAGCAAGGGACCTTTGCTACCACCTGGGTGGCCAGGGATGTCGCGAAAGCCACTTTCGCGACGTCTGATGTCCCGAAAGTGGCTTTCGCGACATCCTCGACCGAGTCGCCCGAAGCCCTGAACGACAGCAAGGGACCTTTGCTACCACTCTCCCCCGGAGGGCGGTAGCAAAGGTCCCTTGCTTCTCTCACGGCCTGGACCACCTTGCCGGTTCACCTAGAATTCATCTTGTGACAGCCGAGACCCTGCCGCGCAAGAACGTCCCTTCGACCACTCCTACCGCGCTCGGGCTCGGCGACCGGCCCGCGAAAGCGGGGCCGGGCGATCCGGCGGCCACCCACGTCCGGGTCAAACTCGACGTCGAGATCCGCGCCCTCCTCGCGCACGAACCGGGCACCAAATCCGGTGCCGACCCCGAAGACCTCCACCAGATGCGGGTCGCCCTGCGCCGCATGCGGAGCGTCCTCAAACTCTCGGGCCGCCTCGTCGGCCCGGACGCCGAGCCCGTGCGCACCGAACTCGGCTGGCTCGGCCAGTCCCTCGGCGACGTCCGCGACTACGACGTCCTGATCGGGCACCTCCGCGAGGTCGTCGCCGAATTCGAGGTGCGCGACCAGCCCGCCGCGCGCCGTCTGGTCTCGAAGTTCGTCACCGAACGCGGTGTCGCGAAGCGGCGGCTCACCCGGGCGCTCGCCAGCCCCCGGTACGCCTCGATGTTGCAGGACATCGGCCGTCTCGCCCGGCAGCCCGCCACCGAGGAAGCCGCCGCCGAAAGCCCCCAGACTTCCGCCGATCTCGTCGCCGGTCTCGCGAAGCCACATCGAAAGCTCGCGAAGGCCGTGAAGGCGCTTCCTGCCGATCCCCCGGACGACGACCTTCACGCGCTTCGCATCTACGGCAAGAAACTCCGCTACGCCGCCGAAATGGCCAAGCCCGCGGCGAAGAAGAAGCAAGCGGAACGAATCCAGCGGCTGATCAAGGCCACGAAGAACTTCCAGACCGTTCTCGGGGAGCACCAGGACGCCTGCGTCGCCGCGGATCGGATGCGTGGCGTGGTGGCGTCCGTCGACGCCGAAGTCGCGTTCATCGCGGGCCGGGTCGCGGAGAAGGAACTACTGCGCCGCGCCGAGGTCCGTGCCGTATGGCGCGACGTCTGGGCGGAGGTCGACGCGGCCGCTCAGGCGGTGAGCCCGCGGATGTAGCCGTCCGGGCGGATCTCCACCTGCCGCCCGTTCTCGGCTTCGTACGCCGCGAAAGCGTGCCCGCCGACGTCTTCGAAGTCCACATCGGACAGTGTGCTGCCCGGCGGCAGGATCCGCCGCGCGCCTTCGGGCGCCGGACCGTCGCCGAACACCAGAAGCGTCGCCTGCGGGCCGCGCAGCAGCTCGAACAGCCGGACGGATTTGCCGTTCGCGTCCTTCAGCGGCGCGTCCGGGGCGCGGTCGCCGGGCCGGATCCGGCCGGTCGCCGCGGGCGCGAGCGGGCCGCCGCGGTAGCCGATGTCGAGCTGACGCGTGTTCTCGCCGCGCTCGTGCGCGTCTTCGGTGCCTTCCTTGTACTTCTCGAGGATCTCGGCGCTGATCTTCAGCACCCGCGCGGCGACCCCGCGACGCTCGGCCTCGTAACTGTCGAGCAGCTCCGGTGAACCGTCGGCGAGTTTCCAGCCCAGGTTGTACGCGTCCTGGACGCCGGTGTTGAGCCCTTGCCCACCGGTCGGCGGGTGGACGTGTGCCGCGTCGCCGGCGAGGAACACGCGACCGTCACGGAACCGCTCCGCGAGCCGGATATTGGGCCGCCACACCGTCGACCAGGCGAGGTCGTGCAGCCGGACCTCGCCGCCGGACAGTTCGTCGAGCCGGGACTGCAACGTGCCGAGCGACGCCTCGACCTCCTCCTCGCCCAGTGGCGCGCCGAACTGGAAATGCGGCACTCCAGGCAGCGGCGTGAGCACGATCCCCGACATCGGATCCTCGGGCTTCGCGAACCAGTGCCCGTACGCGCGATCGAGCCCCTCGGCCTGGACATCCCCCAGCAGCATGCGGACCGATTCGTCGGTGGTGCCCTCGAACGCGATCCCGAGCGCCTTGCGCACGAAGCTCTTCCCCCCGTCCGCGCCGACGAGGTAGTCGACCCGGACGCGCTCGCCCGGCAGCTCGGCGGTCACCCCGTCGGCGTCCTGCTCGAAACCGAGCAGGGGCGTGCCGAGCTCGACCTGGACGCCGAATTCGGCGAGCCGCTCACGGAGGATGCCCTCGGTCCGCGACTGACCGAGGAAGAAGCCGTTCGGGTACGGCACGTCCGGCGTCGGCTCGGCGAGCTCGGCCATCCACCGCTCGCCGACGACTTCGCCACCCAGATGGATCTTCATCGCCACGGGCGGCTGTCCGGCGGCCAGCACCGCGTCCAGGACGCCGAGGTCCTCGAAGACCTCCAGCGTGCGCGGCTGCAGGCCGTCGCCCCGCGAGCCCTCGAAGAACGTCTCGGCCTTCTCCACGATCCGCACGCCGACGCCGCGGCGCGCGAGGTCGATGGCCAGCGTGAGCCCGGTCGGCCCGGCTCCCGCGATCAGCACCTCGGTCATCTCTCTCCTCCAGTGAATTGCAATTCAGTGAATCTGAATTCACTATGCTCGTTGCTAGCCTTCCGTGTCAAGGAGGTGCCGATGACGGCGATGAGCCGCAAGGAGAAGGCGGCGGAGACCGAGGCCGCGCTCAAGGAGGCGGCGAAGCGCGTTTTCGCGGCGAAGGGGTACCTGAACACCAAGATCACCGACATCACGGCGGAGGCCGGACGCGCGGCGGGTTCGTTCTACAACCACTTCGCGAGCAAGGAAGAACTGCTCGAAGCACTTCTCGAAGATCTCGCGGCGGCGAGCGACGTCGACGCGGCCTCACCCGAGCACATACCCGACTTCACCGACCCGCAGGCCGTACGCTGGCACGTCTGCGCGTACTGGGATTTCCACCGTGACAACGCGGCGACGATGCTCGCGCTACGCCAAGCCGCGATGGTCAGCGACGAGTTCGCACGCACCTATGCGCGCTTCGGCGCCGCCCAGGCGGCAGATCTCCTGGACCACCTCGGGTACATCACCGCGGCGGGTATGGAGCTCCCGGCGTCGGAGCGGGTCACGCTCGCGATGATGGCCGAACTGGTCAACGGTTTCGCGCACACATGGCTGCTCGACCCGTCGGCGATCTCCGAAGAGGAGGCCGTCGAGGCGCTGACGCGGTTCGTCTACCGGGGTTTCACCGGTCGCGACGTGCCATGAAAGGTCCTTTCCTTGCGAAATTTGCAAGGAAAGGACCTTTCATGGCACGCGATGGGGCGCACGAAACGCGCCGAAATCAGGCGGCGAGCCGCTCCACGGCCGCGTCGATCCGCTCGTCCGTCGCCGTCAAGGCGATCCGGACGTGGTTCCCGCCGGTCGGCCCGTAGAACGTGCCCGGCGCGGCGAGGATCCCGCGGCCGGCGAGCCAGTCGACCGTGTCGAGCGCGGATTCGCCGCGCGTGGACCAGAGATACAGTCCCGCCTCGGAGTGTGAGATCTCGAAACCGCTGTCCAGCAACGCCTTCCGCAGCACCAGCCGACGGCGCGCGTAGCGTTCCCGTTGCACGGCAAGCGCTTCGTCGTCCTTCAGCGCGGCGACCATGGCCTCCTGCACCGGCCGCGGCACGATCAGCCCGGAATGTTTGCGGATCTCCAGCAGACCGGCGACGAGCTTCGGGTCACCGGTGACGAATCCGGCGCGGTAGCTCGCGAGGTTCGCGGACTTCGACAGCGAATGGACGGCCAGCAGACCGTCGAGGGAGCCGCCGTGCACGTCCGGGTGCAGGATCGACACGGGCTCGCTTTCCCAGCCCAGCGCCAGATAACACTCGTCGGACACCACGACGACGCCGCGTTCCCGCGCCCAGTCGACGACCTTGCGCAGGTGGTCGACGCCGAGCACGCGCCCGGTCGGGTTGGACGGCGAGTTCAGCCACAGCATCGACGGCCGCTGCGGCCCGAGCGCGAACGTGCTGTCCGCACGCAGCAGCGAAGCACCCGCCAGCAGCACACCGACCTCGTAGGTCGGGTACGCCACCTCGGGGATGACGACGAGATCACCGGGGCCGAAGCCCAGTTGCCGCGGCAGCGAAGCGACCAGCTCCTTCGAGCCGATCGTCGGCAGCACGGCGGCCTCGGGAACACCCGAGATGCCGTGCCGCCGCGAAAGCGCTTCGATCGCGGCGGCCCTGAGCTCGGGGATCCCGTGCGTGGTCGGGTACCCCGGGATCTCCGACACGGACGCGAGCGCCGCGCGGATGCTCTCGGGGACCGGGTCCACCGGCGTGCCGATCGACAGGTCGACGATGCCGCCGGGATGTGCCTGGGCCTTCGCCTTGGCTTCGGCGAGGGAATCCCAGGGGAAATCGGGAAGAGCGACCCGGCTCATTCGCCCTGCGGGGGAAGAGCCTTGATGAAGGCGGGGTCGTGACTGGTCTTGCCGACCTTGGAGGCGCCACCGGGCGAGCCGAGTTCGTCGAAGAAGTCGACGTTGGCCTTGGTGTAGTCGTTCCACTCGTCGGGGACGTCGTCCTCGTAGTAGATCGCCTCGACGGGGCAGACCGGCTCGCAGGCACCGCAGTCGACACATTCGTCCGGGTGGATGTACAGCATGCGGTCACCCTCGTAGATGCAATCCACGGGGCACTCGTCGATACACGCCTTGTCGAGCACGTCGACGCAGGGCTCGGCGATCACGTAGGTCACTGCGTACTCCTGCTTTATCTCTGCTTCACCAGTCTGCAACGGACATTACGCGCCCACGGGCGCTACCGGCCCGCTTAGGCCACCCTTATCGCCTACCCCGGGTATGGGCTTTCAGCGGTCCTTCCGGCGCGGCGGCGGAGTGGCCCTGCTGTCCCCGGTGATGCGGAACTGCGGCGCGGCGGGCTTCGCCGCTGCTGCGTCCTTCTCGTCCTTCGCGACGGCCTTTTCCGCGCCCAACGCCCGGTTGAAGCCGTCGGAGATCTCGCGAACCAGGTCTTCGTTGTGCCTGTCGTCCTTGCGCGCGATGCTCATCGGGGTCCCTCCACTGCCTTCCTTGGCACAATCTAACCGTGAACAGTGCGGAAATGCTCGAGCTCACCTGTAGCCGCGCTTGGACTCCCCTGCTGGAGAGCCGGATCGGCGACTGGAGGCTCCGCTGGGCGGACGGGTTCACCGCCCGGGCCAACAGTGCCCTGGCGATCGGTGACCCGGGAAAACCGCTGCCAGACGCCCTGCGGGCGGTCTGTGACTTCGCCCACGATCATGCCATCCCCGCGGTCGTTCAGGTGATCCAGAACACGTCTCTCGAAGACGACCTCGCCGCCTCCGGCTGGGTCCACCATGTGGAACACAAGCCCGCGCACGAGGTTCGCCTGCTCACCGGGCCGCTCTCACTCGGGACCTCGGCGGAAGCGGTGATCCGCGACGAGCCGACGTCCGGATGGTGGGAGATGACGGCGGGCAGCGCCGACCCGCCGGAGGCGCCGCGCCACGTCCTCGGTACCGGCAAGGTCGGCTTCGGGATCGTGGAGCTGGACGGTGTCACGGCCGGCGCGGTGCGCGGGGCGGTCGTCGGCGAGTGGCTGCACATCGCCCGTTTGGAGGTACGGCCGGAGTTCCGGCGGCGGGGGCTGGCCCGCGGGCTGATGAACGCCGTGGGCGCCTGGGGCGCCGGTCAGGGCGCGACCGGGATGCTCCTGCAGGTCGCGATGGCGAACTCCGGCGCGCTGAAGCTGTACGAAAGCCTGGGCTGTACGGAGCACCACAGGTACCGCTACTGGGCCCCGGGACCCGGCGCGTGCGAGGATCGCCCGTCGTGAAGGTCGTCATTTTGGTCGGCGGAGTGGGCGGGGCCCGCTTCCTGCTGGGGGTCAAGCAAGCACTGGGTCTGCCCGCGACCGGCTCCGCGCCGGAATCGCCGCACGAGGTGACCGCGCTGGTGAACACCGGGGACGACGTGTGGATGCACGGTCTGCGCATCTGCCCGGACCTGGACACCTGCATGTACACCCTCGGCGGGGGGATCGACACCGAACGCGGCTGGGGCCACGCCGGTGAGACCTGGACGGTCAAGGAGGAGCTCGCCGCCTATGGCGCCGAGCCGACCTGGTTCGGCTTGGGTGACAAGGACATCGCGACGCATCTCATCCGCTCGCGGATGCTGCGCGCGGGCTATCCGCTGTCCCAGGTCACCGAGGCGTTGTGCGATCGCTGGCAGCCGGGCGTGCGCCTGCTGCCGATGTCGGACGACCGCGTCGAAACGCATGTCGTGATCGACGATCCGGAGGATCCGGACCAGCGCAAGGCGATCCACTTCCAGGAGTGGTGGGTGCGTTACCGCTCCGAGCCGAAGGCGCATTCGATCATCGCCGTCGGCGCCGACGAGGCCAAGCCGGCGCCGGGCGTGCTCGACGCGATCGCGGCCGCCGACGTCGTGCTGTTCGCGCCGTCGAATCCGGTGGTCTCCGTGGGCACGACGCTCGGCGTCCCGGGAATCCGCGACGCGCTGCGGAAGACGCGCGCCAAGGTCGTCGGGGTCTCGCCGATCATCGGCGGGAAGGCGTTGCGCGGTATGGCCGACGCGTGCCTGAGCGCGATCGGCGTGGAGACGTCCGCCGAAGCCGTCGGGCGGCATTACGGTTCCCGCAAGGAATCCACCGACGGTGTGCTCGACGGCTGGCTGGTCGCCGAGGGCGAAACCGTCGACGTGCCGGGGGTCGCGGTCCGCGACGTACCCCTGCTGATGTCCGATGTGGACGCTACGGCCGCCATGGTGCGCGCGGCCTTCGATCTGGCTGGAGTTCCCGTTGAGTGACCACGCTTCGGCGAAGATCGAGATCCTCCCGGTCGAGGGCCTGCCGGAGTTCCGGCCCGGCGACGACCTGACCGGCGCGATCGTCGAGGCGGCCCCGTGGCTGCGCTCGGGCGACGTCCTGGTCGTGACGAGCAAGATCGTCTCCAAGGCCGAGGGCATGCTGATCCGCGTCCCGTCCGATCCCGAGGAGCGTGACGCCGCCCGGCGCAAACTCGTCGAGGAGGAGTCCGTCCGCGTGATCGCGCGGATCAACCGGACGGTGATCACCGAGAACAAACTCGGCATCGTGCAGGCGGCGTCCGGTGTGGACGCGTCGAACGTGGCCTCCGGTGAGGTCGCGCTGCTGCCGTCGGATCCGGACGCGTCCGCGCTCGCGCTGCGGAACGGGCTGCGCGAGCGGCTCGGCGTCGAGATCGCGGTCGTGGTCACCGACACGATGGGCCGCGCGTGGCGGGTCGGGCAGACCGACGCCGCGATCGGCGCGTCCGGCCTGCGGGTGCTGCATTCGTACGCGGGCGAGGTCGACGGCCAGGGCAACGAACTCGCCGTCACCGAGGTGGCGATCGCCGACGAACTGGCCGCCGCGGCGGATCTGGTGAAGGGCAAGCTCGGCGGGACGCCGGTCGCCGTCGTGCGCGGCCTTCGGCTCACCGACGACGGCTCGACCGCCCGGAACCTGCTCCGGCCGGTCGAGGAGGACCTGTTCCGCCTCGGTACCAACGAATCCATCGCGCAAGGCCGACGGGAAGCCGTGCTCGCGCGGCGTTCGATCCGGTCGTTCACCGACGAGCCGGTCGATCCCGAAGTGTTGCGCCGCGCGGTCGGGACGGCGCTGACGGCGCCCGCGCCGCATCACACGAAGCCGGTCCGGTTCGTGTGGCTGCGCGAGGAAGGCTTGCGCCGCAAGCTTCTCGACGCGATGAAGGCGTCGTGGCAGGCCGATCTCGAAGGCGACGACTTCACCGCCGAGCAGGTCGCGAAACGGCTCAGCCGCGGCGACATCCTGTACAACGCGCCCGAGGTCGTGGTGCCGTTCCTCGTCGCCGAGGGCGCGCACACCTACCGCGACGACCGCCGGAACGCTTGCGAACACACGATGTTCACCGTCGCCGGTGGAGCGGCCGTGCAGGGCCTGCTGGTCGCGCTCGCCGCCGAAGACCTCGGCTCGTGCTGGATCGGGTCGACGATCTTCGCGTCCGCCATCGTGCGCGACGTCCTCGGCCTCGACGAGCGCTGGGAACCGCTCGGCGCGGTCGCGATCGGCCATCCCGCCGCCCTCCCGCCCGCGCGCGGCCCCGTCGAACCCGGTGAAGGACTTCTCGAACTGTGACCCTGCACGACGACGTCGTGTCCACATTGTCCGGTTGGCGACCGGTGGACGCGGCCCAGGAATCCTTGCGCCAGGCCTATCTCGGCTTCCTCGCCGCGCGAGACGACGTCTGCCGTCGCGAATGCGCGGCCGGGCACATCACCGCGTCGGCCGTCCTGCTCGACGCCGACGCGGAGAACGTGCTCCTCACCCTGCATCCGCGGGTCGGACGCTGGCTGCAGCTCGGCGGGCATTGCGAACCCGGCGACGCGACGCTCGCGGACGCCGCTCTTCGTGAGGCACGCGAAGAATCCGGCATCGAAGACCTCGTGATCGACCCGGCTCCGGTGCATCTCGACGTCCACCCGATCACGTGCTCGCTCGGCGTGCCGACCCGGCATTTCGACGTGCGTTTCGTGGTGCGCGCACCCCGCGGGGCACAACCGGTCCAAAGCGACGAATCGGACGATCTTCGTTGGTGGCCGGTGAATTCCCTCCCGAAAGGGTCGGAAGATCTCGCCGAACTGATGGAAGCCGCCGTGCCCGCGGCGTCCGGCCGTTAGGGTGTCGGCTGACGTTCTTAAGGGGGAATGATGCTGACGACGCTGACGCCATACCTGGACCGGGTCCGGGTCCACAGCAGCGGTGACGGTGAAGGCTTCGGCTGGTTTCTGCTGGTGCTGGCGATCATCGTCGTCATCATCGTGATCGTGGTGATCATCGTGAAGGTCAACCAGGCGAAGAAGCCGCCGATGACCTTCCCGCAGAACCCGAACTTCGGCGGTGGCGGCCCGGCTCCGGGCTTCCCGCCGCCGCCTCCGCCCGCCGGTGGTCCCGCCCCGCAGGGCAACTGGCAGCAACAGCCCGGCTTCCCGCCGCCCCCTCAGCCCGGCTTCGGCCAGGCGCCCGGCTTCCCGCCGCCTCCGGCCCCGGCCCCGGCGGGTTTCGCGCCGCCGCCCGGCGCCCCGGCGCCCAGCCCGTTCGGCGCGCCCGGTATGCCCCAGCCCGGTTTCCCGCCGCCTCCTCCGCAGGCCGGGCCGCCGATCGACCCGAACGCGGACCGCACGCAGGTCGTGTCTCCGCAGCAGCAGGCGGCCGCGGACCGCACGCAGGTGGTCTCCCCCGCGAACGCCGACCGCACACAGGTCGTGTCGCCCGCGAACGCCGACCGGACGCAGGTGGTGTCCGGTGACGCCACCCAGGTCGTTCCCGGTGGCGGCGGCGACCGGACCCAGGTGGTCCCGCCCAGCCAGTAACCGCTTGCTTTTGTGTCAGTAATTGTGTCATCGTGGTGATACGATCACTGGCACAAAGGGGGAGTGGCGTGATGGTGGAACTCAGTGAATCCCAGCGGCTTCAGTTGGCCAGGATGAAGCTTCGGAGCCGGATCAAAACGCAGACCGTCGTCGTGGCCGTGGTGTTGTTCGCGGTGACCTGGGGAACCTGGTTCCTGCTGAGTCAGGAGTTCTTCGTCCGGACTTCGGACGGCACGCCGGGGCTTTACTCGCGCCGGAAAGCCGACTGGCCGACGGTCTCCGCATCAGTGGGCTTGATCGCAGTTCTGGTGAGCTTCGTCGTGCTGGCAGGGCTCGTCTCCTGGACCTTTCTGCGAGTGCGCAAGGCAGAACGGCGGCTGGCACGGTCGCTGCCGCGCCGGATCGCGCACGGAAAGAAGCTGGGCGTCCCCGACGTGGCAGGCCTCGGGTCGTTCGGGCTGTGGCTGCTCAGCACGATCGGCGGGATCGTCATCGGGCTGGGAATCGGCCTGTTCGCCGAAGCGGCCGCGACCCGGCTGCTCGGCTTCACCTACGCGGCGGGCGTCGTCGTGCTCGGCGGGCTGTCTCTCGTTCTCGTCCGTCAGGTGATCGAGCAGCCCGCCCTGGCCGACGACGAACGTTCCCTGCGCACGGACGACGCTCTCCGCCGGAAGGACGCGCAGTTGGCCCTGGTGCCCGCCGGAATCTACCTCGGACTCCCCATGACCTCCGCGGTTCCGGAGTTCGCCGGGTGGCTGTGGTGGTTTCTCGTGGGATACGCCGCGATCGTCCTCATCGGCGTACTGGCGGCGTGGATCCGCAGGTCGACACAGCGCCCGCCGAGCACGGTGCTCTAATCAAGGCCGCCGACAAGAGACCTGGAGCACGAAGTGATCGTCAGCGTCGACACGAACTCACCGGTTCCCCCGTACGAACAGGTACGGGCGGCCTTCGCCGCGCAGATCACGGACCGGACGCTGTCCGTCGGAACGAAACTCCCGACGGTCCGCAAACTGGCCGAGGATCTGGGCATCGCCCCCAACACCGTCGCCAAGGCGTACCGCGAACTGGAAGAGGCGGGTCTGATCGAAACCCGCGGCCGGGCGGGCACTTTTGTTGGGGACTCGGGCGACCAGAACCGGAAGCTGGCGCAGAAAGCAGCCGCCGAGTACGCGGCGATCACCCGCAAGCTGGGGTTGAGCCAAGGTGAGGCGAGCGCCATCGTGAACGCCGCACTGGCCGCGAACGTAACCGCCTATCGCACGCGGCTACAGGAACGCCCCGCGCACTGAGCCAGGAGCGATAGCCGCCGCGCTAGCGACCGGACCGCGGGTTAGTCTCTCGGCATGGTCTTCCTTCTGGTGCTGGTGGTCGGCGTCCTGATCCTGGCCGGGATCGGCGTCGGGATCTACTTCCTGGTGAAGTCGAACAGCAAGCCACAGCCGCCCGCTCTGCCGTACCAGCAGTACCCGAGCCAGCAGCAGCCCTACCCGCCGCAGGGCTGGGGCAACTGAGTCACATCGCGCGGTAGTCGCGGAGTTCGATCTTCGGCCCGAACCTCGGCCGCCGGAAACCGGCCGTCGAGAGGTAGCGCACCACGCGCTGCCGCTGCGGCGAATACGGCGCCAGCACTTCCGACATCCCGGCGTCGTCGAGTTTCGTGCCGACGAGCGCGTGCCCGACCATCGACGGGATGTTGTAGTCGCCGAAGCTGACCGCGTCCGGGTCTCCCCAGGCGCGCTGCGCGATCTCCGCCGCGGTCCACACGCCGATGCCGGGCACCTTCCGCAGCCAGGCCCGGCCCTCGACACCCTTCAGTTCGACGGCCTTCTCCAGGCGCGGCGCGACACGGGCCGCCGCGATCAGCGTCGTCCGCCGTTTCAGATCCACTCCGGCGCGATGCCATTTCCAGTCCACAATGGATCGGATGGCGACGGGCGTCGGCGGCACGCGCAACCGTGACGGCCCCGGTCCTGGCGCCGGTTCGCCGAACCAGCGGCACAGTTCGCCCCACGACCGCAGGGCCTCCGTACTGGTCACCTTCTGTTCCAGCACGGCGAGCACCAGCGCGTCCCACACCCGGCCGGTCGAGCCGAGGCGCAGTCCCGGGTTCCGGCGCCGAGCCGACGCGACGACGTCGTGGTGCGCGACGAATCCGGAGTCGTCGTCGTGCGCGCCGAGCATCGCCGGGACCCCTTCGAGCAGCCTTTCCGCGCCGGGCCCCCAGGCCTCCGCCTCGATCTCGCCGTCCGCGCGCCGCAGCAGCGCGAGCGTGCCCGCGCCGTCCGCGGTGTTCACGGCCAGCCAGGTGACCCCGGCCTCGGTCCGGACGACGTTGGGCGAACGCGACCCACGGCTCAGCGGGCCCAGAACCGTGTCCAGGTCCAGCTCGAAGGCAGGACGGAATCGCACACACGGAAACTACCCGGCACTCGGCTAGGGTGAGCGGGCCACCCGAACCCGTAAGCCTATGGAGGACAGCGACGATGACCGAGCGACCGGCGAAGGCCTCGATCGTCAGCGGGTACTTCAACCCGCTCCACCAGGGCCATCTCGACCTGTTCGAAGCCGCTCAGGCACGGTCGGGCTACCTGATCGTCATCGTCAACAACGATCACCAGCAGGTCCTCAAGAAGGGCAGGGTGATCCAGGTCGAGGACGTCCGGGCCCGGATCGTCCGCGCGCTGCGCATCGTCGACGACGTGTACATCGCCGTCGAGCAGGGGCCGGGCATCAACGAGTCGTTCGACCTGATCCGCGCGGCGTACCCGGACACGGAGCTCGAGTTCTGCAACGGCGGGGATCGGCGCAACGTCGACGAGCTGCCCGCCGACGAGGTCGAGGCCGGGGCCCGGAACGACATCTCGATGATCTACGGCATCGGCGGCACGGACAAGGCCGACTCCAGCACCCGGATCCTTTCGGACATGGAAGCCTGACACCGATATTTGTCGGACGACGTTCGCGGGTCTGCTGACGGCGGCCGCTCCTAGGGCCTACCCTAGACAACACACAGTCGGCCCTGAACCCAGAGGGCCCCAGGTCAGTCGGGAGGCCTAGGGGAATGGACCCCCGTGCTCGGGCGGACGCCTTGCTCGCACGCGCTAGCGCGCGTGGAGCCTTCGTCGTGACACCGGACAACGCGACGTCTCCGATGGACTCCGCGAACACTCAGCAGATCCCCCGGTCGGTGGTCGCCGAGATCGATCGTTCGTCGGACCCGGACACGACCACTCAGCTACCGGCTTCGCTGATCGCGGAGAACGACCACCCGCTCGCGGGACCCGAACCGACGACGCGGCTGGACCTGCCGCCGGCGCGGGGCGAAGGCTCGACCCAGCCGCAGCCGTATCCCCGGCGTCCCGGCACCCCGCAGCCGACCAGACCGCTCCCGCAGGCGACGACCCCGCTCACCCGGCGGCCGCCCGCCACTCCGGTGCAGAGCCCGCTGATCGAGCAGCCGGAGCCGGAGACCGTCGAGAACGAGGTCGGCGGCTTGGTGCCGACGGTGAAGCAGAATCCTTCGGGGCGTTCGAACCTTTCGCGCCGGCTGGACGGCATCTAGCCCCCACGCGCGCGCTATGAAAGGTCCTTTCCTTGCAAATTTTGCAAGGAAAGGACCTTTCATAGCATCCGGATCACGCGATCGATCTCCTTGATCGCCGCTCCCCCGCCGTACGTGGCGTTGGACAGCATCGCGACGTCCAGCCCTTCGGCCGGGTAGTGCCGCATGAGCGAGCAGACGCCGACGTTCCCGCCGTCCTTGTAGTAGTGCCGCACCGAACCGTCCGGTGCCAGCACGAATTCGAGGCCGAAGCCGTACCGAACACCGCTGCTGTGGAGCACCTGAGGCGTGAGGAACTCCTTCGTGCGTTCAGGGCTCAAGAGCCGTTCTTCGCGGATCGCCCGCAGAAGCCGCACGAGGTCACCGACGGTGCAGTACGCCCCTCCGTCGGGTGAACCGATCGGCGGGTAGCTGAAGATATTCTGCTTCCAGCCGGTGATCTGGTCGCCGTCGAGGATCGGGTCCCAGCCTTCGGCGACCCTCGGCTGCGGATCACGCCGGTCGAAGAACCCCGAATCGGTCATCCCCGCGCGGTCGAGCACGGCCTCCCGGACGTGGTCGCGATACGGCCTTCCGGTGATCTCCTCGATCACCAGCCCCGCGAGGACATAGCCCGAATTGCAGTACCGGCAGCCCTCGCCGGGCGCGAAATTCGGTGCCCGGTAAGCGAAATTGGGCAGATGGTCACGCGTCTCGACGACCGAGTACACCGGCTTGTCGACCCACAGCGCTTCGTAGCTCTCGCCGGCTTCCTCGTCGGCGTCGTCGGCGATCCCGGACGTGTGCGTGAGCAGCTGTCGCGTCGTCACCCCGGCCGCGATCACGGTGCCTGCGAGGTCGATGATCCCGCCGATCGGGCGGTCGAGGTCCAAGCGGCCTTCGTCGACCAGCCGCAATGCGGCGATCGCGGTGACGACCTTGGTGATCGACGCGGTGTCGTACCGGACGTCCGGCGCGTTCGGCACCGACCAGCGGCGGCTGGCCAGGCCGTAGCCGCGTTCGAACAGCGTCTCGTCGCCGCGCCGGATCAGCACGACTCCGGAGAAGCGGTCCTCCCCGGCGCGTTCCGTCAGCCAGGTGTCCAGTGCGGCGAAGTCCATGCACCGACGGTAACGACGACGAGGAACCCGGTCGCGTGAATTCCGGTGGCCGGAACGGCTACTTCTGGCGCGTTTCGAGCTTGAGGCGCAGCGCGAGACCGGCCTTCACCGCGAGCATGACCGGCTTCCACAGGAGACCGCGGTGACGGTCCGCGAGGTAGCGGTACGCACTGTCGTGGTGCGCGCGCAGCATCTTCGCCGAAGCCTGCGACGTCGAGTGACCGCCGATGTGCATGACACTGGACGAAGGCGCGTACACGTTCAGCCAGCCGGCGCGGGTCATCCTGTCGCCGAGGTCGACGTCCTCGAAGTACATGAAGTAGCGCGTGTCGAACCCGTCGACCGAATCGAAGGCCTCGCGACGGAACAGCTGGCAGGACCCGGAAAGCCAGCCCGCCGTGCGCTCGACCGGGGTGCCGGTCTCCTGCCGGTACTGCCGCGTCCACGGATTGCCCGGCCAGATCTTGCCGAACGCCGCGTGCCCGATCCCGCGGCCGAACGACGGCAGCAGCCGGGCCGACGGGTACACCGTGCCGTCGAGATCGTGGATGAGCGGGCCGAAGGCGCCACCGCGCGGCCAGCGCTCGGCCACCTCGAGCAACGCGTCGAGCGAACCGGGCTCCCATTCGACGTCCGGGTTCACCACGGCGACCCAGCCGTAGCTGTCGTCGAGTTCCGCGACGCCCCGGTTGGCGGCGGTGCCGTAACCGACGTTCTCGCCGATCCTGAGCAGCTTGACGTTGTCCCGGCGGGCGGCCTTGTCCAGCGCGTCGTCCGTGGAGTCGTTGTCGGCGACGACGACCTGGATGTCCCGGTCCGTCGCCTTCTCGAGGGTGTCGAGGAACTTCTCCAGGGTCTCGCCGGGGAAGTACGTCACGGTCACGACGGCGATCCCGTCGCCGTAGCTGGGGTGCTCAGTCACGCGGCCATTGTCCACCCGTCACCGAACGCGACTTCGGCCCACCCACTTCGGCCACGCCGATTGCGCGGCCGCAACGGAGCGTGCACACCCGACTGCTTTCCGCAATCAGCGCCAGGCAGAATGGACCGATGCCCGTGCACGCCTTCATCGACGAATCGGTGCGAGACCAGCGGTACCTCCTGTGCATGACGCTGGTCCCCCCGGCGCAGGCAACTGATCGACCGCATCGCCGCCTTGGAAGTCACGACGATCCTGTATCTGGGCTCGTGTACGCGGAAAGCAGAGGAAGAGGCCAGGCAGAAATGCCTTGAACATGCCGTCGCCGATCTACTCGCCAAGAACGCACACCGGTTGGTTCTCGACTCGCGCGACCATCGCGATGTCCACGACCGCAGGACGTTGCAGCGAGCTCTGGGTCATCGGCCCTCCAAGACCGAGCTCACCTACGAGCACCTGAACTCGACCGCCGAACCGCTGTTGTGGATTTCCGACGCGGTGGGATGGTGTTTCGGCGCGGGCGGTCACTGGCGCCGAAAAGCAGACCGGCTCGTCGATGCGATCATCGAACTCTGAACAGCGAAAAGCCCGCGAGACGACCGTCCGGACGCGTCACGGGCCTTCATACTCGGCCCCACCGGGGCCTCGCACCTCAAGCATACCCCACATACCGAACAGCTCCCCTGGCAGAAGCAGGACTCAGCTCGCCCGCCGCTGCGCATGCCGGTGCCAAGCCTTCGCGTAAGCCTCACGATGCCGCTCCGCGGTCGTCGCCCACGAGAACTCCTTCGCCCGCCGAAGCGCGGCTTCGGCCAGCTCGGCCCGACGAGCCGGGGCGTCGAGCAGCTCGGAGATGGCCGCGGCGACGTCTCCGGCGCCGACACCGCAGTAGGCGACCGCGTCCCCGCCGACCTCCGGCAGCGAAAGCCGTCGCGTCGTGAGCACGCTCGCGCCGCACGCCATCGCCTCCAGCACCGGCAGCCCGAATCCCTCGCCGAGACTCGGATAGGCGACCAGTTCGGAGCCGCCGAGGAAACCGGCGAGCGTGTCGAACGGCAGATATCCCGCCCGGATCACCCGCAGCCGGTGCGGAACGGCGTCCAGTGCGCGTTCGACCTGCGAGTCCCAGCCCGGCTGCCCGGCCAGCACCAGCGCAGGCGGGTTCGGCCTGCCGATCACGGCGTGGGCGAAGCCACGGATCAGCGCGGGCACGTTCTTGCGCGGTTCCAGCGCGCCGAGGAAGGCGACGTACGGCGTCTTCCCGAGTCCGACGGCCTTGCGCGCGGCCTCGATCTCCGCGGGCGACGGCGGATGAAACCGGTCCGGTTCGACGCCGTGGTGGATGATCTCCAGTTCCGCCGTGCGCACCTGGCCGACGCGCTCCAGTTCGGCCGCCGTCGCGATGCTCGGCACGACGCACAGCGTCGCCCGGCGAAGCGCAGTCGCGGTCCAGGCGCGGAAGAAGCGCGCCTTCACCGAAGAGTGCAGGACCGCGTCGGTGAAGAAGGTCGCGTCGTGCAGCGTCACCACCGAAGCGGCCGGGCTCGCCAGCGGCATCGTGTAGTGCGGCGAATGGACGACGTCGGCGGCGAGCCGGCGGACCAGCCGGGGCAGGGTCGCCTGCTCCCAGGTCAGCCTGGCCGTCCTGGTCGATGTCGACGGTGAGGTGGGCACGATCCGCGCGCCGGGCGCGAGCCGGTCGTACAGCACCGCGTCCCGCGGCTGGCAGACGACGGTGATCCGCGCGCCGTCCTCGTCCAGCGCCGCGACCAGCGAATCCACGTAGCGACCGACGCCACCCCGGTCCGCGGGGACGGCGGTCGCGTCGATAAGCACGCGAGGGTCATCGGTCACCCTAGGAGGGTACGGCCGTGCACCAGGCCCGCGGTGGGGAACCGACAAACTGCTAGCGCAAGTGGAGGCCCCAAACCGCGGAAGCGGCTCGTTGCCAGGTGAACTCACTCGAACGACTGAGACCACTGTCACGCAGGGCTGCCGCACGTTCCGGATGGTCGAGGACGTCGCGAAGGGCATCCGCAAGCGCTTGCGCATCGCCGACGGGGACGGTGACGCCCGCTCCCCCGGCCACCTCGACCAGGGCGGGAGCGTCCGAATGCACCACCGGCACCCCGGCCGCCATCGCCTCGATCAGCGGCAGCCCGAACCCCTCCGCCCGGCTCGGCATCGCCAGCACCGACGCGCCCCGCAGCGCGAACGCCAGCTCCGCGTCGCTCACCTTCCCCAGTACCCGGACGTCGGCGCCGTGCTCGCGCGCCAGCGCCGACGGGTCGATGCCGCCCCACCCCGGCTGGCCGGCCAGCACCAGCGGCACCCCGATCCGACCGGCGGCGTCGATCAGCACGTCGATGCCCTTGCGCGGTTCGATCGTCCCGATCGCGAGCACGTACTTCTCCGGCAGCGCGACCTCGGCGAACCCGGCGGGCGGCCGCACCCCGTGCGGGATCACGCGCACCGGTACCGAAACCGGGACGAGCCCGGCGAGCTCGTCCGCAATCGCTTGCGTGGGCACGGTCAGCGCGGTCGCCCGCGACGCGGCTCGCGCGATCACCGCCTTGTGCCACGCGACGCCGCGCGGGGTCAGCGTCTCAGGATGCGTCCACGGCACGGTGTCGTGCACCGCGACCGACAGCGTCCGCCCCCTCGGCACCCTGGCGGGCGCGAGCGGCGTCGGCGCGTGGACCGCGTCGCCGCCCGGCCACCACGGCAGGCCCAGCTGCCAAGCGGCGATCAGCCCCCGGGGCGGGATCGGCAGCACGCGCGGCCCCTCGACCCCCTCGACGACCGCGGCTTCGATGTCGGCGTGCCGCGCGACGACGCTCGACACCGTCCAGCCCGGCGGCGCCGTCTCGGCGAGCGCGCGCAGCAGCTCACCGGTGTAGCGGCCGGTCCCGCCGGGGACCGGCGCCAGCAGCTGCTCGGCGAGCACGACCAGTTCGGGCATGGTCACTATTCTCTCCACCATGACCAGCACCACCGTCGTCGTGGTCACCTGGCGCGGCGCCGCGCACATCACCGCCTGCCTCGACGCCCTCGCCGCGCAGACCCGCGCGCACCGGACCCTGGTCGTCGACAACGCCTCCGACGACGGAACGGCCGCCCTGCTCGCCGCCCATCCGTCGAAGCCCGAAGTGCTCCGGCTGCGGCGCAACACCGGCTACGCGGGCGCCATGGCCGCCGCACTGGACAAAGTGGACACTCCGCTGATGGCCTGGCTCAACGACGACGCCGCGCCGGCCCCGGATTGGCTCGCGACCTGCGAAGACACGCTCACGAAGGCGCCGCTCGCCGCCGCCGTGAGCGCCCGGCTGACGCTCCCCGACGGGACCGTCCAGTCCACCGGCGTCCGCCTGACGGCCGACGGTCACGGCGCCGACCTGCCGGAACCCGTCGAAGAGGTCTTCGGCTTCTGCGGGGGCGCGGCCGTCCTCGACGTCGAGGCACTCCGTTCCGTCGGCGGCGTCCCCGCCTCCTATTTCTGCTACTACGAGGACACCGACACCGCGTGGCGGCTGCGGCTGGCGGGCTGGGACGTCGTCAGCGCCGAAGCCGACGTCACCCATGAGCATGGCGCGAGCACTCTGCCGGGTTCGGTCCGGTTCCACCTGTGGAATGAACGCAACCGCCTCCTGACCCTCCTGCGCTGCGCCCCGCGCGCGGTGGCGATCCGCCAGCTGGTGAAGTTCGCCGTACTCACCCTGGTACTGCCCCTCCGGGGGAAACCGATGGCACCGAACTTCCGTCTGAGTCTCCGGTGCCGCGTCCTGGGCGCCGTCGCCGCGCGCCTGCCGCGCACGCTGGTCGAGCGGCGGGCTGTAGGGCGACGGGCGACACTGGGCCGAGGCGCGGTCTGGGAGGCGTGGGCGGGCAATTAAGCTTGCCCCAATCGAGAGCAGGGAGTACGGCTTTGGCGCAGGGGGAAACGCAACCGGTCGTCTCGGTGATCGTCGTGAACTACCGGGGGGCCGCCGACACCGTCACCTGCCTGCGCGCACTCGCTGAACACGATTACCCGAACCTCGAGGTCATCTGCGTCGACAACGCCTCCGGCGGCAGCGACGTCGCCGAGATCAAGGCCGCCGCACCGGGCGTCAAGCTCGTCGAATCGCCAGTGAACTCCGGCTTCGCGGGCGGCTGCAACCTCGGCGCGCGGCACGCCACCGGCACCGTCCTCGCCTTCCTCAACAACGACGCCCGCCCGGCCCCCGGCTGGGTCGGCACGGCCGTCGCCGAGCTGCGCGCCCAGCCGACGGTCGCCGCGGTGGCCAGCAAGGTCCTCGACTGGGACGGCACCGGCACCGACTTCGTCGACGCGGGCCTGACCTGGTTCGGCATGGGCTACAAACGCCACGCCGGCAGCCTGCTGGCCGACGTCCCCGCCGCCGAACACGAGATCGCCAAGGACGTCCTGTTCGCGACCGGTTCGGCGATGTTCGTCCGCGCCGGGGTGTTCGCCGAGCTCGGCGGGTTCGACGAGCGGTTCTTCATGTTCTACGAGGACGTCGACCTCGGCTGGCGGCTGAACCTGCGCGGCTGGCGCGTGCGCTACGTGCCCGAGTCGCTGACCTATCACAAGCATCACGCCACGATGTCCACAGTGGACGCTCCGGACTCCGGGCGCGAAACGTTCTTGCTGGAGCGCAACGCCTTGGCTGCGCTGTACAAGAACCTCTCCGACGAGACCCTTTCGCGCGCGCTCCCCGCCGCGCTGGCGCTGGCCGTCCGCCGGGCGACCGCGCGCGGGGACCTCGACGCCACTCAGTTCGATCTCGCCCAGGGTGTCGGCCCGGCCGAAACCGGCCCGGTCGAGGTGCCGAGGACGACGTTGGCCGGAGTACTGGCGATCGACCAGTTCGTCGAACTCCTGCCGTCGCTCACCGAGTCCCGTGCCGCCGAACAGGCCGCCCGCGTCCGCACCGACGCCGATCTGCTTCCCTTGCTGCGCAAGGCCTTGGAGCCCGCATACCCGCTGCCGCGCTATCTCGCCGCGCACGACGTGCTGGTCGAGACGTTCGGCATCGACGCGCTCTTCGGGCAGCGCCGCAAGGTACTGGTGATCACCGGTGACTCGATCACCGAGCGGATGGCGGGCCCGGCGATCCGCGCGTGGAACATGGCCGCGACCCTGGCCACGGAGCACGACGTCCACCTGGTGACGATCAACCCCCTCGCCGACCCGCCGCCCGCGGCGTTCCGGGTCAGCGCGGCGACCAGGCGCGATCTGGAGACACCGATCGCGTGGGCCGACATCATCGTCCTGCAGGGGCACGTGCTGGAGCTCGCACCGTCGCTCAAGGAGCAGTACGCGCACAAGATCGTCGTCGCGGACCTGTACGACCCGATGCATCTGGAGCTGCTCGAACAGGGAAAGGGCGTACCCGACGACAAACGGGCACTGGACCTCATCGGGGTCACCAAGGTCCTCGACGCACAGCTGGAGCGCGGCGACTTCTTCCTGTGCGCGTCGGAGCGTCAGCGCCACTTCTGGCTGGGCCACCTCGCCGCTATGGGCAGGCTCTCGCCGCGGCTGTACGACGCCGACCCGACCACCCAGTCGCTGCTGTCGATCGTCCCGTTCGGCCTGTCCCCGCAGGCTCCGGTCCGCACCGGACCCGGCCTTCGGTCCACTTTGGACGGCATCGGCGAGACCGATCACGTCGTGCTGTGGGCGGGCGGGGTCTACAGCTGGTTCGACCCGTTGACCCTGGTCCGGGCGATCGAACGGCTGCGGCAGCGCCGCGGCGACGTCCGGCTGGTGTTCCTCGGGATGAAACATCCCAACCCCGAGGTCACCGAGATGGACATCGGCGCGCGCACGATGCTGCTCTCGGACACGCTCGGGCTCACCGGCAAGCACGTGTTCTTCAACCAGCAGTGGGTGCCGTACGAGGAGCGCCAGAACTGGCTGCTCGACGCGAACTGCGGTGTCACCACGCACTACGAGCACGTCGAGACGACGTTCGCGTTCCGCACGCGGGTGCTGGACTACCTGTGGGCCGGGCTGCCGATCGTCACCACCGACGGGGACTCGTTCGCCGACCTGGTCCGCGAGGAGAAGCTCGGCGTCGTCGTCCCGGCCGAGGACGTGGACGCGCTGGCCGACGCGCTGGAAAAGGCGTTGTACGACGAGGAGTTCGCCGCCGGCTGTGTCGAGCGGATGGCCACCGTCGCCCAGCGCTACGCCTGGCCCGAGGCGCTGAAACCGCTGGTGGAGTTCTGCCGGAACCCGCGGCCCGCCGCGGACCGGCTGCCCGGTTCGGCGGACCTCGTGGTCAGCGTACCGGTGCGGGGCAAGGAAATGCTGCGCCGCGACGTCGACCTGATCCGCGAGTACCTCGCCGACGGCGGACCGAAGGAACTCGCGCGGCGCGTCGGCGGCCGGGTGGTCAAGGTCGCCAAGCAGAGGCTCGGCCGTGGCTGACCGCCCCTTGCGCGTTCTGCTCGACGGGACCCCGCTGCTCGGTGCCAGGACGGGTATCGGCCGGTACACCGTCGCGCTGTCCGAAGAGCTCGCCTCCATGTCCGAAGTGGACACCCGCGCGGTCGCGTTCACCTTGCGCGGCTGGCGACGGCTGCGGCACGTGCTCCCGCACGGCGTCCGGGCCCGCGGGATGCCGGTGGCCGCACGGCTGCTGCGGAAGGCGTGGCTGCGTTCGCAACTGCCGCCGGTCGAGCTGTTCGCCGGGCCGACGGACGTCGTGCACGGCACCAACTTCGTGCTGCCCGGCCGGTTCCGCGCGGCGGGTGTGGTGACCATCCACGATCTGGCCTTTTTGGAGGCTCCCGAGGAGCTCGCGCCGAGCGATCACGAGCTGCCGCGGCTGGTCCGGCGCGGCGCCCGGCTCGCCGACGCGATCTGCACGCCCACCAACGCCGTGGCCGACCAGGTCGCCGAACGGCTCGACGTGGACCGCGGCAAGATCATCGTCACCCCGCTCGGCGTGAACCCGGCGTGGTTCACCGCGCGCCCGCCGGATCCCGAGCGCCGCAAGGAACTCGACCTCCCGGACAAATACCTGCTCTTCGCCGGCGCCCCCGGCCCCCGGAAAGGCCTGCACTGGCTCCAGCAGGCCCACGAGGCCGCGTCGGATCTGCCGGATCTGGTGTTCGTCGGCCCCGGTTCGTTCTCGGTGGGCTCACGCTCGCGGCACGTCGGCTACCTGTCGGACGTGAACCTCCGGCGGGTCGTCGCCGGGGCGAGTGCGCTGGTGCTGCCGTCACGCGACGAAGGCTTCGGGCTTCCGGTGCTGGAAGCGCTGGCATCGGACGTTCCCGTGGTGTGCACGGACATCCCGGCGCTGCGCGAGGTCGCGGGGAACTGCGCGAGCCTGGTGCCCTACGAGGACGTCGACGGGCTCGTGGAGGCGCTGCGGATGGCCGTCAGCGACCCGCACGCCGTCGCCACCTCGGCCGCGCGCCGCGCCCACGTCGCGAACTTCACCTGGCGCGCGTGCGCCGAACTCACCGTCGCCGCGTACCGCCAGGCGAGCACGAAGCACTGACCTCCCGCATTTCGTCCTCTGAATGCGATCGCATTCAGAGGACGAAATGCGGGGCGGGGTCAGGAAGCGAAGTAGGCCTTCAGGGCATCGGACCAGTCCCGAAGCGGCGTGAGACCCGCCTCGCGCCACGAAGCGTTCGACAGCACCCCATAAGCCGGACGTGCCGCCGGACGCGGGAATTCCGCCGTCGTACACGGCTTCACCCGAGCCGGATCCGCGCCGAGTTCCGCGAAGATCGCCTTCGCGAACCCAAACCACGTCGTCGACCCGCCACCCGTGCAATGCAGCACGCGCTGCGAAGGCCCTTCACCCGCGGCGACCCGACCGGCCAGCTCCAGCAGTCCGGCGGCGAGATCTCGCGACCAGGTCGGCGAACCGGTCTGATCGTCCACTACGGACAGTTCCTCGCGCTCCTTTTCCAGGCGCGCCATGGTCTTCACGAAGTTCGCCCCGGTTTTGCCGTACACCCAGGACGTCCGCACGATCCAGGACCGCGCTCCGGACCCGAGCAGCGCGTCCTCACCGGCCGCCTTCGTCCGGCCGTAGGCGTTCAGTGGGCCCAGCAGGTCGCCGGGCTCATACGGCGAAGTCCCGTCACCGGCGAACACGTAGTCCGTGGACACATGGATGAGCGGAACCCCTCGCGACGAGCACGCGGCGGCGAGCACCCGGGGACCGTCGGCGTTCACCGCGAACGCCCGCTCCTCGTCGGTTTCCGCCGCGTCCACCGCGGTGTAGGCGGCCGCGTTGATCACCACCGGCGACGTCCCCGTCGCCCGCGCGCGGTCCGCCAGTTCGGTCACCGCGGCGACGACCTGGCCGGTGTCGCGCACGTTCAGCTCCGAAGACGACGGGGTCGCGGCCTCCGGGGCCAGCGCCGCGAGGTCCTGCCCGAGCTGACCGGATCCGCCCGGTACGAGAATGCTCAGCACCCGCTCACGCCCCCGCACGCTTCTTCAGCGGCTCCCACCACGACCGGTTTCCGCTGTACCAGGCGACCGTGTCGGCCAGTCCGTCCTCAAAGGACTGACGCGGCGCGTAACCGAGCTCCGTCGATATCTTGGTGATGTCGACCGAGTACCGGCGGTCGTGCCCCTTGCGGTCCTCGACCGGCTCGACGCTCTCCCAGTCCGCGCCGACGGCGGTCAGCAGCCGCTCGGTCAGCTCGCGGTTGGTGAGTTCCGTGCCGCCGCCGATGTTGTAGACCTCGCCCGGCCTGCCGCCGTCGGCGACGAGTTGGATGCCGTGACAGTGATCGTCCACGTGCAGCCAGTCACGTACGTTGAGCCCGTCGCCGTAGAGCGGGACCTTCTTGCCGTCGAGCAGATTGGTCACGAAGAGCGGGATGACCTTCTCCGGGAACTGGTACGGACCGTAGTTGTTCGAGCACCTCGTGACACAGACGGGCAGCCCGTGCGTGCGGAAGAACGAACGGGCCAACAGATCCGAGGACGCCTTCGACGCCGAGTACGGCGAATTCGGCTCCAGCGCGTGGTCTTCGGCCCAGGAACCCTCGTCGATCGAGCCGTAGACCTCGTCGGTGGACACGTGGACGAACTTCCCGACCTCGGCCTCGAGCGCGGCCTGCAACAGGGTCTGCGTGCCCAGCACGTTGGTCAGCACGAAGTCGGCCGCGCCGGCGATCGAACGGTCCACATGGGACTCGGCGGCGAAGTGCACGACCAGGTCGACGCCCCGCATGAGCTCGCTGACCAGGGCGCCGTCACAGATGTCGCCCTTTTCGAACCGGTAGCGCGGGTTCTTGCGCACCGGCTCCAGGTTCGCCTCGTTGCCCGCGTAGGTCAGCTTGTCGAGCACGATCAGCTCGGCGTCGGCCAAGCTCGGGTACGCGCCCGTCAGCACCTGCCGGACGTAATGCGAACCGATGAACCCGGCACCCCCGGTGACCAGCACTCGCATCCCGCGATCCTCCCTCTACGACTTCACCGACCGGCCGAGTGTGTCACGACCGGGGCAACCTTTCACCAGCCTACGGACGTCTAACACGAGGATCAGTAGAGTTATGGGCGAGGCACGCGTGTGCCCTGGGGAGATTCGTGGAGGACCGCACGTGACCGAGTGGCCCGGGCCACCCATTCCGGCGCGCCGTGGCGGCGGCGTCGTGGTGTTCGCCCGCCGCGGCGTGAAGGTCGTGTTCAGCCTGGTCTCGATCACGATCCTGGCGCTGACCTGGTGGGGCTGGCAGTTCATCGGTGACCCGTCGCAGGGCTTCGCGACCACGAACATCTTCGAGGACAACGGCCATCCACCGGCGAAACCGCTGGACGGCGCGATCGACATCCTGCTCGTCGGCCAGGACAGCCGCACCGACGCGCAGGGCAACCCGCTGCCGCGCGAGGTCCTCGACATGCTGCACGCCGGTGTTTCGGACGGCGAGCGCCAGACCGACACGATGATCCTGGTGCACATCCCCCAGAACGGTAAGAAGGCGGTCGCGATCTCCTTCCCCCGTGACTCGTGGGTCGAGATCACCGGCGGTTTCGGCAAGCACAAGCTCAACAGCGCGTACGTGTACGCCTACAACGACACGTCGAAGACGCTGCAGCAGCAGGGCAACTCCGATCTCAAGGACGTCGACGCCAAGGCCAAGGACGCCGGCCGCAAGAACCTGATCGCGACGCTGGAGAAGTTCATCGGCAAGCCGAAGATGATCGACCGGTACGCCGAGGTGAACCTGTCGAGCTTCTACGAGATCACCAAGGCGATCGGCGGCGTCGAGGTCTGCCTCAACAACGCGGTCAAGGAGAAGAAGTCCGGCGTGGACCTGCCCGCGGGCAAGTCCACCGTCGAGGGCGTGCAGGCGCTCGCGTTCGTCCGGCAGCGCTACGACCTGCAGAACGGCGACCTCGACCGGATCGCGCGGCAGCAGGCCTTCCTGTCGGGGCTGGCGAACAAGGTGCTCTCCTCCGACGTCCTGATGAACCCGGCGAAGATCTCCGACCTGATCGACGCTGTGAAGAAGTCGGTCGTGCTGTCGGCAGGCTGGGACCTGCCCGAGTTCGCCGCCCAGATGCGCGGGCTGACCAGCGGGAACGTCGAGTTCCACACCATCCCGACCCAGGGCGACGCGAATATCGGCGGCGCCGCCGTGCTCCGGGTGGACCCGGCGCAGGTGCAGGCCGAGGTCACCCGCCTGACCGCCGACGGCGAGACGGCACCGACGGAGACCCCGGCCACCCTGCCGGGCGCGGAAGCGGTGACCGTCGAACTCTTCGACGGATCCGGTTCGCCCACGGTGGCCACCGAGACCCGGAACCTGTTGCAGGGCAAGGGTTTCAAACTCGCTGCCGACACCAAGCTCAGCACCCGCAACTCGACGGTCATCCGGTACGCGCCGGGCGACGACGACGCGCTGGCCCTGATCAAGCAGGTCTTCGGCACCGCGGTGCAGGCCGAGGCGGACCGTGACGTCGCCCCCGGCAAGGTGCGGGTGCTGCTCGGCAAGGACTTCAAGGGCGCGAACGCGACCACGGCCCCGTCGAAGACTTCGATCCCGTCGAAGCCCGCTCAGCCGCCCTCCAGCGCTCCCGCGGCGCCCAGCACGACGCCGATCGTCGCGGGCAATGTGCCCTGCGTCAATTAATCCCGGGTACTCAGCGTGGCCGACCTCACGGTGGCATAGCCTTCTCTTACGATCGGACCAGCGACAACGCCAGGGGAGGTGATCAGGGATGAGCGACGAGGAAAAGAGCGTCAACGCGCGTTCTGAGCAGTTGGACGACGAGGAGCAGAAGTCCGAAGAGGACACCAAATCGGACACCGAGAGTGACGAAGAGCCCCAGTTCGTCCCGACGCCGCACCCGCGGAATCCGCCGCTCCCCCAGCCCTCCACGCCGGCCGAGGACGAAGACGAAGCCGTCTCGGGCACGCTCGTCGTTCCCGAACGCCCGCTGCGCCGCGCCGGCCGGATCACCCGCCGGATCGCGGTCGGCCTCGTGTCCTTGCTCGCCCTCGGCACGACGGGCTACGCGTACGTCACCAAGGACCAGCTGCAGAACAACGTCCCCACGACGAACGCCCTGAGCAAGCCCGACGATCCCGCCGCCCCGCCCGCCGACGACGGCGCGACCGACATCCTCCTGGTCGGCAGCGACGCGCGCACCGACGCGCAGGGCAATCCGCTGCCGCTACGGGTGCTCAAGGAGCTGCGCACCGAGGAGAAGCCGGGCGTCAACACCGACACCATCATCATCCTGCGGATCCCGAAGAACGGCGGGAAACCGTCCGGCGTCTCGATCCCGCGGGACACCTGGACCGACATCCCCGGCCGCGGTCCGAACAAGATCAATTCGGCTTACGGCGTCGCGAAGGCCAACTACACCAACGCGCATCGCGGTGAATCCGATCAGGCGAAACTCGAACGCGATTCCGATCAGGAAGGCCGCAAGGCACTGGTCCAGACCGTTCAGGACCTGACGCAGATCCGGATCGACCACTACGCCGAGGTCAATCTGCTCGGGTTCTATCTGCTGACCGAGGCGTTGGGCGGCGTCAAGGTCTGCCTGAACCACTCGACCGAGGACAAGGACTCCGGCGCGAACTTCCGGCGCGGCGAGCAGACCGTGTCGGGCGGTGAGGCGCTTTCGTTCGTCCGGCAGCGCAAGAACCTGCCGCGTGGCGACCTCGACCGCATCGTGCGGCAGCAGACGTTCCTGTCGTCGGCGCTGAACCAGGTGCTCTCGGCGGGGACGCTGACCAGCCCGTCGACGATGGCGGGCCTGATGGACGTCGTGCGCCGGTCGATCGTCCTCGACGAAGGACTGGACCTGCTGGAGTTCGCGCAGCAGGCGAAGGGGATCGCGTCGGGCGATCTGACGTTCACGACGATCCCGGTGGTGAACATCAACGGCCGCAGCGCCGACGGCCAGAGCATCGTCGAGATCGACCCCGCCGCCGTGCGGTCGTTCGTCTCCGGACTGGTGGGCCGGGGTGGTGGCGGTGGGGCGCCCGGGGCGGCTCCGCTGCTCGCCGCGTCGAGCGTTCCCTGCGTGAACTAGCGTTGGGGGCGTGAGCCTCACCGAACTGCTGCTGCGGCCCGTGCTCGGGTCGCCCGCGAAACCGCTGATCACGCACTACGACGACAAGCAGGGCAGCCGGGTCGAACTGTCCGTGGCGACCACGGTGAACTGGGCCGCCAAGACGGCGAACTGGCTGGTCGACGAGTTCGACGTCGAACCGGGCGACGAGGTCGCCGTGGTGCTGCCGTCGCATTGGCAGACCGCCGGTGTGCTGCTGGGCGCGTGGTGGTGCGGCGCCAGGGTGGTGACCGAGACCGCGGGCGCCCGGGTGGCGTTCGTCGCGCCGGGCGGCGCTTCCGACGCGGCCGCGACCGCCGTCGTCTCGCTGCACCCCATGGGTCTCGGGCTGCCCGCCGGCTCCGTACCCGACGGGGCGATGGACTACCTGACCGAAGCCCGGCTTTCGGGTGACCAGTTCAGCCCGCTGTTCCCGGTGCCCGGCGACACTCCCGCACTGGGCTCGTCCACTGTGGACGAAGTGCTCGCCGAGGCGCGCTCTCGCGCTTCCGGACTGGGGCTGTCCGCCGACGACCGCGTTCTGTCCACTGTGGAATGGGCCGGCGCGGAAGGGATCCTGGCCGGGTTCCTGACGCCGCTGGCGGCCGGTGCCCATCTGGTCCAGGTCACCGACGCGGATCCGGCCAAACTCGCTTCTCGACGCGAAGCGGAGCGGACTACCGCGGATCTCCCCTCCTGAAGTGCCAGGAACGGTCCTTTCCTTGCAAATTTTGCGAGGAAAGGACCGTTCCTGGCGTTGAGGTCAGGCGTCCTGGAGCTGCTTCGCCTCACGCTTGCGTCCGAAGAGCGCGTGGTCGAGCGACAGCTTCCCGGCATTGAAACCGAGCGCGAGCCCGGCGACCGCCAGGACCAGGACGAGTTCGTAACCGCCCTGACCGGTGAGGCCGTTGTCGAGGTGCACCGAGAGCAGGGCGCCGACGGAGACCACGACGAAGCCGAGGCCCACCAGCGGCGTCAGGAAACCGACGATGAACAAGATGGCTCCCACGATCTCCACCGCGATCGCGAAGATCGCCGCGAGCGTCGGGAGCGGGATTCCGGTCTGCTCGAAGAACTTCGCGGTGCCGTCGATCCCGTTTTCCCACTTCTGCAGGCCGTGTGCGAGGAAGACCACACCGACACCGATCCGGCCCAGCAGGAGGGCGACATCCTTGAAACGAGCGAACATCGGGTATCAGCTTTCTGGTCGGTGAATATTCAACTTACCCGGATCACGGTAGGGCACCGAGCGCCTCCGACGGCACCTCCGGAGCGTGATCGACAGGTACCCGACAGGAACTCCCATACGGCAGAATCCCCCTTCGTGACGGACGAACGGCTGGCCGGCCTCTGGTCGGACGAGATGGTGCATCCGGGCAGCGTCGAGTCCGTCGACCTGGCGTTTCGGGACGACGGCTCGGGATGGCTCTATTGGTCGAGCTGGAGCACCGAATTCGCGGTGTCCCGTTTCATGTGGTCGACGCCCGGCGAACTGGTCTTGAAGTTCCATCACACTCTCGGCGGCACGTGGTCGATCGAAGACGGTGTCACCCGTCACGAAGTCGAGTCCGACGAGAAAGAAGAGTCCGTCATCCGGCTCGGCTACGAAATCGCGCCCGGCGAGGATCCGTTCGGCAATCCGGTGACCCTGCTCTCGCTGGACCGCGCGTTGGACGAGCACCTGGCGGGATCGCGGTTCGCCTGGGTCGAGAAACCGGAATCGCTCAGCGACCCGTCCGCCGATGCTCCGCGGCCAGACCCGTCCAGCCGCCACTGACGGCCAGCAACTCGAGCACCCGCTCCGCCTGCTCGGCGAACCCGGCCAGATCGGCGTGCAGCAACGCAATCCGCTCGGCGTCGAGCGGGACCTCGTCGTCGGCCCACAGCTCGATGACCGTGCTGACGGTCCACACGAGGAACTGGATGATCCGGATGAACTCCTCGGACGGCTCGTCGACGGCGCCGCGGTACCCCGTCTCGATCTCGTCGCAGGCCGCGACCAGCTCCCGCAGCGGCCTGACGACGTCGGCCGCCGTCCCGTCCCACGCGGCCGACGGCCACGTGCGATCCCCGAGTTCGAGCCACAACCGCCAGCCGGCGATCAGCTCGGCCTCGTCGTGCGGTGTCCACGACACCGGAGCGAACCAGAACATCCTTCGAGAGTGACACCGGCGGCCCATGATCGCCGTACTTCCGTGAAGCATCTCACCGAGGGTCAAACCGATCGCCCGCGCGAACGGGTGCCTCTAACCTCACACCGTGCCCGCCACGAACCAGCCCTGGTCGGGCGACGACGAAAAGTTCAACCGCGCCTGCCACGCGCGCTGGCGCGAACGATTCAACCGCCTCGGTGACCGGCAGGGCGAGCAATGTGGCGGATGCGCCTTCTGGGTCGCCTTGCACGGACGGCTCGGCGACGACTACGGCGCCTGCACCAATGCGCGTTCGTTCTTCGACGGAGTGGTCCGCTTCGAACATGACGGTTGCACTGCTTTCACAGAACGCGGCGACCGCTCATTCGGCTGACGCGCGCCTAAGTACATGAAGGCCCCCTTCCTTGCGCTAGACGCAAGGAAGGGGGCCTTCATGTACTTCGAGGGGCTCAGCCCTTGAGCAGGGCGCGCGCCATCACCATGCGCTGGATCTGGTTGGTGCCTTCGTAGATCTGGGTGATCTTCGCGTCGCGCATCATGCGCTCCACCGGGAAGTCGCGCGTGTAGCCCGCGCCACCGAAGAGCTGCACCGCGTCCGTGGTCACCTGCATCGCGATGTCCGACGCGTACGCCTTCGCGGCCGCGGCCATGTAGCCGCCGCGCTTGTCGCCACGCTCGGTCGCCGCGGCCGAGGCGTAGACGAGGTTCCGCGCGGCCTCGATCTTGATGCCCATGTCGGCCAGCATGAACTGGACGCCCTGGAACTCCGAGATCGACTTGCCGAACTGCTTGCGCTCCTTGACGTACGCGATGGAAGCGTCGAGCGCGCCCTGCGCGATGCCCAGCGCCTGCGCGCCGATGGTCGGGCGGGTGTGGTCGAGGGTGCGCAGCGCGGTCTTCAGGCCGGTGCCGGGCTCGCCGATGATGCGGTCGGCCGGGATGGTGGCGTTCTCGAAGTGGATCTCGCGGGTCGGCGAGCCCTTGATGCCGAGCTTCCGCTCCTTCGAGCCGACGGTGAAGCCGGGGTCGTCCTTGTGCACGACGAACGCGGAGATGCCGTTGGCCTTCTTCTCGGCCTCGGGGTCGGTCACCGCCATCACGGTGTACCAGGACGATTCACCCGCGTTGGTGATCCAGCATTTGGTGCCGTTCAGCACCCAGTGGTCGCCGTCGAGCTTCGCGCGGGTGCGCATCGAGGCGGTGTCCGAGCCGGCTTCGCGCTCCGAAAGCGCGTAGGACGCCGAGGCCTCGCCGGAGGCGATGGAAGGCAGCACGAGCTTCTTGAGGTCTTCCGACGCCGAAAGGATGATCGGCACCGTGCCCAGCTTGTTGACCGCCGGGATGAGCGACGCCGACGCGTCGACCCGCGCGACCTCTTCGATGACGATGCAGGCGGCGATGGCGTCCGCGCCCTGGCCGTCGTAGGCCTCGTCGATGTGCACGGCGTTGAAACCCGACTTGACCAGCGCGTTGTACGCCTCGATCGGGTAGCGCTCGTTCTCGTCGACCTCGGCCGCGTACGGCTCGATCTCCTTCTCCGCGAGGGCACGCACCGCGGCCCGCAGCTCCTCGTGCTCTTCGGCAAGCTGGTACAGACCCGGGCCGTCAGACACCTTCGTCACCTCTTCTAACCGCGTTTGGGAGTTTGACCGATGTTAGCGCTCGTTCACATGGTGCGACATCGCGAGCGCTTGTGTCTTTGACCGCAAAGTCCGTACGTTCGAGTGATGGAGCTCACCCCGTTCCCCCGGTCGCTCGATTATCCCGAGGTCCCGGTCGGCTCGGTGCTCGCCGGCGCCGCTGCTCGCTGGGGCTCCCGCACGGCCTTCGCCCACGGAGACCAGAGCCTCACCTTCGCCGAGACGTACAGCGCGGCCTGCCGGTTCGCGAACGCCCTGCGCGCCGAGGGCATCGGCCGGGGCGACGTCGTCGCGCTCCACCTGCCGAACTGCCTGGCGTACCCGGTCGCCTACTACGGAACGCTGCTCGCCGGGGCGACTTTCAGCCCGGCGAATCCCCTGCTCCCGCCCGACGACCTCGCCGTCCAACTGGCTGATGCCGGGGCGGTCGCCGCCGTCACCGTCGGCCCGTTCGCGCGCGTGCTCGCTTCGGTGCGCGATCGGACGTCGGTCCGGCTGACCATCGTCGTTCACCCGCCGGAGGCACTCGGGCAGGGAGAGGTCGAGTTCACGGAGTTCCATTCCGGTCACTCCGACGAGCGGCCGGACGTCGAGATCGACATCTACCGCGATCTCGCCCATCTGGCGTACACCGGCGGCACCACCGGACGATCGAAAGGTGTCCGCCTGCCGCATCGGAACGTCGTGGTCAACAGCCTGCAGAGCTCCTGCTGGCGACTGGGCGCGGTCCCCGCCGTCGACGATTCGGGAGAAGTGATCGTCGAGCAGCTCGGCGGCCCGGACGAGTGGCCGTCGCGGATCGGCACCGGGATCGCCCTCAACCTGACGCCGTGGTTCCACGCCATGGGCACCATCGCCGCGCTCAACGTCCCGCTGCTCGACGGCGGCACCATCGTCCTGCACGACCGCTTCGACCCGGCCGCGTACGTGGCCGACGCCGAACTGCTGCGGGTCACCACGATCGGCGGCGCGCCCGCGCTGTTCGCCGCGTTGCTCGCCTGCCCCGAGTTTCACACAGCCGACCTGTCTTCGGTACTGACCATCGGTTCCGGCGCGGCGCCGATGAACCACGAGATGATCCGCGCCCTGCAGAAACGCTTCCCCGGTGTGCTCGTCATCGAGGGTTACGGCCTCACCGAGGTCACCATGGGAGCCGTCATCGCGCCGGCCTACCGCTCCGCGGTCCGGAAGGTGGGCTCGGTCGGCCTGCCGCTCCCCGACACCGAGATCAAGATCGTCCCGGCCGAAGGCGGCGAAGATCCTTTGCCCGCCGGGGAAAGCGGCGAGGTCTGCCTACGCGGCCCGCAGGTGATGATCGGCTATCGCGACCGCCCCGAGGAGACCTCGGCCGCGCTCGTCGACGGCTGGCTGCACACCGGCGACATCGGCATCCTCGACGAGGACGGCTATCTGTCCATTGTGGATCGCAAGAAGGACATGCTGCTGTACAAGGGATACAACGTCTTCCCGCGCGAACTCGAAGAGCTGCTGATCACCCTGCCCGGCGTCTCGGCGGCGGCCGTCGTCGGCAAACCGGACACCGAGGTCGGCGAACTACCGGTCGCGTTCGTGGTGCGCAGCGACGAGAACGTCACGGCCGAACAACTCCTGGAAGCCGTCGGCGCACGCGTGCTGCCGTACAAACGACTGCGGGCGATCCACTTCGTCGACCAGATCCCCGTTTCGGCGGCCGGGAAAGTGCTCAAACGGGAACTGCGGAAGCAGCTCGCCGACTGAACCCCGCGCGTTTCGTCCTCTGAATGCGATAGTTCGCCATCGAACCACCGCATTCAGAGGACGAAATGCGGGGTCAGCCTTCGACGCGTTTCCGCAGCGCGGAGTCCTTGTCGAGCACCAGCTGCTCCAGATCCGCCTGGAATCGCGCCATTTTCGCTTGAAGCTCCTCATCGGACGCGGCGAGGATGCGCACCGCGAGCAGACCCGCGTTGCGCGCCCCGCCGACGGAGACCGTCGCGACCGGGACACCGGCGGGCATCTGCACGATCGAGAGCAGTGAGTCCATGCCGTCGAGGTACTTCAGCGGCACCGGCACCCCGATCACCGGCAGCACGGTCGCCGAAGCGACCATGCCCGGCAGGTGCGCGGCACCGCCGGCGCCCGCGATGATCACGCGCACACCGCGCGAAGCGGCCGAAGTCGCGTAGTCGAGCATCCGCTGCGGAGTGCGGTGCGCCGAGTAGACGCCGACTTCGTATTCGATGCCGAACTCGGCCAGCGCCTGCCCGGCCGCTTCCATCGTCGGCCAGTCCGAATCGCTGCCCATGATCAGGCCAACCTGCGGCGACATACTCAGTTACTCCTAGTGGATCTCGTAGCCGTCGAGCCAGACGGCGTGGGAAAGCCAGTGCGCGGCGAGCAGCGCGCGGTCGCGCAACTCCTCCATGCGTTCGCCGACGAGGTTGACGTGGCCGAGTTTGCGGCCGGGGCGTTCTCCCTTGCCGTACAAGTGAACGCGGATGTCCGGGTACCGCGCGAACAGATGGTGCAGCCGCTCGTCCGGGCCCATCTCCGGTGCCTCGGGCGCGCCGAGGACGTTCGCCATCACACAGGCGGAGGCGATCAGGTCGGTCACCCCGAGCGGGTAGTCGAGCACGGCCCGCAGGTGCTGCTCGAACTGCGAAGTCTTCGAACCGTCCTGGGTCCAGTGGCCCGAGTTGTGCGGGCGCATCGCGAGTTCGTTGACCAGCAGGCCTTCGTCGGTCTCGAACAGCTCGACGGCGAGCAGGCCGGTCACGTTCAGCGTCGCGGCGATCCGCAGCGCCAGGTCCTGCGCCTCCTGCGTGCGTTCGAGGCTCAGCCCCGGGGCGGGGGCGAGCACCTCGGTGTTGATCCCGCCGGACTGCACGGTCTCCACCACCGGCCACGCCGCGCCCTGCCCGAACGGGGACCGGGCCACGAGCGCGGACAGTTCGCGCCGCATGACGACCTTTTCCTCGACCAGCAAGGGGGTTCCGGCGTCGAGCAGTTCGGGGACGGTCTCGCGGGCGTGCTGCGCGGTGTCGAGCATCCAGACACCGCGGCCGTCGTAGCCGCCCTGCGCCGCCTTGAGCACCACCGGCCACGAGTGCTTGTCCCCGAAGGTCAGCACATCGTCCACAGAGGACACTTCGGCGAAGGCGGGGCCGGGGATCTCGAGCCCGGCCATCATCTCGCGCATGACGAGCTTGTTCTGCGCCATCGACAACGCGGCCGGATCCGGCCGGATGGTGACGCCTTCCATCGCGAGCGTCAGCAGGTGCTCGCCGGGAACGTGCTCGTGGTCGAAGGTCAGCACGTCGACCCCGGCGGCGAACGAGCGCAGCGCTTCGAGATCGGTGTGGTGGCCGTGCACGACCTCGCCCGCGACGAGGCCGGCGGATTCGTTCTCCCCGGCGGCCAGCACGCGCAGGGACTGGCCGAGGGAGATCGCCGCCTGGTGGGTCATCCTGGCCAGCTGTCCGCCGCCCACCATGCCCACGATCGGAAGACCGGTTCGTTTGTCCATAACGTCGTGCAGATTACTTGGCCGCCACCGCCGCGACCTGGGCGGACCCGCGTCGCAGCTCCCGCACGGCCAGGCCTGTGATGGCGATCGCAGCGGTGAGGACGTAGACGTTGCCGAGCAGCGACCACCCCAGCCCCCAGCCGAACTCGGTGTCCCCGCCGTTGGGCACGAACATGATCACGCCGCTCGCGAACAGCACCGCGACGCCCGCGGCCGGAACCCACGATCGGCGGACGACGAGCAGGACGAGCAGCGGCACCGTCCACACCCAGTGGTGTGACCACGACACCGGCGAGAGCAACAGCCCGTAGAACGCGGTCACCAGCAGCGCGCCGACCGGGTCGCCGCGGCGGTGCAGGCGCACGACCAGCCAGACGGCGGGAACGGCCAGGACTGCGGCGACGGCGACGGCCACCGCCAGTGACCACGACGCGAGTTCCGAAGCGCGGTTCACCAGGCCGTTGAGTGACTGGTTGAAGATCCAGTGCACAGAGCCGACCCGGCTGGGATCCGTCGCCGACTCGGTCCAGAACCGGACGGCGTCACCGGGGATCACCGCGAACATCACGGCTTCGAGGGCGACGAACGTGCCCAGCGCCCGCAGCGCGTCCTTCCAGCGTCCGGTGAAGAGCAGATGCGGCACGAAGATCAGCGGCGTCAGCTTGATCGCGGCCGAGATCCCGATCAGCACCCCGGCCCAGCGCGAACCGCGCGCCGAAAGCACCAGGACGTCGACGACGATCAACGCCATCAGGATGAGGTTGATCTGCCCGAGGAAGATCGTCTTCCAGACCGGCTCCAGCGCCAGCGCGCCCGCCGTGGCCAGCGGCAGCACCCACCATCGGGTGAGCGGGGCGCCGCAGGCGCGGGCGACGACGGAGATCACGACGCTGAGGCAGACCAGCGACAGAGCGCCGACGACGCCCCAGGTCAGCCCGGCGGGCACGATCGCGAGCGGCAGGAACAGCGGCGCCGCGGCCGGGGTGTAGGTGAACGGCAGCAGCACCCACGGCGGCAGCGTCGTCAGCGCCTCGCGGGTGTAGAGCGGTTCGCCCTTCAGCAGCGTGAGAGCGCCGGCCCGGTAGACGGCGCTGTCCGCGCCGAGGTGCCATTCGCCGAGCCACGCGACGACGCCCAGCGTGAGCATCGCCAGCGCGAGCACACCCGCCAGCGTGATCCCGACGAGCCGGGCCTCAGCCGCCGGACGTGACTTCAGCATGCTTTCCGGTGTCCCCCGTGCCCTGCTTCCGCCGCAGGTACCACCAGCGTCCGGCGAGCGCGACCGCCAGCACCAACGGCATGAAGATGTACGCGCTGCCGAGGATGTTCTGCCACACCTTCCAGTGCAGCTCGACGTTGCGGCCGTTCGGCAGGATCAGCAGCACACAGCTGATGAAGACGAAGAACACCGCGAAGGTGCCGAGCCAGCGTTTCCACGCGGTGGCGGGCGTGGTCTTCGGCAGGCGCGAGACCAGCAGGACGACCAGCGGCGCCACCCACACCCAGTGATGGGTCCAGGAGATCGGCGAGATCAGCAGGATCCAGAACGCCGTCACCAGCATCGCCGCGAGCGCCTGGCCCTTGCGGTGGAAGCGCAGCACCAGCCAGATCGCCGGGATCGCGAGCAGCGCGCCGATCCCCATCGCCGCCTTCGACGCCCAGGGCGCGAGTTCGGTGAAGCGGTTCATCAGCGCGTTCAGCGACTGGTTGCCCGCCCAGTGCACCGGGCCGATGCGGCCGGTGTCGGGCAGCGTGTAGGTCCAGTAGCGGGCCGCGTCGTGCGGGATGATCAGGAACATCAGGCCCTGCATCACGACGAACGTGATGAGCCCGCGGACGGCGTCCATCCGGCGGCCGGTGATGAACAGATGCCCCAGGAACACGATCGGGGTGAGCTTCACGGCGGCCGCGACGCCGACGAGCACGCCGCCCCAGCGGCTGCCCCGCGCCCCGATGACCAGGATGTCGAGCATCACCAGCGCCATCAGGATGATGTTGATCTGGCCGAGGAAGATCGTGCGCCACACCGGTTCGAGGCCGAGGAAGACCAGGAAGAACGCGATCGTCGACCGGGCGGGCGATGCCCACCAGCGGGGACCGTCGGTCGAGGGCTTCGGCAGCGCGCCGATGGCGATCCGGACGCACAGTGCCAGCGCGAGCAGCGAAACCGCGGTCAGGAGCCCCCAGGCGACCTGCGTCGGGACCATCGCGAGCGGGATGAACAGCAGCGCGGCCGTCGGCGGGTAGGTGAACGGCAACAGCGCCCACCACGGCTCCACCGGAAGGGTGTTCGCGTCGTACAGCGGGTCACCGTTGAGCAAGGTCTCGGCACCGGCGCGGTACACCGCGCTGTCCACGCCCAGCACCCATTCGTGCTGCCATCCCCAGATGCCGAAACCGATCGCGACCAGCGGGATCACCGACAGGATCAGGATCGACCTCGGCCGGACGGACAAGCGGGCGAGCGACTTCCGCAGCGACAGACGATGCTGCGGTCGGCTCGCCGAAACGTCGCCGTTGGCGTCGGCGTCAACAGTCCGGGTCACGCAAACAGGAAATCATGAACCGGGTTGTGCCTGGTCGACAGGGTCGCCCGTGACCTGGAGAACCTCTTACGCTAACCCAGCGTCAGGAGCGGGCGAGGGAGCCGAGCAGATCGCACGCCAGGTCGTAGGTCGCCGGGAGCCGGACCGCCGAAATCTGCGGACGGCCCGTGTCGCGCAACTGCGCGTCCACCGAAAGCCGCTCGTTGAGCGCCCTTCGCAGCGCGACGCCGGACGAGGCGAGCCTCACGTCCTTCGGCACGAGGGCGCCCGCGACGGACGGCCCGATCGAGGCGACGCTCTCCCCGCCGTCGAAAACCTGCTTCAACGCGTCCGCGACCAGGATCATCCCGGTCAGCCGGGGCCAGCCCGCGACCGAACTGAAGTCCATGGAGACCACGAGCAGCGTGTGCGCCTCCGCGACCGGCCGCTCGTCGCGGCGGGCTTGGCGGTACAGCTCACTCAGCCGGGTCCTCAGGTACGCGGCGGTGGGCAGACCGGTGAGGGGTTCGGTGACCTCGGTGTTCACCAGCTGGTCGGTCGCGACGTCCGCCCACGCCAGCGCCGTCACCCGGAGTAGCCGGGAGGGCGTGGAGTCGACATCCGGAGCGAGGAAACCGTCCACCGCGTCCGGGTCGGCGAGCACGGCGTGCAGCGCCGCGAGGTCCGCGAGCGTCTCGGCCAGTCCCGCGCCCGCGGCGGCCCGTGCCCGGCCCAGCCCCGCGAGGGCGGTCTCCGCCACTTCCGCGGGAGCGACCCGGCCGTTCTTGATCACCGCCGCGCAGACGGCGTCGACCTCGGGCAGGCCCCAGTCGCTGGGGAAACGCCAGCCCGCGGCCAGGCTGGCCGTCCGCCAGCGGGCCCGCAGTGCGCGGAGCGTGCGATCTCGTTCGAACCGGTTCCAGGCGGCTTGCCCGTCGGATCCCCCGGACGGCGCACCGGTGGCCGGTACGTCCACTGCCCACCGCCCCTTTCCGTTCCGATCTTTTCGATCTTGCGATCGCTTCACGGTGGGGACGCCCGTCGACGCCGCGCGTGACGGCGTTTTTCAAGGATCTTTCCGAACTCTTCGGTAACCCATCCTGGGTGATGGCGTTGCGCCCTCCGGGTCATCGAAGGGACCGCGAGGTGACGTGCGTCGCCCGTTCCGTCACACTGAGCGTGTTCGGGCGTTAGGAAGAGTAGACCCGCCTAACCCGCAGATGAAGGAGCCCCGTGTCCACCGTTCCCGCCGATCTCTCCGGTAAGAGTGACGCCGAGCTGATCGCCGAGGTGCGTGACGGGAAGATCGCGTCTTACGGAACCCTTTACGAGCGTCACGCCGGCGCGGCGCACAACCTCGCCCGCCAGCTCGCCCGCTCGAGTTCCGAAGCCGACGACCTCGTTTCGGAAGCCTTCGCGAAGGTGCTGGACACGCTGCGCGGCGGCAAAGGCCCCGACGCCGCGTTCCGCGCGTACCTGCTGACCGCGCTCCGGCACACCGCCTACGACAAGACGCGCAAGGACAAGCGCGTCGACCTGAACGAGGACATGTCCGACGTCGGCGGTGCCGTCGGCGAAGCGTTGACCGTCCCCTTCTCCGACACGGCCGTCGCCGGGCTCGAGCGCACGCTCGCCGCGAAGGCGTTCGCCAGGCTGCCCGAGCGGTGGCAGGCGGTGCTGTGGCACACCGAGATCGAAGGGCAGACGCCCGCCGAGGTCGCGCCGCTGCTGGGGTTGACCGCGAACGGTGTCTCCGCGCTCGCCTACCGGGCGCGTGAAGGCCTGCGGCAGGCGTATCTGCAGGTCCACCTGGCCGAGAACTCCGCCGAACGCTGCCGCGCGAGCGCGGACAAGCTCGGCGCGTGGACCCGCGACGGATTGTCCAAACGCGAACGTGCCCAGGTGGAGAACCACCTGGACGAATGCGAGAAATGCCGCGCGCTGGCCGCAGAACTGGCCGACGTCAACACCGGTCTGCGCGGGATCATCGCGCCGATCGTGCTCGGTGGCGCGGCTCTCGGATACCTGGCGACGACCGGGGCGGGCAAGGCGGGCGCGGTCACCGCGGCCGCGACGGCCGCCGCCGCGGGTTCGACTTCGGGCGGCGCCGCCGGTGCCGCCGCGGCCGGACCGCGCCAATTCGCCGGTGTGGCCGGATCGAGCGCGGCCATCGTCGCCGCCGTCGCGGTGGCGCTCGCCGCCGGTGGCGGCACCCAGGAGATCCCGGCCGCCGCCGCGGTCCCTCCGCCCGCCGTCGCGCCTCCGGCGCCGCCTGCCGCCCCGCCCCCGGCTCCGCCCGCCGTCCCGCCGGCGCAGCAGCCCGTGCCGCCCGCCCAGCAGGAGCCACCTCCGGCCCAGGCCCCGGCACCTGCCCCGACGCCCACCCCCGCCGAGCCGCCCGCACCCACGCCGGTGATCCCGGCGCCTCCGGTGATGACGGCGTCGACCCCGCCCGGCGGTGTCCAGCTGAGGCCGGGCGAACCGGCCGACCTGCCGATCACCGTGCGCAACGACGGCGGAACGAAGTCCGAGCCTGTGGCCGTCTCGCTGAACCTGCCGAAGGGGGTGCGGGCCATTCCCGCCGCCGGCGGCGGTGGGGCGATGGGCGCCAACGGCTTCCGGCAGCAGGCACCCGGCCCGATCACGGTGAGCTGCCCCGGCGGCACCGGCACGGTGACCTGCCGGACCGGTACCGGTCTCGAACCGGGCCAGTCGGCGGTGCTGAAGTTCCGGCTGCGCGCCGACGGGACGGCCGAGGACGGCAGCGTGGTCACCGGTTCGATGACGGCGGGCGCGCAGATCAAGGTGTCGATCGAGGTGAAGGTCAAGGTGCCGGCGCCGCAGGACGCTCTCACTCTGCGTGCCAATAGCGTCTGGCCGTCCTCGTATCCCTGGATCCCCAATCCGCGGATGACCATCGACGTGACGAACACCGGTGAGTCGACGAAGCCGGTGACGATCACTCTCGACCACCGCGTACTCCACTCGTGGAGCTTCTCCGGCATCCGATGCACTCCGACCGGCGAAGGGGCGTCGTGTACTTCGCGTGGCTCGCTGACCCCGGGGCGTGAGGCGCACCTGACAGTAGTGCTGAAAGGCCGCCCGGCGGACGGGATGCCGGTGACGGTGAACGCCACCCTCGGCACCGCCAAGGCGAAGCCGGTCGCCGTCTACCTCGACTGCTGGCGCCACATGTGTGACGACAACTCGCTGCTTCCGCCGACTACGGTGCCTTCGCTGCCTTCGGTCACTTCGAAGCCTTCGGTCCCTCCGGACACGACGAAGCCTGGGCGTCCTGGATGGCCTGTCCCGACGAAGAAGCCTTCGCCGGCCGTGACGTCTTCGGAGCCCGCGCAGCAAGAGCCGGCCCAGCCGGAGACGACCACCACCACGAGCGCGCCGCCGCGGCCCGGAAAGTCCAAGCCGTCCACCCAGCCCAACGGAGTGGTCGACCGCATTTTCCAGTAGCGTCGCCCGCATGCTGGGGAAGCATCGCGAGCTGCTGCGGTTCGTCCTGGTCGGGGGCGCGAGTTTCGTCATCACGATGACGATCACCTACGGGCTGAAGTTCACCGTGCTGACTGACAAACCGGTGACCGCGCTGGTCATCGGTGTCCTGGTGGCGACCGTTTTCTCGTACGTCGCGAACCGTGAATGGTCCTTTCGCTCCCGCGGCGGCCGCGAGCGCGCGCACGAAGCGGCGCTCTTCTTCCTGCTCAGCGCGATCGCGCTCGGGCTCAACGCGCTTCCGCAGCTGATTTCGCGGTACGTGTTCAAGCTGGAGGAGCCGCATGTCTCGCTGCTGACCCAGGAGGTCGCCGACTTCGTCAGCGGGGTGCTCGTCGGGACCCTGCTCGGTACGGCGTTCCGGTGGTGGTCGTTCAAGAAGTGGGTCTTCCCGCAGGCCGGCGCGCGGCCGCGGCTGGTGCGGGGCGGCGGACGGGAGATTTCCGGCATTCCCGACGATCCGGCCGCCTGACCACCACGTGGTAGCAAAGGTCCCTTGCTCCCCCGGTCCCGTGGGTGGTGAGTGGCGTTTCGTGTTCTAACCCGAATCGCCACTCACGACCCACGCGCCGAAACACCCAAAGCGTCATATATCGCGCTGTCCATCCCCTGCCGACCCGTTCGGCGGGCGACGCGAATTAGACTGATCTGGTGACCGTGGTCGAATCCGTCCTTTCCAGGACGCCCGAGCCGCTCCGATCCGTGCTGATCAAGCACCGTGAGCTGTTGAAGTTCGCGATCGTGGGCGGCACGACGTTCCTGGTCGACAACGGCGTCTGGTACCTGCTGAAACTCAGCGTGCTGGAGTCGAAGCCGACCACGGCGAAGGCGATCGCGATCATCGTCGCGACGATCGTGTCGTACATCCTCAACCGCGAGTGGTCCTTCCGCACCCGCGGCGGCCGCGAGCGGCATCACGAGGCGGCGCTCTTCTTCGTGATCAGCGGGATCGCCGTGGTGGTCAACCTGATCCCGCTCTACACGTCGCGCTACATCTTCGATCTCGAAGTGCCGCACGTGACGCGGTTCGTCCAGGAGTTCGCGGACTTCACGAGCGGGTCGATCATCGGCATGCTGCTGGCGATGTTCTTCCGCTTCTGGGGTTTCAAGAAGTGGGTCTTCCCCGATGAGCTGGGCAAACGCCGCCGGGACAGCGACGAGCCGGACGACGACGTCGTTCCGCTCCACTGAAACACTTGTCAAAAGACATGTGATTGTCTAGGGTCATCCATGTCAACGTTCCTTCACTGATGACGCCGGCCGGGTTCGTACGGTCGAGCGGGACGAATTCGAGGTGATCGCCAAGCGCGAAGAGGACCGCATCCGGTTCGGATGACGGTTGAGCCTTTTCCCGTCTTGGCGGGGATCCGGGGCTGCTTTCGAGCACTGCTCCGCGTCCCTCGCGTTCCCTCGTTTCTTCCAGTGAACGGATCTCATTCTTGAGCACCACTCTCGGCGCGCCTCCGCGCGCCCGAAACACCCTTGCCCTCGTCGGGCTCTTCGCCGCCGTGTTCCTGGCGATGCTCGACGCCCAGGTCGTCGCGACCGCCCTGCCCCGCATGGTCGGCGAGCTCGGCGGCGCCACGTCGTTCGCCTGGGTCACCACGTCCTACCTGCTGGCCGGCAGCGTCAGCGCGCCCGTCTACGGGAAGCTCGGCGATCTCTTCGGCCGCAAGCGCGTCGTCCTCGTCGCGATCGCGCTGTTCGTCCTCGGCTCCCTCGCCTGCACCCTCGCGCCGACGATGCCGCTGCTGATCGCCGCCCGCGTCCTGCAGGGCATCGGCTCCGGCGGCCTGTTCGTCGCGGTCGCCGCGATCATCGGCGAACTGTTCCCCGGTCGCGAAGGCGCTCGCTACTTCGCCTGGTTCTCGATCTGCTTCGCCGGGTCCTCGCTGGCGGGCCCTGTCGTCGGCGGCGTCCTGACCGACCTCGCGGGCTGGCGGTCGATCTTCGGCCTCAACGTGCCGATCGGCCTGGTCGCGTTCGGTGTCGTCGCACGCTTCCTGCGGCTCGAACGACGCCGGACCGCCGCACCGTTCGACTTCGCGGGCATCGTCGTCCTGTCCGGCGCGATCGTCGGCCTGACCCTGGCGACTCCGCTGTCGGCGTCGATCGGCGCGGTGCTGCTCGTCGCCTTCCTGCTCATCGAGCGCCGCGCGGCCGAACCGGTCGTCCCGCTCCGGCTGTTCCGCTCCAGGATGTTCAGCCTGAGCGTGCTGGCCAGTGCCGCGGCCGGGTTCGTCTTCCTCGGTTCGGTCAACTACCTCGCGCTGTTCCTGCAGACCGCGGGTGGCGCCGGGCCGTCCGAAGCCGGGCTCCTGCTGCTGCCGATGACGCTCGCGGTCGCCGCGTCGTCGATGGTCGCGGGCCGCGTCATCGCCAAGACCGGCGCTTACCGCTGGGCGCCGATCCTCAGCATGACCCTCGGCCTCGCCGCCGCGCTCGCGATGTCCACAATGGACGAAACAACGCCGTTGCCGCTCGTCGTCGCCTATCTCGTCGTGTTCGGCGCGGCCGCCGGGCTCAACATGCAGGTGCTTTCCATGGCGGCACAGCAGAACGTCGCCAGGACCGACCTCGGCGCCGTTTCGGCGACCGTCGGCTTCCTTCGCTCCCTCGGCACCACTGCCGGGCTGACCGTTTTCGGCGCCGTGTTCACGAACGCCTTCACCGACGACAGTCCCGCCGGCTACTCGTCCGCGCTCGGCGGCGTGTTCTGGGTAATGGTCCCCGCCCTCGCCGTCGGCCTCGTCGCTTCCCTCTTCCTGCCGCGCGTTTCCTTGCGGCGCAACCACTAAGGAGTCTTCCGATGATCCTCGTTCTCGGTTCCACCGGCAAAATCGGCCGCGAACTCGTTCCCGCGCTGCTGGACAGGGGCGCTCGAGTCCGTGCCCTGACGCGCGATCCCTCCCGTGCCCGGATCGATCCGCGTGCCGAAGTCGCCGTCGGTGACCTCGACGCCTTCGAACCGGCGCTGCTCGACGGCGTCGAGCGCGTGTTCGTGCTGACCTCCGGCCACGGCTCGGACCCACTCGCCCAGGAACAAGCCGTGCTCAAGGCCGCCGCCGGCGTCTCACACGTCGTCAAGCTCTCCACCACCGGCGTCCACTTCGGACAGACCGATCCGATCTCCCTCGTGCACGCCGAGGCCGAGCGGGCCGTGCGCGAGGCCGGGCCGGACTGGACGATCCTGCGCCCCGGCACGTTCATGGACAACCGGTTCGCCTGGCTGCACGCCGTTCGCGGCGACGGCGTCATCCGCGTCCCCGAAGGCGATCCGGCGTCCGCGCTGGTGCACGTCCGCGACATCGCCGAGGTCGCCGCGACGGTGCTGACCGGCGACGGACACGCGGGCAAGACCTACCCGATCACCGGCGGCGAAGCGCTCACGACGCGGCGGCAGGTCGAGATCCTGGGCGACGCGCTCGGGCGGCGGTTGACCTACGTCGAGGAGCCCGAAGCCGCTTCGCGCGCCCGGATGCTCGGGTTCGGCTGGCCCGCTTCGGCGGTCGACGGGATCTTCGAACTCAAACGGCAGTCCGCTGGGAAGGAGGAGATCGTGTTCGACACCGTTGGCGAACTCCTCGGCCGGGCGCCGCTGACGTTCGCGGACTGGGCTCGCGAGCACGCCGCTTCCTTCGCCTGATCCGTGAAGGCCTCCTTCACTACCTTCAGAGTAGGGAAGGAGGCCTTCACGGACTTGAGACCCAAACGTGGGCCGAAAGGGTTAATGGGTTGGGCTGGCCCCCGCGATACGCGATACTCATCAGGCGTTTAATTCTCGCCGGTCCGCTGTCCGGACCTCGCGTTGTTCGTGACCGGCCCTCTCGCTTAACGTGCCGCGTCGGGGAGACAGGGGGAACCGTATGAACGAACGCCTTCGCGTGCTCGTGGTCGACGACCATCCGCTGTTCCGGTTCGGGGTCTGCACACTGCTCGACAACGAACCGCTGATCGACGTGGTCGGCGAGGCCGCGAGCGGCGCGCACGCGATCAGCGCGGCGAGCGCGCTCGCGCCCGACGTCGTGGTCATGGACCTGCATTTACCCGATATCAGCGGTGCCGAGGCCACCCGGCACATCGTCGCCGAACGGCCCGGCGTCGGCGTGCTCATGCTGACGATGGCCGACGAAAGCGAATCCGTTTTCTCCGCGATGCGGGCCGGAGCCCGCGGATATCTGCTGAAAGACGCGGAACCCGACGAAATCATTCGTGCCGTGCACGCCGTCGCGAGGCGCGAAGCGATCTTCGGGCCCGACATCGCGACCCGGGTTCTCGGCTTCTTCAATCACACTCAGCCGACCACGGACACGGTGTTCCCGGACCTCACCGTCCGCGAACGAGAGGTCCTCTCGCTCATCGCGGGCGGGCACAGCAACACCGCCATCGCCAGCACGCTGTGTCTCAGCCCGAAGACCGTGCGGAACCATATTTCGAACGTCTTCAGCAAGCTTCACGTCGCGGATCGCGCCGAAGCGATCGTGCGCGCCCGTGAAGCGGGGCTGGGTCGCTGAAAAAGCGACCCCGATAAGGGCGGCTTTTCGGGCAATTCCGGGACCGGAGTCCCATGCGCTCGGGACACCTCACCCGGCAGGGTGAGTAGGGCGAGGGGTGGGGCCCTCGCACCGTTCGAGGGGAATGGGAATCACATGTTCGAACCGAACCGGACACCGGTGGTCGTCCGCGCGACCGATCCGATCCTGCACAACGGCGTCTGCATGACGCTCCGCTCCCGTGACGACGTCTGGCTGGTGGACGGGGAGACCGCCGACCCGACCATGGTGGCGCTCCTGGTCACCGATCGCCTCGACGAGGCGATGACGCAACTGCTGTCCGCCTTGCACCACCAGGGCTTCACCCGCATCGTGCTCATCGCGGGCGAAGTCGACGACAACGAGATCCTCAGCGCCATCGAACACGGCGTCTGCGCCGTCGCCCGCCGCTCCGAGGCGGGCGCCGACGTCCTGGTCCGGCTGATCAAGGCGGCCGCGGCCGGGGAGGGCGCGCTGCCGCCCGACCTGCTCGGCAGGCTGCTGCACCGGGTCTCACGGCTGCAGCGTCAGGTGCTGCAGCCGCGCGGCCTGCACCTCGGTGGCATGAGCAACCGGGAGACCGAGGTGCTCAAGCTGGTCGCGTCGGGATTCTCGACGCAGGAGATCGCCGACCAGCTCTGCTACTCGCAGCGCACGGTGAAGAGCATCCTGCACGACGTGACCAACCGGTTCCAGCTCCGGAACCGCTCGCACGCGGTGGCTTACGCACTGCGTGAGGGATTGATCTGACCCCGTGATCAGCCAGGTCGACGAGGCGTTGTGCCGGCTCATCGCGCCCCATTTGCCGGAGGGGACGGTGGTCCGGCTCGATCCGCCGAAACCCACCTGGCAGACCGAGACGCGGGTGTCGAGCGTCGATCTGTTCCTCTTCGCCCTGCACGGCGCCGGCCCGGGAACCGGCGCCGTGCGGGCGAAGCGGTGCCGACTGTCCTATTTGGTCACCGCGCGGGCGGACAAGGTCCGCGACGAACACACGCTGCTCGACCGCTCGCTGGGCGTCCTGATCGGGACGGAATTCCTCGTGGTCGACGAGCAGCCGTTGCCGATCACCCTGGAGGAGACCGATCCGACCGGGTTGTGGGTCAGCCTCGGCCTGCCGGCCCGTGCGGCGTTCGTCGTCACGGTCACGGCGGAGTACCGAGACTGAGCACCGAGGCCCGCCGCAGGACCACCCCGCCGATGGACGCCAGCTCGCCGCCGAAGAGCTCGCACCATTCGGCGGCGCTCCCCGGCGGGCCGCAGTCACCCGCCCGTCTCGCCCACTCCGCGCGGACTTCGAGCCGGTAGCCGAGGATGCCGGTCAGGGTCAGCCCGTTCCGGCTGGCGCCGACCCCGCACATGCCGCGGTAGAGCCTGCCGTCCGGCGGCTCGAATTCGGCGCTCCGCTGGACGAACCGATGGCCCGCCGCCCCCGTGACGGTCGCGACCGGCGTGTCGATCCCGCTGACGAACAGGCCTTTGGAGAGCAGGTCGAGCGCTTCGGCCTCCATCCGCTCCACCACGCCGGGAGGACGTCGGCACGCGTACAGCGCGCCGTCGAAGGACAACCGCACGGTGACCGCCACCTTGCCGATCTCCAGGGTCGCCGCGGCCACCGGACTCACCGGTGGGCGGTACCGGAACGCCGTCGCATGCACCCCCCGACGGTAAGTCGCCGCGCTGACACGGCCTTGCCCGATCGGGACGTCCTTGGGGCGGCGGTTAGCGAGGGACCCGCTCGGCGGGCCACCGCACCTCGGCCACGTCTCCCGGCCGGGGCACCTTCAGGAAGAGGCTGAACACCGCAGGCTGCTTGCTCGACAGCTCCAGCCTGCCGCCGTCGGCCTCGATGAGCGCACGGGCGAGCGCGAGCCCGACACCGGTCGACCCGCCACCGGAGAACCCGCGTTCGAAGATATGCGGCGCCAGCTCGTCGGGCACCCCGGAGCCGGTGTCGGCGACCTCGATGACGACGGTGCCGTCCGCGTCGCCGCGCCGGGCGGCGAGCGTGACCGTTCCCGCGCCGTGGCGCAGCGCGTTGTCGAGCAGGACGCCGACGACCTCGCGCAAACGGCCGGGCGTCGCCCTCGCCCGCAGCCCGTCGGTGACGCGGATCCGCAGATGCCTGCCCTCGGCGCGAAGCAGCTGCCGCCACTCTTCGGAAACCTCGGGGAGCACTTCCGGCAGGTTCACCGGTTCCGCGCCGACCTCGCGCGCCGCCCGCGCGGCGGCCAGCAGTTCGTCGAGCGCTTCGGCGAGCCGGTCCGCCTGTTCCTGCGCGGCCTTCGCCTCGTCGACGACGTCCTGATCGGAGTGGACGGTCAGCGGTTCGAGCCGCAGCTGCAACGCGGTCAACCGGCTCCGCAGCTGATGGGAGACGTCGCCGACGAGCTGGCGTTCCCGCTGGACCAGCTGCGCGAGCGCCGAGCCGGACGCGTCGAGCGCTTCGGCGACCATGTCGAGCTCGCCGACGCCGTAGCGCTTCGGATCCGGCCGGAAATCACCGCCGCCGAGTTTGACCGCGCGATCCGCGACGTGTCTCAGCGGTTTCGCCAGCCTTCGCGCGGTCACCGTCGCGACCACCGTGCCGGTGCCCACCGACAGCACGACCAGCAGCAGCACCAGCAGCGTCACCTGCGTCTGGCGGGTGCGCATCGGCCCGGCGGGCACGGACAGCTCGACCTCGCCGTGCAGCGCGATCGGCGCCCGCTCGGACACCACGTCCGAGCCGGGGTCGGAGCCGTAGCGCTTCTCGATCTGCCCTTGCGCGCGGACGGTCAGCAAACCGCCCTGCGGCACGGCGACCCGGACCAGGTCGAGGTTGATCGGCTGGCCGACGGCGATCTCGCTGTCCAGCGTCGCCGCTATCCCACGGGCGGAGGACGCGAGGTTCTCGCGGTTGAGGTTCTCGACCAGCTGCCACGCGGTGATCCCCAGCGGGATGCCCAGCACGGCCGCGGTGACCGCGACGGCGAGCAGGATCGCCAAGAGGATGCGGCGGCGCATGCTATTCCGCGTTGAAGCGGAAGCCGACGCCGCGGACGGTGGCTATCCGCCGTTCGCCGTCGCCGTTCCCGCCGGGTTTGCCCGCGCGGCCCGCCGCCTCGTCGGCCGCGATGGCGAGCTTCCGCCGGAGCCACGACATGTGCATGTCGAGTGTCTTCGAGGTCTTCGATTCGAGGTCGTTCCACACCTCGGCGAGGATCTCGTCGCGGCTGACCACCTGCCCGGCGCGGCTCATCAGCACCCGGAGCAGCTCGAACTCCTTGTTCGCCAGCTGCACCTCGTGCAGGTCGACGGTGACCATCCGGGCACCGAGGTCCATCCGCACTCCCCCGGCTTCGAGCACGTCGGGCGCCCGGCGGCGGAGCAGCGCCCGGATGCGGGCCAGCAGTTCGGCCAGCCGGAACGGCTTGGCGACGTAATCGTCGGCGCCGGCGTCGAGCCCGACGACGAAGTCGACCTCGTCCGTGCGCGCGGTGAGCATCAGCACGGGCACCTCGGTGCCGCTGGCGCGCAGGCGGCGGCACACCTCCAGGCCGTCCATCCCCGGAAGGCCGAGATCGAGCACCAGGAGGTCCACGCGGTCGCTCTCGGTCGCGTCGAGGGCGGCGGGCCCGTCGCCGACGACCCGCACCTCGTACCCCTCCCGCTGGAGTGCGCGGGAAAGCGGATCGGCGATGGCCGGGTCGTCCTCGGCGAGTAGCACCATGCTCACCTGGTCAACTCTACGACTGCCGGGCGTGAAACCATCGTGACCGTGCCCGGCTACGAGAATGATCTTGAACTCGCCACTCGGCTGGCCGACGCCGCCGACGCCATCACCACCGCCCGGTTCCGCGCGCTCGACCTGGCCGTGGAACGCAAACCCGACCGGACGCCGGTCACCGACGCGGACACCGCCGTCGAGGACGCCATCCGCGCGATCCTCGCCACGGACCGGCCGGACGACGCGGTGCTCGGCGAAGAACGCGGCGGCACCGCCGCGACCGGACGCGCCTGGGTGCTCGACCCGATCGACGGGACCAAGAACTTCCTGCGCGGCGTCCCGGTGTGGGCGACGCTGATCGCGCTGGTCGAAGACGGCGACCCCGTGGTGGGCATGATCAGCGCACCGCTGCTCGGCCGCCGCTGGTGGGCCGCGGCCGGTGACGGCGCCTGGATGAGCGACTCCGCCGGGGAACGCCGCATCTCGGTGTCGAAGGTCGCGTCGCTCGAAGACGCGTATCTGTCCACAACGGACCTGAACTCGTGGGTGGAGTACCACTCACGCGAGAAGTACATCGACCTCGTCGACGCGTGCTGGGAAAGCCGCGCCTTCGGCGATTTCTGGCACCACTGCCTGGTCGCCGAGGGCGCGCTCGACGTCACCGCGGAATGCATCGTGAACCCGTGGGACGTCGCCGCGGCCCAGGTGCTGGTCACCGAGGCCGGGGGCCGCTTCAGCGACCTGAACGGCGAAGCGCGCTACGACAACGGGTCGGCGCTTTCGACGAACGGGCTGCTCCACGACGAGGTCTTGGCGATCCTGAAGCGCTGAACGCGCGTGAAGGCCTGGAGCGTGTCCCGAAAGCCACTTTCGGGACATCTGACGTCGCGAAAGTGGCTTTCGCAACACGCCGTCCTCGACTCACCCCTCACTGGGAACGCGCGCGTGAAGGCCTCCTTCACGCGCAACGAGGTCACTGCGCGCCGGGCAGCAGCCCGACGGCACCGCGCGCGACCTGCGACCAGGCGAGACGTCCGAAGAGGTAGTGGCAGGCGACCTGTTCGCTGGTGAACCGCGCCCAGTCGTACCGGTTGCCCTGCTCCCGCCAGAAGACCTCCCAGGCGGGCTCGGCCCCCTCTTCCTCGGTGCGCATGAGGCACCAGGCGTTGTCCACCTCCGCGCCGACCGAGACCACTTCGGGCGGCACGCCCAGCGCGGCCAGCCACCGCAGGATCGTCCCCGTGTTCACCGAACCTCCCCCGTGACGTCCGCCAGGAAGCCCAGCGTGACGAGTTCATCGGCGCCCAGCACCGTGCGAAAGCGCACTCCGCCGCCCGGCTGCCCGAACCATCCGGCGGTCACCGAACGCCAGACCGGCAGCGGCCGGACGACGCGGTAACGCCGGTAGGCACCGGCCTGGTCCGGCGGCAGCGAGCGCATCGGGAACAGGGTCGCGTCCTCGGCGAACACCCGGCCGTGCTGATCCCCGAAACGGTCGAGATGAGTACCGGCCTCGAGCATCGTCGGCGTCGCCGGATCACCGTCGGACGGCCACAGATAGCCCGTTCCGGTCATGAAGCGCTCTTTCCAGTCCTCTTCGGACATTTCGCCCCACGGATGGTGTCCCCTGGTCAACTCCGGTGGCGGAACGGCGGCCGGAGTCGTCGGCGAACGACGGAAACCGCTGCTGACGTGGGACAACGCGTCCAGGTCGTCGAGCACGTCCGCCTCGGGATGGTCCTGCGGGCCGGAACCGCCGTCGGGCAGCGGCAACTGACGCGCGGGTTTGCCCATCGCGACCGGGAGATGCCCGATCGGGAACATGTGCACGAGGAACAGCGCGATCACGCTCTCGCGTTCCGTCCGCAACGCCCCCATGGGCGGCGGGGCGGCGGGCTTCGGCGGGAAAGGCACCCGCAAGGGCGCCACCGAAGGCGGCCACGGCGAAGGCGCGTACGGAGCGCGAGCCCCGTGCGGTGGTGTCGGGGCGTCGTACTCGACGGGCAGCCGGATCGGGCCCGTTCCGGCCTCGCTCGGATCGGTCACCGCACCTCCCCCAGGAATCGGTTCCCACCGATGAACGGGGGAGGCAGCGGACAGGACGCGCTACGACCTTAGCGCCGGACGGCGTTCTCGTCGGCGGATACCCGAAAGCGCGGCGAACCTCAACCGGCCAGCGCGTTGACCACCCGGGACGGACTCGGCCTGCCCAGCTTCCCCGCCATCCACTTGCTCGTCGCCACCAGCGCGTCGAGATCGACACCGGTTTCGACGCCGAGACCGTCGAGCATCCACACGAGATCCTCGGTCGCGAGGTTCCCGGTGGCCGATTCGGCATACGGGCAGCCGCCGAGACCGCCGGCCGAAGAGTCCACAGTGGACACGCCGCAGCGGAGGGCGGCCAACGTGTTCGCGAGCGCCTGGCCGTAGGTGTCGTGGAAATGGACGGCCAGGGCGTCGACGCCGGCGAACTCCCCGATCAGCGTCTCGACCTGACCCGCGGTGGCGACACCGATCGTGTCGCCGAGCGAGAGCTGCGAGCAGCCCAGGTCCAGCAGCCGCTTACCCACTCCGGCGACCTGCGCGGCCGGGACGGCGCCCTCCCACGGGTCGCCGAAGCACATCGACACGTACCCGCGGACGTCGAGCCCCGCGGCCCGCGCCCTGGTGACGACCGGCTCGAACATCGCGAACTGCTCGTCGACCGTCGAGTTGAGGTTCTTCTTGGCGAAGGTCTCGGTGGCGCTGGCGAAGATCGCGATATGCGAGACACCGGCCTCCAGCGCCCTGTCCAGCCCGCGCTCGTTCGGCACGAGCACCGGGTACCGGACGCCCTCGCGCTGGTCGAGCCCGGCCAGGAGCTGCTCGGCGTCGGCCAGCTGCGGCACCCATTTCGGGCTCACGAAGCTGGTCGCCTCGAGCGTGGTCAGCCCGGAATCGGCGAGCCTGGCCAGGAATTCGAGTTTGACCTCGACCGGGACGATCGACTTCTCGTTCTGGAGACCGTCACGCGGGCCGACCTCCCAGATCGTCACCCGCTCCGGCAGGGAGTAGACGGACGGGACCTCCTCGGGCAGCCCCAGCTCTCGCGTGCCCATCAGCGGCGCCGGTTTCCGCGCGGCGGATGCCCTTGCGGCGGCAGCGGCTCGGTCTGCTGCGGTCCCGGCGCGAAGTCGTCGTACGGGTTGTCGTTGACTTCGCGGTAGATGACCGTGTGCACACGCTCGACCTTGGGGATGTCGTCGAACTTCAGCGGTTCGTCCGAAGCGGACTCGATCACCAGCGTGCCGCAGCCGAACACGCGGTCCAGCAGCCCGTGCTCGAACTGGACGCTGTTGATCCGCGACAGCGGGATGTCGATGCCGGTCCGCTTGAGCACACCCTCGCGGGCGATCAACCGGTCCGTGGTGACGATGAAATGCGTCGTGCGCCACCGGACGAACGGCGCCAGGAACAGCCATACGACGAGACCGAGCCCGACCGCGGCGATCGCGATCTCGGAGATCAGGTCCCACGGGGCCGTCGCGTCCTTCGCGATGACGGCCAGCCAAATCCCCACGCCGAGCGTGACGATCAGCGCGAGGAACGGGAAGATCAGCATCTTGAAATGCGGGTGACTGTGCACCACGACGTGCTCGTTCTCGCTGAGCAAATCGTCCGGATAGGCCACGACGGACGCTCCCAAAGTGTGTTCGGCGCTGGTGAGCTCACCGTACCGGCGAACGGTCCCGGCGGAAGAGGAGACGCCGGAAATCGAGACGCACGGATCAGGCCTTGGCGGGCCGCACGTGGACGACGTCTCCGGCGAACACCGTGTACCGCTCACCACCGGGAACGTCGACCTGGAGCTGGCCGGCGGGATCGATGTCGGCGGCACGGCCGGTGAGCGCCGAGCCGTCGGGCAGCTGGACCTCGACGTCCTGACCCAGCGTGGCGCAGTATCGCCGGTAATCCCCGAGCAGACCGGCCTCGGCCAGCGATCCGCCCGCGAGCCGCCAACGGCGTTCGAGCTCGTCGAACGCGGTGAGCAGCCGGACGGCGATGTCGGCGCGGTCGGTCTCCGTCGCCCCCTGCTCGGCCAGCGAGGTCGCGGGCAGGCCGCCGGGCCCGGCCGGGACGCTCTCGCCGAGCGGCAGCACGTTCACGCCGACGCCGAGGATCACGGTGGTGTCGTCACCGGCGACGGCCTCCGCCAGGATGCCCGCGCATTTGGCGCGGTCCGGGCCGGCGAGGACGTCGTTCGGCCACTTGAGGACGGCGTCGACGCCCAGCCCCTCGGCGACCTCCCGGACCGCGAGGCCCGCGACCACGGAAAGTGAACCCAAATTGGCGAACGGGACGCCGCCCGGGCGCAGCAGCACACTGACGTAGAGGCCCGATCCCTTCGGCGAAGACCAGTGCCGGGCGCGGCGGCCGACCCCGGCCGTCTGCTCCTCGGCGATCAGCACAGTGCGGTCTTCAGCCCCTTTCGCGGCGGCTTCTCGCAGGTCGGCGTTGGTGGACCCGGTGCTCGCCACGACCTGGATCGCGGCGTACCGGCCGGACAGCGCGGCACTCAGACGCCCGGCGTCGAGCGCTCCCGTCTCACTCATTCGTCCAGAATATGAGAGTCCCCCTAACGTGCAAGGCGTTCGCTCGTTACGCAGAGGTGGTCTCCAATAATCTGGACGGCGTGACCGAGCCCGAGCCCGCCCCGAGCGCGTCCGAACCCAGCCCGAAGAAGTCGTGGGCGCACGGCGTGGCGATGCGCGGCTTGGTCGCGCTCCCGCTGGTCGCGGGGCTCGCGACGGCGGGCTGGCTGCTCGCGGGCGGGAACGATCCCGCCCCGGTCGACGGACGTCAGCCCGTGCCCGTTCCCGCCGCGAAGCAGGACCCGGCCACCGTCGGCGGCGGCGCGGGTCCGTCGGTCCTGGAGGTCAGCGCGCCGGTCAAGGCGCAGGAGACGCCGAAGGGCGCCCGGCCGCTCGAAGAGTGGGCGGGGAAGCTGGCCGGGCCGCTCGACATCCCGGCGAAGTCGCTCATGGGTTACGCGAACGGCGAACTGGCGCTGCGCGGCGAGCAGCCGAACTGCCACCTGTCCTGGGTCACCCTGGCCGGGATCGGCGCGGCGAGCTCGAATCACGGACGAGGCGGGGACAACCCCCTCGGCCTGTCGGCGCAGCAGTGGAAGAAGCACGGCGCGTCGATCCCCGGCATCGCGAAACCCGCGCTCGCCGACCCGGACTCCGCTTCGGTCGCCGCGGGCCGCGCCCTGTGCGCTTCCGGAGCCGACCTCGGCGGCGGCAACGGCTGGTGGAAGGCCATCGCCGGTTACCAGGGCGGCAAGGGCAACGAGGCCGAACTGTTCCGCCAGCGCGTCCTGGGCAACGCGCAGCTGTACGCGACCCTGTCCCTCGACCCGGCGCGCTCCGCCAGCCCCGCCGTGAAGGCGACCCGCTTCGCCCTCGGTCAGCTGGGCCTCCCGTACGTGTGGGGCGGCAACGGTCCCGAAGCGGGCGCGGCGGGCTTCGACTGCTCCGGGCTGACCAAGGCGTCCTACGACGAAGCCGGTGTCGCGCTCCCGCGGACCGCCGACAGCCAGTTCCGCGCGCTGCCGCAGGTGCCCGGCGAGCCGAAGCTCGGCGACCTCGTCTTCTACGGGAACCCGTCGACGCGGATCCACCACGTGGGGCTGTACCTCGGGAACGGGCTGATGATCAACGCGCCCACCCAGGGCCAGGCGATCCAGATCCACACGTATCACTCGAAGGGCGACGATTACACGGGTGCCGGACGGCCCGCGGCCTGACCTCAACCTGCCAACCGGCGACGGCGCCCGTCGCCGATGCCTACCGTGTGGACATGCGTGAGATCGAGTTCCGCTCTGGCGTGCCAAGACGACCGGAGGAGCGGGATGCGTGGCTTCAGTTCCTGATCGACGGCGTCTCTTTCCTGGACCTGGTGCGCGAGGCCGAACTTCCCGACGCGCTCGCGGAACAGAAGGAGCGCAGCGATGAGTTCCCGACGGAGCCCGCGCCCTTGCTCGCCGGGGATTACGCGAATTCGACGCACCTTTCCGCAGGGCACCTGCTCGGCGAAGCGCCGGATCGCGTTCCGCATGGCGCGGAAGACGACGAGTACCTGTTGCTGGGGTGCGCGTGCGGTATCGAGGAGTGCTGGGCGCTGGTGGCGAAGATCGCGGCCGACGAAGACACGGTGACGTGGTCGGATCTCCGCAACACGTACCGGGACTGGAACTACGACGCGATGGGCGTTCTGACGTTCTCGCGCCGGCAGTACGAGAGGTCGCTCAGCGCCGCTTTCGGCAGCTGAACTTTCGGCCATCCGACAGATCCAGCCGGAGCCGGTGTCGCGAAAGCCACTTTCGCGACGTCTGATGTCGCGAAAGTGGCTTTCGCGACACGGCCTCACGGCGTGATCCAGACCGTCACCCGGGTAGGCCGATGACGCCCCGATCCCGGCGACGACTGACGCACGACTCGCCCCTCCGAGCGCCCTGTCAACGGCGTCGTCGCGTCTGCCTCGTACAGCACGATCTCCGCTTCCGCGGCCAGGGCGAGAGCCTGAGCGACCGAAAGCCCCACGAACTCCGGGACCGGCCACGGCACGTCGTAGTTCAGGTTCCGTGACACGCCACCCATGACACCTCCAGTTTCACGCAGCCGATGAACTGCGGGCATCGGCATGTCCCGGGAGAACGGCCAGTCGATTCCCGGCCCGGTTCCGGCCAGCAGGCGGGCCACGAAGGTTCCGTGACTGCCCACCAGCACGACGCCGCCGTCATACTCCTCCGCGAGCCGATCGACCGCGGCCATCGCCCGCGCGGTCAGCTGCCGCAGGCTCTCGCCACCCGGACGCGCGAAATCCGGATCGGCCCAGCTGCGCTCGTAGTGAGCGGCGTAATCCGGTGTCGGCTCCAGGCCCGAGTCCCACTCGCGCAGCTCCCAGCGCGTCGTGACTTCGAGCCCCGCCGCCCTGGCCGCGGGCGCGACCGTCGCGACGGCTCGCCGATAAGGGCTCGACACGACCGCCGTCGGGTTCATGTCGGCGAGTTCGTGCGCGAGCAGTTCCGCGGCCGCCATGCCCGCCGCGGTCAGCGGCCGCTCCGGGTCGTCGGGCTTCCCCGGCGAGGGCGGAACGGACTCGGCGTGCCGGACGAGGACGATCTCGCAGCTCACGAATGAGCGGCCAACCACTCGAGCGCGTCCTCCCCGTGGCGCAGAACCGAGACGTGCCCGTCTTCGGGGAACACGCGTGACTCGGCCGTGGCGCACTGCCGCGCCAGCCATTCGCCGTGCGCGAGCGGCACGATCCGGTCCTCGCCGCCGTGCAGGAACAGGGCCGGCGCCCGGAGATCGGACGGCTGGAAACCCCACGGCGCGACGTACGCGAGGTCGTCGTCGATCAGCGCGGCGGGTCCACCCTCGACCGCGGGGCCGACGACGTCGAGGATCCACTTCCAGTCACCCGCCAAGGCGGCATGGTCCGCCGGGGTGAACATCTCCGCGTCGTATTCGGCCGTCGCCTCGTACCGCTCTTTTTCGTCCCGCCCCGCCACGGCGGCCGTCAGAGATCCGACGCCCGCCGCGCCCATCCCGGCGAACCAGTCCAGACCGGCGGCGCCGTACGGGGCCAGGCTCGCGGCACAGACCATCGCCGACACCCGATCGGGCAGCAGAGCAGCGCAGGCGAACGCGTGCGGCCCACCACCGGAATGCCCGAAGACGGCGAACCGCTCGATTCCCAGGGTGTCGGCGATCTTCTCGACGTCCGACGCCGCCGATGCGACATCCCGGCCGGGCCGCGGCGACGAACCGCCGTAACCGGGCCGGTCGTAGGAGACCCATCTCAGTCCGAGCCGCTCGGCGGCCGGGAACAGCGGGGCGGGCGGAGCACCGATGTTCGGGGTCCCGTGGTGCCAGAAGACCACCGGACCGTCCCCGCCCGTGTCGTACGTGTGCAATGTGGCCCCGTCCCCCAGGTCCACGTCCGACTCGTTCACCATGACCCGAGCGTAGGGCACCCTGGAGCCATGTCCCGCTATCACGAGATCAAGCACCGGGTGGCCACGACGTTCCAGCGCCACGTCGGCAACCCGATCCTCGTCCGGCTGCCGAACCAGCCGATCCTGGAGACCACCGGCCGCAAGTCCGGCGAGGCCCGGCGGACGCCGATCGGGGGCCGCCGGGTGGGCCGTGAGTTCTGGATCGTCTCGGAGTTCGGCGAGAAGTCGCAGTACGTCCGCAACATCCAGGCCGATCCACGGGTCCACGTCCGGCTCCGTGGCCGCTGGCACACCGGCACGGCGCATCTGCTCCCCGGCGACGACCCCCGCGCGCGGCTCAGGGCGCTCCCCAGGCTCAACAGCGCCGCCGTACGCGCGATCGGCACGAACCTCCTCACGATCCGGGTCGATCTCGACGAATGAACGTTTGCCTTGACGCCAAGGGCAAGGTTTACGCTCGGGACCATGCGGATCGGCGAACTCGCCGCGCGTACCGGAACCACCACCCGCGCGCTGCGTTTCTATGAGTCACAAGGGCTTCTCGACGCACGGCGCGCGTCGAACGGGTACCGGGAGTACGACGAGGACGATTTCCGTCTGGTGAACGAGATCCTGACCCTGCAAGCGGTGGGGCTCAGTCTGGAGGACACCAGGCCGTTCGTCGAGTGCCTGCGCGCCGGGCACGAGACCGGCGATTCGTGCGCCGATTCGATCGAGGTCTACCAACGCAAACTCGCCGAGGTGGACGCCTGTCTGGCCAGGCTCAACGACGTGCGGGACAGCCTTCTGACCAAACTCGCCGGCGCGCTGAAAACGCCGCCGGGACCGTGCGTCGTCGTGCCGCGAACCGAGGAGGCCTGAGTGTCCCTTTCCGTCGTCACCGACGAAACCTTCCCAGCGCTCGTCCTGGACCAGGACAAGCCCGTCCTGGTGGACTTCTGGGCGCAATGGTGCCCGCCTTGCCACATGATCGCGCCGGTGCTCGAACAGATCGCCGAAGAACGTGCCGGATCGCTGATCATCCGCAAGCTCAATTCCGACGAAAACCCGCTCACGGCCAGGAATTATCAGGTCATGTCCCTGCCGACGCTGATCCTCTTCCGCGACGGGAGTCCTGTGTGGACGACCGTCGGCGCCCGGTCGAAGGCGCGGCTGCTGGCCGATCTGGACGCCGTTCTGCAGCCGTCCCTCTCGTGAGTGGCAGGACGGTTATCGAGGGGTAAGGCAAAGTTGGCGCATTTCGGGCACGACTGGGGGATGCGGCACCGCATTCGCGTGCTCAGACACGGATCTCGCGTGATTAAAGGCGGATCTTGCGTGCTTGGCAGGGGCGAAGGGGCCCTTCGCCGCATCGGACGCGGCGAAGGGAGCCTTCACCCCACCACCGAACCCGCCCACGAACCTGAAACGCCACTCACGAGCCCTATCGCGAACCGCGAGAGATAATTGTGTTGCGCGAGCGTCACCCCGCTCGCATCCTTCACCCATGACATCGACCCTCACCTTCCTGCCGCCGTCCACCGTCGTCCGACGGGTGCGGAAGCAGCAGCAGGCCGGGTCCGGGTGGAGGCCGACACCAGTCCGACCGTGAGCGCCGCGTTCGTCGCCGGCCTGCTCGCCGGGTATGGCATCGCCATCCCGGTGGGCGCGGTCGGGACCTATCTCGTGGTGTTGACGGCCAGGTCGGGCCTCAGGATCGGCGCGTACGCCGCGCTCGGGGTCGCCACCGCGGACGGGCTTTACGCCCTGGTGGCGGTCCTCGGCGGGGGCAAGCTGATTCCGGTCATCGAGCCGATCGCGGCGCCACTGCGCTGGATTTCGGTCGTGGTCCTGCTCGGGCTGGCCGTCCACATCGGATTCACCGGAATCCGGAACTACCGTGAATCAGCGAAGGCCGAGCTGACCGAACCGGTCGCGATCGGGCCGGTCAAGGCCTACGCGAGCCTCCTTGGAATCACCCTGCTGAACCCGATGACGGTGGTCTACTTCGCGGCGCTCGTCCTCGGCAGCAAGGACATGGCCGCGGCGAACGGAGCGGAACACGTCGTCTTCGTGCTCGCCGCGTTCGCGGCATCGGCCAGCTGGCAATTGTTCCTCGCGGGCGGCGGCGCCGTGCTCGGCAAGGCGCTGACCGGACGTCGTGGGCGGCTGGCGACCGCGCTGGCGTCCAGCGCGCTCATCACCGTGCTCGGCCTTCGCCTTCTTTGGTGACGAATCGAGGACTGTAGGTGTCCTCATCGGTTGCGAGGCTGTGCCCATGACCGAAACCCAGCAACGCCCGGCTTCCCTTCACTCCTACCTCGCGTACAGCGATGCCCCGAAGGCGCTTCGCTGGCTCGAACGCGCCTTCGGCTTCGAGACCACCACGGAGTATGCCGACGACAGGGGGTTGATCCTGCATTCGGAACTGCGGCGCGGCGAAGTCCGGATCATCGTGTTCAGCGCGGAAGAGGACTACGACCGCCCGGCCCGCAAGGGCGAAACCGTCGGCCACGGCCTCTACGTCAGCCTTCCGACGCAAGAGGCCGTGGACGCCGTCTTCGCTTCCGCCGTCGACGCCGGCGCGACGCCGGTCTGGAAGCCGGAGGACACCGAATGGGGCAACTACCGTTGCCGTGTCGACGATCTCGAAGGGTACGAATGGACTTTCGGCACGTACGTCCCCGGCGAGCCGCAGGGTTAGAGCAGCCGCGCGAACCACTCGCGGGTGCGGCGCAGCAGATCCAGCTGATGCGCCCGCCCGCGAATCGAATGTCCTTCGCCGGGATAGACCACGAAGTCGTGTTCGACGCCGAAGTGGCGTAGCGCGCGATGGAAGAATTCCGCCTGGGACAGCGGGACGTTCGTGTCGTCCGCACCGTGCACGATCAGCACGGGGGTCTCGATCTCCGACGCGTGGGAGATCGGGCTGAGCCGATCGTGCCGGTGCGGTCCTTCCCCTTCCCAGCCGGTACTTCCGCCGAGCGCGGCTTCGAACGGGCCGAACTCGCCGGTCGCGGCGAGCATCCCCCAGTCACAGATTCCGGCGCCCATCAACGCCGCCTTGAACCGCCTGGTCCGGCCGACGGCCCAGGCCGACACGAACCCGCCGTGGCTCCAGCCCGCGATGCCGAGCCGATCCGGATCGGCCACCCCTTCCGCGACGAGCAGATCGATCCCGGTTTCGAGATCGCTCCATTCCTCCAGCCCGACCCGTCCCGCGACGGCGGCGGCGAATTCGTGGCCATGTCCTTGTCCCCCACGGGCATTCGGCAGGAAGACCGCGTGCCCCGCCAACGCGAGCCATTGCGCGGACGGGAACCAGCCGAGCCGGAAGCCGTCCGCGTATCGGTCGTACGGCCCGCCGTGCGGCAAGGTGATCAGGGAGAACGGGCCGTCGTCCCGGGTCTTTCCCGGTGGGAGGACGAGCAGACCGTCCAGAGCCAGGCCATCGGAAGCCTTGCAGGACAAGCGTTCCTGAGCGCCCCAAGTAACTTCGGCGAACTCCGGCGCGGTGTCGCTCACCCGCGTCAACGGCTCGCCGATCGTTCCACAATGGACATCCTTCGGCCGGTGAGCGGTGCTCAGCACGATGGCCACGACCTCGCCGTTCGAAGCGACGGCGTCCGCTTGCCCGCGCCAGAACGCCACTTCTCCTGATCCGAGCCGATGGAGGGCCGTATCGAGCCCATCGGCGACGAGCATCAGCGGCGCACCGGAATCGACCTGCGCGAGCCTGATCGGGCAGGCCGATTCCGGCGTCATGTTCCGATGTTCGGCGGTTTCCACGGGCACGTCGAAGACCGCCCAGCCACCCACCATCTCCGGTGTCGCGAGATAGGCGACGTGCCAGTCTTCGCCGTCCCGCCACCAGACCGGGCTCGTGGCTTCGACCGCGGTCTTCCCGAGGTCGCGCCGCTCCCCGGTTTCCAGGTCCAGCACGGAAAGCCGGGGTTCGAGCCCGCCGGGATCGAGCTCCGGGGTGGGCCAGGTCAGCACCGCGAGCGCCCCGTCGTCCTGACGGCGGGCGACACCGACGACGTGCTCGTCGACCAGCGTCCTGATCTCCCCGGTCCGCCGATCGAAACTCCGGAGCCGCGCCGGGCGGAGGCTCTCACTCCAGACCCGGATGGCCGCGGCGGGTGTCTCGTCCTCGGCGATGAACACGATCCGTTCGCGCATCGGGAGGAACGCGGTGATCTCGCTCCGCCAGGCGAACAGCGGCCCGTCCACCGTGTGGATCAGGCCGTCCCGGAGGAAGCAGAGGGAGTTCGACGACCATTTGGGCATGGAGCCCTCGGCCAGCCTCCGGGGTTCCTCGCGACCGTCGACGGACGCGAACCAGATCTCGGGAACGGGGTCCGCGATGGTGTCGACCTGGTAGGCGACCCACCGCCCGTCGGCGGAAAGCGCGGGATTCGACGGGACTCGGCTGTCGGCGATCAGCTCAGCGGTCAGCATGTGTTCATACTGCCGACAAAGCCTTCCCCAGTGCGTCGAGCCAGCATCCGGTTCCCTGCTCGCGCCAGGCCGGTTCTTCCTGTCCGTCGAGGAAGGTGCCCTGCTCGATCAGCGTCAGGCGGGTGCCGTCCGCCTCGGGTTCGAGCAGCACCGTCGTGAGCGAGACGGTCGCGAGGACGTCGTCGGTGGACAAGGACGTGGCGTAGACGATCCGCTCGTTGTCGACGATGTCCTCGTACCGCGAATCGGCGATCAGCTTCCGGCCGTCGCCATGGGGACCCGTGGTGATCTCGCGGCCACCGACGCGGAAGTCCAGGGAATGCTCGCCACCGGACACGGTGAACCAGCCGGCTTTCGCGGCGGGATCGGCCCAGGCCGCGAAAACGCGTTCCGGCGACACGGGGTAGACGCGTTCGAGGGTGAACGTGGCGTGTTTGACGGTCATGACCTGTTCCCTTCGTCGGAGTTCAGAAAGCCACCAAGACGATCGAGCCGGTGTTCCCAGCCGGTGCGCTGTCCGCCGAGCCAGTCCTCGGCCATCCGCAGGCCGTCCGGTTCGAGGTGGCAGGTGCGGACCCGCCCCGCCTTCTCCGACCGGACGAGCCCGCTCGCCTCCAGCACCTGGAGGTGCTGCATCACGGCGGGCAGCGACATCGACAGCGGCTGCGCGAGCTCCCCCACCGAGGCGGGTCCCCGGGTGAGGCGCTCGATCATTTCGCGGCGCGTCCCGTCGGACAGCGCCTTGAACACCTGATCCATCCGTTGGTTAGGCACATGCTTAACCATCCACCCAGGCCGAGCGATAGTCAAGTAGATGCTTAACTTTCTGCGGTCATCCCCTCCACGAGCAGCCACTGCGACGCCAGGTACGAGGTCAGCACGAAGGTTTCGAGATTGGCTCGCACCCGCTCACTGGTGACGAAGTTGCGGCGGATCAGGATCGCCAGATCCGACGCGGAGAACAGCAGCGCACCGGCGGCGATCCAGGTCCGGCGGTCACCCGACGGGATCACCATCCCGCCCGCGACCTTGGCCTTCGGCGCCAGCACCGGATCCGCCGCGAGGGTCGACGTCGTGCTCAGCAGGCCTCCGTAGGCCGAAAGCACCGAAGAGACCGGAGACGGCTTCGGCAACGCCATCGCGACCGCGGCCGCCGCCCACGCCGCCAGCCGGGGCGGCGCGGTCGCCGCGCGCGGACGAGCACCCCGGCGCCACAGCAGCGCGGAGTACAGCACCTGCATCAAGCCGAACGACGTCGCGCCCTTGATCAGCTCGCCGTCTTCATCGGACCGGCCCATGAAATGGTCGCCCGCGCCGGCCGCGATCAACGCGGCGACGAGCAACCCCTTCTCCCCCGGCGCGAGCCCCCGCGAACGTGCGACCCGGGCGGCGAGTACCGGAACCGCGGCAGGTTTGGTCGCGAGTTGCAGCTTCCGATTACCCGTTCTGGCGGAGTACACCGTGCCGATCGCGGCACCGGCGAACAACACGCGTTCGGCGATCTTGAGGGCTTTCACCAACCACCTCCGGAACTTATTTCTGGGTAAGTTACCAGGAGGTCAGTCTGATTCAGACGGCTTCGCGGAAGGTGTTCCGGTACGCGCTCGGCGAGACCCCCAGCGCCGCCTGCAGATGCTGGCGCAGCGAGGCGGCAGTGCCGAAACCCGCCTCGGCGGCGACCTTGTCCACCGGCAGATCGGTCTCTTCGAGCAGCTGACGTGCCCGTTCGATCCGCTGCTGGGTCAGCCACTGCAACGCCGAGATCCCCACCTCGTCGCGGAACCGCCGCGTGAAGGTCCTCGTGCTCATCGCCTCTTTCGCCGCCAACTCGCGCAGCGTCAGCGGCCTGTCGAGATTCTCCAGCGCCCAGGCCCGGGCCGCCGCCGTCGACGAGGACTGCGGCTCCGGCACCGGCCGCCGGATGAACTGCGCCTGCCCGCCCTCGCGATGCGGCGAGACGACCGTTCCGCGCGCGACCTCGTTCGCGACCGCGGCGCCGTGATCACAGCGGATCATGTGCAGACAGAGGTCGATCCCGGACGCGACACCCGCCGCGGTGAGGACGTTCCCGTCGTCGGTGTAGAGCACGTTCGGGTCGAGGGCGACCTTCGGGAACTTCGCCTGGAAGTCCAGCGCCGAACGCCAGTGCGTGGTCGCCTTCCGGCCGTCGAGCAGGCCGGCGGCGGCGAGCACGAAGGCACCCGTGCAGATCGACGCGATCCTGGCCTCCGGCCGGATCAGCTCCAGCGCCCGGGCGAGCGGCTCGGTGAGGTCGTGCCCCGAGGGTTCGTATTCGGTGGAGGACGCCGGGATGACGACGGTGTCGGCTTCGGCCAGCACTTCCGGGCCGTGCGCGACCGAGATGGTGACGTCGGCGTCGGTCCGGATCTGCCCGGGTTCCGGCGTGCAGGTGACGACTTCGTAGAGCGGCTCACCGTCGGCCGATCTGGCCGTGCCGAACAGCCGGGTGACGATGCCCAGCTCCATCACCAGCATTCCGTGCCGGACCAGCACGGCGACCCGATGGCGGCCGGGATGCGCGAAAAAGCCCATGGCTCGATTCTTGCACATGTTGTCCATCGGGCCACTCGTTTCGACGACGGGACCGAGCGACGGTGGAACCATGAACGTGCTGTGGATCTTCGCCCACCCCGAACCCCGTTCCCTCGGCGGCTCGCTGCGCGACGAGGGCTTGCGCACCCTCCGCGCGCAGGGCGCCGACGTCCGGGAATCCGATCTGTACGCGATGAAATGGAAGGCCGTCGTCGACGCCGACGACTTCGGCCGGGCCGCTTCCCCGGAGCGGCTCGTCGTCGGCTCGACGTCGAAGGACGCCTTCCGGACGGGCGAACTCGGCGAGGACATCCGCGCCGAGCACGAAAAGCTGGCGTGGGCGGACACCGTGATCTTCCAGTTCCCGTTGTGGTGGTACGGAATGCCCGCGATCCTCAAGGGCTGGTTCGACCGCGTCTTCGTCAAGGGTTTCGCTTACGGCGTCCAGCGCCCCGACGGCCGGACGGCCCGCTACGGCGAAGGAGCGCTGGCCGGGAAACGCGCCATGGTCGTGCTGACCGCGGGCGCGCCGGAGGCCACCATCGGACCGCGCGGCGTCAACGGCGAGATCGGCGATCTGCTGTTCCCGTTTCAGCACGGAACACTGTGGTACGCGGGGATGTCCGTGCTGCCGCCGTTGACGATCTGCGGCGCCGACCGCGTTTCGCCCGAGCAGTACGAGGCCGCCGCGGAGTCACTCCGCGAGCGACTGCGGACACTGTCCACTCAGGACCCGATCCCGTTCCGCCGTCAGAACGGCGGCGACTACGACGACGCCCTGGTCCTGCGTGACGAGCTGGCGCCAGGGCGGAGCGGGATCGGCGTCCACCTCGCCGGTTGACCTAATATTACGTCGCGGTTATATTTCCCTCACGGCACATTAGGAGGTAACCGTGAACGCTCGCGCCCGGTTGGAAACCGTCGGAGAACGTCCGGCGCTGCGGATCGAACGCCGTCTCGCGCATCGGCCGGAACGCGTCTGGCGGGCGATCACCGAACCGTCGGAGCTCGCGAACTGGTTCCCCGCGGCGGTCACCGTCGACCTGCGGCCGGGTGGGGCGATCGAGTTCACCTTCGAAGACGAAGAGGCGCCGACAGTGGGCGAAGTACTCGAAGCGGACGAGCCCCGTGTCTTCGCGTTCAGCTGGAACGAAGACGTGCTGCGCTGGGAGATCGTCCCGGAGGGTGACGGCAGCCGTCTGCTGTTCACGCATACGTTCGGCCGGGGTGAACCCGCCATCGCCACGATCGCCGCGGGCCGCACGGCCGCCGGCTGGGACAGCTGCCTCGTCGCGCTCATCGCCTTGCTCGACGGCGAGGATCACGAGCCGCCGCAGGACTGGGTGGGCCCGATCGAGGCCTACACCGAGGAGTTCGGGCTCGCCGAGGGCGAGGTCCTGGAAACCGGCGACGGCAAGGTGATCCGCTTCCGCCGTGATCTGGTCTGGAAACCGCTCGACGAGGTCTGGGGCCTTCTCTCGGCCGAAAAGGCCGCGGGGACGGTCATCCGCGAAGAGCCGCCGCGGCTGCTGGAGTTCAGCCTGCCGCGAGGTGGCGTCGTCCGCTGGGAGTTCAGCCACTCCGAACTCGACGGCACCATGGTCGAGCTGACCCAGACCGTCCCCGCCGGACAGGACGACGTCGTACCCGAAGCGCTGCGAAGCTGGCGAGAGAAGTTGAAGGAGTTCTTCGCGGCGGCTCACGGAAGCTGATCTCCACCCTGGGGATGACCTCCACCGGACGGACGCGGAGACGCCGCCCGTCTGGTTGAGTTCGCCGTATGAAACAGCCGTCGGCGCTCTCCCAGCGGGTGGCGTACACGATCGACGCGCTCCTCGCGCTGGTGCTCGTCGTGGCCGTCGGCGGGAACCTCGCGGCACAGACCTGGACGTTCCTCGTCGTCATCCCGATGTGGCTCGCCTGGGCGACGGTCGCCGCCAGCGGGATCGCGATCGCGCTACGGCGGCACCGCCCTCTGCTCGCCTACGGCCTCGGCCTGGGCAGCCTCGTCCCGGCGCTGATCGCGGGCAACGGGCTGGCCCCGGCCGCGCTCCTGGCCACCGGATGTGCGCTGTACACCGTGGCGCTGGAACACCCGCGGGCCCGCTCGCTGATCGCGATGGGTCTGGGGCTCGTCGTCGTCATGATCTTCGAGGTACTGCGGCTCGGGCCGAACACGATCGCGTCGACGGCCTTCGCGGGCGGCGGCGTCGCGGGCTCGTGGGCGCTGGGCTGGATGACGCGGCAACGACGCGCGAACCTGGCCCAGCTCGCCGAAACCCAGGCCGATCAGGCGGTTTCCGACGAACGGCTGCGTATCGCGCGCGAGATGCACGACGTCGTCGCGCACAGCATGAGCCTGATCGCGGTCAAGGCGGCCGTCGGCAACCACGTCGCGGAGCAACAGCCCGAAGAAGCACGTGAGGCGTTGCGGGTCATCGAACTCACCAGCCGCGAGACCCTCGTCGAACTCCGTCGGATGCTCGGCGTCCTCCGTTCCGGTGACGGCACGCCCGAGGCCGCGCTCGGGCCCGCGCCGAAACTCGCCGACCTGCGAACCCTTGCCGAACGCGCCGGACAGGCCGGGGTGCGGGTCGAGCTGACCGGCGAGGCGGTGGACGACCTGCCCGAAGGCGTCGCGCTTTCGGTCTACCGCATCACGCAGGAGGCGGTGACCAACGTCGTGAAGCACGCGGGACCGTCGGCGTGCCGGGTCACGATCACCGAAGGCCCCGGTGAGGTCAGCGTCGAAATCGTCGACGACGGACGCGGCGAAGGCTCGCCGCCCGCCGTGGGCGGACACGGGTTGATCGGCATGCGCGAACGCGTCGCCGTCTACGGTGGCGACTTCGAGGCGGGCCCGCTGCCCGCCGGGGGATTCCGGGTGTTCGCGCGGCTTCCGTACGCCGCCAAGGAAGTGGGGACACGATGATCCGCGTACTGATCGCCGACGACCAGGCGTTGCTGCGCGGCAGTTTCCGCGTGCTCGTCGACTGCGCGCCGGACCTCGAAGTCGTCGGGGAGGCGAGCGACGGCGCGGAAGCCGCCGAACTCGCCGAGAAGGAACGCCCCGACGTCGTGCTGATGGACGTCCGCATGCCGGAGCTGGACGGGATCGAAGCGACCCGGCGGATCTGCGCGTCGCCCGCCACCGAAGGCGTCCACGTGCTGATGCTGACCACTTTCGACCTCGACGCCTACGTCTATTCGGCCCTGCGCGCGGGCGCGAGCGGCTTCCTGCTGAAGGACACCCCGCCCGCCGAACTGCTGACCGCGATCCGCGTCGTCGCGGCGGGCGAAGGACTTCTCGCCCCTTCGATCACGCGAAGGCTCATCGCGGAGTTCGCCCGGCTGCCCGAACCCGGCCAGCGCGTCGCGGCGTCGCTGGACAACATCACCACGCGGGAACGCGAGGTGCTGAGCCTGATCGCGCGCGGCCTGTCGAACGACGAGATCGCCGGGACGCTGCACCTCGGACTGGCGACGGTGAAGACGCATATCGGCCATCTGCTGCACAAGCTCGCGGCGCGGGACCGGGCGCAGCTCGTGATCGCGGCTTACGAGTCCGGGCTGGTGCGGGCCTCGGTCTAGCGGGTCGAGCCTGAGGGGTTCGCGGCGCTGAACGTCCTGGCTCCTCCACACAGGGATTCGTTGATGAAGGATTTGGGACAGTGGACGTCCCGAATCCTTCATCGACAACGCTCGACCCGGTCTGGAACGGAGCGAATCCCGCTCACGCACAGGTCAGATGTAGATCAACAAGTACCGGTCCGTGAAGGCCTCCTTGAGGGACTCTGGGTCCCTTAAGGAGGCCTTCACGGACTTGCGAGGCGCCACACAAGCCCCATGAACACCAGCAGTCACAGCGGCCGCGCGTGAAGGCCCCCTTCCCTCGGCTCAGCCGAGGAAACTCGACCTTCACCCCTTCCCAAGTAAGTGAAGGCCCCCTTCACTGCGCTAGACGCAGTGAAGGGGGCCTTCATGTACTTCAGGCCCCAGACCCCCAGGACGTTGCCTACGCCACACGCGAAGTGACCGTCGAGTAGCTAGGCTGCGGTTTCATGAGCAGTGCGACGGAGCCGCTCGGGACGCCGCCCGAGGACGAACCGGACATCCACACGACGGCCGGCAAGCTGGCCGACCTGTACCGCCGGTATGACGAGGCGGTGCACGCGGGTTCCGCGAGGGCGGTGGAGAAACAGCACGCCAAGGGCAAGAAGACCGCCCGCGAGCGGATCGACCTGCTGCTGGACGAGGGCTCCTTCGTCGAGCTCGACGAGCTGGCGAAGCACCGCTCGGTCAACTTCGGCCAGGAGAAGAACCGCCCCTACGGCGACGGCGTCGTCACCGGCTACGGCACGGTCGACGGCCGCCCGGTGTGCGTGTTCAGCCAGGACGTCACCGTCTTCGGCGGTTCACTCGGTGAGGTGTACGGCGAGAAGATCGTCAAGGTGATGGACCTGGCGATCAAGACCGGCCGCCCGATCATCGGCATCAACGAGGGCGGCGGCGCGCGGATCCAGGAAGGCGTCGTCTCGCTCGGGCTGTACGGCGAGATCTTCAACCGCAACGTCAAGGCGTCCGGCGTCATCCCGCAGATCTCGCTGATCATGGGCGCCAACGCGGGCGGGCACGTCTACTCCCCCGCGCTGACCGACTTCGTGGTGATGGTCGACAAGACCTCGCACATGTTCATCACCGGCCCCGACGTCGTGAAGACCGTGACCGGCGAAGAGGTCTCCTTCGAGGAACTCGGCGGCGGTCGCACGCACAACACCCGTTCGGGTGTCGCGCACTACCTCGGTTCCGACGACGAGGACGCCATCGCGTACGTGAAGGAACTGCTCGCGTTCCTCCCGGCGAACAACCTGTCCGAAGCGCCGCTGTTCGAGACCGGCTCGGCGCCAGGTGGGTTCTTCGACGACGTCACCGACACCGATCGCGAGCTCGACACGCTGATCCCGGACTCGCCGAACCAGCCGTACGACATGCACGAGGTCATCAACCGCGTCGTCGACGACGGTGACTTCCTCGAAGTGCACGAGCTGTTCGCGCCCAACATCCTGGTCGGCTTCGGCCGGGTGGACGGGCGCAGCGTCGGCATCGTGGCGAACCAGCCGACCCAGTTCGCCGGCTGCCTCGACATCGACGCCTCCGAGAAGGCCGCGCGGTTCGTGCGCACCTGCGACGCGTTCAACATCCCGGTGCTGACCTTCGTCGACGTCCCCGGCTTCCTGCCCGGCACCGACCAGGAGTGGAACGGCATCATCCGGCGCGGCGCGAAGCTGATCTACGCCTACGCCGAAGCGACCGTCCCGCTCGTCACCGTCATCACCCGCAAGGCGTACGGCGGCGCGTACGACGTCATGGGGTCGAAGCACCTCGGCGCGGACATCAACCTGGCCTGGCCGACGGCGCAGGTCGCGGTCATGGGCGCACAGGGCGCGGCGAACATCGTGCACCGCAAGACACTCGCCGCGGCCGCCGCCGACGGCAAGGACGTCGACGCGCTGCGGGCCGAGCTCATCCAGGAGTACGAAGACACCCTCCTGAACCCGTACGCGGCGGCCGAGCGCGGTTACGTCGACTCGGTGATCGTGCCCGCGCACACCCGCGGCCACGTCGCGAAGGCGCTCTCGCTGCTCCAGGGCAAGCGTGAGTCGCTGCCGCCCAAGAAGCACGGGAACATCCCGCTGTGACCGCGCCCGAAACCCCGCTGCTGCGCGTCGTCCGGGGCAACCCGGACGACGCCGAGCTCGCCGCGCTGACCGCCGTCGTCGCGGCGGTGGCCGGTGCGCGGGCACCGGAACCGGCGCCGAAACGGGATTCGTGGTGGGCGGACAAGGCATCGCTCGTGCGGGCCCCGCTCGCCCCGGGAGAGGGTGCCTGGCGGGCATCGGCGCTTCCTCGCTGAGACGGGCCCGGCGGGCTATCGTGACAGTCCTGCCGACCGCGATCGCCTCAGAAAGCCGTGCGTGACGAACCAGGACCACCTCTCCACCGAGTTGCGCCGTCTGCGCAAGGCCGCCGGGCTGTCCGGTACCGAAGCGGCGAGTCTCACCGGCCTCAGTCAGTCGAAGGTGTCGCGGGTCGAGACCGGCGCGTTCATGCCGACCGAAGAGCAGGTCATCGCGCTGTGCCGTGTCTATCGCGCGCCCGCGAAGGTCCGGCGGGAGCTGGTCGCGATCACCCGGGACCTCCGTGAAGAGGCGTCGTCCGCCCGCGTCGTCTTTCAGCGCGGTGCCTGGCGGATGCAGCAGCGCATCGGCAAGATCGAGACGGCCTCCGCCCGCATCCGGAGCTTCCAGCCGACCATCGTGTTCGGCCTGCTCCAGACCCGCGACTACATCACCGCGCTCTTCGGCGACGCGCTGCCGGAGGACGAACGCGACCAGACGGTCGAGGCCCGCCTGGAGCGCCAGCGGATCCTCGATTCGAACCGTCAGTTCCATTTCGTGCTCACCGAAGGCGCCCTGCGCTGGAACATGGGCGGCGCGGCGACCATGCTGGCCCAGCTCGGCCATCTCATCGAGATCTCCCGCCGCGACCGGGTGCGGCTCGGCGTGATCCCGTGGACGACTCCGGTGTCGGTCCCCGTCCTCCACGGTTTCGACATCTACGACTCGCGCGCGGTGCTCCTCGGGACGCAGACGGCCACGGCCCTCGTCACGGACGAACGCGAAGTCACCGACTACGAAAAGAACTTCGCCGAAGTCGAGCGCTACGCCACCTACGGCGACATCGCCTGCGGGCATCTGACGCGTATCGCCGCCGACTACCGAAAGCTCGCGGCCGGATCCCTTCGGTGACCTAAGACCCTTGGCCTTATGCACTCCGAGAGTGCATCGTGTGTAAAGCAGCTGTCGGTGAAGGTCCCTTTCCGTGCGCCGAACGCGATCAGCGGAGCCGCTCACCGACCGATCGGCACAGATCACCCGATCTCGCCAACCTTGCTGCCGCGCAACCCGTCTACTTGCCGAAACAGTCACTGGGGAAAGGCCCTCCTATGACCACCTGGCACGAAAACATGACCGGCTGGCACAAGTCGACCTACACGCACTGGGAAGAGAACGCCTGCGTCGAGGTCGGCACCGCACCCGGCCTCGTGGGCATCCGGGACACCAAACAGTGGGCGCTGCCGGACGAGAGCCGTCCGATCCTGGTGCTCCCGGCCGAGTCCTTCGCCGCGCTCCTCGAGCACCTCGGACGATGAACGACGTCGCCGAGCCGTACATGGTCCACGATCCGCGGGAGATGGCGGGCCAGCTGATCAACGGCAACTGGATCGTCGCGCGGTGGGAGCACCTCGGGGAGGACGAGGACCTCGACCACTGGACCGCCGTCCTGCGCGGGCACTGCGAAGAACTCGACGTCGATCCGTATGTCATCAACATCCCGCGGAAGAGCCTGACCATCGTCTTCAACGGCGCGCTCCCCGCGCCGACGTTCGAACAGCTGGAGAACTCGATCGCTGCCATCGAGTACCACCGCTTCCTCGAACGCGAGATCGGGCCGCGACCGCTCGACTAGCGGCCGGCCGACGCACCGAAGCCCCCTTGAAGGTTCAGCCCTGCCTGGCATATATTCCACACGGAATAATCAGCAGGGAATCTTCCAAGGGGGACATTCATGGCCGCGAAGCTCACCCCGCTCGCCATGGCGGTGCTCGAACTCCTGCATGAGCGGCCCATGCATCCGTACGAGATGGCGCAGCTGATGCGCGAGCGCTTCGTCAACACGCGCGTGAAGGTGAAGGCGGGCTCGCTCTACCACACGGTGGATCGCCTGGTGCAGAACGGTTTCGTCGAAGTCGTCGAGACACAACGGGACGGGAAACGCCCCGAACGCACCGTGTACGCGATGACGGACACCGGCCGCGACGAGTTCGTCACCAGGGCGCAGGACATGCTGGCCACGCCCGCCGAGGAGTACCCCGAGTACCTCAGCGCGCTCGCCGTCATCGACGAGCTCGGCCCGGAAATGTCGCTCACGCAGCTCAAGCACCGCGTGCTGCGGCTGCAGGCCGCCATCGCCTCCGACCAGGTCGTACTCGAAAACCTGGTCAACGAGCACAAACTTCCCGAGATCTACTGGCTCGACTGGTCCTACGCCACCGCGCGGCGGGCCTTCGAGCTCGAATGGACCCAAAAACTCGTCGCAGACCTGGAATCCGGCCGTATCCGGTTCCAGGGCCACTGCACGCCACAACTGAACCTGGTCACCGAGGACGACAGCGATGAACGCAAGACAAGCTAATCCCTGGGCCGCGCTTTCCGCGCTGTGCCTGGGTTTCTTCATGATCCTGCTGGACACCACGATCGTCTCGACCGCGATCCCCGCGATGCTGCGGGAGCTCGGCGCCGGGCTGAACGCGATCGTCTGGGTGATCAGCGTCTACCTGCTCACCTACGCGGTGCCGATGCTGTTCGCCAGCCGTCTCGGCGACCGCTTCGGCCCGAAACGCGTCTACCTGGCGGGGCTCGTGGTGTTCACCCTGGCCTCGCTGTGGTGCGGTCTGTCCGGTTCGGTCGAGATGCTGATCGCGGCCCGCGCGGTGCAAGGACTCGGCGCCGCTTTGATGACGCCGCAGACCCTGGCGTTCATCAGCCATCTGTTCCCGCCGTCGAAGCGTGGTCCCGCGATGGGGCTCTGGAGCGGCGTCGCCGGGATCGCGGCCATCGTCGGGCCGGTGCTCGGCGGCGTGCTCGTCGACCACCTCGGCTGGGAATGGATCTTCTTCGTCAACCTGCCGGTCGGCGTGGTCGCGATCGCGCTGGCGCTGCTCAAGGTGCCGGACTGGCAGCCGAAGCACTCGCATTCCTTCGACGTCCCGGGGATCCTGCTGTCCGGCGCGGGGTTGTTCTGCGTCGTCTACGGCGTCCAAAATGGACAGCACTACGACTGGGGGCGGGTGTTCGGGCCGGTCACCGTGTTCGAGATCATCGGTTTCGGCGTCGCCCTGCTGGTCGCTTTCGTGGCGTGGCAACGGTTCAACCGCCGGGAACCACTGCTTCCGCTCGGCGTTTTCGCGAACCGCAACTTCTCGGCGGGCACGCTGACCTCGGTCACCGTCGGTTTCGCGATGACCGGCATGTTCCTGCCGCTGGTGATCTACATCCAAGCGGTGCTGGGCGAGTCGCCGACGATGTCCGGCCTGCTGTTCGCACCGATGTCGTTGCTGGCCGGCCTGATCGGCCCGTTCGTCGGCCGCGCTTCGGACAAGGTCAACGGGAAGATCCTGCTGATCGTCGGGCTCACCGCGCTCGCCGCGGGAATGGGACTGGCGGCCCTGATCGCCGAGGCGGGCGCGAACGCGTGGACGCTCACCCCGGCGCTGCTGGTGGCGGGCCTCGGCATCGGCTTCATCTTCGCGCCGATGGGCAATCTGGCGATGAGTTCGGTCGAACCGCGGCTCGTCGGGACCGCGTCGGGCATCTTCAACACCGCCCGTCAGGTCGGCGGCGTGCTGGGTAGCGCGGCCGTCGGTGTGCTGCTGCAGGCACGGATCGGTACGTCGATCGCCGACGAGGCGGCGTCGGCCGCGCGCGCGTTGCCGGAGCAGTACCGGGCGCCGTTCGCGGAAGGCGTCGCGAAGGCCGCGGAATCGACCGGGGAGTTCGGTTCTTCCGGGGCGGCCGCGTTCCCCGGCTTGCCGTCCGGTGTCGCCGAGCAGGCTCAGCGGCTCGCGCTCGAAGCCGTCCACAATGGACTCACCGACGCGGCCCGCGTGACGCTGCTGCTTCCGGCCGCGGTGCTCGTGCTGGGCGTGCTCGCCGCGCTCACCATGCGCCGCCCTTCCCGGGCACCCCGCCCGCCCGCTCGCGAACCCGCCGCCAGCGCCGCCTGACCCTCCTCCCGCATTTAGTCCTCTGAATGCGGGTCGTGGGCCCACCACCGGCGCAATGAACGGTCCTTTCCTTGCACATTTCGCAAGGAAAGGACCGTTCCTCTCATCCGCGGGAGGCGGAAGCTACCGGCGGTACCGAAGGCCGTAGCCGTACGGGTACAGCGCCTTCTTGCCGTCACCGACGTTCACCGGTTCTTGCGCCGCACTGACCGGCCAGCTGAACGTCAGCTTCCCGGTCGGGTTGTAGTCGCCGTAAAGGACATCGGCGACGCCGGCGCCTTCACTGCCCGGCAGCCAGGCAGCGACCAGCCCGTCGAACCGCGGCAGTTGCGCGGCGATGTCGAGCGGACGCCCGGACACGGTCACCACGACGACCGGAACACCCGAACTCTTCAGCTTGGCGATCGTGGCGAGGTCTTCCGCGTCGAGTCCGAAGCCGTTCGGCCGGTCTCCCTGTCCTTCGGCGTACGGCGTTTCGCCCACCACGGCGACGGCGACCTGATAGCTGCCGTCGATTCCGTCACCCGCACGGTCATAGGTCACCGTGGTTCCCTTCCCCGCCCCCGACTTGATGCCGTCGAGGATGGTCGTGCCCGGGATCACCGGGCCGCTCTGTCCCTGCCAGGTGAGCGTCCAGCCGCCCGCCTGGTTTCCGATGTCGTTCGCGTTCTTGCCCGCGACGAAGATCTTGTTGTTCTTCTTCGCCAGCGGCAGCACACCGTCGTTCTTCAGCAGCACCTGGGATTCGCGGACCGCCTGCCGGGCCAGTTCGCGATGTTCCTTGCTGCCGAACGTCTTCTGGAGAGATCGGTCGGTGTACGGGTGCTCGAACAGGCCGAGTTCGAACTTCTCCGCCAGGATGCGGCGGTTCGCGTCGTCGATCCGGTCGCGCGAGACGCGCCCCGCCTCGACTTCGGCCTTGAGGTAGGCGATGAACTGCGGCGCGTCCCACGGGACCATGAACATGTCGATGCCCGCGTTCACCGAGAGCCGCACCTCTTCGGGGGTGAAGCCCTCCTTGCCGTCGATCTGGTTGATCGCGTTGTAGTCCGAGATCACCAGCCCGCGGAACCGCAGTTCCTTCTTGAGGACGTCGGTGATGAGGTACTTCTGGGCGTGCATGCGCACTCCCTGGAAACTGGAGAACGAGATCATCACCGAGCCGACCCCGCGGTCGATCGCCTCGCGGAACGGTGGCAGGTGGATCTGGCGCAGTTCGCGTTCGCTCACCTCGGTGTTGCCCTGATCGACGCCGTTCGTCGTTCCACCGTCGCCGACGTAGTGTTTCGCCGTCGCGAGCACGGATCCCGGTTTCTCGCCGAGCCTGCGTCCCTGAAGCCCGGTGATGGCCGACGCGTTCGCGATGGCGTCACGCGGGGATTCGCCGAAGGATTCGTAGGTCCGGCCCCAGCGGTCGTCGCGGGCGACGCACAGGCACGGCGAAAAGTCCCACTGCGGGCCGGTTCCGGCGACTTCGAGCGCCGTCGCCCGGCCGATCTTCTCGACCAGGCGCGGATTGTTCGCGGCACCGAGGCCGATGTTGTGCGGGAAGATCGTGGCGCCGTAGACGTTGTTGTGGCCGTGCACGGCGTCGACGCCGTAGATCGTGGGAATGCCGAGCGGCGTCGAGACCGCCGCCTTCTGATACGAGTCGACCATGTCGGCCCACCCGTTCGGGGTGTTGCTGGCGGGCACCGAGCCACCGCCGGAGAGCAAGGACCCCAGTTTGAGCGCGGCGGCCTGGTCGGGGGTGACCGCGCCGCGTTCGGCCTGCGTCATCTGGCCGATCTTGTCGTCGAGGCTCATCCGCTTGAGCAGGTCGTTCACCCGCGCGGACGTCGAAGCGTGCGGATTCTTGTAGAGCGGCCCGGGGGCGGCGGACGCGACCGGGGTCAGGGCCGAACCGGCCAGGAGCAGTCCTGCGAGCACTGTGGTTTGCGTCGTGCGAAGAGATCTTCTGACGCGGAGGCGGGGCGACATTGGTTCCTCCGTAGCTCGAACAATCCATATGTTGCGCGCCACAACAAACTAACTCCACGTTCGGGTGTTCCAGGTCACAATCAGGCAACGGCGAGCCGTCGAGTACCTTCCTCACGTGCGTTTCGTTCTCGCGTCCCAGTCTCCCGCCCGCCTCGGTGTCCTGCGTTCCGCCGGCTTCGATCCGAGCGTCGTCGTGTCCGGCGTCGACGAGGACGCGGTCGCCGCGTCCCTGACCGATCCGGCCCCCGAAGAGCTGGTCCGCGCACTCGCCGCCGCGAAGGCCGAAGCGGTTTTCGAGGCCCTCGACGGTCACTCCGACATGGTCATCGTGGGCTGCGATTCGATGCTGTCGATCAACGGCGAAATGGTCGGGAAGCCGATCACGCCGGAAGCCGCGCGCGAGCGCTGGGCGTCGATGGCGGGCAAAACCGGTGAACTTCTGACCGGCCACGCGATCATCCGCGTCGAGAACGGCGAGAGGACGAAGGAAACCTCCGGGACCGAAGGGACCACTGTTCGCTTCGGCACACCGTCCCAAGAAGAGATCGAGGCGTACATCGCTTCCGGAGAGCCGCTTCAGGTGGCCGGTGGTTTCACCCTCGACGGGCTCGGCGGCTGGTTCATCGAGGGAATCGACGGTGATTTCTCGAGCGTCATCGGCATCAGCCTGCCGCTGACCCGGCGTTTGCTGACGGAGGTCGGCGTGAGCGTCATCGATCTCTGGACCCGTCCCGCATCCTGAGACGACTCCCACACGATCGGGTGATCCGGAAGAGTCCTGCCTCGCCGAACGTTCTTCACGTTCGGGAAATCAGGAAACTTTCACGCACCGGAGTCGCCCCGTGTCTTTCATTCGGACCTACACAAGGCCAAGGGTCTTCGCGGCGGCGGTCCTCGGCTCGCTCGTCGTGGGCGCCCTGCTCGGCGTCCTCGCCAGGACGACCGAGGCGAGCTGGCTGACCGACCTGCTCGACCAGATCGGCACGATCTTCACGACGCTGCTGCAGATCGCGGTGATCCCGCTGGTCTTCACGGCGATCGTGGTCGGCATCAACAGCCTGCGCAATCTCGGCGGCGGCAAGAAGGCCGCGCGGCTGGGTGGCAAGACCGTCCTGTGGTTCGCGATCACCTCGTTCATCGCGTCGCTGATCGGCATCGCCGTCGCGAAGCTGTTCAACCCGGGCAGCGGCGGCCTCGGCGAAGGCGTCGCCGCGACCGCGAAGAACGCGGACAAGGCCACCAAGAGCGTCGACAACTGGGGCTCCTGGAGCGCCTTCGTCGAAGGCTTCCTGCCGAAGAACTTCTTCACGGCTTTCACCGAAGGCTCGACGCTGCAGGTGCTGTTCCTCGCCGTGATCATCGGCGCGGCGGCCTACAGCCTCGGTGACAAGGCCAAGCCGTTCGTCGACTTCACCACCAGCGTCTTCGAGATCATCCAGCGCTACCTCGGCTGGATCGTCCGGCTCGCCCCGATCGGCATCGTCGGCCTGATCGGCGCCGCGGTCGCGAACTACGGTGACGCCCTGTTCCGGCCGCTGTTCACCACCACTCTCGCGGTGTACGTCGGCTGCCTCGTGGTGCTGCTGGTGGTCTACCCGATCCTGCTGCAGTTCGTGGCGAAGGTCAGCCCGCTGAAGTTCTTCTCGAAGGCGGGCACGGCGATCCAGTTCGCGTTCGCGTCGCAGTCTTCGGCCGCGACACTGCCCCTCACCCGGCAGTCCGCCGTGAACCTGGGCGTCCAGCCCGCATACGCCGCCTTCGCGACTCCGCTGGGCAGCGCCACGAAGATGGACGGCTGCGCGGCGGTGTTCCCCGCGATCGGCGCCATCTTCATCGCGAACCTGTCCGGGGTCTCGCTGAACATCTGGCAGTACGTCGGGATCGTCGTGGTCGCCGTGCTCGGCGCGCTGGCCACCGCGGGCACCACCGGCTGGCTGACCGCGCTGACCCTGACCACCGCGTTCATCGGCCTCGACGCGCAGCAGGTGGCGCTCGGGATCGCGCTGATCTACTCGGTGAACCCGATCATGGACATGATGCGGACCGCGACCAACGTCGCGGGCCAGATCGTCGTGCCGGTGGTCGTCGCCCGTGGCGAAGGCCTTCTGGACGACGAGGTGCTCAACTCGCCGACGGACCCTTCGCCGACTTCCGACGGCGAAGCGGCTACTGCCTCCGCGAAGGAGCCTGCCACCGCTGGGGCCTGAGGCCCTTTGACGGTCCGTGAAGGCCTCCTTGAGGGACCCAGAGTCCCTCAAGGAGGCCTTCACGGACTCTCGCGTCCCGCAGCCGCCACCGGTGGTAGCAAAGGTCCCTTGCTCCCCGTCAGGGGCAGGCCCGCAGATCAGCCTTCGTCAACCGGACATCCGGCCAGCCCCTCAGCTCCGAAGGCGCGGTGTACCGCCGCGTGCACCCCACGGAACCGCGGGCGACGTCGTAGACCTCGGCGAGCACCGGCGCCGCCTGGCACCGCGCCGATCCGGACTGCGCGCCGGGGCATTCGTGCCGCACGACGATGACGTCCGCGACCCCGTCGGCGGTCACGTCGCTCAGGGCGACCGTCCCGGCGTCGGAGAAATACGGCTTCCCGGTGTCCCGCCAGATCCCGCCACGCGCGACGAACAGTTCCCCCGCCGCACCGGCGCCCGTCTCGCCGCGCACCAGGCACACCGGCGTCGCCCCGTCGACACAGCGCAAAGAATCGCCCTTCAGGGTGACCCCCATGTCGTTGATCATCAGCGGGTACGCGGTGTCCGCGCCGATCCGGACCACACCCTGCTTCCCCGCGCCGTCGGCCAGCAGCACGACGGGCAGCCCGCCGACGGTCATCGCGCCGATCTCGCGGCAGGCCGCGTCCCCGCAGTTCACCCCGGGCGCACTTGGGGCGCCATCGGACACCGGAGGCACGCCGGGGTCACCGTCGGGCGTCGGGGCGGCCGGGCGGAGCAGGATCACGGCGACGATCACGCCCGCCGTCACCACCACCGCCAGCAGGGCGGTGAACAGCACGGATAGTGGCGCCCGCGCTTCCTGTTTCCGCATATCCGAGAGCGTAAGTGATCTAGCGCAGAGTGCACGTCTATGTTGTTCCTGTGACGAACCCCGGACTGCCCACCGCACTGTTCCTTCCGACGGCGAAAAAGCCGAAGGACTACACGAGCGCGGAGATCGAACTCCGCGCGACCAAGGACGGCCGGATGGCGTTGATCGCCTTCAGTTCCGTGCAGCGTCTCGTCGAATGCTGCGGGCCGCACCAGCCGTGGGCACTGGTCAAATCCGAGCACCTCGGCCGCGTCCACCAGGCCCAGCCGTACGACCTGATCGTGCTCGATTCCGACCTTCCGGAAGAACTGCGGCACCGCGAAGCGCTGGTATAAAGCAAAGGTCACCGGGTGGCCTTGCTCTCATTAATCGGGGCGGGAACTTCACCTAAACTGCTGCGGAGCCGCATCGGGGCGGCCCGACGTGCGAACGCAGGAGGTACGGCGTGACCGAGCAGGCCGGCACAGGTGGTCCGGTGACCAAGATCCTGATCGCGAACCGCGGGGAAATCGCGGTACGGGTGATCAGGGCGGCGAAGGACGCCGGGCTGACCAGCGTCGCCGTCTACGCCGATCCTGACCGCGACGCACCCCACGTGCGCCTCGCGGACGAGGCCTTCGCGCTCGGCGGCACCACCGCGGCCGAGAGCTACCTCGTCTTCGACAAGCTGCTCGACGCCGCCAAGCGGTCGGGCGCGGACTCGGTCCACCCCGGCTACGGGTTCCTCTCCGAGAACGCGGACTTCGCCCAGGCGGTCATCGACGCCGGGCTGACCTGGATCGGGCCGAGCCCGCAAGCCATCCGCGACCTCGGGGACAAGGTCACCGCGCGCCACATCGCGCTGCGCGCCGGCGCCCCGCTCGTGCCCGGCACCAAGGACCCCGTCGCGAACGCCGACGAGATCGTCGCCTTCGCCGACGAGCACGGCCTGCCGGTGGCGATCAAGGCGGCGTTCGGCGGTGGCGGCCGCGGCCTGAAGGTCGCCCGCACCCGCGAAGAGATCCCGGAACTCTTCGAATCGGCGACGCGCGAGGCGATCTCCGCCTTCGGCCGCGGCGAATGCTTCGTCGAGCGCTACCTCGACAAGCCGCGCCACGTCGAGGCGCAGGTCCTCGCCGACCAGCACGGCAACGCCATCGTCGTCGGCACCCGCGACTGCTCGCTGCAGCGCCGCCACCAGAAGCTCGTCGAGGAGGCGCCCGCGCCGTTCCTGACCGACGAGCAGCGCAAGCGCATCCACGAATCCGCCAAGGCGATCTGCAAGGAAGCCGGCTACTACGGCGCCGGGACCGTCGAGTACCTCGTCGCCGTCGACGGCACGATCTCGTTCCTCGAGGTCAACACGCGGCTGCAGGTCGAGCACCCGGTGTCCGAGGAGACGACGGGCCTCGACCTCGTGCGCGAGATGTTCCGCATCGCGCGCGGCGAGAAGCTGCGCATCACCGAAGACCCGGAACCGCGCGGCCACTCGATCGAGTTCCGCATCAACGGCGAGGACGCCGGCCGCGGCTTCCTGCCCGCGCCCGGCACCGTGACGAGGTTCGTCGCGCCGAGCGGCCCCGGCGTCCGCGTCGACTCGGGCGTCGAGTCCGGCAGCGTCATCGGCGGCCAGTTCGACTCGATGCTCGCGAAGCTGATCGTCACCGGCTCGGACCGGCAGAACGCGCTCGAGCGCAGCCGCCGCGCGCTGGCCGAGATGGTCGCCGACGGGATGGCGACGGTGCTGCCGTTCCACCGCGTGATCGTGGACGACCCGGCCTTCATCGGCGACGAGAACGGTTTCAGCGTCCACACCCGCTGGATCGAGACCGAGTTCGAGAACACCATCGAGCCGTTCGTGGCGCCGGAAACCGTCGAGGCCGAGGAAGAGCAGCCCCGGCAGAACGTCGTCGTCGAGGTCGGCGGCCGACGGCTCGAAGTGTCGCTCCCCGGCGGTTTCTCGCTCGACGCCGGTGGCGGCGGGACGGCCGTGAAGGCCAAGCCGCGCAAGCGCGCGGGCGGCACCAAGGCCGCGGTGAGCGGTGACGCGGTCACCGCGCCGATGCAGGGCACCATCGTCAAGGTCGCCGTCGAAGAGGGCCAGCAGGTCGAAGCGGGCGAGCTGGTCGTCGTGCTCGAAGCGATGAAGATGGAGAACCCGGTCACCGCACACAAAGCGGGCACCGTCACCGGGCTTTCGGTCGAGGTCGGCGCCGCGGTGACGCAGGGCACGCAGCTGTTCGAGCTCAAAGACTGACGAATGTCGTGGTTGACGGGGCCTCGCCCGGCCTATTCTCGAAAGGGTGAGCGAGGTTCCGTCTCCGCGGCTGCGGATCAGTGATCAGGATCGCGAGTCCGCGCTGACCGCGCTCGGCGAGCACATGACCGTCGGCAGGATCGACATCGACGAGTTCGGCGACCGGTCCGCCCGGATCACCGCCGCCAAAACCCGCGGCGAGCTGGCCGAGATCTTCCTCGACCTGCCCGAGCCGCACCCCCATTACGACACGCCCAAGGCCGCCGTCGGCGAACCGGGGAAACCGGCGTCGACGTGGGCGGGCATCTCCCCGACGCAACGCGTCATGGGCGCGCTCCTACCGATCCTGTTCATCGCCACCATCGCGCTGATCATCACCACCGGCATCACCTGGTGGTTCATCCTCGTCCCGATCGGGATCAGCGCCGTCGGCGAGGGCATCTGGGGCAAGGGCTGGGAGAACTCGCACAAGAAGCTCGGGAAGCAGCGTCGACGGGAACTCGACGGCTGATCCGCCCGTAGACTCGGGACGTGAGTGCCGAGAGACCGGACATGCGGCTGAGCGACGCCGAACGCCAAGACGCGCTCGAGGCGCTGGAAGAGCATGTCCGCACCGGCAGACTCGACCTCGACGAGTTCGGTTCGCGGTCGGCGAAGGTCAGCGCCGCGAGGATGGCGAGCGAACTCGAACCGCTGTTCACGGACCTGCCTTCGCCCCGGCCCAGCGCGCTGCTCCCCCTGCCGCCGATGCCCGGCGTCTCGCAGGCGTCCGCGAAGAACGAGATCCAGCCGTCGAAATGGCTGACGGCCAGTGCCGTGCCGATCGCCGCCGCCGTCGCGATCGCGTTGTTCTTCTTCACCCGCGGGACGTTCCTGGTCTTCCTGCTGCCGCTGGCGGTCGCGCTGATCATGAGCCGCCGCCGCTGAAGCGCCGGTTACCCTCGAAGGGTGGAACCGGTGGAGATCAACGCGGGCGAGTACTACCTGCGGCAGCTGCGGGCGGACAAGGCCCTCGACGACCGTCCGGCGCTGGTCGCCGCCTTCGCGGACCCGACGCACCGCAAGTACGTCCTGAACTACCGCTTGCGGGACCTCGACGAGGCGACCGAGTACGTCGCGCTGCGCGCCGCCCAGTGGGCTGGTGACGAGCGCTGTTCCTGGGCGGTGGCCGAGCCGACGACCGGGGATCTGCTGGGCGAGGTCGGCCTGCGGGATCTCGATCTCGACGCCGGGTACGCGGAGGCGTCGGTCTGGGTGCGGGCGGCGTCGCGGGGTAAGGGGGTCGCGAGCACCGCGCTCAACGCGGCCCTGCGCTTCGGTTTCGGCGGGCTCGGCCTGCGCGAGGTCAGTTATCGCTACGAGGAGACGAACGAGGTGTCCGCCTCGGTCGCCCGCAAATGCGGGTTCACCCTGGTCGGGCCCGAACTCGATCCGGCCCCGACCGGAGAACGCCTCATCCGCTGGCGCCGCACCGCCTGACCTGCGTTTAGCGGGCTAATCGCGACGCGTTTCGTCCTCTGAATGCGGTAGTACGCGACACCAACTACCGCATCCAGAGGACTAAATGCGGGGTTAGAAGGGGTAGGTCGGGGGCGGGTTCCGGACGGTGACCCAGCGGGTCTCGGTGAACGCCTCGATGTTCGCCGCCGCACCGCCGAAGCGGCTCCCGGTGCCCGAAGCGGCGACGCCGCCGAAGGGGCTGTTCGCCTCATCGCTGACGGTCTGGTCGTTGATGTGCACGATCCCGGTCGGGACGCGGTCCGCGAGCTCCAGTCCTTTGAGGACATCGCGCGTGACGATCCCCAGCGAAAGCCCGTACTCGCTCGCCGTCGCGAGGCGGATGGCCTCCTCCGCGTCGGAGAACCGCACGACCGGCGCGACCGGGCCGAAGATCTCCTGGGCGACCGCGGGTGCCGTCGGCGGCACGTCGGCGAGCACCGTCGCCGAGTAGAACAGCCGGTCGTACTCGGCGCCGGCGGCGACCCGCGCCCCCGCCGCCACGCTGGCCGTGACCAGGTCGTGGATCTTGTCCCGCTGTCCGGCGTCGATGATCGGCCCGAGCGCGACCTCGTCCCGCGCCGGGTCGCCCACCCGCAACGCCGCCGCCTTCGCCGCCAGCCGCTCGACGAAGTCGTCGTAGAGCCGCTCGTGCACGAGGTGCCGCCCGGTGGTCATGCAGATCTGGCCCTGGTGGAAGAACGAGCCGAACGCGGCGACCCCGGCGGCCTCGTCGACGTCCGCGTCGTCGAGCACGATGAGCGCGGAGTTCCCGCCCAGCTCCAGATGTGCCCGCTTCAAATGCTTTCCGGCGAGTTCGCCGACCTTGCGCCCGGCGCCGGTCGACCCGGTGAACGAGATGACCCGGACCGCCGGATGCGTCACCAGCGTCTCGCCGACGTCCGCGCCGCCCGGCAGCATCTGCAGCACACCCGGCGGCAGGCCCGCTTCCTCGAAGATCCGCGCGAGGACGACGCCACCGGTGACGGCGGTGCGCGGATCCGGCTTCAGGATGACCGCGTTCCCCAGCGCGAGCGCCGGGGCGACCGACCGGATCCCCAGGATGATCGGCATGTTGAACGGCGAGATCACCGCGACCACACCGGCCGGGACACGGCGCGCCATCGACAGGCGCGGCTCCTCGCTCGGCAGGAGTTCGCCGTACGGGCGGCCGGGCAGGGCCGCCGCTTCGTAGCACTCCTGCTCCGCGACGTGCAGCGAAAAGCCCGCGACTCCCGGCACGGCGCCGACCTCGCGGACGTTCCACCAGCGGATCTCGTCGGCGTACTCCGACCACAGCGTGGCCGCCTTGCGCAGGATCGCGGCCCGCTGGACATGCGGTGTCGCCGCCCAAGCCCGCTGCGCCTCGGCCGCCGTTTCAGCCGCTTTCGCGGCGTCTTCGGCCGAGGCCATCCCGATGCTTCCCAGCACCGCTCCGGTCGCGGGCTCCGTGACCTTCCGGGTGCCGCCGGTGCCGGGCACCCAGGAACCGCCGGCGAAGATCCGGTCCGTCCACGTCGACGAGTCGAGAAACACCACAAGGCCGCCTTCCGTCTCTGGGACGGCCGACGCTATGCCAGATTCACCGGATCAGGCAACGATCTCTGCGCGCCTGGCACACCACGCGGCGGCGGCGATCAACTCACCGGCTCGATGATCCCCGAGCGTGCTTCCGGCGCGGCGGAGCGCAACGCGTCGGCGGCCTCGTCGCTCGGCTGCGACTGGGACTCCCGTTCCGCGTCGACCCGCGCCTTGTACACCTCGACTTCGCGCTTCTCCTCGTCCTTCGACCAGCCGAGCACCTCGCCCACCAGTGTGGCGACCTGCGCGGCGCAGTCGACGCCGCGGTGCGCGTACTCGATCGAGATCCGCGTCCGGCGCGCGAGCACGTCTTCCAGGTGAAGCGCGCCCTCGTGGCTGGCCGCGTAGACGACCTCGACGCCGAGGTAGTCCGGAGCGTGCTCCAGCGGCTTCAGCAGTTCCGGCCGTCCTTCGCCAAGCGCGAGGACCTCGTGCACCATCGAGCCGTACCGGTCGAGCAGATGACGCACGCGGTACGGGTGCAGCCCGTGCTCACTGGCCAGATGGTCGGCCTGGTTCACCAGCGCGTGGTAGCCGTCGGCGCCGAGCAGCGGCACCTTGTCCGTGATGGACGACTGCGGCCTGCCCGGCAGGTCGACGGCCGCGGCGTCGACGGCGTCCGCCGCCATCACCCGGTACGTCGTGTACTTGCCGCCCGCGATCGCGACCAGTCCCGGCGCGACACGCGCGACCGCGTGCTCACGCGAAAGCTTCGACGTCTCTTCGCTTTCCCCGGCGAGCAAAGGCCGTAGCCCGGCGTAGACGCCTTCGATGTCGTCGTGCGTGAGCGGCGTCGCGAGCACGGTGTTGACGTGTTCGAGGAGGTAGTCGATGTCGTGCTTGGTCGCGGCGGGATGCGCGAGGTCGAGGTTCCAGTCGGTGTCGGTGGTCCCGACGATCCAGTGGTTGCGCCACGGGATGACGAACAGCACGGACTTCTCGGTGCGCAGGATCATGCCGGATTCCGAGACGATCCGGTCGCGCGGGACGACGATGTGCACGCCCTTGCTCGCCCGCACACGGAACCGGCCGCGGCCACCGGAAAGGCGCTGCAGTTCGTCGGTCCACACGCCGGTGCAGTTGACCACCGCGGACGCGTGGATCTCGGTCTCGCGGCCGTCCTCGACGTCGCGCACGCGGACACCGGAAATGCGGTCCGCCTCGCGGAGGAAACCGACCACCTGGGTGGAAGTGCGCACGACGGCGCCGTAATGCGCGGCAGTGCGGGCGACGGTCATCGTGTGCCGCGCGTCGTCGGATTGCGCGTCGTAGTAACGGATCCCGCCGATCAACGCGGACCGCTTCAGCGCCGGGACCATCCGCAGCGCGCCCGCGCGGCTCAGGTGTTTCTGGCCGGGGACCGACCGCGCGCCGCCCATCGTGTCGTACATCAGCAGGCCGGCCGCGGTGTACGGACGCTCCCAGATCCGGTGGGTCAGCGGGTACAGGAAGCTGACCGGCTTCACCAGATGCGGGGCGATCGTCGTCAGCATCAGCTCGCGTTCCCGCAGAGCTTCCCGCACCAGCCCGAATTCCAGCTGTTCGAGGTAACGGAGCCCGCCGTGGAAGAGCTTGCTGGACCGGCTCGACGTTCCCGAGGCGAGGTCGCGCGCTTCGACGAGGGCGACCCGCAGGCCGCGTGTCGCGGCGTCGAGCGCCGTGCCCGCCCCGACCACTCCGCCGCCGATGACGACGAGGTCGAATTTGTCCTCACCCAGCCGCTGCCAAGACTCTTCCCGCTTGAGCGGTCCCAGCCTGGCGGGGCTGTTTTCGGCTTCGCGCTGAGAGCTTGCCACGTGACATTCCTCCTTGTGCCGCTGTGGCTCCAGCATCGCACGATCGGCCGCGACCGGTCCGTTATGCGGGTGACACGTGTGGCGTAACCCTCGTCGATCTTGAAAGGATTGGTTCCCGCGATGCCTGGAACGAACAAATACGCGACGGTAACGTGCCACGGACGTGGGTCGGCAAGGGCGCCGTAGCACACCGTGTTCGACCCTGCGCGGAATGTCCAAAGTGGAGGTCAAGCGGTGAGTGCAGGAGCCATATTCGTCTGGGAGCTGCTGGGAACGGCGGTCCTGATCCTGTTGGGTAACGGCGTGGTCGCCAACCACGTGTTGCGGAAGAACAACGGCCACAACGGTGGCGTCGTGATGATCACCCTCGGGTGGGCGTTCGCGGTCTTCGCCGGCGCGAGCATCGCCGCGCCGAGCGGCGCGCATCTGAACCCCGCGGTCACGCTGGGCCTCGCCATCGCGGACAAGACGAAGTGGGCGGACGTCCCGATCTACTTCGCCGGGCAGATGGTCGGCGCGATCCTCGGCGCCGTGCTCTGCTGGGCCGCCTACAAGCTGCAGTTCGACGACCACCCGCAGCGCGACGAGACGCTCGGCATCTTCTCGACCGCGCCGCAGATCCCGAACAAGGCGTGGAACCTCGTCACCGAGATCATCGGCACCTTCGTGCTGGTCGCGTGGATCCTGCTCAGCCCGGTCTACGCCAACGCCACGGGTGAGGGCGGCACGCCGAACTTCGGCAACTCCGCGCTCGGCTACGCGGGTGTAGCGTTCGTCGTGCTGGTCATCGGCCAGTCCCTCGGTGGCCCGACCGGTTACGCCATCAACCCGGCCCGAGACCTCGGCCCCCGCATCGCGTACGCGTTCCTGCTGCCCATCAAGAACAAGGCCAACCCGAACTGGGGCTACTCCTGGGTCCCGGTCGCCGGCCCGTTGGTCGGCGGTGCCCTGGCCGCCCTGCTCTTCCTCGCCGTCCACAACCTCACCTGAGACTGGAGTTTTCGATGACTTCGTACGTAGCCGCGATCGACCAGGGCACCACGTCGACCCGCTGCATGATCTTCGACCACTCCGGCCGGGTGGTCGCCGTCGACCAGCGGGAACACGAGCAGATCTTCCCGAAGGCGGGCTGGGTCGAGCACAACGCCGAAGAGATCTGGGAGAACACGCGGGCCGTCGCCGCGGGCGCGCTGGCCAAGGGCGACCTGGTCGCGGGCGACATCGTCGCGGTCGGCATCACCAACCAGCGCGAGACCACGCTGGTCTGGGACCGCACCACCGGCAAGCCGGTGTACAACGCGATCGTGTGGCAGGACACCCGCACCGACAAGATCGTGGCCGACCTGGGCGCGCTCGGCGGCGGGCAGGAGCGCTACCGCGCGAAGGTGGGCCTGCCGCTGGCGACCTACTTCTCCGGACCGAAGATCAAGTGGATCCTCGACAACGTTGACGGTGCCCGCGCGAAGGCCGAAGCCGGGGACCTGATCTTCGGCAACATGGACACCTGGGTGCTGTGGAACATGACCGGCGGGGTCGACGGCGGCGTGCACGTCACCGACCCGACCAACGCGTCGCGGACCATGCTGATGGACCTCGACACGCTGGCCTGGGACGCGGAGATCGCCGAGGAGATGACGATCCCGCTGTCGATGCTGCCGGAGATCCGGTCGTCGTCGGAGACCTACGGCAAGGTCCGGGAGAAGGGCGCGCTGGCCGGGGTCCCGATCTCGGGCATCCTGGGCGACCAGCAGGCGGCGACCTTCGGGCAGGCGTGCCTGTCGCCGGGTGAAGCCAAGAACACCTACGGCACCGGCAACTTCATGCTGCTCAACACCGGCACCGAGAAGGTCATGTCGGACAACGGGCTGCTCACCACGGTCTGCTACAAGATCGGCTCGAACGACACGGTGTACGCGCTCGAAGGCTCGATCGCGGTCACCGGCTCGCTCGTGCAGTGGCTGCGGGACAACCTCGGCCTCATCGGCTCCGCGGCCGAGGTCGAGCAGCACGCCCGGACCGTCGAGGACAACGGTGGCGCGTACTTCGTGCCGGCGTTCTCGGGTCTCTTCGCGCCGTACTGGCGCTCCGACGCCCGCGGCGCGATCGTCGGCCTCACCCGGTTCGTCAACAAGGGACACATCTCGCGGGCGGTCCTGGAGGCGACGGCGTTCCAGTCGCGCGAGGTGATCGACGCGATGAACGCCGACTCCGGTGTCCCGCTGAAGTCGCTGAAGGTCGACGGCGGCATGGTCGTCAACGAGCTGCTCATGCAGTTCCAGGCCGACATCCTCGGCGTGCCGGTGATCCGGCCGGTGGTCAACGAGACCACCGCGCTCGGCGCGGCCTACGCGGCCGGTCTCGCGGTGGGCTTCTGGAAGAGCGAGGACGACATCCGCAACAACTGGGCGCAGGACAAGCAGTGGGACCCGTCGATGGACGAGGCCCGCCGCGAGTCGGAGTACCGGAACTGGAAGAAGGCGGTCACGAAGACCTTCGACTGGGTCGACGAAGACTGACCTGACGTCTGTCCGTGAAGGCCTCCTTGAGGGACCCTGCGTCCCTCAAGGAGGCCTTCACTTACTTGGCGCATTCAGAGGACTAAATGCCGCCGCCGGTTTGCGGAGCACCGGCAGGCTTGACCTTCACCTGCGGCGTCTTGCCCGGTGTACCGCACGGCTTCGTCAACGCGGCCGGGACGACCCGCGCCGAGCTCGACGACGGCGCGCTGCTGCTCGACGGCGGTTCACTGCTGGACGGTGGCCGGCTGCTCGACGGGGGCTGGCTGCTCGACGGCGGTTTGGTGGGCGTGGTCGTCGGCGGCGGGCAGACGATCTCGAACTCGACGGTCGCCATCCCACTGGCAGCGGGCAGGTTCGGCCCGCCGTCGCACCGGAAACTCGCCTTGAACTTGCCGGTCCTCCCCGCGGCCTTCCCGTGCCCGATGTACGTCGCGCCGGACTGGGCCGAGAGCGTGACCGGACCGGTCAGCCCCGGCGACGTCACGGCGCTGCGCGTGCCATGGCAACTGGCGGTGAAGTCCAGCGCCTGCCCCGGCGCGACCTTCGCCGGGCTGACCGACAATTTCGGCGGCGGTGCGGTGGCCGACGCCTGAGGAGCGAGGAACACTCCCGCCGTCATCGCGAGCAAACCGGCGCCCGCGACGATTCCCTTCATTCCCATGATCTTTTCTCCCTCAATGCGAGCCCTCGCACTGAGAACACCATCGGGAAAGGGAATCGGTTGCCCCGGTCTGCGGCGCCCCCACCGGAATTTTCGAAACCTGACGGCCCGAAGCCGGTTTCCCCGGCGAAGAAGGCTTCGGCAGCACTGTCGGCTTCGGTGCCGGCGGTTTACTCGACGAGGTCGGCGTCTTGTCCGGCACGATTTCGAGGTTCGCCGTGATCTTCGTGGTCTTGCAGATCGCCGTGACCGTGTAGAAGGCAGGCCGTGCCTCGGCGTCGATATGCGCGACGGCGCCCTGGATCACCGGAACCTCGTTGGTCACCGTGAATTCGCCGATGCGGTCGAGCACCTTCGACTTCACTTCGCCCAGTTCGCCGACCGGGCAGCCGACCGAGACCAGGATCTCCTCCCCCGCCACCGACTGCCGGGGCGAGAGCCCGAGAAACGGGTACGGATCCGCCTTCGGGCTCGTGGACGGGGCGTCCTGCGCGTACGCGACGGCCGGGGCGACTAGCGCGACTCCGCACGCCAGCACCAGGGCGGACCTGATCATGGAACTCACCTCGCGATCAACCGGGCGAAAACGATGATGTTGTCGAGATAGTTGCGTGACGCCTTGTCGAAGACCCCACCGCAGGTGATGAGCCGCAGTTCCGGTTCGGCGGTGTCGCCGTAGACGGCGTCGGTCGGGAACTTGTCCTTCGCCACCCGCTCGACCTTCGTGACCGCGAACTCGGCCGTCGTGCCGTCCTTGCGGGCGACCGAGACCCTGTCGCCGGGCGCCAGCTCCTTCAGCCGGAAGAAGATGCCCTTCTGCTTGTTGCCGTCCACGTGCCCGAGGATCACCGACGGCCCGACCTCCCCCGGCGTCGGACCGTTCACGTACCAGCCCGCCTGCAACGGCCGGGTCACCGGCGGTACCTCGATGGTGTTGTCCGCGTTGAGCCCGAGCGGGATCAGGCTGGACTTCGCCTCGATCTTCGGCACGTCGATCGACACCGGATCGGCCTTCGGCATCCCGCCGACCGGCTCGGCCTCCGGCTCGTCGCTCGGGGCCACCGGCACCTCGGTCCGCTCCGCGCTCGCCGGAGGCGCGGCCTGGCCGGTCTCCCCCGGACCTGACAGGACGATCGCCAGCGTCGCCAAGACGGCCGACAGGGCGGCCGCGAGCACCAGCGGCGCCCGTCGCCCTCGCACCCAGTTCGCTTTCATGTCCACCTCCCGGGCGCGACGAGCCGGTCCCCGGCCCCCAGACCGGGACCGGCTCGTCGTTCACCCCACGACTGGCAAACGCCGCAGGCGGCCCGGCGGTTGCCCGCCAGGGTCACGAAATGATCGCGACCGCCGGTGCGAGAGGAAGGAAGTCAGGAGGCCATGCTGCCGTCTCCCGCGTGGGCGGCACCGGCGGGTACCGCGCTCACCTGCCGGGGCGGCACGGAAAACGTTGCCGTATAAGACTTTCCGTTGCAGTTGACGGTCAGCGGGTAGCTGCCGGGAGCCGTGCCCGCCTTGAGTTCGACGTCGGCGCTGACATTCGCCGGGACACCGATGAGCGGGCCGTAGTCGTATTTCCCGATGGTCAGCACCGGCGAAGAGAACGTCGTCGACGTCGGCGCCTTCATGCCGTCTCCGCCGGGGCATTGCGCCAGCGCCACGTTGGCGTCGCCGTGCACGTACTTGTTGACGAGCCCGAGTTCGTAGGCCGTGTCGTCGTTGAGCTGCACGGTGACACCGGGATCCGGCTGGGGTTGCTGAGCGAAACCGGTCGACGGCCCCGCCAGCACCGCCGCACCGATCGCCACCACTCCGGCGAACACCCTGCGAATCACGAAAAACCCCTAGCTGTCAACGAAACACCGACACGCGCTAGACGCGGGCACCCCCGTGAAGGTTGCTCGGCCGACGAAGATCAGTCCAAGTCGTCGTGCCGCATGAGCTGGCGGCCCGCCTCGGTGATCGACCCCGACAGCGACGGGTACACCGAAAATGTCAGTGCCAGGTGTTCCACTGTGAGCTGGTTCTGGACGGCGAGCGCGATGGGAAGGATGAGTTCGCTCGCCGTCGGCGCCACGACCACCCCACCGACGACCACGCCGGTGGCGGGGCGGCAGAACAGCTTCACGAAACCGCGTCGCAGACCTTCCATCTTCGCGCGGGCGTTCGTCGCGAGCGGGAGCATGATGGTGCGGGCGGGCACCTCACCCGAGTCGATCGCCTGCTGGCTGATGCCGACGGTCGCGATCTCGGGGTGGGTGAACACGTTGGCGGCGACGGTCTTGAGCTTGATCGGCGCGACACCCTCACCGAGCGCGTGCCACATCGCGATGCGGCCCTGCATGCTGGCCACGGAGGCGAGCATGAGCACGCCGGTGCAGTCGCCGGCGGCGTAGATACCGGGCGCGCTGGTGCGGGAAACGCGGTCGACGCCGATGAAGCCGCCGGGGCCGGGCTCGATGCCGACCTTCTCCAGGCCGATGTCGGTGGTGTTGGGCACCGAACCGACGGTCATCAGCGCGTGGCTGGCTTCGATCACGCGGCCGTCGGAGAGGTGGATCTCGACGCCCTTTTCGGTGCGCTCGACCTTGTCGGCACGGGCCTGTTTGACGACCGTGGTGCCGCGCTGGGAGAAGACCTCTTCGAGCACGGCGGCGGCGTCGGCGTCCTCGTGCGGGAGCACGCGGTCGCGGCTGGAGACGACGGTGACCTTGACGCCCATCTCGGTGTAGGCCGAGGCGAACTCGGCGCCGGTGACACCCGAACCGATGACGGCCAGGTGCTCGGGCAGTTCGCGCAGGTCGTAGAGCTGACGCCAGTCGAGGATGCGCTCGCCGTCCGGCACGGCGCCGGGCAGCACCCGCGGCGTGGCGCCGGTCGAGATGAGGACGACGTCGGCGTCGAGCACCTCGGTCGAGCCGTCGGGGGCGGTGACGGCGACCTTGTGCGTGGCGAGCCCGGCCTCTTCGTCGTCGAAACGGGCCTGGCCGATGACGACGCGGACGCCCTCGCGCTGGACACGGGCGCGGATGTCGGCGGACTGCGCGAGCGCGAGGCCCTTCACGCGGCCGTGGACGGTCGGCAGGTCGACGCTGGTGTCGGCCATGTCGGTGTTGATGCCGAGCTCACGGAGGTCGTGCATGTTCGCGAGCGCGCCGGAGGAGGCGATGAACGTCTTCGACGGGACACAGTCGTAGAGCACGCACGCGCCGCCGAGACCGTCCCGTTCGACGATGGTGACGTCGGCTCCGTGCTGGGCCGCGACCAGTGCCGCTTCGTAACCGGCGGGGCCTCCGCCCATGATCACGATCTTGGTCACTGGTCTCCTCCTCGCAGCGGTGTCTGTGACTGCGTTTACCGTACGCGGGCGACCGTTGGGCGGATTGAGTGGCCGGACACGGCATGTGCGTCCAGCCGGGTGAGCGGTAGGTCGCTAGGCTGTCGCCGTGCCGTTGTATGCCGCGTATGGATCCAATATGGAGCCCGCCCAGATGCTGGAGCGCGCTCCGCACTCGCCCATGGCCGGCACCGGCTGGCTGGAGGGCTGGAGGCTGACCTTCGGCGGCGAGGACCTCGGCTGGGAAGGCGCGCTGGCGACCATCGTCGAAGACCCGGGCTCCCGGGTCTTCGTGGTGTTGTACGACGTCACCTCGCTGGACGAGCCCAATCTCGACCGCTGGGAAGGCGGCGAGCTGGGCATCCACTCCAAGATCCGCCTCCGCGTGCAGACCATGGACGGCTCCGTGCTTGCGTGGCTGTACGTCCTGGACGCCTACGAGGGCGGCCTCCCGTCCGCGCGCTACCTCGGCGTGCTGGCCGACGCGGCCGAGGCCGCCGGCGCCCCCGCCGACTACGTCGACGCCCTCCGCACCCGCCCCTGCCAAGGCATCTCCGGCTGATCACGCGTGTCGTCCGTCCAATCACGCGTGTCGTCCGCCTGATCACATGTGTCGTCCGTCCGATCACGCGACCGCGCGCCTTCCGAATGCCGTGGTCAGCTCGGACAGGACACGCCGGGGATCACGAAGGTCCTCCGCTGACGCCCGGATCGTGATCCAGCCCCGTCCAGCCATCCGTGCATCTCGCTCGGAGTCGTAGTCGCGACGCTCCTCGTGGGAAGCGAAGCCGTCATACTCCAGCGCGATCCGCCGAGCAGGCCACGCCATGTCGAGGACATAAAGGGTCCGTCCCTCGATCGTGGCGATCTCGTACTGCGCCTCCGGAACCGGGAACCCCGCCTCGACGACGATCAACCGGAGGATGCTCTCCGGTGGAGAATCCGCCTTACCGGTCGCCAGGTCGAGCAACATGACCGCCCTGTGGATACCTCGGCGGTCACGTCGGTCCACCATCCTGTCCCGGACGTTCGCATGCAGAGTGCGGACGTGGTCCGGCAGGAGCCCGTGCATCGCCTCGTCCAGCGCGGCGAACGCGGTTCGCTTGTCCCCCGCACAGAGGAAGTCGGCCAGTGCCAGGTCCAAGGAGAACATGGCGAGCCCGTCGAGTTCGATGACATCCGAAGGCCGGAAGTCGGCCTGATGGACGGCCAACCCGGGCTTCGACTTGACCCGCCTCGAGTAGGGCACCGTCACGTGGATCCTCGTGTCGTCCACCGCCGAAATCCCATGTAGCGCAAGGGCTGTGACTCCCGACAACGCGGCGGGCTGCCCTACCACGAGCAAGGCCGCCTGAGCCCGGGTCGCCAGTTCGAGCGAATCCGCGGCATGGACGACCACGCCCCGCCACGGCTGAACCAGGACGCCTGTGGCCAATCCTTCAAGGACCAGTCGACGCCCTAGAACCTCGTCGGCCTCACTACGCGAGACCGCCCCATGCCGTCCTCCCCAATCGATCATGCCTTCGAGGATCGTGGGGTTTCGCGGCCTCGGAAAGGCCGCTCATCCACATCTGTGGATAACTCCACATCTGTGGATAACCTGTGGACAGGTGTTCGACACCGGTTGTGGCGAACACCTGTGACCAGGTGGACGACACGCGTGATCAGACGGACGACACGCGTGACTGGATGGACGTCAGGCCAGGGTGGCCAGGGCGGTGTGGACCAGCGTGCGGACTCCGCACAGGAGCGAACGCTCGTCGAGGGTGAAGGTCGGGCGGTGGATGTCGGCCATCGGGCCTTCACCGGACCACACGCCGAGCCGCGCGAAGGCGCCCTGGACGTGCTCCAGGTACCACCCGAAGTCCTCGCCACCGGACGACTGCTCGGTCCCGGCCACGGCGGTCTCGCCGAGCGCGGCCTCGACGCCGGCCCGCATCAGCGCGTGCGACTCCGGATCGGAGACGACCGGCGGCACGCCGCGGCGGTAGTCGAGGGAGAACCCGACCCCGGTCGGCGCGAGCAGCGACTCCACCGAAGCCGCGACGAGCGGCTCCAGCATCGTCCAGACCTCGTGGTCCGCCGTGCGCAGCGTGCCGCGCAGCACCCCGTCCTGCGGGACGGCGTTCGCGGCCTGCCCGGCGTGCACCGCGCCCCAGACCAGCACGGTCCCGGATCGCGGGTCGACACGGCGCGAAAGGACCGCGGGCAGCGACGTGATCACGGTGCCGAGCGCGTGCACCAGGTCCGCGGTCAGATGCGGCCGCGAGGTGTGCCCGCCCGGCGAAGTGAGCCGCAGCTCGATGAGGTCGGCGGCCGAGGTCAGCGCGCCGACGCGCAGCCCGACCTTGCCGACCTCGAGCCGCGGGTCGCAGTGCAGCCCGTAGATCCGCTCGACGCCTTCCATCGCGCCCGCCGCGATCATGTCCAGCGCGCCGCCGGGCATGACCTCCTCGGCGGGCTGGAAGATCAGCCGCACCCGGCCCGGCAGCTCCGGCGCGCCCGCCAGCGCCCGGGCGGCGCCCAGGAGGATCGCCGTGTGCGCGTCGTGCCCGCACATATGCGCGGCGCCGTCGGTCTTGGAGGCGTACGGGAGCCCGGTGGCCTCGGTCAGCGGCAGGGCGTCCATGTCGGCGCGCAGCGCGACGCAGCGGTCGCCGCTGCCGATGTCGCAGACCACGCCGGTGCCCGAGGGCAGCACCCATGGCTTGAGCCCCACCGAGCGGAGCAGGGACATGACCAGTTCGGTCGTGGCGAACTCGTGGCGGGAGAGCTCCGGGTGCGCGTGGATGCGACGACGCCACGCGACGACGTCGGTGGCGTTCGCGCGGAGCCAGTCGTCGAGCCAGAAGGGGCCGCGCCCGGCACCCAGATCATGCACAGGTGCCATGCTGACGCCGGCCTCGGAGATCAGCGCGGTGGGCGCCTCTATAGGGGCAACGACGCGACCCTCGGGGTCGCCTGGAATGTCCGGACGTGAATCGAGCACCGTCACGCCGCACCTCCTCCCGCAACACAGTCACCTTCGTCTACCACCGTACGAGTGGTCGCTGAAGGCACGCTGGGTGCCGTTCGATCTGTGATACGCATTTGCGATAGATCGTGCACCATGCAGATGACAAGCCGCTCGTCGAGTGATCGAGCCCTAGACGGCCGGTAGTGGATCTGCGATGAACGGCTGCGAGAGTTCGGCCCGGGCTAAGCGGAGAGTCCTTCTACTTACGGGTAGCGGTTCAGGACTTCTTCTTCTTGGAACGGGAGCGCCGCCCGAGGATCACCAAGCCGAGCAGGATGGCCGCGGCGATACCCGCGATGACCTTGTTCTTGGTCTCCTGGCTGTTGGCCTTGTCGGTCTCGGCGGGGTCGAGCACCGGCCCCGGAGGCGCCTGCTCGAGCGCTTCGTGCACCGCCGCTGCCTGCATGATCACCGGCGCGGGCGCCTGGATCTCAACGGCCTGCGCGACGGGAGCGCAGACGACCAGCCCGGCGGCGACCAGCCCGGCCAGCTGCCCGAGACGAGACCTTTTCGGCATGACTCCCTTTCGTCGGCGTAGCGCGAGTCCGATTCTGCACTCTGCCGGGTTCCCGCGTCAGCCGCCACGCGGAGGACCGGAGAACGCCTCCAGAATCCGTTGGGCGGCCAGCGTCGGCGTCAGCTCACCGTCCCGGACCGCCCGTTCGACGTCCGGAACGACCGCTCGCACGTCCGGATGCGCGGCGAGCCGCCCGAGCAGCTGTTCGCGGACCATCGCCCAGGTCCACTCCACCTGCTGCCGCCGTCGCCGCCCGTCCAGTTCACCCGAAGCGGTCAGCACGTCACGGTGACGCCCGATTTCGGCCCAGATCTCGTCGAGCCCGACGTCGGTGAGCGCACTGCAGGTCAGCACCGGTGGCGTCCACTCGGCGTCCCGGCCGTAGATCATCCGCAACGCGCCCGCCAGTTCGCGAGCCGCGCGTTTCGCGTCGCGTTCGTGGTCGCCGTCGGCCTTGTTGACCGCGATGACGTCCGCGAGTTCGAGGACGCCCTTCTTGATCCCCTGCAGCTGGTCGCCGGTGCGGGCCAGGGTCAGGAACAGGAAGCAGTCGACCATGTTCGCCACGGTCACCTCGGACTGCCCGACGCCGACGGTCTCGACCAGCACGATGTCGTACCCGGCCGCCTCCATCAGCACGATCGTCTCGCGGGTCGCCCGCGCGACGCCGCCGAGCGTGCCCGAAGTCGGCGAAGGGCGGATGAACGCCTTCGGGTCCACCGCGAGCCGCGCCATCCGGGTCTTGTCGCCCAGGATCGAGCCACCGGTCCGCGTCGACGACGGGTCGACGGCCAGCACGGCGACCTTGTGTCCGGCCTCGGTCAGATCGGTGCCGAGCTGATCGATGAAGGTCGACTTGCCGACACCGGGAACCCCGGTGATGCCGACGCGCCGCGCGCCACCCGCGTGCGGGAGCAGCTCCACCAGCAGTTCCTGCGCCTGCGCCCGGTGATCGTCCCGATTGGACTCGACGAGCGTGATCGCCCGCGACAGCAGGCCGCGGTCACCCGCGAGGACACCTTTGGCCAGCGCCCCGACGTCGATCTTGCGCGGCAAGGTTCAGGACTCCTGGGCGGTCAGCTGTCCGATGAGGTCGATCGCCGCTTCGGCGATCACCGTGCCGGGGCCGAAGATCGCCGCCGCGCCCGCCGCGCGCAGCTCCTCGTAGTCCTGCGGCGGGATGACGCCGCCGACCACGACGATGATGTCCTCGCGGCCCTGCTCGGCGAGTTCGGCGCGCAGCGCGGGCACCAGCGAGAGGTGCCCGGCGGCCAGCGACGAAACGCCGATCACGTGCACGTCCGCCTCGATCGCCTGCCGCGCGACCTCGCCGGGCGTGGAGAACAGCGGGCCGACGTCGACGTCGAAACCGATGTCGGCGAAGCCGGTCGCGATCACCTTCTGGCCGCGGTCGTGGCCGTCCTGGCCCATCTTCGCGACCAGGATCCGGGGACGGCGGCCTTCCTCCTCGGCGAACTTCTCGACCAGCTCGCGCGCCTGCTCGACGTTCTCGGTCTTGCCGACCTCCTCGCGGTACACACCGGAGATGGTACGAATCTGGCCGGAGTGGCGCCCCCAGATCTTCTCCAGCGAGTCGGAGATCTCGCCGACGGTGGCCTTCGCCCTCGCGGCGTCGATGGCCAGCGCGAGCAGGTTCCCGTCGGACTCGGCGCCCGCGGTGAGCCGCCGCAGCGCGTCCTGGGTGGCGTCCTCGTCGCGCTCTTCGCGCAGCCGCCGCAGCTTCTCCAGCTGCTGCGCGCGCACGCCCGCGTTGTCGACCTTGAGCACGTCGATCTGCTCGTCGTCGGTCACTTGGTACTTGTTGACGCCGATCACCGGCTGGCGGCCGGAGTCGATACGCGCCTGCGTCCGCGCCGCGGCCTCTTCGATGCGCAGTTTGGGGATGCCGGCGTCGATCGCCTTCGCCATCCCGCCCGCCTGCTCGACCTCGGTGATGTGGCCCCACGCCTTGCGCGCGAGGTCGTACGTCAGCTTCTCGACGAACGCGCTGCCGCCCCACGGGTCGATGACGCGCGTGGTGCCGGATTCCTGCTGCAGCAACAACTGCGTGTTCCGCGCGATGCGGGCGGAGAAGTCGGTCGGCAGCGCCAGCGCTTCGTCGAGGGCGTTGGTGTGCAACGACTGCGTGTGGCCCTGGGTCGCCGCCATCGCCTCGACACAGGTGCGGACGACGTTGTTGTAGACGTCCTGCGCGGTCAGCGACCAGCCGGAGGTCTGCGAATGCGTCCTCAACGACAGGGACTTCGACGACTTGGGTTCGAAGCCCTTCACCAGCTTCGCCCACAGCAGGCGCGCCGCGCGGAGCTTCGCGACCTCCATGAAGAAGTTCATCCCGATCGCCCAGAAGAAGGACAGGCGCGGCGCGAACTTGTCGACGTCCAGCCCGGCCTCGACCCCGGCGCGGATGTACTCGACACCGTCCGCGAGCGTGTACGCCAGTTCCAGGTCGGCGGTCGCCCCGGCTTCCTGCATGTGGTAGCCGGAGATGGAGATCGAGTTGTACTTCGGCATGTTCCGCGAGGTGAACGAGAAGATGTCCGAAATGATCCGCATCGACGGCTGCGGCGGGTAGATGTAGGTGTTGCGGACCATGAACTCCTTGAGGATGTCGTTCTGGATGGTCCCGGCCAGTTTGTCCGGCGTGACCCCCTGTTCCTCGGCCGCGACGACGTAGAGCGCGAGCACCGGCAGGACGGCGCCGTTCATGGTCATCGAAACGCTCATCTTGTCGAGCGGGATGCCGTCGAAGAGCTGGCGCATGTCGTAGATCGAGTCGATCGCGACGCCCGCCATGCCGACGTCACCGGCGACACGCGGGTGGTCGGAGTCGTAGCCGCGGTGCGTCGCGAGGTCGAAGGCGACCGAAAGGCCCTTCTGCCCGGCGGCGAGGTTGCGGCGGTAGAAGGCGTTCGACTCCTCGGCGGTGGAGAAACCCGCGTACTGGCGGATGGTCCACGGCTGGTTGACGTACATCGTCGGGTACGGGCCGCGCAGGTACGGCGCGACACCGGGATACGTGCCGAGGAAGTCCACTCCGGACAGATCGTCGGCGGTGTACACCGGCTTGACGCCGATACCCTCCGGCGTCTCCCACGCGAGCGCGTCGGGGCCCTTGCCGGTGGCGGCGTGCAAGGCTTCGGTCCACTGAGGACGGTCGCCCGGCTCGGGGCTGCCGAGCTCGATTCCGGCGAAGTTCGGGATGGTCATCACTGCACTCCGAGCTCGTTCAACGTGCCGGTCAGGATTTCCAGGGCGTCGCAGCCCGTGAAGAGGTAGCCCGTGACGTCCGGGTGGTCACCGGGTTTACCGGCGAGCAGCACCGACGTGGCGCCCGCTTCCTTCAACGCCTTCGCGACGCTGTCCGCTTCTTCGGCGTAGGAAGTGTTGCTGCCGCAGAGGCAGGCGATCTTCGTTCCACTGGCCCGGAATTCCGCGACGACGTCCTCGGGCGCACCGGGGTTCACCGCCTCGATTCCGCCCGCCTGGAACAGGTTCGCCGCGAAACTCGCCCGCGCGGTGTGCGCCGCGACCGGGCCGAGGGTGGCGAGGAAGACGCGAGGACGGCTGGGATGCGCGTCCGCCCGGTCTCGCAGCGCCTCGAACGCTTCGGCGTACCGGTAGCGCGGCAGGCCGCCACCCGGCAGGTCGCCGAGCGGGTCGCGGACGACCGCTTTCTCCGTCAGATTGGGGAATTCGCTGACGCCGGTGATCGGATCGCGTCGGGTCCCGATCCGCTTCGACCGCTTCTCCCAGGTCTCGGCGAGCCGTGCCGCGAGGGCGCCGGAGGCCAGTTCCGCCTCGATCCCGCCCGCCGCCTCGATGGCGGTGAACTCGCGCCACGCGGCCTTGGCCAGCTCGTCGGTGAGGTTCTCGACGTACCAGGAGCCACCCGCCGGGTCGATGACACCGGCCAGTTTGGACTCCTCCAGCAGGACGGCGTGCGTGTTGCGCGCGATCCGCGCCGAGAACGCGTCCGGCTGGCCGATCGCGGCGTCGAACGGGAGCACGGTGATCGCGTCCGCGCCGCCGACCCCGGCGCCGAAACAGGCGAGCGTGGTCCGCAGCATGTTCACCCACGGGTCCCGCTGGGTCAGCATCGCGGGCGAGGTGACCGCGTGCTGCCGCATGCCCGAGCCCCTGCCACCCGAGACTTCGGTGACCCGGGCCCACAGGCGCCGCGCGGCACGGAACTTGGCGATCGTGAGGAACTGGTCTGCCGTGGCGGCGAGCCGGAATTCGATCTGGCCTGCCGCGGTGTCGACGTCCAATCCCGCTTCGGTGAGCGCCCGCAGATACGCGACGCCCGCGGCGATGGCCGCGCCGAGCTCCTGCGCGTCCGAGCCGCCCGCTTCGTGGAACGGGAGGCCGTCGGCGACGATCGTCCGCACCTTCGGGTGACTGGTGGCGACGCGCGCGGCCAAGTCCGCGGCGGGGGCGAGCGGATGCGCGGTGCCGGTGCGCGCGGTCAAGCCGATCGGGTCGGCACCCAGGGTCGCGGTGACCGCGCTCGCCGGGATCTCGCGCTCGGCGAAGAGCGTGAACAACTCGTTCGCGGCTGCTTCGTACTCTTCGCCCGCGTCGAGCGTGACGGGTGCGAGGTCGACGTAGACCTCGTTCAGCGCGTCACCCAGATCGGCGACAGGGACCCCGGTCGCGCCGGCGCGCAGCCAGATCGAGCTGACGCCGCCTTCGAGGTCGGCGAGGATCGCGGCGTTCGTGGCCTTGGCGTCGCGGCGCGCGTACCGGGCGCGGACGTCCCAGCCCGTCGTCACCGCGCCTTCGGGCCGGGCGCTTCGCACGAACGGCGGAAGGCCGGGAAAACCAGTCCCGTCGATGGTGTCTTCGGCCGTGTAGAGCGGCTGGATCTCCAGGCCGTCGTACGTCCGCGTGACCAGCTTGCTTTCGGGCAGGCCGTCGAAGGACTCGTCGATGGCGCCGCTCTTGCGCAGCACGCCCGCGACCAGCTCGCGCCACTGGTCCCGGCTCGCTTCGGGGAACTCCGCCGCGAGCTCCAATTCTTCCGGCGCGTCGGGCTCGCCAGGGGTCGGCACTGACTCCGTCTCGGCCACTTCCGTCATAGCCATCGATGCTAACGGCCCTCAAGTGGCACCACCTGTGACGCTAGTCGCGCCTAGGGGGTGATTAGGGGGCGATGCCGGGCGGCCCGTTCACTCCGACAGGGCACGGCGCATAGGGCCGCCACACGGGCATACGACACAATTGGGCCGTGCCGTCCGACACCACCGAGTCCAGCGAGAGTCCCGGCGACGAGAAGCGAGTAGTCGCCGGGCGATATCGGTTGCGCTCGGTCATCGGATCAGGGTCGATGGGCACGGTCTGGTCGGCCTACGACGAGTTCCTGCACCGCCCCGTCGCGGTCAAGGAGGTCCGCCTCCCGCCCGGCGTCCCGGCGTCGCAGGCGGACGAACTGCGCGAACGGACCCTGCGCGAAGCCCGCGCGATCGCCGTTCTGAGCCACCCGAACGTGATCATCCTGCACGACGTCGCCCGCGAGAACGACGAACCGTTCGTCGTGATGGAGCTGCTGCCGTCGCGCAGCCTCGCGCACATCCTGCGCGACCACGGGCCGCTGACGGTCGAGCAGGCCGCGGCGGTCGGCATCGCGGTGGCGTCCGCGCTCGAAGCCGCGCACGCCGCCGGGATCACCCACCGTGACGTCAAACCGGGCAACGTCCTCGTCGCGGGTGACGGCCGGATCAAGCTCACGGATTTCGGCATCGCGCGCAACGTCTCCGAAGCCACCATGACCCGCACCGGGATGATGCTGGGCTCGCCCGCCTACATCGCGCCCGAGGTCGCTTCCGGCGGCGCCGTCGTCCCCGCCGCCGATCTGTGGGGTCTCGGCGCGACACTGTTCGCCGCCATCGAGGGCTCGCCGCCGTACGACGCCGACGGCGACCCGCTCGAAACGGTCGGCAAGGTCGTCAACGGGAAGGTGCCGAAGCCCGGCCCCGGCCCGCTGGCCGACGTGATCGGCGCGCTCATGAAGAAGGAGCCGTCGAAGCGGATCACCCTGCGCGAGGTCCGGCGCCGGCTGTACCCGTTGCAGGCCAAGACACTCATCGACCTCTTCCCCGCCGAGCTGTTCCACACTCCCGACGGCAAGAAGACCACCGCGCATCTCGACGCCACCGACACCCAGGTGATCAAGCCGGTCGCGCCGGAGAAACCGGGCGAGGGCACGAGTTCGGAACTCGCCGCAGACCCCGGTCCGCTGCCGTTCCTCAACCAGTCCGCGCCGGCGCCTCCCGTCGAACTCGCGCCGATGCCGACCGTCACGCCACCGCCGCCTCGGCGGCCTGGCCGCTCGACGGTGGGCACGGTGGTGCTGGCGCTCGCGTCGGTCGTCCTGTTCCTGCTGGCCGCGGGCGGCGGGTTCGTGCTGGCCAGGGCCGTCGGCGGACAGGATCTGCGGCCGCCGGAGAAGCTGCAGCAAGGCGACACGATCATCACCCAGCCGCCGCCGAAACTGATCACGCAACAGGGTGACGCGAGCACGGTGAACGGCCTCAAGGGCGGCCGGTTCAGCCTCGGTGTCCCGGAGGGCTGGCAGAAGTTCGTCGCGCCGCATATCACCAGGGGTGTGCCGAGCACGGTGGTCCAGTACGTCTCGCCCGACGGCCGCCAGGCCATCCGGGTCGAGCGGCTGAGCGGTTTCCTGGCCGAGAGCCCGCCGCCCGCCTACTTCAGCTGGCTGAGGAGCCAGCATCCGGAGATCGCCCCCATCGGCGGGCCGACCACCGTTCCCGGCCGGGGCGACGACAGCCAGCGGTACACCTACCGGACGACGGAGCGCGCCGCCGGGAACCGGGACGCCGTGAACGAGAGCATCACGCGGACGACGTACATGGATCTGTTCAGCGGCGGCACGGATCTGTGGATCCTGTCGGTGACCTCGACGATCGAGCAGGAGAACTCAGCGAAGACCGGGATCTTCGAGCCGGTCGCCTTGTCGTTCATCGTCGACGGTTAGCCCGGCGAAGTACGCCTTCGACGCGCGCTGCTGCGCCAGCCTCCGCAGCACCGAGAGCAACCTGTCGCCCAGAACCGTCTCCACGACGGCGATCTCGATGATCTGATCCAGCGACTCGATCCCCGAGATCCCTTCGAGGTCCAGGTCGGCGGTCCGGTCGGCGATCTCGGCGTAGGCGTCGAGTTTCTCGAGATACCAGCCGTGCCCGACCTCGCGGATCGTGCACAGGACGCCGACCAGGGCCTGGATGACCAGGTCGTCTTCGTCCTTGCAGGGCCAGCCGCGGCGGTCGGCGAGGTCGCGGACCGTGGCGAGCGCCCATTCGCGGGCTTCGTCGTCGACGACCCGCTTCGACGTCGTGATGCCTTGCTGGGCGATACCGAGGACGTGGTGGGGGCTGGCCTCCCCGGCGTCGACCGCGGCGAGCACTTCGCCGACCGTCGCGAGCGAGAGGCCGCCGACATCCATCAGCGCCCTGATCAGCTTGATCCGCTGCACGTGCCCGTCGTCGTACTTCGCCTGGTTCGGGCTGGTCCGCTCGCCCGGCGGAAGCAGTCCTTCCCGCAGGTAGTACTTGATCGTGGCGACCGGGATCCCGGCTTTTTCGCTCAGTTCGGCCATCCGCACGCGTGCGTTCTCCCATCTCGGGGACGGTTCCAGGGTCATCCCTGAAGACTTCTCAGGATGGATAGTTTAACTTCCCATAACGGAGAGCTTGACTATCCATTTCTGGGAGGGACCCATGACCATCTTGACCGATCTCCGCGAGAGAACCCGCACCTGGCACCGGGGTTCGTATCGCTTCGCCCAGGCCTTCGCCGTGATCACCGTGGTGTGCGTCTTGGCCATGCTGATCGACCAGCGGACGCTGAACGGCGCCCCGCTCTGGGCGAAACCGTTCAAATTCGCCGTCTCCGCCACGCTGTACTTCTTCACCTGGAGCTGGCTCGTCTCCCTGCTGCCCAAGTTCCGGCGGACCGCGAGCTGGCTGGCGAACACGCTCGTCGTGATCTTCGGGGCCGAATACGCGCTCGTGATCTTCCAGGCCGCTCGCGTCCGCGCGAGCCACTTCAACAACGCGACACCGCTCGACAACACGATCTTCCAGGTCATGGGCGGGATGATCGCCGTGCTCTGGATGGTCAACCTCGTCCTGACGATCGCCGTCATGTTCACCCGGATCCCCGACCGCGCGACGGCGTGGGCGGCCCGGATCGGCGCGATCCTCGGCATGATCGGGATCTCGCTGGCGACGCTGATGAGCAGCCCCACCCCGGACCAGCAGGCCCTGCTCGACGCGACCGGCCAGTCCGCGATGATCGGCGCGCATACCGTCGGCCTCCCCGACGGCGGCCCCGGTCTGCCGATCCTCGACTGGAGCACGGTCGGCGGCGACCTGCGGATCCCGCATTTCCTCGGCCTGCACGGACTCCAGGCGCTTCCGCTGCTCGCGCTCGTCCTCGGCGTCCTGGCCGCGCGCTACCCGCGGCTTCGCGACGACGTCCTCCGGCTGCGGCTCGTGGTGATCGCCGGCGTCGGCTACGCGGGCCTGCTCGCGTTGCTCACCTGGCAGGCGCTGCGCGGCCAGTCGATCGTCGCGCCCGACAGCCAGACCCTCACCGCCTTCGCCCTCCTGATCGCGGGCGTCGCCTTTAGCGGGCTGATCGCGATCGGGCGGCCGGCGAAGGACAGGGAGCTGGAGGCCTCGCTGCGATGAGCGTCGAGACCCTCTTCACCTGGACCTTCCCGCTGGCGACGCCGTTCTGGCTGCTGATGATCTTCCTGCCGGGCTGGTCGTGGACCCGCCGGATCATGGCGTCACCCTGGACGCCGCTGCTGCCGCTGATCCCGTACTTCGTCCTCGCGATCGCGCATTTCGGCGAGCTCTGGACGGCGGTCAGCAGGCCGGACCTCGGCGTGCTCGGCGCGTTCACCGGATCGCCGTACGGGGCGGCCACGATCTGGGCGCATCTGATCGCCTTCGACCTGTTCATCGCGCGCTGGATGTACCTCGAATCCCGCGAGCACCGGATCCATCCGCTGGTGACAGGGCCGATCCTGGCGCTCACGATCTTCCTGTCCCCGTTCGGACTGGTGGCGTTCCTGCTCGTGCGAACCGTCCGGATACGCTCGTCGCATGAGTGAGAACGAGGTCGCGGCGGCCGCCGCCATCGCCGAACGCACCGGCGTCGAGAAGCACGACATCGCCGTCGTGCTCGGTTCGGGCTGGCGCCCGGCGGCGGACGTCATCGGGGAGCCCGAGGCGGAGATCCCGCTGGGCGAACTGCCCGGATTCGCCGCGCCGGGCGCGGTCGGGCACGGGGGAACCGTCCGGTCGGTCCGCGTCGGCGAGAAGCGCGCGCTGATCCTGCTGGGCCGCACGCATTTCTACGAGGGCAAGGGCATCGACCCGGTCGTGCACAACGTGCGCACCGCCGCGGCGGCAGGCGCCAGGACGGTGCTGCTGACCAACGCCGCGGGCGGCCTGCGCGAGGGCTTCCGCGTCGGGCAGCCGGTACTGATCTCCGACCACCTGAACCTCACCGCGCGCTCGCCGATCGTCGGCGCGAACTTCGTCGACCTGACGGATCTCTACTCGAAGCGGCTGCGCGACATCGCGCGCGAAATCGACCCTTCGCTGGAGGAGGGCGTGTACGCGGGGCTCACCGGGCCGCATTTCGAGACGCCCGCGGAAATCCGCATGCTGCGGACGCTCGGCGCCGACCTCGTCGGCATGTCGACGGTGCTGGAGGCCATCGCCGCCCGCGCCGCCGGGGTCGAGGTGTTCGGGCTTTCGCTGGTGACCAACCTGGCGGCCGGGATGACCGGGGAACCGCTGAACCACGAAGAGGTCCTCGAGGCGGGCCGTCAGTCCGCCACCCGGATGGGCACGCTGCTCAAGGAACTCGTCTCCCGCGCCTGACAAGTGTCATGAAAGGGTCGTTCAGGACGTTTTTCGTCCTGAACGACCCTTTCATGACATCCGGGGCACTTCTCAGCCGGCGAACTCGGGAAGCCGCTGGGCGACCTCCGCGGGCGAAGGCATCGCGGCGACCTCGTCGGCGAGCCGACGTGCAGCACCGTGGACGGCCTCGTCGGCGAGCAGCTTTCGCGCCTGCTCGAAAATGACGTCCTCAACGGCCTCGGCACCGATCAGCTGCGCGCCCACCCCGGCCGCGACGACGGCCTCGGCGTTCGTGAACTGGTCCGCCCCCTGCGGCAGCACCAGCTGCGGCAGCCCGGCGCCGAAGGCCCCCATCGTCGTCCCGCTGCCGCCGTGGTGGACCACGAGATCGACGTGCGGCAGGAGCTCGACCTGCGGCACCCAGCTCTCGACCCGGACATTGCCCGGGACTTCGCCCAGGCTCGCCGGATCCACCGTCGGGCCCGCCGCGACGATGACGTCCGCGTCGAGCCGCGCGAGGGCGCCGATGGCCCGCTTCAACACGTCTTCGTCACCGAAGGCGGTCCCGAGGGTGAGGTAGACGAGCGGACGGCTCTTGTCCCGGCCGACCACACCCGCCGGGAGGTCTCCCGGCTCGGCCCAGCCGACCGGACGTAGCGGGATCCGGGTCGCCGTGGCCAGGAAATCCGGCGCTTGCACCGATTCCGGACAGATGTCGACGACGGGATCGCCGAAGGACGGCAGCTTCAAGCCACCCAAACCGACTTCCGTGGCGAATTCCGCGACGCGGCCGTAGATGACGTCCATGACGTCCCCCGGCGAGAACCGGCCGAAACCGTGCCCGATCGCGGGAATCCCGGCGAGGTGGGCGGCGATGGCGCCACCGGCGTTGCCGCTTTCGTAGACGACGAGATCCGGCCGGTGCCGTTCCAGCAGCGGTGTGAGATCGGCGACGAACCGCCGGGGCAGCACATTTCCGAACACTTCGCCGATGACGGGATTGAACGATTCGGGCGGGGCGTCGGAGGCGTTGGGTTTCGGAGCGTCGGGCCCGGCGATCGACTCGAACGCCTCCCGCATCCCGAATCCGGCGATTTCCACTGCCAGACCGGCCTTTTCGACCACCGCCAGCATGTCTTCGCCGGTGGCGAAGACGACCTCGTGCCCGGCGTCGCGAGCGGCGACGGCGAGCGGTAGTAGGGGATAGAGATGACCATGACTCACCAGAGAAGTGAAGATCAATCGCACCCTCTCCAACGTACCCGTAGGCTGACTCGGTGACGACTTCCTTGACCTCGGATCTCCGGGATCGGGCGTTCCGCTGGATCGCCGACGACCCGGACGACGATTCCCGCGTCGAGCTGCAGAACATCCTCGCCCGCGCGATGGGCGGCGAAGCCGGTGCGGCGGACGAACTCGCGGACCGCATGGCCGGACCGCTCGAATTCGGCACCGCCGGACTGCGCGGCCCGGTGCGCGCGGGCCCCAACGGGATGAACGTCGCGGTCGTCACCCGGACCACGGCGGGTGTCGCGGCCTGGCTGACCGCACAAGGACATTCGGGCGGTGTCGTGGTGGTCGGCCGCGACGCGCGGCACGGTTCGGAGGCCTTCGCCAAGGCCGCCGCCGAGGTGCTGACGGCCGCCGGGTTCGCGGTGAAGACGCTGCCCGGCCCGCTGCCCACGCCGGTGCTCGCGTTCGCCGTACTGGAACTCGGCGCGGTGGCGGGTATCCAGATCACCGCGTCGCACAATCCCCCGGCCGACAACGGTTACAAGCTTTACGACGCGACGGGCGGCCAGATCGTCCCGCCTTCGGACGGCGAGATCGAGCGCGCCATCGAAGCCGCTCCCCCGGCGATCAGCGTGCCGCGCGAGCCCGGCGCCGAGGTGCTGGGCGACGAACTCCGCGACGCGTACCTCGCCAAGGTCGCGCTGCTGCCGCGCGGCCCGGAACGCGCGGTCAAGGTCGCCGCGACGGCGTTGCACGGCGTCGGCGCGGAGACCCTGCGCGCCGCGTTCGAGCGCGCCGGTTTCACCGAGCTGAGCCTGGTCGCCGAGCAATCCACGCCGGATCCCGACTTCCCGACGGTCGCCTTCCCGAATCCGGAGGAACCGGGCGCGACGGATCTCTTGCTGGCTCTGGCGTCCGAGGTCGGCGCCGACCTGGCGATCGCGCTCGACCCGGACGCCGACCGGTGCGCGCTGGGCGTGCGCGAGCGGGACGGTTCGTGGCGGATGCTGCGCGGGGACGAAACGGGCGTCCTGCTCGGCTGGCACGTTCTGTCCACTGTAGACAGTGTCGATCCGCTGGTGGCCACGACGATCGTGTCGTCGTCGATGCTCGGCGAAGTCGCGAAGGAATTCGGGGCGCGCTACGCGGAGACCTTGACCGGGTTCAAATGGCTGGTCCGTGCCGGCGAAGGGCTCGTGTTCGCTTACGAAGAGGCGCTCGGACTCTGCGTGAACCCCGGTTTCGTGCGCGACAAGGACGGCATCTCCGCCGCCGTGCTCGCCGCGGGCCTGGCCGCCTCCCTGCGCGCGGCGGGCCGCGGACCGCTGGACGTCCTCGACGAACTGGCCGTGAAGCACGGCGTACACGTGACGGATCAGGTCTCGCTGCGCGTCACCGACCTGTCGGTGCGGGAGCGCCTGATGGCGGGCCTGCGCGCCACACCCCCGGTGTCGCTGGGCGGCACCGACGTCACGATGGAGGACCTCCTGCCCGACGCCGACGTCCTCCGCCTGACCGGCGAGGGGCTGCGTGTCGTGATCAGGCCGTCCGGGACCGAGCCGAAACTGAAGGCGTACCTGCAGATCAAGGAGCCGGTCACCGGCGATCTCGCCGAGGCGCGAGCCGCCGCGGACGCGCGGCTGGCGGCACTCCGGGCCGACATCGAGTCCCGGCTGGCCTGACATGCCGAAGCTGCTGATCGTCCACCACACGCCGTCGCCCTCGACGCAGGCGATGTTCGAAGCCGTGCTCTCCGGCGCGAACCATCCGGACATCGAGGGCGTCGACGTCGTGCGCCGCGCGGCGCTGGGCGCGACCGTGCCCGACGTCCTGGAGGCCGACGGCTACCTGCTCGGCACCCCGGCGAATCTCGGCTACATGTCCGGCGCGCTGAAGCACTTCTTCGACACCGTCTATTACCCGTGCCTGGATTCCACGCGGGGGCGTCCGTTCGGGTTCTTCGTGCACGGCAACAGCGACACGTCCGGCACCGTGCGCGGGATCGAGGCCATCACGACCGGCCTCGGCTGGGAAAGCGCGGCCTCGCCGGTGCTCGTCACCGGCGAACCGGGCAAAGCGGATCTCGAGGCCTGTTTCGAATTGGGCGGCACCCTGGCCGCCACGCTCATGCCCTGACCCCCGCCCGCATTTCGTCCTCTGAATGCGGTGAAAGTAAAGGGGCCTGTCACCGGAAGCCCTGGGGGTCGACCTCCGGCAACAGGCCTAGGCCAAGGGTTCGCCGTGATGGCGATCAACCTTGGCTGCCTCAGCGTACTACATCCGGCACGATCTTGTGCACCCACCGGAAAAAACGGCTCTCACTCCGGCGTCCGTACACCCCCAGGGCACGGATTCCGGAGTGAGAGACCGGACACGGCACGAAACCGCTTGACAACTGTAAACCACTGCATACATGCGCTGTCAACAGCTGCGGACAGGCTGTATCGCGTTACACTCCAACTACGGAACGGGACTACGGAACGGTTGGGGGGTCATGTCGCCGTATCAGACCTTCGCCCAGAAACTGACCGCGCTGATCGATTCGGTGCGCGCGGACGAAGGCGCCCCGCACAGCTATCGCGAGCTGTCCGCGGCGATCGACCGTGCCGGCGGGCCCACCATGTCGCCCGCGTACCTCCAGCAGCTCGCCACGGGCAAACGGGTCAATCCGAAGATCCACTACGTCGAAGCGCTGGCGAAACTGTTCGGGGTGCCGATCACGTACTTCTTCGACGAGCAGGAGCCCCAACCGGTCGGAGAGGCGACGCTCATGGCCATGCGCGCACAGGAACTGTCCCCGCAGGGCCGTCGTCAGGTGATGGACCTGCTGGAGCTCGTCGAACGCTACGAACGGGCCGAGCGCGAGCAGCCGGAAGAGAACCGATGAAGGAACGGGAACTCCGCAAACGCTGCCGCAAGATGCTGAACAAGCTCGACATCGAGCCGCCGCTCGACGTCGGCGTGCTCTGCGAACGGCTCGGCGAACAGCGCGGCAGGCCGATCCGCCTGATGCCGTATCCGCTGGAGGTCCCCGGCCCGTTCGGCTGCTGGATCGCCACCGGTTCGGCGGACTACATCTTCTTCCAGCAGGAGACCACGAAGTCCCACCAGGACCACATCATCCTGCACGAACTCGGGCATATGCTCGCCGATCACCATCCCGGCGGCGACGCCGAACCCGCCGACTTCCTGCGCGGCCCCGCCCCCGGCCTCGACGGCGACGCGGTACACCGCGCTTTACGCCGCACCTCCTACGATGAGGCGCACGAATGGGAAGCCGAGACCGTGGCGACCATCATCCTCGAATGGGCGTCGGTCTTGAACTACACGATTCCCCGTCGCGCCGACGACGATGACGTCCGCCGCGTCCAAGGCGCGCTGGGCGACCATCAAGGGTGGCTGTGACTCCACTGTTCTCCCCCATCAACGTCGTGGCGATGGTGCTGTTCGCGACCGCGCTCGCCTGGCGGATCTACCAGACCTACCGAGCACCCCGCCTGCTGCCGAACTGGGCGATCACGATCACGATCGTCTGCGTCGCAGGCTCCTTCCTCGCCCAGCAGAAGGTCATCGTCGGCTGGCTCGACGACCTGACCGGCAAGGGCACCGGCCGCCTGGTCAACAACGTCCTGCTCGCGATCGGCGTCTGCGCGCTGTTGATCGTGTTCCTCGGCTCCGCACTGGGCCCGCGCAGGCCGGGGCGGGTCCTGTTCGAGCTGATCCCGTTGTCCGGCGCGATCGCGCTGATGCTGGTCGCCATGGCCGTCACCCCGCCGGAGGTGCGGGGGCTGGCGCTGAGCCCGAAGCTTGTGCACGTCCCTGGGGTGGCGCTGTTCTACCTCGGCGCCGGGATCTACCTGATCTACGGCCTCGCCGCCTGCGCCTGGTGGATCTTCCGGTACATCCGCACCGCGGACCGCCATCTGAAGATCGGGCTGAAACTCAGCGCCGCCGGGCTGATCTGCCTTTCCGTCGGCAGCGTCTTCCGCGCACTCTACATCGTGATCGCCTGGGCGTTCGGGCCGTCGATCCCGCTCCTGCTCACCGTCGCCGTCCCGCTGGTGCTCCTCGGGATCGTGCTGTTCCTCGCCGGGATCACCTATCCCGGCGCCCGTGCGCGGTTCGCCGCGCTGCGCCGCCGCCGTCAGCACCGGCGGCATCACGACGAGCTCACCCCGCTGTGGACCGCGCTGGCCGGGATCTACCCGAACATCGTGCTCCGGACCACGCCGCAGGGCGCGTGGGAGCGGTGGCGTCCGCGTACGGTCCACCGCCGGTACTACCGCCGGGTGATCGAGATCCGCGACGGGCTCGTGCAGCTGAGCCCCTATCTGGAAACCGATCTGACCGCACTCGCCGCGGACGATCCGCACGCGGCGGCGGAAGCGCTCAAGCGGGCGATCGCCCGGCAGACCGCGGGCGAGGAGACCGACGGGCGCGCGAAACTCGTGCTCCCCGGTGGCGCCTCCGACATCGAATCCGACGTGCGGCCGCTGCTCGCACTCTCCGCCGCCGTCTCCAGGAGCGACGCATGACGAAACAGCTTTTGCTGACGGCGAGCCGGATCCTGCCGCGTCCGAGCACGCCGGTCGAAGACGGCGCCGTGCTCGTCGAGGGCGACCGCATCCTCGCGGCGGGCCCGCGCGCCGAGGTCGCGGCACAGGCGTCGCCGGAGGCCGAGAAACTCGACTTCCCCGGCGCGACCCTGTTGCCCGGCCTGTTCAACGCCCACGTGCACCTGGCGTTCGACGCCACCCGCGAGATGCTGCCGAACTTCCTGGCGAGCGACGACGAGACCCTGCGCAAGGGCGCCAAGGATCGCCTGGGGCAACTACTGCGCAGCGGCGTCACGACGGTGCGGGATCTCGGCGATCGCGGCGCTTTGGGCGCGCGGGTCCGCGCGGAACTCGAAGGCACCGCCGCGCCGCGTCTGCTGACCGCCGGATCACCCCTGACCGTCCTCAATGGACACTGCCACTTCTTCGGCGGCGAGGTCGGCGACGACGACGCGATCCGGGCCCTGATCGACGCGAACGCGGCCGCCGGCGCGGACGTGATCAAGGTGATGGCCAGCGGCGGCCAGATCACCGAGGGCGGCGCGGACATGTGGGAGTCCCAGTTCGACGTCCGGGCGCTGCGCCTGATCGTCGAGCACGCGGGGCGCCACGGGCTCCCGGTCGCGGCGCACGCCCACGGCACCGACGCGATCGAGGCGTCGGTCGAGGCGGGTGTGGCGACCATCGAGCACTGCACCTGGATGACCGGACCGCAGCGGCAGGACCGGCGCGAAGGCGTCGCCAAGCGGATGGCCGCCGAGGGCATCGCGGCCTGTTCGACCAGCAGCCGCAACTGGCGGATGCTGGCCGAGCGCATGGGCGAGGAGCTCGCGAAGACCGTCTACGGCAGGCTGTCCTGGCTGGAGGAGCTGGGTGTCCCGCTCCTCGCGGGCACGGACGCCGGCTTGCCCGGTTCGGTCTTCGACGATCCCGTCGGCGCCCTCGAACTCTACGAATGGCTCGGTTTCGGCAGGCGCCGGATCCTGGAGATCGCGACCGAGGACTCCGCCGCCGGGCTCGGCCTCGGCGAGGTGACCGGACGGCTCGCCCCGGGGCTGAGTGCCGATGTCCTGGCGGTCGACGGAGATCCGCTCGCCGATCTTTCCGCCCTGCGGAACCTGCGTTTGGTGCTTTCGCGCGGCGTTCGGGCCTGATTCCCGGAAAGGGACGCCGAGTTTGGTGACAGCGTTTTAAAACAGTGTTATCGTTGCCTCATGGAAGGACCGATCAAACTCTTCACCGTCATCGCCCTCGTTTCGCTGCCGACGGTGATGTACGGCGGCTACGCGCTGATGGGTGTCCTGCGCGACAAGAAGCTGACCGAACACCAGCGCGGGATGTTCCGCGCCGGCCACGCGCACGCCGGCGTCCTGCTGGTCCTCGCGCTGGTCGCGCTGCAGATCCTCGGGCAGACCGGGCTCCCGGACACCGCGCGATGGATCGTCTGCTTCCTGCTGCTGTTCGGCGTGCTCGCCCAGTCCGGCGGCTTCTTCCTGCACCTCGCACCGGGCAAGGGCAAGCTCGGCGGGCGGGTCACCGGCGCCGGGGCGGTGCTGCTCGGGGCGGCGATCCTGACCACCGCGTACGGCGTGGCCTTCCCCTGACAAAACCACTGGCAACGGCTCGTTAAGCTTGTTGACGTGCCTGAATACCTGCCGACAGCCCCCGCCAAGGGGACCCGCGACTTCCTGCCCGCCGAGATGTCCGTCCGGACGCAGGTGTTCGGCCATCTCTACGACGTGCTCGAACTGCGGGGTTTCCTCCGCTACGACGGGCCGATCCTCGAACCCGCCGAGATCTACGAGCGGAAGTCCGGACAGGAGATCGCCGACCAGCAGCTGTACACGCTGACCACCAAGGGCGGCGAGCGGCTGGCGCTGCGCCCGGAGATGACGCCGTCGGTCGCCAGGATGATCGCGGGCAACGCCAAATCGCTGCAGTTCCCGGTGCGCTGGTACAGCCACCCGAACTGCCACCGCTACGAGCGGCCGCAGCGCGGGCGGGTCCGCGAGCACTGGCAGATCAACGCGGACATCTTCGGTTCGGACAGCGCGAACTGCGAGATCGAGATCTTCGAGCTGGTCCACGACATGATGAGCGCGCTCGGGGCGACCCCGGACATGTTCCAGGTGCGGGCCAACGACCGGAACCTGCTCTCGTCGGCGCTCACCGACATCGTCGGCGTGACCGCGGAGCAGCTGCCGCAGGTGTTCACCCTGGTGGACCGCTGGGAGAAGTCGGACCGCACGAAGCTGAGCGACACCGCGACCGAGATCGGGTTGACCGACAAGCAGTTCGAGAAGCTGACCGAGATCCTGTCCTCGGGCTCGGCCCTGCTCGACGAGCTGCCGGAGCAGGTCAAGGAGAACTCGAACCTGGTCAAGGTGCTGAACAGCGGCGCCGCGGACCTCATCACGTTCGATCCGATGATCGTGCGCGGGCTCGCGTACTACACGTCGACCGTGTTCGAGGTCTTCGACACCTCCCCGGAGAACCGTCGTGCCCTCTTCGGTGGCGGCCGGTACAGCGACCTGGCGTCGTTGTTCACGTCGCAGCAGATCCCCGGGATCGGCTTCGGCATGGGCGACGTCACGCTGATCGACTTCCTCGACACGCACGGCCTCACCCCGAAGCCGCGCAGCGAGGTCGACGTCGTCGTGATCCCGGTGACCGAAGAGCTCACCGACGCCTCGCGCGAGGTCGCCGGACGGCTCCGGAAGGCCGGTCTGCGCACGTCCACGCCGGTCGAGCTCCGCAAGCTGGGCAAGGAGCTCACCCGGGCGGACAAGGCCGGGGCGCGGGCCGTGGTGATCGTGGGCCAGGAGGACTGGGACGCCGGGAACGTGACGGTGCGCGGTCTCGCGACCCGCGAACAGCAGACCGTGGCCCTCGACGGCGTGGTCGACGCGGTCAACTCCTCGCTCTGACAAACGAAAAAGCCGGCGCCCTTTCCGGGAGCGCCGGCTTTTTTCGTGTTCAGCGGGACAGCAGGCGCATGGCCGCTTCGGGGTAGCGCTCCCCCGCGACCGCGTCGGCGGGGACCGCCTCTTCGATCGCGGCGATGTCCTCGGCGGTCAGGTTCAGGCCGACGGACGCGACGTTCTCTTCGAGATACTTGCGACGCTTCGTACCCGGGATCGGCACGACGTCGTCACCCTGCGCCTGCACCCACGCGAGCGCGAGCTGACCGGCGGTGACGCCCTTCTGCTCGGCCAGCGCGCGCAACGCCTCGACGATCGCCAGGTTCCGCTCCAGGTTGCCCTCGGCGAACCGCGGCTGGGTCGTCTGACGGAAGTCACCGTCCGCGAAGTCCTCTTTGGACTTGAAGCGGCCGGTGAGGAAACCGCGGCCCAGCGGGGAATACGGCACCAGCCCGATGCCGAGTTCGCGGCAGACCGGGACGACCTCGTTCTCGATGTCGCGCGACCACAGCGACCATTCCGTCTGCACGGCCGTCACCGGATGCACGGCGTGCGCCCGCCGGATCGTCTCCGGACCGGCCTCGGACAACCCGATGTGCCGGATCTTCCCCTGCTCGACCAGCGAGGACAGCGCACCCGCGGTCTCCTCGATCGGCACCTCCGGGTCGACGCGGTGCTGGTAGTAGAGGTCGATATGGTCGACGTCCAGCCGGCGCAGCGACGCCTCGACCTGTTGCCGTACATAGAATTCGTCGCCGCGGATGCCGCGCTTCGACGGATCCGCCTCATCGCGCACGATGCCGAATTTGGTCGCCAGCACGACTTGGTCGCGCTTGCCCGCGAGGGCGCGGCCGACCAGTTCCTCGTTGCGGCCGAAGCCGTACATGTCGGCGGTGTCGATCAGAGTGACGCCCAGCTCGATCGCGCGGTGGATCGTCGCGATGGATTCGGTGTCGTCACCTTGGCCGTAGAACTCGCTCATGCCCATGCAGCCGAGCCCTTGCGCGCCGACTTCCAGCGTGCCGAGCCCGCGGGTGGGCAGGGTGGAACCCGTCATGATTTCTTCTCGCACTTCTCTCGGGTTATTTGCCGGCCGCGCGGGCGAGCCGCTCCGGGTAACGCTCACCGGCGATCGCCTCGAGGGGCGCGGCCTTTTCGATGGCTTCGATGTCCACTTCGGACAGTTCCAGCTCCGCGGCGGCGGTGTTCTCTTCGAGGTACTTGCGGCGCTTGGTACCCGGGATCGGCACGACGTCGTCGCCCTGCGCCTGCACCCAGGCGAGCGCGAGCTGTCCGGCGGTGACGCCCTTCTGCTCGGCCAGCGCGCGCAGCGCCTCGACGATGGCCATGTTGCGCTCGAAGTTGCCCTCGGCGAACCGGGGCAGCCCGCGGCGCATGTCGTCCTCCGGAAGGTCCTTCACCGACGTCACGCTGCCGGTGAGGAAACCGCGGCCGAGCGGCGAGAACGGCACGATGCCGACGCCCAGCTCACGCGCGGTCGAGAGGATCTCCCCCTCGATGCCGCGCGTCCACAGCGACCACTCGCTCTGCAGCGCGGTCACCGGGTGGACGGCGTGCGCGCGACGGATGGTCTCGGCGCTGGCCTCGGAGATCCCGGCGAAACGGATCTTGCCTTCCTGAACCAGCTCCGCGAGCGCGCCCCAGGTCTCCTCGACCGGCGTGTCCGGGTCGACGCGGTGCTGGTAGTAGAGGTCGATGTGGTCGACGTTCAACCGGCGAAGGGACTCTTCGCAGCTCTGCTTGACGTACGCCGCGTCGCCGCGAGCGGACATCCCGCCGTCTTTGTCCCAGACGATGCCGAACTTGGTCGCCAGCACGACCTGGTCCCGTTTGCCCGCGATCGCGCGGCCGACCAGCTCCTCGTTCGCTCCCGCGCCGTAGACGTTCGCGGTGTCGAGCAGGGTCACACCCAGTTCGAGGGCGCGGTGGACGGTGGCGATCGACTCCGTGTCGTCGTCGCGGACACCGTAGGCCTGGCTCATCCCCATGCAGCCGAGCCCCTGCGCCCCGACTTCCAGACCGCCGAGCCTCCTGGTGCTGATCACGCTGAAATTCCCTCCACGGTGGCTCCGGTGCCGAGCACCTTGCGCTCCACCTGGTCGTAGTGGTCGATCTTGTAGTCGAGGATGTCGAGGCAGGCCTGCAGCTCGGCGATCCTCTCGGCGACGGAGGTGCGCTGGTCGACGAGGATCGACTTGCGCCGCCCCGCGCTCGCCGCCCCGTGGTGACGCAGGGAGGCGTACTCCCGCATCCGCTTGATGGGCATGCCGGTCAGGCGCAGTTTGGTCAGGAACCCCAGCCATCCGAGGTCGTCGTCGGTGTAGGCGCGCCGGCCCGCGGCGTCCCGCGCCGGGGGCTCGACGAGTTTGATGCGCTCGTAGTACCGGAGAGTGTCGATGGACAGTCCGCTACGTCGCGCGGCTTCCGCTATCGAGTAGCTCATGTGAACGACACTACGACCTGGAGTGCGCTCCAGGTCAACTCCGAATCCGAGCGATTGATAACAGCGTTGCGTTACGCTGGGATCATGCCCCGCCCCAGGACGCACGACGAGAACCTCCGGCTGAAACTGCTGGACCGCGCCGGTGAGCTCATCTCGGCCGACGGCCCGAAGGCGCTCAGCCTCCGCAAACTGGCCGCCGACGTCGGCACGTCCACCACCGCGGTCTACTCGCTCTTCGGTGGGAAGACGGATCTCGTCAGCGCGCTCTTCACCGAGGGCTTCCGCCGGTTCGGACGGCGGATGTCGGGGGTCACGCTGAGCGGTGACCCGGTCGAGGACCTGGTGCGGCTGGGCGTCGCGTACCGGGAAAGCGCGCTGGCCGACCCGCATCTCTACGCGATCATGTTCACGAAGTCGGTGCCGGGTTTCGAGCCGGCGGATGAAACGGCGGGCCAGGCGCGCGCCACGATGGCGCCGCTCGAGGAGACGATCCGCAAGGCCGTCGCCGACGGCGCCTTCCTCGACGTGCCGCCCGAGGTCATCGCCGTGAGCTGCTGGGGCATCGTGCACGGGCTCGTGTCGCTGGAGCTGAACGGGAACCTGCCCGACGAGTTCACCGTGAGCGCGGCTTACGAGGCCGCGCTGCGGGCGAACGCTTCGGGCTGGCTACGTCGCGTTTAGCCCGCTAAACGCGATCCGCCGCGGGATGCCGTGAAGGCCTCCTTGCCTACCTTCAGGGTAGGGAAGGAGGCCTTCACTACCTCGACGGTCGGTACCGGATCGCGTTTAGCCCGCTAAACGCGATCTGCCTGCGGCGCCCTCCAGCCCACGCGCGTGAAGGCCTCCTTCCCTCGGCTGAGCCGAGGGAAGGAGGCCCAGCAAGCCCAAAGCAACGCATCGCGTTTAGCGGGCTAAACGCGATGCGGGCACTCAGTACAACGGAAGGCTGCCTTCGTGGAGCGTCTTCCCCTCGGCATCGAGAACGACGACGCCCACCTGCGCGTTCGGGTCCATCGCTCCCGGAAGCTCCGGCCGCCAGACCGCGAAGGTCCCTTCGGTGACCGTCGCGTCGACCTTCTTACCCGCTCCGAAGTCGAGCTTCACCGTGGTCGCGGCCCGCGGGACGACCCCGACGAACGGGGTCTGCGCGTTGCCCGACCCGCCCTGTTCGGCGGCGCCGAGCGTTTCGGTCGACAGTTTGCGCACCGGTGGCCGCTCGGCCGCCAGGTCGGCGAAGACGCGGTAGTACTCGCTCGTTCCGTCGCGGTAGCCAAGCCCGCCTTGGCAGACGACGACCCTGTCGCCGAGCCGCGCGGTCACCACCTTGACGCCGTTGCCTTCGAGCAGCGTTCCGATCTCGTACACGTCCTCGTCCGGCAACGGTTCCGACGCTCCGGCGATACAGGTCTTGAAGAACTCCCCCGCCGGCGTGTCCCGGATCGGCACCACCGGCGGGATGCGATCGATATCCGTCACGACCGGCTCGGGCGCGGGCAGGAGGACGTGTGGCGCGTCGGTGACGGCGTCGTTCGAGTCCCCGGTGTACGGCCCGACCGAGTACGTCGTCGAGGAAGGCTTGGACTGCGAGATCTCCACGAACAGGTTCCCAGGCCGGAACACGCGCACCTCGGTCGAGCCCGTCGTGTCGGCGGTCCGGCCGAAGAGTTCCATCTTGTCCCAGCCGGGGTCGGCCACCCCCGCGACCGTTCCGGCGCGGGTCATCAGCAGCGCGGCCGCCTTGGTCCCCGCCGAGTACGACGGGGAGGCGTCCGGGTCGGACACCGTCACGGTGATCGCCGTGGTTTCGCAGAAGAAGACCTTGTCGCCCGCGCGCACCGCGACGACCGTGATGGACGTCCAGGAGGGAGCGGTGGTGAACTGCGGCACCCACTCGTCACGGGCCGGAAAGCCGGCCGCCCTGCCCTTCTTCTCGATCGCGGCCCAGCACCGGTCCATCGCCGTCACGGCCTTCGGCCAGTCGAGGGAGAAGTCAGGGTTCGCGACGACGGGGCCCTGCCCGTCCGGCTCCCGGATGACCACGGTCGCGACCAGCGCACCCGCGAGCACCAGGACGACGGCGGCGGCCGCGGCGACGATCGGCCATCGCCGCCGCGCGGGTTTTCCCATTCCCTCCCGCAGCGTCATCCGCAGGTTGTCCAGCACTTCCGGAGGAAGTTCACGCCTGCCCGGCAGGCCGAGGTCGTCGGTCATTTCTCCTCCAGGGCGGCCCGCAGCTGGGCGCGGGCCCGCGAGATGTGGGCGCGAACGGTCACCTCGGCGACGCCGAGCAGTTCGGCGGCGTCCGGCACGGAGAGATCGCCGAGCAGGCAGAGTTCGACGGCTTGTCGTTGCGACTTCGGCAGTTTCGCGACCAAGGCGAGCACGTGCCGGAGACGGTCCTCGCCGTCGAGCTGATCGACGACGGTGTCGGCGTGGTCGGACACCGACCGCGGTTCCGGCAGCCGCCGGACGAGCCGCAGCCGCCGCCCGGCACCGCGGTGTTCGGTGCGCGCGAGGTTGCCCACGACGGTGTACAGCCAGGGCAGCGCGCTGTCGCGGACGAGCGTGATGTCCGCCCTGCGCCGCCAGGCGGTGAGGAAGGCCGCCGACGTCAGGTCTTCGGCCGACGCCCATGACCCCGTCAGCCGGTAGGCGTGGTTCCACACCGACTGGACATGCCGTTCGAACAGCTCGGTGAACGCGCCGTGATCACCGCCCGCGGCCGTCCGCCACAGCTCCGTGTCGCTCCTGTCGGAAGGAGGTTCGCGTGAGTCCACCGGCACCCCCACCGTTCCGGTCACTGTTCTGGTCACATCTGTCAGTGACCGGCAACGGCGGAGATGTTGCGGATCGCGTTTAGCCCGCTAAACGCGATCCGGGGTCAGACGGCTCCGTACTGCCGGTCCCCCGCGTCCCCGAGCCCCGGCACGATGAACCCGGAATCGTTCAGCCGCTCGTCGATGCTCGCGGTCACCACCCGCAGCGGCAGCCCGGTCTTCTCCAGATGCTCGATGCCCTCGGGCGCCGCCAGCGCGCAGATCGCCGTGACGTCGGTGGCGCCGCGGTCGGTGAGCAGCCGGATCGTGTACTCCATCGACCCGCCGGTCGCCAGCATCGGGTCGAGCACCATCACCGGCCGGTCGGCGAGCGATTCGGGCAGCGATTCGAGGTACGGCGTCGGCTTGAGGGTCTCCTCGTCGCGGGCGAGGCCGACGAAACCCATCTGGGCGTCGGGGATCAGCTTGTGCGCCTGATCCGCCATCCCGAGCCCGGCGCGCAGCACCGGCACGAGCAGCGGCGGGCTCGCCAGCGCGTAGCCGTCGGTGCGCGCCACCGGCGTGTGGATCCGCTCGATCCGCACCGGCATGTCGCGCGTGGCTTCGTAGACCAGCATGACGGTCAGTTCGTGCAGCGCCGCGCGGAAGGCGGCGCTGTCGGTGCGCGCGTCGCGCATGGTGGAGAGCCTGGCCTTGGCCAGCGGGTGATCAACGACGTGCACATCCATGCCGGTCAATTTAGCCGTTCACGCCTGCCGCGCGAACCAGCCGACCCAGCGGCGCTGCCAGGGCGTCTCCACCGAACGCTTGTCGTGGTTGGCTCGCGCCCAGGCCACGGCTTCGTCGGCGCTCAGCCCGGAAAGGGTGGCGAGGCAGGACAGCACCGTGCCGGTCCGCCCGACTCCGCCGTAACAGGCGACCTCGACCCCTTCACCCCTCGCCGCCCGCTCGTGCAGGTCGACGATGCGCCGCCGCGCGTCCGCCCAGTCCGTCGGCAGCAGGAAGTCGGGCCAGCGGATCCACGCCCGGTCCCAGTCCATTTTGTGATCGTGTTTCCGGCGCAGCTTCGCGCCGCCCAAATACAGTCCGAAATCCGGCGAGGGCCCGTCCGGCCAGGGACGCCCCAGGCCCCGTCCGCGCACCTTGATCCCGTCCGGCAGCTCGACGGCGCCGGGTAGTGAGTTCCCCATCTCGGGAGGATGCCACTGTCGACCATAAGATGGACGCTCGGCCCTCCCGTCGGCGCTAGGCTCCTCCGCGTGAGTGAAGAACCGGCCCTGCCGGGCCCCGAACAGATGCGCATCTCCGACGCCGATCGCGAGCAGGTCGCGCAGGTGCTGCACGCGGCGATGTCCGAAGGGCGCATCACCATCAACGAGCTGGAAGAGCGGCTCACCACCGTGTACGCGGCCAAGACCGTCGGCGACCTCAAGCCGGTCACCGCGGATCTGCCGCAGCAGTCACGGTCGGCGATCGAGCCGGCGACGTCGCGCGCGCTCGGCCTGCCCGACGACCGCATCGGCGGGCATCCCGGCTCCGGCGCGTCGATCGCCGTCATGTCCGGCGCGTCGCGCAAGGGCAGCTGGGTCGTCCCGCCGCAGCACAACAGTTTCGCGTTCTGGGGCGGCGCCGAACTCGACCTGCGGCACGCGCGGTTCGCCGAGAAGCATTCGACGATCACCGCGGTCGCGATCATGGGCGGGATCGACATCATCGTGCCCGACGACATCAACGTGGACGTCACCGGAATCGGCTTCATGGGCGCGTTCGAGCTGGAAGACCGTGCCGGGACGCCCGCGGCGCCGCCGACGGCGCCCACCGTGAAGATCACCGGCCTGGCATTCTGGGGTGGGGTCGTCGTCAAGCGGAAGCCACGCAAGAAGGACGTACCTGAAATCGAAGGCTGAACACAACCTGGGGGATATCCGATGCGTCGAAGTTTCGTCGCGATCGCTTGTGCCGCAATGCTTTCCGTCACCGCCTTTCCGGCAGCGGCAGCCGGGAAGACCGATCCGCGCCAGACCGCGATGGACGCGGCGGTCGCAGCGGGCATCCCCGGCATGGTCGCCGTCGCCGACGATTTCCGCGGTGTCAGCGGCGTCGCGGACATCGAGCGTCCCGGCAAGCCCGACGCGTCGGGCCGCTGGCGGATCGCGAGTGTGTCCAAGGTGTTCGTCGCGACACTGGTCCTGCAGCTCGTGGCGGAGAAGCGTGTCGGGCTCGACGAGCCCGTCCAGCGCTCTCTGCCCGGATTGCTGCCGTATCCGGAGCCGATCACCGTCCGCCAGCTGCTGCAGCACACCAGCGGCCTCCCGCGCGACCTGGCCCCCGAGGACACCTGGGCCTCCGGTCCGGAGGTCGACACCGAACGCTTCGAGCACTTCGACAGCGACGACCAGATCCGCCTGAGCGTCACGAAGCAGCCGCTGCAGTTCAAACCCGGGACGAGCTGGGCGTACTCGAACACCGGCTACAACGTCCTCGGCCTGCTGGTCGAGAAGACCACGCGCAAGCCGCTGGAACGCGCGCTCGCCGAACGGATCACCGGGCCGCTGCACCTGCGCGACACCTCGCTGCCCCGCGACTTCCCGTTCCTGATCCGCCCGGCCGCCCGCGGCTACGAGCAGCTGTACGACGCGCCGCGCGGCCTCACCGACGTCACCACCTACAACTACTCGCGCTACTTCGGCGCGGGCGGCATGGTGTCTTCGGGCAAGGACCTCAACCGCTTCTTCGAGGCGCTGTTCGGCGGCCGCCTGCTGCCCGCGGACCTGCTGAAGCAGATGAAGACGACGGTCCCGGCGGGCGGTATGGAGTACGGCCTCGGCCTGATGAAGCTGAACCTCAAGACCGCGGGCGCCTGTGCGGACGACCACGTCGTCTGGGGTCACGGCGGCGATCTGCCGGGCTTCAACACCCTCAGCTTCCACGACGACTCCGGCAAGGACATCTCCACGCTGGCCACCGTCGACCTCACCGTGTCGCCGGACGCCGCGCTCAAGCGCCAGCTGCCCATGGTCAGCGAGTTCTGCACCCCGGTGGCGCCCTCGACCAGGGCCGTCGCCCAGGCCCCGGTGCCCAGCTTGTAGGCCGCTTACACTCACCCGTATGACAGCTACGACCAGCTCGTCAGCGGCGACGGCCACCCCGTCGCCGCTGGCGGACGCGACTCGCGACGAGGCGAGCCTGCGCCGGTTCCTGCACGGGCTGCCTGGTGTCGACCAGGTCGGCGTCGAGCAGCGGGCGGCGGGACTCGGCACGCGCAGCATCAAGAAGGCCGCCAAGCTCTGGGCGATCGACACCGCCATCTCGATGGTCGACCTGACGACCCTCGAAGGCGCCGACACCCAGGGCAAGGTCCGCGCGCTCGCGGCCAAGGCCAAGCGGCCGGACCCGGAACGCCCGGACACCCCGCAGGTCGCGGCCGTCTGCGTGTACCCGGACATGGTCGAGACGGCTGTCGAGGCGCTTCGCGGCACCGGCATCCACGTCGCGAGTGTGGCCACCGGCTTCCCGGCCGGCCGCACGAGCCGCGAGATCAAGCTGGCCGACACCAAGATCGCCGTGGACGCCGGCGCCGCCGAGATCGACATGGTGATCGATCGAGGCGCGTTCCTGGAAGGCCGTTACCTGGAGGTCTTCGAGGAGATCCAGGCGATCAAGGCCGCCTGTGGCAGCGCTCACCTCAAGGTCATCCTCGAAACCGGTGAGTTGGCCACCTACGACAACGTCCGCCGCGCGTCCTGGCTCGCGCTGCTGGCGGGCGGCGACTTCATCAAGACCTCCACCGGCAAGGTTTCGCCCGCCGCGACGCTGCCGGTCACCCACGTGATGCTGCAGGCCGTCCGCGACTGGTTCGTCCAGACCGGTGAACTGCGCGGCGTCAAACCGGCCGGTGGCATCCGGACGACCAAGGACGCGATCAAGTACCTGGTCGCGGTGCACGAGGTCGCCGGCGAGCAGTGGCTGAACCCGGACCTCTTCCGGTTCGGGGCGTCCAGCCTGCTCAACGACCTCCTGCTGCAGCGCCGCACCCAGGCCGACGGCCACTACAGCGGTCCCGACTACGTGACGGTGGACTGATCCATGGGCATCTTCGAGTACGCGCCCGCGCCCGAATCGCGCGACCTCGCGAACCTCAAGTCGCATTACCGGCCGTTCGTGAACGGCGAATTCGTCGACGGCTCGGGCGAGCCGCTCAAGACGATCAACCCGGCCACCGAAGAGGTGCTCGCTGAGGTCGACACCGCGTCGGTGTCCGATGTGGACACCGCGGTGAAGGCCGCGCGCAAGGCGTACAACAATGTCTGGTCGAAAATGCCGGGCTCCGAGCGCGCCAAGTACCTGTTCCGCATCGCGCGCCTGATCCAGGAACGGTCGCGGGAGCTGGCCGTGCTGGAAAGCCTCGACAACGGCAAGCCGATCAAGGAATCGCGTGATTCCGACGTGCCGACGGCCGCCGCGCACTTCTTCTACCACGCGGGTTGGGCCGACAAGCTCGATTACGCGGGCTACGGCCCGAACCCGAAGCCGCTCGGCGTCGCGGGCCAGGTCATCCCGTGGAACTTCCCGCTGCTGATGCTGGCGTGGAAGATCGCGCCCGCGCTGGCCACCGGCAACACCGTGGTGCTCAAGCCCGCGGAGACCACGCCGCTGACCGCGCTCGTGTTCGCGGAGATCTGTCAGCAGGCCGAACTCCCGCCCGGCGTGGTCAACATCCTGCCCGGCGCCGGGGACATCGGCGCCGCGCTGGTCGGCCACGGCGACGTGAACAAGGTCGCCTTCACCGGATCGACCGAGGTCGGCAAGGCCATCCAGCGCCAGATCGCGGGTACCGCGAAGAACCTGACGCTGGAGCTGGGCGGCAAGGCGGCGAACGTCGTCTTCGATGACGCTCCGCTGGACCAGGCCGTCGAGGGGATCGTCAACGGGATCTTCTTCAACCAGGGCCACGTCTGCTGCGCGGGTTCGCGCCTGCTGGTGCAGGAATCCGTCGCCGAGGAGGTCCTCGAAAAGCTGCGCCACCGCGTTTCGACGCTGCGGCTGGGCGACCCGCTGGACAAGAACACCGACATCGGCGCGATCAACTCCGCCGAGCAGCTCGCGAAGATCAAGGGGCTCGTGGAGTCCGGCGACGCCGAGGGCGCGCAGCGCTGGACGAGCCCGTGCCCGGTGCCGGAACGCGGTTTCTTCTTCGCTCCCACGGTGTTCTCCGACGTCCAGCAGTCGATGCGCATCGCCCGCGAGGAGATCTTCGGGCCGGTGCTCTCGGTGCTGACCTTCCGCACGCCGGACGAGGCCGTCACCAAGGCGAACAACACGCCGTACGGGCTCTCCGCCGGAATCTGGACCGAAAAGGGCTCGCGCATTCTCTGGATGGCGAACCAGCTCCGCGCCGGCGTCGTCTGGGCCAACACGTTCAACCGCTTCGATCCCGCCGCGCCGTTCGGCGGCTACCAGGAGTCGGGTTTCGGCCGCGAAGGCGGACGCACCGGACTGGAGGCCTACCTCGATGTCTGACCGTATTTCGGTGGCGAAGACCTACAAGCTCTACATCGGCGGCAAGTTCCCGCGTTCGGAGTCGGGCCGGGTGTACCCGGTCACCGACACCAAGGGCAAGTTCCTGGCGAACGCCTCGCACGCGTCGCGCAAGGACGTCCGTGACGCGGTTTCGGCCGCCCGCAAGGCTTTCGGCGGCTGGTCGGCGGCGACCGCCTACAACCGCGGCCAGGTGCTGTACCGAGTGGCGGAGATGCTGGAAGGCCGCCGCGAACAGTTCGTCGCGGAGGTGTCCGCGTCCGAAGGCGTCGCGGCGAAGAAGGCTCAGTCCATTGTGGACGCCTCGATCGACCGATGGGTCTGGTACGCGGGCTGGACGGACAAGATCGCGACCGTGCTCGGCGCGGCCAACCCGGTCGCGGGCCCGTACTTCTCCTTCACCGTGCCGGAACCGACCGGTGTCGTGGGCGTGCTCGCGCCGCAGCAGTCGTCGCTGCTGGGTCTGGTGAGCGTGCTGGCCCCGGTGCTGGCGACCGGCTCGACCGCGGTGGTCGTCTCCAGCGCGGACCGGCCGCTGCCCGCGATCACGCTTTCGGAGGTCCTGGCGACGTCCGACCTGCCCGGCGGCGTCGCGAACATCCTGACCGGCCGCGCGTCGGAGCTGGGCTCGTGGCTGGCGTCGCACGGCGACGTCAACGCCCTCGACCCGACCGGCGCGGAGCCGTCCGCGCGGGCGGATCTGGCTCGTGAGGCCGCTGGCACCGTGAAGCGGGTCCTGACCATCCCGGACACCGAGCCGGACTGGACCGCCGACGCCGACATCGCGCGACTGCGGCGATACCTGGAGGCGAAGACCGTCTGGCACCCGCTGGGTGTCTGAGCCGGCCCGTTTTCCGCACTTGGACAGCTGACCGCGGGGCAAATGTCAGGAAAGGGTCGTTCAGGACGTTTTATGTCCTGAACGACCCTTTCCTGACATCCGGGACCTCACGGGCTCACGGATCGAGATCGGCCCCGGTCAGCACCCGGCCCGGCAGCGGCTCGTTCGAGCCCACGGCCCGCAACCCGTCGATCATGATCCCGATGCACCGCCTCGTCGCCATCCGCGCGACCTCCTCGCCCTTGCCGGGCATCTGCCGCAGCAGCGTCGCGAACAGGATCGCGACGTCACCGGTGGCGACGTCCGTCCGGAGCCTGCCCTCCGCCTGCGCGCCCTGGACGAACGAGTCCATGACCAGGAGCAACTCGTCACGCAGGGCCTTGATCGCGGGGTCGCTCTTCAGGATCACCAGCGCCCGCGGCGAGACCATCGCGAGCTGAATGCTCAGCTGTAGTTCCATCGACTGGTGCAGGAGCCGGATCAGCGCTTCCCAGTCCGAGGACTCCTGGTCCTTCGCGGCCTTCGCGTCCCTGAGAACCCGGTCGAAGTTGTCGACGGCGACCGCCCGGATCAGCGCGTCCCGATCCGGGAAGCGCCGGTAAAGGGTGCCGACTCCGACGCCGGCCGAGCGCGCGATCTCCTCCATCGGGACCTCGGCGCCCTGGGCGGCGAAGATGACTCTCGCGGCGGCCAGGATCTGATCCCGGTTCCGGCGCGCGTCGGCACGCAAGCGGGTCTCGGGGTCGGCTGTCATGGTCCTCGCCTCTCGAAGGTCCTTCAGGGCCGTGATTCTCGCACGTAAGGGCGTGCCCTTCACGCCTCCCGCGAAACCACCCCTTCGCGAGTGGACGACCTGTCTCCACTTGAGTACCTTGGGTGCATAAGCGGAATGAAACCATCCGCATACGTTTTGGGGCTCGCTGTCCGATATCGCCCGAACCCACCCGACATTCTGGGGAAGGACAACCCGATGACCGACGTCGAGGAAACCACCGCGACCTTGCCGCTGGCGCGTAAATGCCCGTTTTCGCCACCTCCCGAATACGAGACGCTTCGCGAGGAAAGTCCGATTTCCCGGGTCGGTCTCCCGTCCGGGCAAACGGCGTGGGCACTCACCCGGCTCGAAGACATCCGCGAAATGCTGAGCAGCCCGCATTTCAGCTCCGACCGGCGTAATCCGTCGTTCCCGCTGCTGGTGGCGCGCCCGGTCCGCTCGGAGGACGACTCGTTCCGCCCGTCCCTCATCGGAATGGATCCGCCGGAGCACAGCCAGGCCCGGCGCGACGTCGTCGGCGAATTCACGGTCAAACGCATGAAGGCGTTGCAGCCGCGGATCCAGCAGATCGTCGACGAGCATATCGACGCCCTGCTCGCCGGACCCAAACCCGCCGACCTGGTCCAGGCGCTTTCCCTGCCGGTTCCGTCGCTGGTGATCTGCGAACTGCTCGGCGTTCCCTATGCGGACCACGATTTCTTCCAGTCGTGCAGTTCCCGCATGCTCAACCGGGAGGTCAGCCCCGAAGAGCGGCAGACGGCGTTCGAGGGCCTCCGGAACTATCTCGACGACCTCGTCACCAAGAAGGAAGCGAACGCCACCGAGGACGATCTCCTCGGCCGTCAGATCCTGAAGCAGCGTGAATCGGGCGAAGCCGACCACGGCGAACTCGTCGGTCTGGCGTTCCTGCTGCTCATCGCCGGACACGAGACCACCGCGAACATGATCTCGCTCGGCACGGTGACCCTGCTGGAGAACCCGGATCAGCTGGCGAAGATCAAGGCGGATCCGGACAAGACCCTCGCCGCGATCGAAGAACTCCTGCGGGTGTTCACGATCGCCGAGTCGGCGACCTCGCGCTTCGCCACCGCGGACGTCGAGATCGGCGGCACGCTCATCCGCGCGGGTGAAGGCGTCATCGGCCTGAGCAACGCGGGCAACCACGATCCGGCCGGCTTCGAGAACCCGGACACCTTCGACATCGAGCGCGGCGCGCGGCATCACGTCGCCTTCGGATTCGGTGTGCACCAATGCCTCGGGCAGAACTTGGCGAGGTTGGAACTCCAGATCGTGTTCGATACGTTGTTCCGGCGAGTGCCGGGCATCCGGATCGCCGTACCGGTCGACGAACTGCCGTTCAAGCACGATTCGACGATCTACGGCCTCCACGCCCTGCCGGTCACCTGGTAGGAGGAGCCATGAAGATCATCGCGGACACCGGGAAATGCGTCGGAGCGGGCCAGTGCGTGCTCACCGATCCCGATCTGTTCGACCAGAACGAGGACGACGGGACGGTCCTTCTGCTGAACGCCGAGCCCGAGGGCGAAGAGGCGGAGGAGAACGCGCGCACCGCCGTGCACATCTGTCCGGGGCAGGCCTTGTCGCTCGCGTGAGGCGTGGGGGTCGTGAGTGGCGTTTCGGGTTCTAACCCGAAACGCCACTCACGACCACCTGTACCGACAGTCCTACTTGACCGCGCCCATCGAAAGGCCGCGCACCAGGTGGTTCTGCGCGATCCAGCCGACGATCATCACCGGCAGCGACGCGAGCAGAGCGGCGGCGGAAAGCTGCGCCCAGTACAGGCCTTCGCTGGTGATGAAGCCGACCAGGAACACCGGCACCGTCCCGGCCCGCGCGGCGGTGAGGTTGACCGAGTAGAAGAACTCGGTCCACGAGAAGATCACGCAGATCAGCGCGGTCGCGGCCACCCCGGGCGCGACCACCGGCATGATGATCTTCCGCAGCAGGATCGGCAGCGTCGCCCCGTCGATCCGGCCCGCCTCGATCATCTCGTGCGGCACCTCCAGGAAGAACGACCGCATCATCCAGATGGCCAGCGGCAGGTTCATCGAGGTGTACAGGATGATCAGCGCCCACACGTTGTCCAGCAGCCGGGTGTTCTGCGAGATCACGTAAAGCGGGATGATCGCCGCCACGATCGGCAGCATCTTCGTCGACAGGAAGAAGCCGAGCGCGTTGCTCGTCCCCTTCACAGGCGCCAGCGACAGCGCGTACGCCGCCGGGATTCCCAGCAGCAGCACGAAAAGCGTCGAAACGACGGTCACGAACGCCGAGTTCGACAGGTACGGCAGGAAGCCGCGTTCGAGCACGCCCGCGAACTGGTCGAGGGTCGGGGTGAAGAGCAGCCGAGGCGGATCGGTGTAGGCGTCGGCCTCCTGTTTGAAGGCCGTGAGGATCATCCACAGCAGCGGGAACACGAACAGGATCGCGATCACCCAGGTCGCGACCGTCAGCGCGCCGGGGCCGAAACGGCTTTTCATTTCGCGCCTCCCTGTACCGAGAACGTGCGGAACATCAGCCGCAGCGCGAAGGTCGCGACGATCATCGTCAGGATCACGACGATCACGCCCATCGCGGACGACTGCCCGATGTCGAATCCTTGGAACGCCCGCTGATAGATGTAGAACGGCAGGTTCGTGCTGGCCGTCCCCGGGCCGCCTTGTGTCATCAGGAAGATCGCGTCGAAGCTGTTCACGATGTAGATCGCGCCCAGCAACGTCGCCAGCTGCAGGAACCGGCTCAGATGCGGCAGCGTGATCGCGGTGAACGTCCGCCAGCGGCCGGCGCCGTCGACCGACGCGGCCTCCAGCACGTCCTTCGGCTGGCTCTGCAGCCCGGCCAGGATCAGCAGCATCATGAACGGCGTCCACTGCCAGACGACCTGCGCCATGACGGCGGCCAGCGGGAATTCCGACAGCCAGTCGACGTCGGTGCCGAAAACGAAGTGCAGCAACCCGTACGTCGGGTCGAACATCGTCGTCTTCCACAGCAGCGCGCCCGCCGCGGGCAGGATGAGGAACGGCGTGATCAGCAGGGTCCGGACCACACCGCGGCCGAGGAACTTGCGGTCCAGCAGGATCGCCAGCCCCAGGCCGAGCAGCAGCGAGAAGAACACGCAGACGACCGTGAGCACGACGGTGTTCAGCAACGCCCCGAGGAACGTCGAGTCGGCGAAGACGTCGATGTAGTTCTGCAGCCCCACGAAATGCCGCGAACCCGGCCGCACCAGGTTCCACGACTGGAACGAATAGAACACCGTCAGCACGAACGGCAACTGAGTCACGGCGACGACGAACAGCAGCGCCGGCAGGAGCGGCAGCCGTCGTTTGAATGGCGTATCGGTGCCGCGTTTCGGAGGCGCCTTCTTCGCATGGGCGGGCTCTGGGCGAGCAGGAGCGGAGATCGTGGCCATCACTGCACCTCCTGATACGACTTGCCGACGGTCTGCGCGTACTCCTGCGACTGCTCGAGCGCTTCGTCCACGGTGATCTGGCCCGCGATCGCCGCCGAAAGCTGCTGGCTCACCCGCGTGCCGAGATCCTGGAACTCGGGGATGCCGACGAACTGGATCCCGGGGTAGGGCACCGGATTCGCCATCGCCTTGCGCTGGTCGGCGTCCGCGATACCGTCCAGAGTCGGCTGCGCGTAGGCCTTGGCGGCCTCGCGGTACTGCGGGATGTCGTAAGTCGATTTCCGCACGCCCGGCGGGACACGGTTCCAGTCGCCGAACTCCTTCGCGACCCGCTGCACGTAGGCCTTGTCGGTCATCCAGGCCATGAACTTGAAGGCGGCGTCCTTGTCCTTGGCGACCTTGGGGATCGCCAAAGCCCAGGTGTAGAGCCAGCCGCTCGCCTGCGTCTTCTCCACCGGCGCCGGGGCGTAGCCGGACTTCCCGACGACCTTGCTGGCCGACGGGTCCTCGTTCGTGCCCGCCATGACCGTGGCGTCGTACCACATCGCGGCCTGGCCTTGGGTGTACCGCGTGCCGCATTCGGAGAAGCCCGCGCTCGACGCGCCGACCTCGCCGTGGTTCCGCACGAGGTTCACGTAGAACTCGGCGGCCGCCTTGAACTCGGGGCTGGTCAGCTTCGCGTTCCAGTTCTTGTCGAACCATTGCGCGCCGAAGGTGTTCGCGACCGTGGTGAACGGCGCGAGGCTCTCACCCCAGCCGGGTTTGCCGCGCAAGCAGATCCCGGCGATGCCCTTGGCCTTGTCGTCGAGTTTCGCGGCGTACTCGGCGATCTGGGTCCACGTCGGCTTGGCGGGCATGGTGATCCCGGCCTGTTCGAACAGATCCTTCCGGTAGGCCAGGAACGACGATTCGCCGTAGAACGGCACCGCGTACATGGACCCGTTGTGCGACAAGGATTCCTTGATACTCGGGATGAAGTCGTCCGCGTCGTAGGACGGATTCGCCGCGATATGCGGGCCGAGGTCTTCGAGCCAGCCGTTCGCGGCCCATTGCGGCGCCTCGTAGTTGCTGATCATGACGACGTCGAATTCGCCGCCCTCGGTGGCCGTCGACGCGGTGATCTTCGCGCGTGCCTGGTTCTCCGGCAGCGACACGAATTTGAGGCTGACGCCGGGATTCGCCTTCTCGAACTCGCCGGAAAGCTCGATGGCGTCCTTCATCTGCGGGTTCGCGACGATCGCGACGACGAGCGTCCGGTCACCGGTCCCGAGCGCCCCCGCACCGGCGCACCCGGTGAGGGTCAGCAGGAGTACCGAGAGCAGAGCGGCTGCTTTACGCACCTTCGCCTCCCGGTATTACCTGCACCTTCAGGCCGGCGCCGCTGCGCATGAGGGCGAGAGCGTCGGGGTACTGCTCCAGCGGAAGGGTGTCGGTGAGCAGCGCGGCGGTGTCGACGGCGCCGTCGGCGACCAGGTCGAGCGCGGCACCGAAGCTGTTCATGACGGCCATCGAGCCGACGACGGTGATCTCGTCGTTGTAGATCCGGAACGGCGAAAGCGCGACGCGTGCTTCGGCGGGCGCGACGCCGAAGACCAGCAGACGGCCTCCGCGCTGAAGCGAGTCGAAAGCGGCTTCGATGGCGGGTGCGGCGCCGGTGCAGTCGGCGGCGGCGTCGAACTTCTCGTCGTCGAGGTCCTTCACGTCACCCGCGACCGCGACCGCGCCGAGGTCCATGGCCCGGCCGAGGCGGGAGGTGTTGCGGTCGACCACCGTGACGTGGGCGCCCGCGCGCTGCAGCAACTGCTGCATGATCAGCCCCATCGTGCCCGCGCCGACGACGAGGAACCGCTCCCCCGCCTCGACCCCGATCCGGCGCACGCCGTGCACCGCGCAGGAGACCGGTTCGACGAGGGCGCCCTGTTCCCAGGTCATCGTGTCCGGCATGCGGTAGCAGTTCGCGGAGGGAACGGCGACGTACTCGGCGAAAGCGCCGTCGACGGTGTCGCCGGTCGCGTTCCAGTTCTCGCAGAGGTTGCCGCGGCCGGACCGGCAAGGTTTGCAGTAGCCGCAGAACAGCGACGGGTCGACGGCCACCCGGTCGCCGATCTTCCAGCCACCCGGCACGTCCGCGCCGAGTTCGACGATCTCGCCGGCGAATTCGTGGCCGGGGACGATCGGATAGGGCGTCGGCGGGAAATGCCCGTCGGCGATGTGGAGGTCGGTCCCGCAGATCCCGCAGGCACCCACCTTGACGACGACCTGGCGATCCCCCGGTTTCGGGTCGGGTACCTCGCCGACCCTGATCTCCCCGGGCTTGTCCACGATCGCGGCACGCATGCCAGCTCCTCTTCTCTCCGCTCAAATGAGCGGGGCAGGCTTATGCTTCGGACTGCATGTCCAGGCATGGTGAACTTTTCCCTGGTGTTACGTCAACCTTTCGGGTAGATTTCGCGCTATAGTGCTCATATGAGCGCCAAGAAACAGTGTCCCGGCCTGGTTGAATCGCTACGCCTGGCCGCGGTGGCTCGGCGCTTCTACGAACAGGGCGCCTCGAAACTCGAGATCGCCGAAGAGTTCGGGATCAGCCGGTTCAAGGTCGCGCGAATGCTGGACACGGCCAGGGAAAGCGGCATCGTCAAGGTCGAGTTCCACCTGCCCGCGCCGGTCGATCTCGTGCTGTCCGAGGAGATCCGCGCCGCGTACCGGCTGGACCGGGTCCTGGTGCTCGAACGAGCGCCGGAACCGGAATCCCGCGAGGTGGCCCGACGCAAGATCGGCACGCTCGCCGCCCGGCTCCTGGCCGAAATCATCACTCCAGGCGACGTCCTCGGCCTTTCTTGGGCACGTTCGGTGAACGCGATGACCGACGCGATCGAGTCGCTGCCGAAATGCCCGATCGTGCAACTGTGCGGCGTACAGGCGGGGATGGACATGCGCGACCGGTCGGTGGAGACGGTCAGCCGGGTCGCCTCCGTCTCGGGCGGCGCGCCGTACCCGATCTTCGGCCCGCTCGTCCTCCCCGACCGCCGCACCACCGAAACGCTGCGCAGGCAGCCGGGTATCGCGGAGACCTTCGGGCAGTTCAAGAACCTGACCAAGGCCGTCGTCAGCATCGGCGCGTGGAAACCCGAAGAGTCGACGGTGTACGACGCGCTCGACGAGGCCGAGCGGAGCGCGATCGCGAAACGCGGCGCCAAGGCCGAAGTCTCGGCCCGCCTGTTCGACGCCGACGGCAACCCGATGTCCACCGGCTTGGCCCACCACGTGCTGGCCATCAGCGCCGAGGAACTCCTCGCCGTCCCCGAGGTGATCGCGCTGGGCTACACGGAACCGAAGGCCGAAGCGATAGACGCCGTCCTGCGCTCCGGCATGGTCTCGACCCTGATCACCGACGCCGCCGCGGCCGTCCCGCTACTCCGGCTGGCCGAGGCCCGCCCACTCCCCTGACCCCGTGTCGTCCGCCCAATCACGCGAGATCGCCCCCCAATCACGCGAGATCCGCCTCCAATCACGCGAGATCGGCGTTCAATCACGCGAGATCGCGAAACCGGGCCGCCTCGTCCTGCGCCGCCATGACCTCGTCGCCGTACCGGAACGCCCACTCCCCGAAGGCCTCGATGGGCGCCAGCAACGTGGTCCCGAGATCCGTCAGCGAGTACTCGACCTTCGCCGTCCGCCCGCAGTCGCGCCGGTGGACGAGACCGTTGGACTCCAGCCGCCGGACCGTCTCCGTGAGCACCTTCGTGCTGATCCCGCCCAGCCTTCGCCGCAATTCCGCCGGGCGCAGCGGACCTTCGCGCAGGGCCCACAGCACGACCGGGTTCCACGTGTTCGCCATCAGGTCGAAGGCCAGCCGGGCACGGCAATCGGCGAGGAAGACGTCGTTCATCGGACCTCCGGTAACCATTCGGTACCCGCGCGGCTTTCTACGGTCGGTGTTGTCACTCGATCTTAGGGAGCAGCACATGCGTATCGGTATTTTCGGGGCGGGCGGGATGGCGGAGGCGCTCGGCGGCCAGTGGTCCGGGCACGACGTGATGGTCGCGGCGCGCGATCAGGCGAAGGCCGCCAAGATCTCCGCGCGGGTCGGAACGTGGGCGGAGACCGCCCGCGCGAGCGACGTGATCCTGCTCGCCCTCCCCGCCGCTTCGGTGCTGGAAGTCCTTGCCGCGGCGGGGAATCTCGACGGCAAAGTGCTCATCGACTGCACGAACGCCGTCGGCCCCGGCGCCGCGCTCACGATCCCCGACCAGGCCGCCCGGATCGCCGCCGCCGCACCCGGCGCGCAGGTGGTCAAGGCGTTCAACCTCTGCGACGTGGACGTCTGGCGGATGACTCCCCCGGTGTTCGGCGGCCGCCCGCTCGCGGTGCCGCTCTGCGGTGCGCCGGAGGGCGTCGAGGTGGTGAGCTCGCTGGTCCGCGACCTCGGCTGCACCCCGCTGAACGCCGGCGGGCTCGACCGGGCGGGGCTCATGGAGGCGACCATGGCGTTCATGGTCGGTCTCTGGTTCGACGGCCACGACGCCCAGGCCTGCTTCCCGCCCCTTCCGGCCTGATTTCAGGGTCGTCCCCGATGCGCCGGGCCGGGCGGTCACGCGAATCTGTGCGCCATGCGGACGAAGACCTGGCGGCAGCTGACCGTGTGGCTGCACATCGTCACCTCGGTGGGCTGGATGGGACAGGCCTTGGCCCTGTTCACCCTCCTGGCGATCGGCCGCACGAGCGCGGACGGCGAGATCCGCGTCGCGGCCACGTCGATGGCGCACGAGATCGACTCGTTCCTGCTGGCGCCGCTGGCCAACGCGTCGGCCTTCACCGGTTTCCTGCTCGCGGCGGCGACGGCGTGGGGATTCACCCGGCACTGGTGGGTGCTGGCGAAGTTCGCGATCACGCTCGTCCAGCTCGACGCCGGGATCTTCCTGCTGTCGGGCACTTTGCGGGATTCCGTCGCCGCCGCCAGGGCCGGTGATCCGCCGCCGGTGGCGCTGGTCGCCGGGACCGCGCTGATGGCGAGCGCGTTGGCTTTCCAGGCCTGGCTTTCGGTGGCGAAACCGTGGGGCAAGGTCCGCTCCGGCGCGAAACTTCCGACCGCGCCGACGTGGGTGTTCGTCGCCGCGGTCCTCGCGCCGCTCACCGACATCACGGTGGGCCTGCTCCTCGGGTACCCGCTGCCGGCGCTTTCACTTGTGGTTCTGGTCGTTCAGCTGGTCCGCCGCCGCATCGTCACAAGTCCGTGAAGGCCTCCTTGAGGGACTCTGGGTCCCTCAAGGAGGCCTTCACGGAACGAGCTACTTCTTGTACGCGCCGGCCACGATGTCGGCCGAGTTGTCCGAAGCGACGCCGTACTCGACGGTGGTCGCGTCGTCCCCCGCCAGCGAGTACTCGGTCATCGACGCGGCCTGCGCGGCCGCCCCGCCCGCGATTCCCAGTCCCGCCGCGATGGCAACGACGACCAGCGCACGCTTGAAGACGCCCATGATTCCTCCCAGCCCCTGTGACACTTACCTGACGAATGTAACACCGATCCGCCGGGTCGCACAGTCGTTTCGGCGGAATGCCGAAATCAGAGCCGGTCCACCGCCGTGATCCGGATGACCGCCGAGCCCGCCTCGTCCGAAGCGGCCAGATCGACCTCGGCGCTGATGCCCAAGTCGTGATCGCCCGCCGGATCGTCGAAGATCTGCCGCACCCGCCAGATCCCCGGCTCCTGCTCGATGATCAGCAGCTTGGGCCCGCGCGCGTCCGGGCCGATGCCGAGCGTTTCGTGCTCGTCGTAGTAGTCCTCGATGGCGTCTTCCCACGCGTCCGCGTCCCAGCCCGACGCGGCGTCCAGCTCGCCGAGCGTGTCGTAGGCACGCCGCGAAGCCAGCTCCACCCGCCGGAACAGCTCGTTGCGCACGAGCACCCGGAACGCTCGCTCGTTCCGCGTGACCGCGGGCGGCTCGGACGGCGGCCTCGTCGAAACCGGGCCCTCCTCTTCGGGATGCCGCAAGGCTTCCCACTCGTCCAGGAGGCTGGAGTCGACCTGGCGCACGAGTTCGCCGAGCCATTCGATGAGGTCCTGCAACCCCTCGTTCTTGGCCTCGTCGGGCACCGTGTGCCGCAGCGAGTCGTAGGTGTCGGTGAGATACCGCAGCACCAGCCCTTCCGAGCGGGCGAGCTGGTAGAAACCGATGTACTCCACGAAGTTCATCGCGCGCTCGTACATGTCGCGCACGACGGACTTCGGCTTGAGCTCGTAGTCCTCGACCCACGGATGCCCCTGCCGGTAGCGGGAATACGCCGCCTCCAGCAGTTCCTCCAGCGGCTTCGGGTACGTGACGTTCTCGAGCAGCTCCATCCGCTCGTCGTACTCGATGCCCTCGGCCTTCATCGCCTGCACGGCCTCACCGCGCGCCTTGAACTGCTGCTGTGACAGCACCGGCCGCGGATTGTCCACAGTGGATTCCACAATGGACACGACGTCGAGCGGATACGACGGCGACTCGACGTCGAGGAGTTCGATCGCGGCGAGCGCGAACGGCGAAAGCGGCTGGTTCAGCGCGAAATCGAACTGCAGGTCCACGGTCAGCCGGACGATACGGCCCTGCTCGTCGGGTTCGTCGAGCCGTTCCACCACACCGGCCGCGAGCAGCGCGCGGTAGATCGCGATCGCGCGCAGGATCAGTTTCCGCTGGGCGGGACGGTCGGAGTGGTTGTCCTCCAGCAGATGCCGCATCGAGTCGAACGCGTTGCCCGGCCGGGAGATCACGTTCAGCAGCATCGAGTGGCTGACGTGGAAGCTCGACGTCAACGGCTCCGGCTCGGCCGCGATCAGCCGGTCGAAGGTGCTCTCCGTCCAGTTGACGAACCCTTCGGGCGCCTTCTTGCGGACGATCTTCTTTTTCTTCTTGGGATCGTCGCCCGCCTTCTCCAGCGCCTTGGCGTTTTCGACGACGTGGTCCGGCGCCTGCACGACGACGTAGCCGTCGGTGTCGTATCCGGCGCGGCCCGCGCGGCCGGCGATCTGATGGAACTCGCGCGCCTTGAGATGCCGTTGCCGCACACCGTCGTACTTCGTCAGCGCCGAAAAGACCACCGTGCGGATCGGTACGTTGATGCCGACGCCGAGCGTGTCGGTCCCGCAGATCACCTTCAGCAGCCCCGCCTGCGCCAGCTGCTCGACGAGGCGCCGGTACTTCGGCAGCATGCCGGCGTGGTGCACGCCGATCCCGTGCCGGACCAGCCGCGACAGCGTCTTCCCGAACCCGGCCGAGAAGCGGAAGTCGCCGAGCATGTCGGCGATGGCCTCCTTCTCCGCCTTCGAAGTGACGTTGATGCTCATCAGCGTCTGCGCGCGTTCGATCGCCGCGGCCTGCGAGAAGTGGACGACGTAGACCGGCGACTGCCCGCCGTTGAGCAGCTCGGACATCGTCTCGTGCAACGGCGTCAACGCGTAACGGAAGGTCAGCGGCACCGGCCGCTGCGCCGAGGTGACCACCGCGGTCGGACGGCCGGTCCGGCGGGTGAGATCTTTTTCGAAGAACGAGACGTCGCCCAGGGTGGCCGACATCAGCACGAACTGTGCCTTCGGCAGTTCCAGCAGCGGCACCTGCCAGGCCCAGCCGCGATCCGGCTCCGCATAGAAGTGGAACTCGTCCGCGACGACCTGGCCGACCGGCGCGTCGGCACCGAAGCGCAACGCCATGTTCGCCAGGATTTCCGCCGTGCAGCAGATGATCGGCGCGTCGGCGTTGACCGCCGAGTCGCCGGTCATCATGCCGACGTTGTCCGCGCCGAAGATCTCGATGAGCTGGAAGAACTTCTCCGAGACGAGCGCCTTGATGGGTGCCGTGTAGTAGCTGCGGCGGCCGTGTGCGAGCGCGGTGAAGTGCGCCCCGACGGCGACCAGGCTCTTACCCGAGCCCGTCGGCGTCGACAGGATCAGGTTCGCGCCGGAGACCACCTCGATGATGGCCTCTTCCTGCGCGGGGTACAGCTCCAACCCGCGCTCGGCCGTCCAGGTGGAGAAGGCTTCGAACAGCGAGTCGGGGTCGGGATCCGCAGGCAGGAGGTCTGTAAGTGTCATCAGAGGACCTATCGTGCCATCCGTTGGTCGCTTCTTGCCCAGGGGTGATCGCGCCCATCGGCGGAAACCCGTAGGCTTCGCGGTACCGCGCACCTTCCGGGCACCATCACCCGGCCGCGCACACAGGCGGTAATCCGAGAGGGCTAAAGGAATGGCACAGGACATCATCCCGATCGAACTCGGCCTGCCACAGGGTGACGTCGTCACCCTCTGGGCGCCGCGCTGGCGGGAAGACGGCGAGGAATGGGAAGCCTTCCTCGGCGACGAGGAAGACCTGTACGCCTTCCCGGACGCCGCGCATCTCGCCGCCTTCGTGCGGACCTCCGAGCAGCACGACCTGCTCGACCACCCCGCGTGGGAGGTCGTCCCGGCGCTGAACGTGCCCGAGCTCATCCCGGACGACGACCACACCTACGACCTGGTGGGCGTCCCCGAGCTGGTGGCCGAGAAGCCGGACCAGTGGACGCTCGGCGAGCTGGCCGAGATCATCGGCATCGTGCGTTCGCTCGCGGACGTGTGCGAGCTGGACGAGGTCCACGAAGTCCTCGACGCGCACGAGAGCTTCTCGCTGCTGGACCAGGGCACGCTGCCCTTCTCCGGCCGCGACGGCGAGCGCCTCTGGGCGGACCTGTCGCAGGCGGTCTCCGAGAAGTGGGACACCGTCCTCGACGCGATCGACGGCCTGGTGACCGTCCCCGACGTCGACGAGAAGGTGCTGGAGCAGACCGCGGAGGAGCTCGCGACCTTCCTCGCGGAGTCCGCCGAGGCCGAAGCGGCCGCCGTCGACGCGGATCTCGTGGACGAGGACGACGAAGACGAGGAAGACGACGAGCCCGTCGGTTTCTGGGGCGAGGTCGGCATCGACCCGATCAAGATCATCACCTCCGGCGCCGAGTACTACACGCTGCGCTGCTACCTCGACGACAAGCCGATCTTCCTCGGCAGCGAAGGCGAGATCGACGTCTTCACCTCCGAGAAGGCCCTCATCCGCGCGATCGCGGACGGCAAGGAGCTGGCGGGCAACGACCTCGCCCAAGTGTCCACTTGGGACGAGGTGACCACGAAGGCCACCGCGGGCGAGCTCGAGATCGAGGTCGACACCGAGAACACCTACGTGCTCAACGGGATCGCCGACGACATCGCCGAAGGCCCGGAGTCGATCGACCCGACGCAGCTGGAGCTGGCCGTCGAGCTGATCACCGACGCCGCCGAGTGGGCCGAAGACGACAGCGTCGAAACCGCGCTGGCCGCCAACGAAAGCCTCGGCTGGCTGGTGTCGTTCGTGCTGCGGCCGGACCCGTCGCGGCTGGAGCCGAGCGCTCCGTTCGATGCCGAGCAGTCCGAATGGCGCAAGCTCGTCGAGACCTTCGAGAACCGCCTCACGGTGTTGTAGCTCGCGCGCTGACGAAAAGCCCGCCGAAGGGGCGTCGTTTCCGCTTCAACGTCAAGTTGAGCGAGGAGGCGCCCCTTCATCGCGTTTTCGTGGGCCTCCGGCCCGAAAGAGGGCGCGCGAGGTGAAGTCTCTCGTCGCGCTGGCGCGCTTCCGAGAGACGGTCTGCCGGTCACCTTGAAGGGCCCCTCAGGTTCGTCCTGAGGGGCTCTTTTCGTCTTTGACGGGCACCAGGGCGACGGCCAGTGCGGGGAAGATCGCGGCCACGCAGAACGCCAGCGCGTACCGCGAATCACCGATCACGAGGCCCAGCATCGGCGGCGTCAACGCGGCGGCGATGTTCTGGCCGGTGTTCTGCGTGCCCATCGCCCGCCCCGCCCAGGCGAGCCCGGCCATCTCCGCCGACGCGGTGAACCCGAGCCCGTTGTCGGACACGGTGATCACCGCGGCCAGGACGAGCGCCAGCAGCACCAGCCACGGCCACGTCGCGTCCCCGAGCGCGACCAGCAGCATCACCGCGCCGCTCGCGATCGCCAACTGCCGCATCGGCCGCAGCCTGCTCCCGACGCGGTCGGACCAGTAGCCCGACACCAGCCTGCCCAGCGCGCCGAGGATCTGGACGGCGCCGACGAACCAGCCCGCGGACGCCGCCGTCCAGTCGTGCATGGTCACCAGGTACACGGGGGTGAACGCGGAGACCGTGAACTGCGGGACGACGAGCAGCGCGCTCGCGCCGTGGACCCGCCACAACGCCGGCCTCCGGTACGGCGACGGCGGTTTCTCCCCCGTCGTCCCGGATTCCGGACGCGGTGGGTCGATCAGGAGCCACGCGACCAGGAGCGCGACGCCGATCGCGGTCAGCGCGGGCAGCAGGAGCGAGACCTGGAAACCCCAGCGGTCCGCGAGCGGCGGGAGGCCGAAGGCGGCGACGCCCACCCCGAGCGGCTGGGCCATCTGGCGGATGCCCATCGCGAAGCCGCGTTCGGCCGGGCCGAACCAGCCCAGGACGGCCCGGCCGCTCGCGGCGTTCACTGACGCGGTGCTCGCGCCGGCGAGCAAGAACACCCCAAAGAGGATCCCGAGCGAGTGGTCACCGACGGCCGCGTACACGAGGAGTAACCCCGAGACGCCGAGCCCGATGGCCATTACCAAACGCTCTCCGTAACGGTCCGCGGCCGCGCCCCACAGGATCAAGGTGAACAACAGGCCAAGACTCGGCGCCGCGACGACGGTTCCCGCTTCGGCGAGCGTGAGACCCTCCGCACGCTGCATCGACGGCACCAGGAACGGGAGCCCGTAGAGGAACGAGCAGCTCGCGGTCTGCGCGGCGAGGCCGAGCGCGAGGATGAGCCAGCGTCGTTTGCCGCCGATCCCCACGTCCACGACCTGCGCCATCTTCGCCACCGTTCCACTATTTGGGAGACAACTCCTACATAGTGAACGATAGTTGTCACTGCTAACTAACGCAAGGCCGCGTACCCGGGCTTGATGACCGTGTTGATGATGTCGAGCCGCCGGTCGAAATCGAGGAAGGCGGATTTCATCGCATTGATCGTGAACCACTCGAGATCGGCCAGCCCGAAGCCGAACGCCTCGCTCAGGGCCGCGAATTCGCTGGTCATCGAGCAGCCGCTCATCAGGCGGTTGTCGGTGTTGACGGTGACCCGGAACCGCAGCCTGGCGAGCAGGCCGATGGGATGCTCGCCGATCGAGCGCGCCGCTCCCGTCTGGACATTGGACGTGGGGCAGATCTCGAGCGGGATCCGCCGGTCGCGGACGTAGGCGGCCAACCGTCCCAAATGGACCGTGCCGTCACTGTCGGTCTTGATGTCGTCGACGATGCGCACGCCGTGGCCCAGCCGCTCCGCGCCGCAATGCTGAATCGCCTCCCAAATGGACGCGAGCCCGAACGCCTCCCCGGCATGAATGGTGAAATGCGCATTATTCGTCCGCAGAAACTCGAATGCGTCGAGATTTCTGGTAGGCGGGAATCCGTCTTCCGGTCCGGCGATGTCGAACCCGACCACGCCGGCGTCGCGGTAGCGGACGGCCAGCCCGGCGATCTCCAGCGCCCTGGCGTGCTGGCGCATCGCGCAGAGCAACGTCCCGACGCGGATCCGGCCCCCGGCGGCCGCCACTCTCCGTTCACCTTCGGCGAACCCGGCCTGAATGGCCTCGACCACCGCATCGAGTGACAGTCCGCGTTCGACGAAGAGTTCGGGGGCATAACGCACCTCGGCGTAGACGACGCCGTCCGCCGCGAGGTCTTCCACCGCCTCGGCGGCCACTCTGACCAGCGCTTCCTCGGTCTGCATCACGCCGCAGGTATGCGCGAACGTCTCAAGGTACGAGACGAGGGAGCCGGAATCGGCGGCGTCGCGGAACCAGCGGCCGAGTTCCACGGGATCGGTGGTGGGCAAGGCCTCGTAGCCGGTCTGTTCGGCGAGTTCGGCGACCGTCGCGGGACGCAATCCGCCGTCCAGGTGGTCGTGGAGGAGAACCTTGGGAGCGCGGGCCAGTACCGCCTCCGGGATGCGGGATCTGCTGCTTTCAGAGGACATACGTAACGGTAACCAGCCTGTCATTCCCCTACATGGCTGTAAGTCTCATGCTTGACTTAACCCTCGGCTTTGTGGATCACCGGCTGAATCGGCCATCAGGGCAGAGCTCGGCATTGTCCGATACCCGGGGGCCATACGCAGAGCAATTTCGCAATGGATAAGCTTCACGTCACGTCCCTCCCATTTCCCCGCCCACGAAGGACACCGCAGTGACCACTGACAACCACATTGCAGCCCCGTCCTTCGACCGGATGCGCAACATGCTGGTGCGCGCGGCCGAAGTGCGTGAGAGCGAACAGCAGCAGATCTTCGACGCGCTCGACGACATCTACGCACGTCTGGCCCCCGTCGACTCGCTCGGCGCGGTGCGCAAGCGGCTCTCCGAGATGCCCGACCGCACCGAGACCAGCGTGCTCGCCGAGCGGCTCGACGAGACCATGTCGCGGCTCGAAGCGCAGGACACCGCGATCGCCGCGCTGACCCGCGCCGTCGAAAGCATCGTCGACAAGCTGGCCAAGCCGTTCGCTCAGCTCGACGGCCGCCTCGACGGCATGGCCGCGCGTCTGGAAGGCGTCGGGGGCCGGATGGACGGGCTCGAGGACAAGCTCCAGAACATCCACCGCCGTCTCGACGAGCTCGGCGCGCACCTCGACAAGCAGGACGTGAAGACCGACGCGCTGCCGCAGTCGGTGATCGGGCCGGTGCGCGAGCGCGTCGAGCAGGCCGAGTCCACCCTGCGGGACCGCGTCGACACCGTCGACCGCGAGCTGCGGACCCGCGTCGAGAACCTCGACAAGGCCACCAAGGAAAGCCTCACCGCGAACACCGAGGCGCTGAAGACCGCGCTGACCGAGACCGGCGAGATGATCGACGCTTCGGAGCGCCTCGACGGCCTCGGCGACCGGCTCGAGAAGGTCACCTCGCGGCTCGACGACCTGGCGGAGCGGCTCGACAAGGTCGAGGACGGCTTCACCGGGCGCCTCGGCGACCTCGACGGCTCGATCCGCTCCGGTCTGTCGAAGGTCGAGAGCACGCTGCAGAAGCAGCCGGACACCGACTCGGTCGACTCGCTGGTGCGCAAGAGCAACGACGAGTCCGTGCGCCGCATCGGCGGCCAGCTGGACGAGGCCATGGCGACCTTCGCGGAGCTGATGCTCGGCGGTGGCCCGGCCGTGCAGCAGATCTCCCCGCCGCCGCCCGCCCCGCGTCAGCCGCGTCGCAGCTCGCGCAACGGCCGGGCGCCCAAGGCGGCCGACGCCAAGGCGAAGGCCGACGGCGGCGACGAGTCCTCGGACTGACGCCCTCGCTTAACGCGTGAAGGCCCCCTTCCCACGGCTTCGCCTGGGACGGGGGCCTTCACGCTTCTCCGGCCACGACCTGCGTTTAGC
>NZ_LIWC01000004.1:0-396599 GCF_001905755.1 Amycolatopsis sp. CB00013 | reverse complement strand
GCTAAACGCAGGTCAGGGGCGCACGGTTTCCAGGACGAGCGGAGCGGAGGCCGGAGCCTCCGAGGAGACGGCGTAGGCGTCTTCGAGCGCAGCGAGAGCCGAAGGAACAGCCTCCGGCGTATCGGTGTGCAACTCCAGCAGCGGCTGCCCGGCCGACACGGTGTCACCCGGCTTCGCCAGGCACAGGACGCCGGCCGCGGCCTGCACCGGGTCCTCCTTGCGCGCCCGCCCGGCCCCGAGCCGCCAAGCGGCGACCCCGACCGAGTACGCGTCCAGAGACGTCAGGACACCATCGGCGGGCGCCGGAACCACGTGCACATAACGAGGCCGCGGCAAAGCAGCCTCCGGATCCCCGCCCTGAGCGGCGATCATCCGGCACCACGTCTCGTAAGCCCGGCCGGAAGCCAACACCTCGGCCGGGTCCACATCGGACAGCCCGGCGAGCGCCAGCATCTCCCGCGCCAACGCCACGGTCAGCTCGACGACGTCGGAAGGACCGCCGCCGCGCAGTACCTCGACCGACTCCGCGACCTCGATCGCGTTGCCGACGGCGTGCCCCAACGGCACGTTCATGTCCGTGATCAGCGCCGTCGTCGCGACGCCGTGCGCGGTCCCGATCTCCACCAGCGTCCGCGCGAGCTCGCGGGCCTGCGGAAGCGTCTTCATGAACGCGCCCGAACCCGTCTTCACGTCGAGCACCAGCCCTGCCGAGCCCTCGGCGATCTTCTTGCTCATGATCGAGCTCGCGATCAGCGGGATCGACTCCACCGTCGACGTCACGTCCCGCAGCGCGTACAGCTTCTTGTCCGCGGGCGCCAACCCTTCAGTGGCCGCGCAGACCACCGCGCCGACCTCGTCGAGCTGCCGGATGATCTCCGATGTCGACAAAGAGGCACGCCAGCCCGGAATCGACTCCAGTTTGTCCAGCGTCCCGCCGGTGTGCCCGAGCCCGCGCCCGGACAGCTGCGGCACGGCCGCGCCGCACGCCGCGACGAGCGGCGCCAGCGGAAGCGTGATCTTGTCGCCGACCCCGCCGGTCGAGTGCTTGTCGATCGTCGGACGGCTGACCTTCAGGTCCAGCCGCTCCCCCGACGAGATCATCGCGCCGGTCCAGCGCGCGATCTCGCCGGAGTCCATCCCCCGCAGGAAAATGGCCATCGCGAGCGCGGCCATCTGTTCCTCGGCGATGTCGCCGCGCGTGTACGCGTCGATCGTCCAGTCGATCTGCTCGTCGGACAGCCGTCCACCGTCCCGCTTCGCGCGGATGACGTCGACGGCGGCGAAAGCGCTCACGGCAGGTCGTCCGGTCCGAACGCGTCCGGCAGCACCGCCGACATCGGCAGGATGCCGCTCGGGGTGTCCACCAGGCAGTCGGCACCACCGTGCTCGAACAGGATCTGACGGCAGCGCCCGCACGGCATCAGCAGCGCGCCTTCACCGCTACGGCACGCGACGGCGACGAGTTTGCCGCCGCCGGTCAGCCGCAGCTGCCCCGCCATCGTGCATTCCGCGCACATTCCCAAGCCGTACGAAGCGTTCTCGACGTTGCAGCCGACGACGATCCGGCCGTCGTCCACCACGGCCGCGACACCGACGTGCAGGCCGGAGTACGGCGCGTACGCCGACTTCGCCGCCTCGATGGCCTGAGCCCGCAAGGCTTCCCAGTCGTACTCCGCCATGTCAGTCCTCACCTCGTCGGTACAGCGCGCCGTCGGCCTTCGGCGGCCGCAGCCGCTGCGAAGCCACCGCCAGCACGATCAGCGTCACGAAGTGCGCCGTGTACGGGATGAGGTCGCTGGGCAGGTCGTCGTTGGTCCAGTAGATCGCGTACAGCAGAGCCGCGCCGAAGACGCCGAGCGCGGCGGCGATCCACTGACGCCGGAACAACTGCACCGCCACGATCACGGCCAGCAGGATCACCGCGCCGTACAGCAGCGCGAGCACCGCGGTGCCGCCACCGGCGAGCTGGAGACCGTCCGCGTAGCCGAACAGCGCCGCACCGCCGAGCAGGCCGCCCGGCCGCCAGTTGCCGAAGATCATCGCCGCGAGGCCGATGTAGCCACGGTTGTTGGTCTGGTTCTCCAGGTAGTCCGCGCCACCCGCGAGCAGCACCAGCGACGCGCCACCCATTCCGGCGAGCCCGCCGGAGATGATCATGGCGACGTACTTGTGCAGGTAGACGTTGACGCCGAGGGATTCCGCCGCCACCGGGTTCTCACCACAGGACCGCAGTCGCAGGCCGAACCGCGTGCGCCACAGCACGAAGTAGCTGATCGGCACCAGCGCGATCGCGATCATCGTCAGCGGCGCGACCTCGGTGATCAAGCCGTTGAGGATGCCGGCGAGGTCGGAGATGAAGACTCGCTGCATCTTTTCCAGATCCGACAACCAGTCCGAGAGGAACGTCGCCGAGTACGTGTCGAACTTCGGCACCGGCGGCGACTGGCGCGGGTTACCCGAAAGCGGGGTGAACACCAGGTTCGCCAGGTACTTCGCGACACCGAGACCGAGCAGGTTGATCGCCACACCGGAGACGATGTGGTTGACGTTGAAGGTCACCGTCGCGACGGCGTGCAGCAGCCCGCCGAGCGCGCCGAACACGACCGCCGAGATCAGCCCCGCCCAGACCCCGCCGTGGTACGCGCCCCACGCGGCACCCCAGGTGCCGAGGATCATCATGCCTTCGAGACCGATGTTGATCACGCCCGCGCGTTCGGCCCAGAGACCGCCGAGCGCGCACAGCAGGATCGGCAGCGCCAGCCGCAACGCGGTGTGCGCGGTGTTGGTCGAGGTCAGCGTGTTGACGCCGGTGGCGTACGACGCGATCGCGAGCACACCGACCGCCAGCAGACCCCAGATGGCGCCCTTGAGCCAGCCCGGGATACGCCGCTTCGGCGGCTTCACCGGCATGGTGGTGCCGCCCGTGTTGGGCGAAAGAACGTCCGCGGTGGTCACACCGCACCTCCCTCGGACACGCTGGAACCCTTGCGGCCGTTGCCCGCCAGCGCGCGACCCACGCGGCGTTGCTCGGCGGCCAGGTCCGCGCGGCGCACGATCTCGTACGCGATGACGACCGACAGCACGATCACGCCCTGCATGATCGTGGCGATCTCTTTGGACACGTTGATCTGCTCCAGCGAAACGGCGGACCGGTCGAGGAACGCCCACAGCAGGGCGCCCAGCGCGATCCCGGCCGGGTGGTTACGCCCGAGCAGGGCGACCGCGATACCGGTGAAGCCGTACATCTGGGTCGAGGTGATGCCGTAGCTGAAGTCGCGGCCGAGCAGTTCCGGCATCGCGACCAGACCGGCGACACCACCGGAAAGCAGCATCGCGATCAGCGTCATCTTCTTGGCGTTGACGCCACCCGCCGCGGCGGCCGTCGTCGATTCGCCGGAGGCCTTGAGTTCGAAGCCGAACCGGGTCCGGTTGAGCATGAACCAGTAGGCCGCGCCGATCAGCGCCGCGATGATCACGAAGCCGAACAGCTCGCCGGACCCGATCGGGATACCGGGGATCCGGCCGGTCTCGGCGATCTCGCGGGTGGCGATGTTGTTGCCGGTCTGCACGCCGAACTGGTCCGCGTTGACCAGGAACGCCACGATGCCGCCGACGATCGCGTTCAGCATGATCGTCGAGATGACCTCGGAAACCCCGCGGGTCACCTTCAGCACGGCGGGAATCGCCGCGTAGAGCATGCCGCTGGCCACCGCGACGATGAGGATCGCGATCACGTGGATCACCGGCGGCAGCTGCAGCGCCCCGCCGATGATGGCGGTGACGATGGCGGCGAACCGGTACTGGCCCTCGACACCGATGTTGAACAGGTTCATCTGGAAGCCGATGGCCACCGCGAGCCCGGACAGGTAATAGACCGTCGCGAGGTTCACCGTGTCGACGGCCGTCGAGCCCTTGAAGAGCTGGCCGATCATCGTGCCGTAGGCCTGGAGCGGATCCGCCCCCGAGATGATCAGGGCGATGGCCGTCAGGATGACCGCGAAAACGATCGCGAGCAGAGGCGGCAGCAGCCTCGTACGCCAGGAACTCACGCCGCACCGTCCTCTTCGGAGTCTTCGGAAGCACCCGTCATCGCGGAGCCCAGTTGCTGCGGGGTCACGGTCGCGGGGTCGGCCTCGCCGACCAGCCGTCCGCGAAGCATGACCTGGATGGTGTCGGAAAGCCCGATCAGCTCGTCGAGGTCGGCCGAAACCAGCAGGACGGCCAGCCCGGCGGCACGCGCCTGGCGGATCTGTTCCCAGATCAGCGCCTGCGCGCCGACGTCGACACCGCGCGTCGGATGCGACGCGATCAGCAGGACGGGGTTGCCGGAAAGTTCGCGCCCGACGATCAGCTTCTGCTGGTTACCACCCGAAAGCGCGGCGGCGGGGACGTCGATACCCGGCGTGCGGACGTCGTACTCCTCGACGATGCGGCGGGTGTCCTCCCGCGCGCCGTCGATGTCGAGCAACTGTCCTTTCGCGACCGGCTTGCGCGTCTGGTAACCGAGGATCCGGTTGACCCACAAGGGTTGCGTGAGCAGGAGGCTGTGCCGCGTGCGGTCTTCGGCGATGTAGCCGATCCCGGCCTCGCGGCGGGCGAGCGTCCCCAGTTTGTGCAGTTCGACGACCTTGCCGTCGGCCTCGGTCAGTTCGATCCGGCCGCCGCCCTTGCGCATGCCCATGATCGTCTCGACGAGTTCGGTCTGGCCGTTGCCCTCGACGCCGGCGATCCCGAGCACCTCACCCGCGTGCACGGTGAAGGAGATGTGGTCGAGCACGTTCCGCTCGGAACCCTCGACGCTCAGGCACACGTCGTCCAGGCGGAGGACGTCCCGGTCGGTGACGGTGGACTCGCGGGTCTCCGGGCTGGGCAGCTCCGTGCCGACCATCATCTCGGCCAGCTGCCGTGAGGTGATCGTCTTCGGATCCGCCGTGCCGACGGTGGTGCCGCGGCGGATCACGGTGACCGTGTCGGCGATCGCGCGCACCTCGTCGAGCTTGTGCGAGATGAAGATGAAGGTGAAGCCGTCCTTCTGCATGGCGCGGACGGTCTCGAACAGCGCGTCGACCTCCTGCGGCACGAGCACCGCGGTGGGCTCGTCGAGGATGATGATCCGCGCGCCGCGGTAGAGCACCTTGACGATCTCCACGCGCTGGCGGTCGGCGACGCCGAGCTCTTCCAGCAGCGCGTCCGGGCGGGCGCGCAGGCCGACGCGGCCGGCGAGTTCCGCCAGCTTCGCCCTCGCCGCGCGGCCGATGCCGTGCAGGTTCTCCGCGCCGAGGAAGACGTTCTCCCCGACGGTCAGGTTGTCGGCCAGCATGAAGTGCTGGTGGACCATCCCGATCCCGGTCTTGATGGCGTCCTGCGGGTTGCGCAGTTTCACCGGCTGACCGTTGATCGCGATGTCGCCCTCGTCCGGCTGCTGCATGCCGTAGAGGATCTTCATCAGGGTCGATTTGCCCGCGCCGTTCTCGCCGCAGACGGCGTGCACCTCGCCCTTGGTGACGGTGAGGTTGACGTCGGAGTTGGCCACGACACCGGGGAATCGCTTCGTGATCCCGGTCAGCTGCACGGCCGGTTCACCCCGGTCGGGGGCGTCGGTGACCTCGGCCTGGGGAGCGCTCATGAAAAAGCCATCCAGTTCTGGGGGTAAACAGGTGGGGGCTCGGAAGGGGTTACCCTCCCGAGCCCCGCTGCCAGACGAACCTTACTTCTGCGGCTTGTCCGAGACGGTGATCGCCCCGGAGACGATCTGCGCCTTGTAGCCGTCGAGGACGTCCTTGATGTCGTCGACCTTGCCGCCGGAGGTGGCGTAGCCGATGCCGTCGACCTTGAGGTCGAACCGCTTCGGCAGCGACGTCAGGTCGCCCTTCGCCAGCGCGCGCAGGTAGTCGAACACCGCCACGTCGACGCGCTTGAGCATCGAGGTGATGATGACGTCCTTCGACGCCTCGACCGTCTTCTGGTTGTACTGGTCGGAGTCGACGCCGATGGCCATGGCGTTGTTGGACTTGGCCGCCTCGAAAACGCCCTTACCGGAGGCACCGGCGGCGTGGTAGACGACGTCCGCGCCCTTGGCGATCTGGGCGGCGGCCTTCACGTTGCCCTTCGCCGGGTCCTGGAACCCGGAGAAGTCACCGGCCGGGGTGAGGTACTCGTCCTCGATCTTGGCCTTGCTCGACGCGGCCTTCACACCCTGCAGGAAGCCGGCCTCGAACTTCTGGATCAGCGGCGTGTTCACGCCACCGACGAAGCCCACGTGGCACTTCTTCGACTTGTAGGCGGCGGCGACACCGGCCAGGAACGAGCCCTGCTCCTCGGCGAACACCAGCGGGGTGACGTTCGGCGCCTTGACGGAGTCGTCGTCGACGATCGCGAACTGGGTGTTCGGGTACTTCGGCGCGATGGCGCCGACGGCCTTGGCGTAGGCGAAGCCGACCGCGATGACCGGGCTGAAGCCCTGCGAAGCGAGCTGGTCGAGACGCTGCGACTTCGCGGCCTCGTCCTCGGTCGCGGCGGCGGTGCTTTCGGTCACCGAGGTGACACCGAGCTCGCTCTTCGCCTTGTCGGTACCGGCGGCGGCGGAGTCGTTGAACGACGCGTCGCCACGGCCGCCGACGTCGAAGGCCAGCGCGACCTTGAGCTTGCTGCCGTCGACCTTCTCACCCGACTGCGCGGAGCTGCTCGACGCGGCCGGCGCGGCGGGCGGCTTCGGCGCCGTCACGCAGCTGGCGGACTGGTCCCCCGTGCTCGCGTTGTTGTTGTTCCCCGCACCCGAATCCTTCGCGCACCCGGCCAGTACCAGTGCACCGGCCATGGCGGCGGCGGCCAGCGCGGTTCCACGCATGCGACGCAACGTGTGTCTCCCTCCCCGCTGATCCAGCGGATGGTCCGAAGAAAGCGACCCGGCGACACTGCCGGGTTCGACCGAGGAACGGTACCTAACGGCCGCTTTGCTGCCATAGGAAAGGCACGCTACGTAACACAAACGTTTACTCATGAGTCGCGAGCGCGACGAACGGAGTACTCACGGTGATCGGAATGGAGTAATCGCAGGCAGTGCTCGGCCCCCGAGCCGCGTGACGCGCCCAAGATCGTCACGCACCGTTCAGACCCCTCCGGCGGGACCGCCCGCGCGTCCACAGTGGACGAACCGGTGAGTTACCGGCCCTCGTCACTCGATCGTGCGAGGGTCCCGATGTCTGGTCCATCACACAGAGGAACCCGGAGGTGAGCCCACCGTGAGGTGCGGGTCTAGCATCCTTTTCATCCACGCTCGATGACCATGATCTCGGCACCGTCGCCGGAGCCGTCCCCAGGTGGACGTCCCGGCGGCAGGCGCGGAAACCAGCGGTCAGCGGGCCCAAGCCATGACGTTGGAGGCCGTTCACCGATGTCCACCACGGCTAGCACCGCCACTGAGGCGGCCGCGAGCGATCGGGCGGGTGCCTCACGCCGGCAAGGGACGTTCTACCGGGGAGACCCCGGTATGTGGTCCTGGGTGCTGCACCGCATCACCGGCGTGCTGACATTCTTCTTCCTCTTCGTGCACGTGCTCGACACCGCGCTCGTGCGCGTGTCGCCCGACACGTACAACGAGGTCATCGAGACCTACAAGACCCCGCTGGTCAACCTCCTCGAGGTCGGCCTGGTCGGCGCGGTGCTGTTCCACGCGCTCAACGGCATCCGGGTCATGCTGGTCGACTTCTGGGAGAAGGGACCGAAGTTCCAGAAGCCGATGCTCTGGACCATCCTGGCCATCTGGGTCGTGGTGATGATTCCGGGCGCGTTCTTCATGATGAAGCGCACCGTCGAGACGCTCTTCGGGGGTAACTGACCATGGCATCCGAAGTCCTCACCCTCGACAAGCCGCGCTCGCCGAAGCGCCCCGCCGCCCGCCGCAGCAACTTCGAGCTCTACAGCTGGCTGTTCATGCGCATCTCGGGCCTCGCCCTGATCGTGCTGGTGCTCGGCCACCTGTTCATCATGAACATCCTCGACGGCGGCGTGCACCGCATCAACTGGGGCTTCGTCGCCGGCCGCTGGGCCTCGCCGTTCTGGCAGTTCTGGGACCTGTCGATGCTGTGGCTCGCCGAGATCCACGGCGGCAACGGCCTGCGGACGATCATCGACGACTACGCCCGCAAGGACAGCACCCGGTTCTGGCTGAAGATCGTGCTCTACGTCTCGATGGTGCTGATCCTCGCCGTCGGCACGATGGTGATCTTCACCTTCGATCCCGGCATCTCGGCCAACTGACGCCCCACCACACGTTCAAAGCGGAGTCCTCATGCAGTTCCACAAGTACGACGTGGTGATCGTCGGCGCCGGTGGCGCCGGCATGCGCGCGGCCATCGAATCCGGCCAGCGTGCCCGCACCGCGGTCCTCACCAAGCTCTACCCGACGCGTTCGCACACCGGCGCCGCGCAGGGCGGCATGTGCGCCGCGCTCGCGAACGTCGAAGAGGACAACTGGGAGTGGCACACCTTCGACACGATCAAGGGCGGCGACTACCTGGTCGACCAGGACGCCGCCGAGATCATGGCGAAGGAAGCCATCGACGCGGTCCTCGACCTCGAGAAGATGGGCCTGCCGTTCAACCGGACGCCCGAAGGCAAGATCGACCAGCGCCGCTTCGGCGGGCACACCCGTGACCACGGCAAGGCCGCGGTGCGCCGCGCCTGCTACGCCGCGGACCGCACCGGGCACATGATCCTGCAGACGCTGTATCAAAACTGCGTCAAGCACGGCACCGAGTTCTTCAACGAGTTCTACGTGCTCGACCTGGTGCTGACCCCGGACGAGAACGGCAACCCGGCCGCTTCCGGCGTCGTCGCCTACGAGCTGGCGACCGGCGAGCTGCACGTCTTCCAGGCGAAGTCGATCGTGTTCGCCACCGGCGGCGCGGGCAAGATCTTCAAGACGACGTCGAACGCGCACACCCTCACCGGTGACGGCCTCGGCATCATCTTCCGCAAGGGCCTGCCGCTGGAGGACATGGAGTTCTTCCAGTTCCACCCGACAGGTCTGGCCGGGCTCGGCATCCTCATCTCCGAGGCCGTGCGCGGCGAGGGCGGCATCCTCCGCAACGCCGACGGCGAGCGGTTCATGGAGCGCTACGCCCCCACCATCAAGGACCTCGCGCCGCGGGACATCGTCGCCCGGTCGATGGTGCAGGAAGTGCTGCAGGGCCGCGGTTGCGGGCCGAACAAGGACTACGTCGTCCTCGACGTCACGCACATCCCGGAAGAGACGCTGAACGCGAAACTCCCGGACATCATGGAGTTCTCGCGGACGTACCTGGGCGTCGACCCGGTCACCGAGCCGGTGCCGGTGTTCCCGACCTGCCACTACGTGATGGGCGGCATCCCGACCAACATCCACGGCGAGGCGTTGCGGGACAACGAAAACGTCATCCCCGGCCTGTACGCCGCGGGCGAGGTCGCGTGCGTGTCCGTGCACGGCTCGAACCGGCTCGGCACGAACTCGCTGCTCGACATCAACGTGTTCGGCCGTCGCGCCGGCATCGCGGCCGCCGAGTACGCGCTGGCGCACGAGCACATCGAGCTGCCGGAGAACCCGACCAAGGTGGTGGAAGACCAGCTCGCGCTGCTGCTTTCGGAGCACGGTGACGAGCGCGTCGCCGACATCCGCACCGAGCTGCAGCGGACGATGGACTCGCACGCTTCGGTGTACCGCACCGAGGACACGCTGAAGCAGGCGCTGACCGACGTGCAGGCGCTGAAGGAGCGGTACAGCCGGATCACCGTGTCGGACAAGGGGAAGCGGTACAACACCGACGTCCTCGAGGCCGTCGAGCTGGGCTTCCTGCTCGAACTCGCCGAGGTCCTCGTCGTCGGCGCCCTGGCGCGCAAGGAATCCCGCGGCGGGCACGCGCGCGAGGACTACCCGAACCGCGACGACACGAACTTCATGCGGCACACCATGGCCTACAAGGAGGGCGAAGGTCTCACCGCCGACGTCCGCCTGGACTACAAGCCGGTGACCTTCACCCGCTACGAACCGATGGAGCGGAAGTACTGATGACCACGGCAACCCCCGAGAAGTCGGAGGCCGTGTCCTCCGACCACACGCCGATCACCGTCACGCTGAAGATCCTCCGGTTCAACCCCGAGATCGACAACGAGCCGCACTGGGAGTCCTACGACGTCCCGGCGCAGCGCACCGACCGGCTGCTGAACCTGCTCTTCTACGTGAAGGACTACATCGACGGGACGTTCTCGTTCCGGCGCTCGTGCGCGCACGGCGTCTGTGGTTCCGACGCGATGCAGATCAACGGCATCAACCGGCTGGCGTGCAAGGTCCTGATGAAGGACCTGCTGTCGCAGGACGGCAAGAAGACGACGATCACCATCGCGCCGATCAAGGGCCTGACGACGCTCAAGGACCTTTACGTCGACATGGACCCGTTCTTCGAGGCGTACAAGGCCGTGAAGCCGTACCTGATCGCCTACGGGAACGAGCCCACGCGCGAGCGGATCCAGTCGCAGGCCGACCGCGACCGGTTCGACGACACGACCAAGTGCATCCTGTGCGCCTGCTGCACGTCCTCGTGCCCGGTGTACTGGAACGACGGCTCGTACTTCGGCCCGGCCGCGATCGTCAACGCGCACCGGTTCATCTTCGACTCGCGTGACGAAGGCGCCGAAGAGCGTCTCGACATCCTGAACGACTCCGAGGGTGTCTGGCGCTGCCGGACGACGTTCAACTGCACCGACGCCTGCCCGCGCGGTATCCAGGTGACGAAGGCGATTCAGGAAGTGAAGCGCGCTTTGCTCTTCAAGCGCGTCTGACGCTTCTGGACCAAGTACATGAAGGCCCCCTTCCTTGCGCCAGACGCAAGGAAGGGGGCCTTCATGTACTTGGAGCTGAGTTATCCACAACGGAACACTTATCCACAGGCCGGCGAATCGGCTCTGGCGACGCCGGCGTTCCTGCCGTCACGCTGATCACATGACCAAACGGGGGAGATGGGCCCAGCATCCCGAACTGCTGCAAGAACGAAGTCGCGACGGCGTGATCCGGGCTTCCGACCTGGAATGCCTCGAAATGAGCAGCCGGACGATCTACACCCGATGCCTGCCCGGCGGTCCATGGCAACGCCTGCTGCCGGGCATAATCCTGTTGCACAACAACGAGCCCACGAGCGAGCAGCTCGTTACCGCAGGGCTACTGCACGGCGGGGCGGACGCGGTTCTCACCGGAATCGAAGCCTGTCGGCGGCACGGACTGCGTCCGACGGCGATGCCACCGGACATGGGGCTGCATCTGCTGATCCCGCACGACCGGAAGATCCGTAGCACCGGCTTCGTGACGATGGAACGGACGATCCACTTGCCGACGCCGATCATCCGACACGGTTTTCCCTTGGCGCCGCTGATCCGGGCGACGACGGATACGGCGCGGCGGTTCGGGGACGCGGAGCAGGTCGAGGCGATCTTGATCGAAGCGGTCCAGAAAGGCGGATGCCATCCGAAGGCTCTGCTTCGCGAACTCGATCGCGGCTCTCTTCGTGGTAGCGCTGTACCTAGACGTCTGCTGACGAACTGGGTAGACCTTCGGTCCATGGCGGAATCGCGGGCCAGGATTCTCAGCCAGCGCATGCCGGTCCCGCCGAGCCACTGGAACGCGGCGATCCACGACCGGCGAGGACGCTACATCGGACGCCCCGATGCGTTGTGGGACGACGTCGGTCTCGTTTGGGAAATCGACTCCTTCGAGTTTCATTTCCGCAAGTCGGACTATGCGCGAACCGTCGAGCGCAACACACGGTATGCGGCGGCGGGCCTGGTCGTGGTGCAAACTCTGCCCTTCCGCCTGCGAGACGACCCCGATGGCGTCCTCGCCGACCTCACGGCCGCGCACGACGTAGCCTCGGCCAGGCCCCGACCCGATATCCACCTCTCAACAGCCGCCTGAAGTACATGAAGGCCCCCTTCCTTGCGCCTAGGTACAGGAAGGGGGCCATCATGTACTTCCTCGGACTGAGGAGCTACTCCAGGATGCGGGCAGCGGCGGCCGAGTCGGCAGTGCCGGGAAGCAGGTCGAAGGCCTCCGGATCGATGCGGTCCACAGCGCCCGTGCTCACATCCCGCAGCATGTTGTACAGCCCCGCCATCACCGCGCGCGTGAAGTGCTCCCGGTGCTGCTGCCCGAGCGTCTGCGTCTGCCCGCGCACTTCGAACAGCACCGTCCCCGTCCCGTTCAACGCGAACGAACACCGCGCCTGCCCCGGCAGATCACGATCCGCGCCATGCGGATACCGCGCCCCGACGAACCCACGCGACGTCATCCCGTTGAAGCCACTGATCGCCAGCTGCCGCGATTCGTCCTTTGTGTACACGTCGCGGTACTTCGCGTATTTCTGGCCGGGCTCGAAGAACTTGTCCGGCAGCGGCGGGTAGTCGATGCCGACGTCGAGGAGCCGGTTGCTGCCTTCCTGGCGGACGCACGCGCCTTGATGGTGCAGATCGACGTAGACGTCGGGCACCTTCCCGCGCCGGGCTGTCAGCTCCATGTACACAGACCGCAAAGCCCGCGCCTCGGGCGTGATGAACCAGCCCGGCTGATCCGGTGCGCCCGGGAAGTCCTCCGCGCGCGGGACGTAGTTCAGGTCCGGATTGAAGTCGCGGTTGACGTCGAACCCGGGCCGCTTCCGGTAGTCGTCGCCCTGGAGGACGTCGCTGAGATAGTTCCAGGCGGGCGGGCGGTCCTTCAGCTGGGGGAACTTCCGCTGCACCTCGGCCCACGAGAGGTCGTTGCCCCGCCGGTCGAGTTCGGCGCCGTCCGGGTTCAGTTTCGGCACCGCGACGAAGGTGATGGTCTTCCGCAGCCGCTCGGCGTCCCGCGACTCGGAGGTGCCCAGGTAGTCCAGGATCCGGAGCAGGGCGCCGGTGCCGGTCTTCTCGTTCCCGTGGATCTCACTGGAGACCACGAAGACCTTCGGGCCGGTCCCGACGGTCGCTTGATGGATCACCCGGCCGCGGTTGGACCGCCCGACCTCCTTGACCGCCACGCGCCCCTTGCTCACGCGCTCGAGCCTGCCGAGTTCCCGCACCATCTCGCGGTAGTCGGTGAACTCGTTGATGGGCAGCTCCCGCGGTTCCTCGCTGCAAGGCGCCACCGGAGCCGCCACCGCGGGCGTGCTGACCAGCGGGAGCATCGCCAGCCCGACCACCACGGGAACCAACCGACCGAACACCGACATCGTGAACTCCCCACTGTCGAAGGTGTTCACAACGTAGCGAGAACGCACCGATCGCGAATCCGGCGAAAGTGCCGAGACCCGGCGAACGCGTGATCGAGCTAGCCTGATGGGTCATCGGCTGGTCGATCCGAGGGGATCCCATGGAAACGACGACCGAACTGCGCAAGACCCTGTCCCGCCGGCTCCTGCCGCTGCTGTCGGACCTCGAAGACCTCGTATACCGCCACGGCTACCTCCGGGTGGTCGCCGGAGCCGTCGCCATGTTGGGCACCATCGGGTTGCTCGGCCAAGTCCTCGGGCTCGCCTGGTTGCGCACGATCTTCGCGACAGCGGCCGCTCTTCTGTTCTTGACCGCCGCACTCATTTCGTTCTCCGCGACCCGAAGGCTGCGAGATCGCTTGACTCAGACCGAGCAGCTCCTTCACTCCTACTTACCGGACTTACCCAAGACAGACCCAGTCGGCATTCGTCGCTGGAAGCAGGAAACGTCGATCGAGGAAAACGGCGACGCCTGGATACGTCGCGAGGTGACGATGGCTGAGGCCAAGGACCGCCACCTTCGATACCTCACCTTCACGACGACTTGTTACAGCCAAAACAAGCTCACGAATCGCGACAAGCGGAAAGTCACGTACGACTTCGTCCGCGCCACGGCTTCGGCACCAGGATCCGGAGTACGGGTTCCCACGACTTCAAGGTGGTCAGAGACGGAACGGGGCCATTCGAGCCTGACGATCTACGTTCACCTCGGCCGTACGGTGGAAGAAGGAGACGTGGTCACCGCTGAATGGCATTGGCCGAAACACTCGGCTGAACTCATGAAGGGAATCCGCCCCGAGGCGTTCGACACCTCCTTCACCACCACGGTCGCCGAGTTCGCTTTCCAGGTGAAATTCCGGAATCTCGAAGACGACACCGCATTGAAGGTGAAACCCCTGCCTACGACGCAAGTGGAACGTTCGCGCGATGGCCAGGACGCGATACTCCGGCTTTCGGGAACATCACCGCGGCGCGGCGACCGCTTCGGGTTCGTCGCCGACGTACGACGGCCCGCATGACCGGAGGCCGGCCCGAATCACCCGGGCCGGCCTCCGAAAAGCGGAAATCCTTTTACTTCACCGCGTCCAGGGCGTTGACGCGGCCGTGCCCGTAGTACGAGTTGTCCTTCGCCGGGCCTTCACAGACCGGCGCCGCGGTTCCGCAGGGAACCTCGTCCGCCTGGTGCTCCAGCAGCCAGGTCAGCAGCCGCGGCGGAGCGTGGCGGTAGCGGGAAGCCAGCAGCGCGGCGACACCGGCGGCGTGCGGGGACGCCATCGAGGTACCGCACTTGGCGCCGTAGCCGCCGTTGAAGATCGTCGACAGCGGGCAACCGACACCCTGGCCGGCGGGCGGCAGCTGGGCGCGGTCGCCACCGGGCGCGGTGACCGAAACGTCGTCGCCGTAGTTGCTGTACGACGACTTCGTGCCCGCGTAGCCGATGGCCGAGACGTTGACGACGCCGTCGATGGCCTTGGGCAGAATGCCGCAGCTCTCGTCGACCGGGTGCGGGCGGTTCGGGTCGGTGGTCTGCTCGTCCGGGTCGAAGCCGCTGTTGCCGGCGGCGGCGACGTTCAGCACGCCACGGCCCGTCGAGTAGGTCACCGCGCGGCGGACGGCCTCGAACGCGGCCGCGTCGCCCGGCTCCTTCGCGCAGTAGAACATGCCCGGGTCGATGTAGTAGCTGTTGTTCGTGACCGGGAAGCGGTGCTTCGCCGCCCACATGAACCCGCACACCGCGGCCTCGGGGAGGATCAGGCCGTCGTCGTTCACGACCTTCACCGACGCGAGCTTGACGCCGGGCGCGACACCCGTGAAGCCGCGCGACGCGTCCTTGCCCGCGATCGTGCCGGCGACGTGCGTGCCGTGGTCGGAGTTCGTGGGCGCCCAGGCGGCGGGCGTGGTGTCGGGCGCGCCGCTGTTGCAGCCTGCCGACACGTTCGGGTCGAGGGCCGCCTTCAGCGCGGGGTGGGTGGGCTCGATGCCCGAGTCCAGCACGCCGACGGTCACCGAGCTGCTGCCACCGGAGATCTTGTTCGCCTCGGGAGCCTGGATCGCCCGCATGTCCCACTGCTGGGCCGACAGGTCCTCTTCGACCGCGACGCTGGTGGTCTCTTCGTTCTCCTTGGTGTCGACCACGGCGGAGCGGGTCGCGCGGGCGGTGGCCGCCGGCGGGAACGCGACGTCACGGCCGCCCGAGTAGGCGCGGAAGACGCCGATCTTCGCCTGGAAGTCGGCGTTGCGCGAGGTCGCCACCGCGACCCCGATCTCCGGGTAGTACGCGACCTTCTCGCCGCACTTGGCGCGCAGCTCGCTGTCGACCTTGCGCTCCGGGGTACGCGGGTTGTAGAGCACCACGTAGTTGAACGGCGCGCTCGCGGTGTCGCACTGCGGCGCGGGCGCGGCGCTCGCCGACGGGGCCGCGAACACGCTTCCCGCCGCCGCCGCGACGAGCGCGGGGACGAGCAGGCGTCTGATCCGGGACATTCCACCTCCATGATTCGGTGGAGTGAACCTAAGCGAGCCGAAGGCGGGCCACCACCGTCAAAAGGACGACAAACCGGATCAGGCGTCAGCCTTTTCCGCGTCCCGTGACTTGGCGCCACGAAGCGTGCGCAGACCGATGACGCCGATGATGGTGCCGAGCACGAACGAGACCACCGTCAGCACCGCGTGCACGATGAAGTAGGCGGTGGGCGAGCCGTCCGCGGCCCAGGCGCGGTCACTGTCCCAGAGGTTCTTGGCGAACGTGATCCAGATGATCCACGACCAGACGCCGAAACCCAGCAGGAACATCGAAGTACCTCGCGAAATGCGCATGCCCCTGAGTATGCAGCGGGCCCGGCGACGCTACATTGCTCGGGTGCACAGCGCTATCTCCCGGTCGCTCCTGGTCCTCGTTTCCGGTGTGCTCGCCCTCGCGGTGACGCCGGTGGCCACAGCCGCCCCGAAGCCACCAGCCCAGGCGCAGCCGTGCGCGAACAAGACGACGCCTCCCCCGCCCATCGACACCTCCGAGAAGCCGCGTCCCGGTGAGGCCGCGCCGGCGCCGTTGCCGGTCCCACCGGTCCCGGTGGGCGGCGACCGGATGGCCGAATGCGGGCTCGTGCTCCCGAAGCGCGCGCTGAACCCGCCCGAGGGGAACACCTCCGCGTCGTGGGTGCTGCAGGATCTCGACAACGGCGACATCATCGCGGCGAAGGACCCGCACGCGCGCCAACGGCCGGCGTCGCTGATCAAGGTGCTGCTCGGGCTGGTCGTGGTCACCGAGCTCCCGCCGAACAAGAGCATCGTGCCGACCAAGGAGGACGCCGAGCAGGAGTGCACCTGCATGGGCATCGCCGCGGGCGGTCAGTACACAGTGGACCAGCTGTTGCACGGGCTGCTGATGCATTCGGGCAACGACGCGGCGCACGCGCTCTCCACTGTGCTCGGCGGGGTGGACGCGACCGTCGCGAAGATGAACGCGCTGGCCACCCGCATCGGCGCCACGGACACCCGGGCCGCGACGCCGTCCGGGCTCGACGGCCCCGGTATGTCGACCTCGGCCTACGACATGAGCCTGATCTTCCACTACGCGATGAAGAAGCCCGAATTCGCCAAGGTGGTCAAGACCAAGAGCTTCGAAATCCCGCCCACCGCGGGAAAGCCGCTCATCACGATCTACAACGACAACAAACTCCTCGGCAGCTACCCCGGGTTCACCGGCGGGAAGACCGGTTTCACCGACGACGCGCGCCACACCTACGCGGGCAGCGCGGTCCAGAACGGGCACCGGATCGGGGTCGTGATGCTGCGCGCCGAGCAGCGCCCGACGCGGGTCGTCGAGCAGGCGGCGAAACTCCTCGACTACGGCATCGCGCTGCGCGAGGCCAAGGCCGAATCGGTGGGGCGTATCGAATACCGGTCACCGGAGACCGCGAACGCGGACCCGGCCAACGCCACACCGAACGGGGACGGAGCGTCGAACAGCGGCGCCGCGGCCGCGGCCGAAGACCCGTTCGGCGTGACGGGCTGGATCATCACGCTGGTCGTGTTCCTGATCATCGTGGCGTCGTTCGTCGTCGGTCACCAGCGGAAAAAGGCCATGGCGGGCGAGTAGACCGCGGAAAACGAAATCGGCGGACAGCGACGGCGATTTCAAGTACTCATTTCCGAGGTGCCTTCTCCATACGGAGACACGCGTTCTTGTTCGTCCTACTCGGTTTCGGCCCGGTCGCGCCGACCTACACCGACCGTCGGTTCATCCTGCTGATGTGAGCCGAGGACTACCATCCGCACCAAGAAGGCCGCGCAGGCACAGGCGGCTCCGGTCACGCAGGAGCCCGGCCGGTAGGTCAGGACTTCCGGCGGCCGAACCAGCCCAACAGGGCACCGGTCGCGAAAGCCCCGCCGACGGCGCCGAGCCCCGGCCCCTGCTGCACGGTCACCCTCGGGTGGATCAGCACCGGGGCCGGCGGCTCGACGACCGTCTGCTGGTTCTCCTTCGCCGTCGCCGTCCAGGCGGTGACGAACAGCAGGAACCGCGACACGAGGTTCGCGAACACGAGCAGACCGATCACCGGGCCGAACAGCGTGAACGCCGGTGATTTCGTGACGCTGCCGAGGTAAACGGTCGCGGCCTGCTGGAGCACGATGAACCCGACGGCGGCGAAGATCGCGCCCTTGACCGCGCTGCGCAGCGCGACGTGCTCACGAGGCAGCCTCGCGATGACCCACAGGAACACCAGGGTGTTCGCGAGGAGGCCGAGCAGGATCGTCGCGACCTTCAGCAGGAACACGGCCCAGCCCTGGTTCTCGAGGCCGACCAGTTCGAGCAGGAACCGCCCGACGCCGCTGCCCGCCGCGGTGAGGCCGAACGAGACCACCAGCGCGAGGCCGAGCCCGACGAGGGACAGCAGATCCTTGATGGTGGTCGAAACCAGCGGAAGCTTCTGCTTTTCCTGCCCCCATTGGGCGGTCAGCGCGTCGCGCAGGTTCGACATCCAGCCGACGCCCGAGTAGAGGGCGAGCAGCAGACCGAACACCCCGATGCCACCACCGGATTTCAGCGCCGCGCCGATGATCTCGCCGACGAGACCCCGTAGCCCGTCCGGTACGGACTTCGTGATGCCGTCGACGAGCTGGTTCGTCACCGCGGTGTCGCCCTTGAGCACGATCCCGACGATCGCGAAGGCGACCATCAAGATCGGGATCACCGAAAGCACGCTGAAGTAGGTGATGGCGGCCGCGTAGTGGTTGCCGTAGCGCTCGGTGAAGGCGTCATTGGCCCGGATGAGGTGATCGAGCCAGCCGTACTTCCGCCTCAGACGCGGTAACAGCTTGTCCTCTTCCGGCTTCGCGCCGTCATCTTTCGCCACCTTGAAACGCTAACCACATGGCCGCGGCCGCGCAGCGCGAATCAGCCTGCCGGGGGAAGGAACCCGATGTTCTCGTAGACGTTCCGCAAGGTCACCGAAGCGACCTCCCTGGCCCGTTCCGCACCGAGCGCCAAGGCCTTGTCGAGTTCGGCGACGTCGTCCAGGTAGGACCGGACGCGCTCCTGCACCGGCGTGACCCACTCGACGAACGCCTCGCCGACGCCCTTCTTCAGGTCGCCGTAGCCCTTGCCCTCGTAGGCGTTCTGGAGTTCGGCGACCGGCTGGTCGGTCAGGGCGGACAGGATCGTCAGCAGGTTCGAGACGCCCGGCTTGTTCTCGGCGTCGAAGACGATCTCGCGGCCGGTGTCGGTGACCGCCGAACGCACCTTCTTCGCCGACTTCTTCGGGTCTTCGAGCAGCTCGATGAGGCCGTTGCCGGTCGACGAGGACTTGCTCATCTTCGCGGTCGGGTCCTGCAGGTCGTAGATCTTCGCAGTGTCCTTGACGATATGCGGCTCCGGCACGGTGAACGTCTTGCCGTAGCGGTTGTTGAACCGCTGCGCGAGGTTGCGCGTCAGCTCCAGGTGCTGCCGCTGGTCCTCGCCGACGGGGACCTCGTTCGCCTGGTACAGCAGGATGTCCGCGGCCTGCAGGACCGGGTACGTGAACAGGCCGACGCTGGCGCGATCCGTGCCCTGCTTCGCGGCCTTGTCCTTGAACTGCGTCATCCGGCTCGCCTCGCCGAACCCGGTCTGGCACTCCAGCACCCAGCTCAGCTGGGCGTGCTCGGGCACCTGGCTCTGGACGAACAGCGCGCTGCGGGCGGGGTCGACCCCGAGGGCCAGCAACTGCGCGGCCGAGCGGCGCGTGCGCTCGCGCAGCACCTTCGGGTCCTGCTCGACGGTGATCGCGTGCAGGTCGACGACCATGTAGAAGGTGTCGTGGGTGTCCTGCAGCCGCACCCACTGCCGCAGCGCACCCAGGTAGTTGCCCAGGTGGAACGAGTCGGCGGTCGGCTGGATCCCGGAGAGCACGCGCGGGCGCTTCTGTTCGTCGGACACGCCCGGATTCTGTCAGGCCACGCCGCGGCGGGTCATCCGGCCTCGGCCCGGCCGAACGGGCTAAACGGTTAAACGCCACATACTTCCGACGGTTCTGGGCGCGGTGTCCGATTCCTAGCGTTCATGGCACCGGATCTTCCGGCCACACCGAAGGAGAACCCAGATGAAGGCACGATCCCTGCTGATGGGCTTGGCCATGGCGGCTGCGGCCGTCTTCTCGCTTTCCGGCGTCGCGGCGGCGGCCGAGCCCACCGGAGGCGTCCAGCCGAACATCGTCGGCGGCGGCAACGCGACCCAGGTCTACTCGTTCATGGTGTCCCAGCAGTCGAGCTCCGGCAGCCACCAGTGTGGTGGCTCACTGATCAGCTCGACCTGGGTGGTCACCGCGGCGCACTGTGGCACGCCGTACCAGGTGCGGGTCGGCACCACGAACCGCACCAGCGGCGGTTCCGTCGCCCGCGTCGCCCAGCGCATCGCCCACCCGAGCGCCGACCTGGCGCTGCTGCGTCTCTCGACGGCGGTGTCGCAGGCGCCGGTCACGATCGCCGCTTCGTCCGGGGCCGTTGGCACCGCGACGCGGATCATCGGCTGGGGCCAGACCTGCCCCGTCCGCGGTGGTTGTGGCGCCCCGATCAACCTCCAGGAGCTGAACACCTCGATCGTCGCCGACACCCGGTGCAGCGGCATCAACGGCGCCAGCGAGATCTGCACCAACAACCCCAACGGCAACTCGGGCGCCTGCTACGGCGACTCGGGCGGCCCGCAGGTGAAGCAGGTCAGCGGTGTCTGGCAGCTGGTCGGCGCCACCAGCCGCGCCGGGAACAACAGCAGCACCTGCGCGACCGGGCCGTCGATCTACGTGGACGTCCCCTACTTCCGCAGCTGGATCCGCACCAACTCCGGCGTCTGACCCGGTCCCCGCGTCGCCCCACCGCCCCCGGGGGCGACGCGGGCCCAGCCGGTTCAGCAAGGAACCGTGCGGTAGTTCGAAGAGCCGCTCCAGCAGCGCGACCGCCTTCAGGGAGTCGCACCGCTCGGGGCGGCTTCTTCCTGTCCGCCAGTAGCTCAAGGTCGCGACACTGATCCGGACTCCCTGCTGGGCGAGCCGGTGCCGGATCCGGTCGAGCCCGAGGCCGCTTTCCGTGATCGCCCGGTCCAGGGCGCGGGGGAAGGGGTCACCGGGCCGGCTGCGACGCCGCGTCACCGTCATGGACCCGAGCGTGGCGATCAGCGGGCGGCGAAACAATCCGGGCGGGACTAGGTGTACCTACCCAAGAAATCCGCCGACCTGCGTTTCGCGGGCTAAACGCGATCCGCCGGGCCCAGGGCACCGACCTGCGTTTCGCGGGCTAAACGCGATCCGAAGCGGGGAAAAGCAGGTCAGGGGCGCTGCTGGCGAGTGAGGGCGTCGTCCGCGAGCACGGCCTCGGCCATCGCGGCCACATGCGGGGCGGCGGGCTGCGGCGGGGCGACGGGAGCGGGGGCGACGGCGGTCGCGCGGGCCTTCCGGCGCTGACGGAACACACCGAAGGCCATGCCGACGATGCCGAGCGCGACGGCGATCAGGCCGACCGGGCCCAGCAGGCCGAACGCCATCTCCGAACGTGACGCCGACTCCGCGGCCGACGCCGGAACGGCGCCCGCGACGAGCAACGCGACCGGGATCGCGATGACCGCCGCGGCCCGGGCCGCGGGCACGGACGATCGCATCAGGAGATGAACTGGGTTCCGCACCGGAGTGCCTCCCGTGACGTGACATTGCCGAACCGGAACGCTAACCCGAACGAGTGAGCATTTCCAGGTTGCTGGTCAAAAAACTACCGAGCGTGTCAAGACCTGTGGGTTCTGATCAACTCGGGGCCCGAGACTAGCCCCTCACAGGGGGGATGTTTCGAGCACCCCTCGCCTCAGAGTTGTCATACGGGGAATCGGTTTCTGACAAAACCGGACAGCGGTTAGGCCATTCGGTTGTCGCACGCGGCCGAACAGGCACGATCCGACTTTCCCCGGTTGGTTTCTTGTGCGCAATGGTCTATACCTGTTGGCCATACCCCTTAAAAGGTATAGACCAATATCTCCCTGCATGGTCCCCTCGTACGAAGGAGCCACCGATGTCTCTTCGACGTATTCTCGCGGCGGTCGCCGCCACCTTCGCCGCCACCACGGTCGCCGTCGTCGTCCCGACCCAGTCCGCCTCCGCCGCGGACTGCGTGGCGCCGTGGAACGCGAGCTCGGTCTACTGGGGCGGCAACACCGCCTCCCACAACGGGCACAACTGGTCCGCGAAGTGGTGGACGCAGAACGAAACCCCAGGTACGGCGCAGGTCTGGGCCGATCAAGGCGCCTGTGGCGGCGGGACGACCAACCCGCCGAACCCGTCCGGCTTCGTGGTCAGCGAGGCGCAGTTCAACCAGATGTTCCCGAGCCGGAACCCCTTCTACACCTACAACGGCCTGGTCACCGCCCTCAGCGCATACCCGGCCTTCGCGGGCACGGGCAGCGACACCGTGAAGAAGCAGGAAGCGGCAGCCTTCCTGGCGAACGTCAGCCACGAGACCGGCGGCCTGGTCCACATCGTCGAGCAGAACGAGGCGAACTACCCGCACTACTGCGACACGAGCCAGTCTTACGGCTGCCCCGCCGGCAACGCCGCGTACTACGGCCGCGGCCCGATCCAGCTCAGCTGGAACTTCAACTACAAGGCCGCCGGCGACGCGCTGGGCCTGCCGCTGCTGACCAACCCGTGGCTGGTGCAGAACGACGCGGCGGTCGCCTGGAAGACCGGCATCTGGTACTGGATGACCCAGAACGGTCCCGGCACGATGACCCCGCACAACGCGATGGTCAACAGCCGCGGCTTCGGCGAGACGATCCGCAGCATCAACGGGAGCATCGAGTGCAACGGCGGCAACCCCGCCCAGGTGCAGAGCCGCGTGAGCAAGTACCAGCAGTTCACGGGCATCCTCGGCGTCGACCCCGGAGGCAACCTGTACTGCTGATCCGCCCAGGGAGCTGAAGGGGCCCTTCGCCGCATGCCACGCGGCGAAGGGCCCCTTCAGTTTTCGTCGAGGGACGCCAGCAGCCGACGCAGCGAAGCGTCGAGGACGCCGAGATCCTCACCCAGCGGCAAAAGCAGCTTCGCGACGTTCGCCGTGTGCTCGGTCATCGCGGCGTCGACGACCTCGAAGCCGCGCTCGGTCAGCGTGACCCGGAAGCTGCGCCGGTCTTCGGGATCGAGCGCCCGCTCGACCAGCCCCGCCGACTCGAGCCTGTCGATCCGGCTGGTCATCCCGGCCCTGGACATCATCAGGGTCGCGGACAGCTCGGACGGGATCAGCGTGTACGGCTTCCCGGAGCGCCTGAGCGCCGCGAGCACGTCGAACTCCCCCTGCTTCAAGCCGTGTTTCGCGAAGACGGCCTCGACCATCGGCGTGGTCAGCATCGTGACGCGGCCGAGGCGGCCGGCGACCCCGATCGCGGTCAAGTCCAGTTCCGGTCGCTCGCGGTGCCAGGCATCGACGACGGCGTCGATCGCGTCCGCGCTTCGTTGATCACTCACGAGCGCAGTCTATTCGACGGGAGATAGTTTGACAGCGAACTATCAGCGGTGGAACTATCGTGTCCATGACACAGCGCATCGAAGCCCGCGAACCTGTCCTCGTCCGCGCCGCCGAAGCCGAGACCGTCGGCGCGGCCCCCACCCTCGTCACGCTGCTCGCCGACGTCTCGACCACAGGCGGAGTCATGAGCAGCGCGAGAACCCGGCTGGGCGTGGGCGCCAACGGCGCGGCGCCGCACTACCACACCGGCTCGTCCGAGATGTTCTTCATGCTCGGCGGAAAGCTGGAAGTCCTTGTGGGAGAAGAGATCGTGACCGTTTCCGAAGGCGACATGCTCGTCGTGCCGCCGCTGACCACACACGCGTTCCGGGCGGCCGTGGACTCGGCGGCGGACGTCCTGATCGTGTTCATCCCCGGCGTGGAACGGTTCGACTACTTCCGGCTACTGGAGAAGGTCGGGCACGGCGAGGCGACCGTCCAGGATCTCTTGGACAGCCAGGAAAAGTTCGACAACCACTTCGTCGAAAGTCCAGTGTGGACGGAGAGCGCGAAGTCCCGTCAGTAACCGCGCGGCGGGTATCCCGGCGGCGGATACTGCGGTGGGTACTGCTGTGGCGGATAGTGCTGCGGCGGGTGTCCCGGATATTGCGGCGGATACGGCGGCTGACCGTATTGCGGCGGGGGCGGGTACTGCGGCGGATACCCGGGGTTCTGCGGCGGGTACGGCTGTTGCGGATGGTAAGGCTGCGGCGGAGGCGGCGCGGCGGGCTGCCCACCGCCGCCGAGGTGGAACGGCAGCAGCGACACCAGTTGCGCGAGCCTCCCGAGCGTGGAGAGCACGTCGTCCGGTTTGGTCCGGCCGAAGGTCGGATTCTCGACGTAGACCAGTTCCGCGCCCACCAGCGACCAGGTGTGCAGTTTCGACGACCGCATCGTGGCGGCGACCTGCGGCGTGAGCACGCCGACCGCGACGTTCGGGTCGGTGTCGATCAGCTTGTACCAGCGGTTGAACTTCCGGTCCGCGGTGGCGGGCTCCGGGTACTGATCGACGTCCCAGGCGGACTCGATACTCGACACGATCTGGAAGTTCGGCATCGGCGCGGGCAGGGTGACGACCCAGACCGTGTCGATCGAGATCGTGTCGAGCTCGTTGACCTTCTTGTTGGTCCACCGCGTGTGCACGCTCGTGACCGTCGGGCGGCGGTGATAGTCGAAGACGCTGAAGCGAAGCCCGTTGTACGCGCCGCTCAGCGCGCCGAAGGCCATCCGCTTGTCGCCGCGCTGGTTGAACGGCAGGACCGTCCAGCGCTCCAGCAGGTTCGGCGCGTCCGGGCTGAACTCCCACCCGTACTGGCCGGACATCGCGTAGCGCTCGGCGTTGGTCGCCTCGACACGCCTGGCTTCGTTCGTCTCCATCGCAACCCCCGGATCTCCTGCGCGCAGGCTATCCGGAGTAGGTCGCCGTCACCGGCGCGTGGTCGGACCAGCGCTGGTCGTAGGCCTCGGCGCGCTCGACCACGACGGAGGTGCACCGCTCGGCCAGGCCGGGGGTGGCGATCTGGCAGTCGATGCGCCAGCCCGTGTCGTTGTCGAACGCCTTCCCGCGGTACGACCACCACGTGTACGGGCCGGGACCTTCCGGATCGAGCTTGCGCTGCACGTCGACGTAGCCTGCCTCGCTGAACACGCGGCCGAGCCATTCCCGCTCCTCCGGCAGGAAGCCCGAACTCTTCTGGTTCCCGCGCCAGTTCTTCAGGTCGATCTTGTCGTACGCGATGTTCCAGTCGCCCACGACGACGACCTCGCGGCCACCGGCCTCGGCCTTGGCGCGCAGGTCGACGAGATACGGCAGGAACGCCGCCATGAAGCGCTCCTTCTCGTCCTGGCGCGGTGTCCCGACGTCGCCGCTGGGCAGGTACAGGCTCGCGACGACGACGTTCGGCAGGTGGATCTCGGCGTAGCGGCCGCTGTCCTCGAATTCGGGCTCGCCGAAACCGATGCGAACCTCTTCCGGTTCCGCCCGGCTGAAGAGCATGACGCCGTTGCGCCCCTTTTGCACCGACGGCGCGTGCACCACGTGCCAGCCTTCGGGCGCGGCGGCACCGGCCGGGAGCTCCTTGAGCTCGGCCCGGACCTCCTGGCAGGCGACGACGTCCGCCTTCGTCGAGCCCAGCCACTCGACGAAGCCCTTTTTCGCGGCGGCACGGAGGCCGTTGACATTCACAGTGGAGACGGTCAGCACCCTTCGCACGCTACCCGGGGGGTCCGACAGAATCGGCACTGGGAGACTGCGCCCATGAGCGAGCTGACCGTGCTGGGCAGCTGCGGCGCCTGGCCCGAACCCGGCCGGGCCTGCGCCGGCTTCCTCCTGGTCCACGAGGGTTTCAAGGTGGTGCTCGACCTCGGCTACGGCGCCGCGTCACGGCTGTTCGAGTACTGCCCGGAAGGCCGGGTCGACGCGGTGGTGGTGACGCACGAGCATCCCGATCACTGCGCCGACGTGAGCGCGCTCGGCCGGGCCCGCGCCTACGGGCTGCCGGACGAGCCGCGGCTCCCGCTGCACTGCACGCCCGGCACGGTGCGACGGCTCGAAGCGATGGAGCCGCGCCCGCATCCGACGACGATCTTCGACGTGCGCGAACTCGGCCCGCCGCGCGAGGTCGGGCCGTTCCGGATGACGACGTTCCTGCTGCCGCACCACGTGCCGAACTACGGGGTGCGGCTGACCGCGCCCGGACTCACTGTCGCCTACACCGGCGACAGCGGGCCGAGCCCGATCCTCGCGGAGCTGGCGCGCGACGCCGACCTGCTCATCGCCGACGCCACGCTCCAGGGGCCCTCCCCCGACGAGACGCCACGCCTGGTGTCGACGGCGGGCGAGGCCGGGTACTGGGCCGAGCGCGGAGGTGCCCGGCGGTTGCTGCTCACCCACTTCTGGCCCGGCTCCGACCGCGAGATCTCGGTGGCCGAAGCGCGGCAGGAGTTCAGCGGGGAGGTCCTGGCGGCCGCGGAAGGCGCCCACCTGCGTTTCGCGGGCTAAACGCGATCCCGCAGGTCAACGCCCACGTCGCCTTTCGCGGGCTAAACGCGAAGCCGCAGGTCACGGGCCACATTTCGACCCTTCGACCGGGGGCGCGAACTCGGCCGAAACCCATTTGCCCTCGGCGATCTTGCGGAAGCCGTTCTCGACCACCGGCTGCGCGTCGATCTTCGCGTCCTTGACGTACTTGCCGACGATCTTCTGCCCACCGGGGGCGTCGCGCGCGTTGAGCACGTCCGCCGTCACCACGACCTGGCAACCGGTCGGGCTCGACGCGCTCGACTCCCTGTCCTGTCCCGAGATGGCGACGACGACGATCAGCGCCAGTCCACCGCCGATGAACAAGACCGGTTTCGAGATGGCCATGATGGTCACTCCTCGAACAAGGGAATCGTTTTCTGTCCGGTCCAGAGTGGCAGAAGCCGGGGCGGCCGCCCAGATCCCGGATCGCCTACCACCCGGAGGCGCCAACCCGGCCGGTCACGGGCTACCCACCGTCACAACGCGAAAAGGCCCCCTTCCGCGAGGGAAGGGGGCCTTCGAGCGCTTACGAGACTCAGCCCTGGGCGATCTTCTTGGCCAGGTTGGCGTCCAGCGTCGCGAGGAACTCCTCGGTGGTCTGGAACGGCTGGTCCTTGCTGATCAGCAGCGCGAGGTCCTTGGTCATCTTGCCGCTCTCGACGGTCTCGATGACGACCTGCTCCAGCTTGTTCGCGAAGCCGATCAGCTCCGGGTTCGAGTCCAGCTTGCCGCGGTGCTCGAGGCCGCGGGTCCACGCGAAGATGGACGCGATTGGGTTCGTCGAGGTCGGCTTGCCCTGCTGGTGCTGGCGGTAGTGCCGGGTCACCGTGCCGTGCGCGGCCTCGGCCTCGACGGTCTTGCCGTCCGGGGTGCGCAGCACCGAGGTCATCAGGCCCAGAGAGCCGAAGCCCTGCGCGACCGTGTCGGACTGCACGTCACCGTCGTAGTTCTTGCAGGCCCAGACGTAGCCGCCCTCCCACTTCATCGCCGCGGCGACCATGTCGTCGATCAGGCGGTGCTCGTAGGAGATGCCCTTGGCGTCGAAGTCGGCCTTGAACTCGGCCTGGTAGATCTCCTCGAACACGTCCTTGAACATGCCGTCGTAGGCCTTCAGGATGGTGTTCTTGGTCGACATGTAGACCGGGTACTCGCGGTCGAGGCCGTACTGCAGCGAGGCGCGCGCGAAGTCCTCGATGGACTTGCGGAAGTTGAACATCCCCATGGCGACGCCGCCGCCCTCGGGGTACTGCGCGACCTGGAACTCCATCGGCTCGGAGCCGTCGGCCGGGGTGTAGGTCATGGTCAGCGTGCCCGGGCCGGGGACCTTGAAGTTGGTCGCCTTGTACTGGTCACCGTGCGCGTGACGGCCGATGATGATCGGCTTGGTCCAGCCCGGTACCAGGCGCGGGATGTTCTGGATGACGATCGGCTCGCGGAAGATCACGCCGCCGAGGATGTTGCGGATCGTCCCGTTGGGCGAGAGCCACATCTTCTTCAGGCCGAACTCTTCGACGCGCGCCTCGTCCGGCGTGATCGTGGCGCACTTGACGCCGACGCCGTGCTTCTTGATCGCGTTGGCGGAGTCGACGGTGATCTGGTCGTCGGTGCGGTCCCGCTCCTCGATGCCCAGGTCGTAGTACTCCAGGTTCACGTCCAGGTACGGGTGGATCAGCCTGTCCTTGATGAACTGCCAAATGATGCGGGTCATCTCATCACCGTCGAGCTCGACGACGGTGCCCTGGACCTTGATCTTGGCCATGAGCAGCGGTGCTCCTTCCGCGGATCTTCGCGTTCTTCTTCAGTCTCTCCGGTAGCGGTACAAGCGTACTGCTTAACGGTCCTGGATGGTTCCAGTAGTGGTCGGTATCAAGTCTCCACGAGGCGGATGTGTCCGACGTCACCCGGTCGTACGACGGCCATCCGGCCCTCACGGGAACGGCGGCGACCGCGTCATCATCGAACCGAACCCGACAATCGGCACGTCGGCCACCGGAAAGGCGGACCTCATGACCACCGACCCCTACGCCGTGCCACCGCACGGGCAGCCGGCGACGCCGGAGCCTTACCTCCAGCCTAGGCAAAGCAGCCGGGCGGTGCCCCGGGTGATCAGTGGGCTCGGCGGTTTCCTGCTCACGCCGGTCGCGTTGAGCGTCACGATCTACGGCGGCTCGCGGCTGCAGCAGGGCTTCTCGCGTGCCTACAGCGTCGCCGAAGACCCGCTCGGCCTGATCCTGCTGATCGTCGGCAGCCTGCTTCTGCTCGGCGTCGCGTTCCTCGGGGCGCTGTCCGGGCTCGGGCCGGTGCTGGGCGGGCTGCTGTGGGGTGTGCTGCCCGGCCTCGCGTTCTTCTTGAGCCCTCACGACATCATGGGCCTCATCTACGACGTCGGGGCCAGGGAACTCGGCACCGGCCTGCTGACCTGGCTGGTGATGGGCGCGCTGGTGGCGGGCGGTTTCCTGTTGATCGGGGCGGGTCTGGTCGGCACCCTCTCGCGGCGTCGTTCAAATCGCGTTTAGCGGGCTAAACGCGCTCCGCGGAGATCAAAGTGAACCGAAGGGGGCCGGCGTCCGTAGTCCGGGGCAAGGGAGGTGACCCGCCCATGTCATCGCACCGGTACGTCGCGGAGTACGACGACGAGGACTACCAGGAGTACGGCGAATACGAGCAACCCGAAAACCCGCGAGACCCCCGGAGACCGTACGAGGACGTCGAGTCGTACGAACCGTACGAGCCGTTCGACGACGACCTTGGCGCCGAAGACCCGCGCGCCGGCCGAGGTGTGCGACGCGTCCTCAGCGGCGCCGGCGGCCTGATCCTGACGCCGGTCGCCCTCGGTCTGCTGGCCTGGGGCGGGCTGCGGCAGCAGATGCTCGTCCAGGCGACGCTCAGCACCCAGCGTGACGTCTTCAGCATCGGCCTGCTCGTGGGCGGCGGGATCCTCCTGCTCGCCGTCGGGCTGCTCGGCGCGCTCTCGGCGACCGGCCCGATCCTCGGCGGTCTCGTCTGGGGCGTCGCACCCGGCGTGGCCACCATCGCCGTCCCGGAGTGGGGTTTCCGGCTGGTGAAGCTGTTGCCGCAGAACGATGTCACCTACGGCGTCACGAGCTGGCTGTTCATCGGCGGCCTGCTCGCGACCGGTTTCCTCCTGATCGGCGCGGGCCTCGCGTCGAGACTCGCCCGGAGGCGCCGCTGAGCGGGCTGGGACCATCGGCGCATGGGTCTGTTCACCGTTCCCGAAGCCCGCGCCGAGCTCGCCCGGCTACGCCCGGTGCTCGACGAGCTCGTCCGTCTCCGCGCCGACGCGGCCGAGCTCGCCGCTTCCCTGCGCCCGGGCGGCCGGGAGACCTCGCTCGGCGGGATGCCGGAGTGGAAGGCCGCGCAGGCCCGGCTGGACGACCTGATGACCACCGTCCAGCGGACGGGTGCGGAGCTGAAGGGGTTCGCCCCGCTCCTGGTCGACTTCCCCGCCGAGCTCGACGGCGTCGACGTCCTGCTGTGCTGGCTCGAAGGCGACCCGGAGCTGTGCTGGTATCACCGCGTCGACCTGGGTTTCGCCGGGCGGCGCCGTCTCCCGGATAGGGTCTCGGTCGTGAGCGAGGAGATCGCGGCCGGGCTGTTCGACGGCATCGCCGCGCACTACGACGAAGACACCTTCCACGGCCTCGTCGCCGACGCGCTCGTCGACGGTCTCGGCAGCACCGCGCCCGAGCGTGTTCTCGACGTCGCGACCGGGACCGGGGTGGCCGCGTTCGCCGCGCTGCGCCTGGATCCGGGCGAAGTGCTGGCGATCGACATCTCGCCGGGCATGATCGCCCGGGCCGAGGCGAAGGCGGCGACCCACGATCCCGGCAAGCGCATCACCTGGCAGGTCGCCTCCGCGGTCCCGTCGCCGGTGGAGGACGAGGGCGCGGACGCGGTGCTGTGCGCGTCCTCGCTGCATTTCCTCGGCGCGGCCGCCCTGCGCGACTGGCTGCGTGCGCTGCGCCCGGGCGGACGGGTCGGTTTCAGCCTGCCGATCGCCTCGGCGTTCCGGCCGTCGGAGGCGTTCGCCGCGATCGTCCCCACCGACCTGAAGCTGCCGGAAACCGAGGACGACGCGGCGGAACTGGCCTCCGAAGCCGGCTTCACCGAGGTGACCGTGAAGCGGCTCGACGTCGAGTCCGACGATCGGGTCCGGTCGGTGTTCGTGGTGCACGCGACCAGGCCCTGAGGTCTACAGCGGCGCGAAGAACGGCACGCATTTCGGCGCGGGTGCGCCTTCCGGGTCGAGCGCCTTGAGGATCAGGCCCGTCACGTTCGGGTCGATCGCCTGGCTGAGGTGCCCGGAAACGTCCACGCCACACCGGTCCTGCAACACGATGTCGGTCGTGCCAGGCTCGCCGAGCACGCCGCTGGTGTACGGCGTGACCACGCGATCGTGCCGGCTCACGATGCTCGTGTACGTCGGCCCGGGCACGCTCACCCCACCGCGGGCGAGGTCGTCGAGGAACGCCGATGGCGCGAGGTATTCGCGGCACGCCCCGCAGACGCCGTCGGCGAGCAGGTCGATCCCTGGCAGCGAAAGCACGGCCTTCGCCAGCTCGGAGAACCCGTTGAGCGACGTGCCCTTGAAGTTCGAGCCGAAGCCGACGAAATGCTTCACCTTCTCCGCGCCTCCCTCGAATTTGAGGTAGTACGCGGGCATCGTCGTCCCCTCGGAATGCCCGACGATGTCGACCTTGTCCGCGCCGGTGCTCGTGCGCACGCGGTCGACGAACGCGCCGAGTTCGGCCGCGCTCTTCCGCATCGAGGCGAGCCCGCCGAACAACTGTCCACCCAGGACGGTGGAGCCGTAGGTCAGCGAATAGACGCAGTAGCCGGCGTCCTTGAGCTTCGGCGCGTGGTAGAACCAGTTGGTCGTCGCGTTGCCGCCGAGGCCGTGCACCAGCACCACCGGCTCGGGATGGCTCGCGCTCGGCTCGCACGACCAGTCGTTCCAACCGCTCGACGGCGCCGCGCTCGCCACCGCCGGGACGGCGATCGTGAACGTCAAGGCCGCGACAAGCGTGGTGAGGATCCGAGCCCGCATCCCTGCCTCCGGTTACTCGTCAGTATGTGATGCGAGTCATCATGCGTCACAAATCGACGAGCGGAACCGGGAGAACGACCAGACTTACACGCCGCCTCTTGTGACAGATCACAAGGGCAGTACCACGCGCCTCTCGATCGGGCTGGACATGACGATCGACGTCGTCGTGGCACCCAATGCGGACAGGTCCTCCAGCAGTTCTTCCAGGTGGCTCGTGTCCCGCACGGCGATCTTCAGGATCCAGCAGTCCTCCCCGACCACATGGTGCAGTTCGAGGATTTCGGGGCGGTCCATGATCTTCCGCGTGCGCGGATGCCGGACGGTGAACCCGCTGTGCGGCGCCATCCGCACGAACGCCCGCAGCCCGAGACCGATCCCGGACGGCGAAACGAGCGCCGCGTAGCCGGTGATCGTGCCGTCGGCTTCGAGGCGTTTGACGCGTTCGCCGACGGCGGCGGGGCTCAGCGAGACACGGCGCCCGAGTTCGCTCAAGGTGATGCGGCCTTCCTCCTGGAGGAGTTCGAGAAGTCGCCGATCGATCACGTCCAGTGAGCTTTCAGCGGATCCCCGATTCGACCGAGGTTCTTTCAGCGATATAGCCGTTTCGCCCATGTTTTCCCCTTCAAACACCTGGATCGCCACCGTAACACTGGTGCCCATGAAGAAAGTGCTCGTTCTCGGTGGAAGCCGGTACTTCGGCCGCGGGGTGGTCGAGCGGCTACGCGATGCCGGGATGGACGTCACCGTCCTGAACCGCGGCTCCACCCCCGCGCCGTCCGGCGTCGCGCAGCTGATCGCCGACCGCGACGACGAAGCCGGGCTCAAGGCCGCGCTGGGTTCCCGTTCGTTCGACGTCGTGCTCGACCAGGTCTGCTACACGCCGGTCCAGGCGGAGATCGCGCGCCGTGTCCTGCGCGCGGACCGCTACGTCATGACATCCACGATCGAGGTCTACGACCAGGTCCGGACCGAGACGCCGATGACCGAATCGCTGGTCGCTCCGGCGACCGTCGATCTACGGCTTTCCGAGTACGACTACGGCGATGGCAAGCGGCAGGCCGAGACGGTCTTCGCCGCGGGAGACACACCGTTCGTCTCGGTACGCGTCGCGCACGTCCTCGGTGGCGAAGACTTCACCGGGCGGCTGCGGCATTACGTCGAACGGCTGGACGCCGGGGACGCCGTGGACATCCACGCGGATCCACGACCCTCGACGTTCATCCATGCGCGTGAGATCGCGGACTTCCTGACCTGGGCCACGCTCGCGGACTTCACCGGTCCGGTCAACGCGGGTTCGCACGGCGAACTGTCGGTGCTCGAGCTCGCCGCCGCGATCAGCGCGGAGCCGGGGTTCCGGGTCGTCGAGCAGGACGCCTCGCCGTTCTCCTTCGACCGCTACGCCGTCCTGGACACTTCGCGCTCAACCGGCCTCGGCTTCTCCTTCTCCACCACCACCGACTGGCTCGGCGAAGCCGTCGAAGAACTCAGAAAGGCTTGACCCGCATGCGTTATCGCAGCATCGGAGACGTCGAAGTGAGCGCGATCGGCCTCGGCGCGATGCCGCTGTCGATCGAAGGCCGGCCGGATCGCGACCGCGCGATCGCCACCATCCACGCCGCGCTCGACGCCGGGGTCACGCTCATCGACACGGCCGACTCCTACCACTGGCACGCGGACGAAATCGGCCACAACGAGGAGCTGATCGCCGCCGCACTGTCAGTCCACAGTGGAGCGGACGCGGTGCTCGTGGCGACCAAGGGCGGCCGTGGCCGCCCCGGTGACGGCTCGTGGACCGTCACCGGGACTCCCGCGCATCTCAAGGCCGCCTGCGAGGGTTCGCTGAACCGGCTCGGCGTCGACGCGATCGGGCTCTACCAGCTGCACAAGCCCGACGAGAACGTGCCGTGGGCGGAGTCCGTCGGCGCGATCAAGGAACTGGCCGACGAAGGCAAGATCCGGCTCGCCGGGATCTCCAACGTGTCCCGGGCGCAGATCCTCGAAGCACGGGAGATCCTCGGCGAGACACTGGTTTCGGTGCAGAACGAGCACGCGCCCGCGCAGCTGGTGCACGAACCGGAGCTGGCACTGTGCACCGAACTCGGGCTCGCGTATCTGCCGTGGGGCCCGCTCCGCGGGATCGGCGCGGAATTCCGTGCCGTGGCGGAGGAACGCGGCGTCAGCGCCCAGCGGGTGTGCCTGGCGTGGCTGCTCGCGAAGTCACCGTCGATGATCGCGATCCCCGGCTCGACGAGGCCCGTCACCATCCGCGATTCGGCGGCCGCGGCCGATCTCGTGCTCACCGCCGAAGAGCTGGCCCGCCTGCCGTGATCAGGCGCCGGCCACCAGCGCCACGCCCAGGCCGATCATCGTCGCGGCGACCAGGCCGTCCAGCACCCGCCACGACGACGGTTTGCGGAAGAACCCGCTGAGCAGCCGCGCGCCGAAACCGAGCGCGAGGAACCAGAGCACGCTGGCCGACACGGCACCGACGCCGAACGCCCATCGGTCGCTGCCGTGCCCGGCCGCGATCGCGCCGAGCAGGAGGAGGGTGTCGAGGTAGACGTGCGGGTTCAGCCACGTGATCGCCAGCGTGGTCAGCACGATGCGGCGCAGCGATCCGCCGGTCTCCGGGCCGCCGGTCTCCAGCGCGGCCGGTTTGAACGCGCGGCGGGCCGCGAGAGCGCCGTAGCAAAGCAGGAAGGCGCCGCCGATCAGGGCGACGACGGTCAGCGCTTCGGGTGACGTCCCCACCAGCGCGCCGACCCCGCCGACGCCGAGGCTGACCAGGATGGCGTCCGAGAAGATGCAGATCAGCACCACCACGAGCACCGCCTCGCGACGGATGCCCTGGCGCAGCACGAACGCGTTCTGGGCGCCGATCGCGACGATGAGGGCCATGGTGGCGCCGAATCCGGCGCCCAGACTGAACAGAACGTCTCCCATACGGACCAGGCTAGGAAGCCGATCGTCAACAGTACAGCTAAAGATTCTTACGTAAGATTAGCGTTCGTGATGACTGATCTGCCGCTCGACCTGGTCCGCACGCTGCTCGTGGTCGCCGACGAAGGCACGTTCGACGCGGCGGCGTCGGCGCTGCACGTGACGCCGTCGGCGATCAGCCAGCGCGTCAAGGCGCTCGAACAGCGCACCGGCCTTGTCCTGCTGATCCGCACGAAACCGGTGCGGCTGACCGAATCCGGGCAGGCGGTGGTGCGGTTCGGCCGTCAGATGGCCCTGCTGGAGGCCGACACCCGGGCCGAACTCGGCCTGACCGCCGGCGACGAACCGGTCCGGCTGCCGATCGCGGTGAACGCGGATTCGCTGGCGACCTGGTTCCTGCCCGCCCTCACGCGGGTGCAGCCCGAGCAGAAGATCTGCTTCGAACTGCATCGCGAGGACCAGGACCACACCACGACCCTGCTGCGGGAGGGCCTGGTGATGGCCGCCGTGACGTCGTCACCCGATCCGGTCGCGGGGTGTTCGGTGCACCGGCTCGGGCACATGCGCTACCTGGCCGTCGTGAGCCCGGCGCTCGGCACGGACCTCGACCTCGCCGAAGCACCCGTCGTCGTCTTCGACCGCCGTGACGACCTTCAGGACCGCTTCGCGCGTGAGCGCGGCACGATCGCGAGCTCGCTGCGGCACTACGTCCCGTCGTCCGAAGGGTTCTTCGACGCCGTCGCGGCCGGCATGGGCTGGGGCATGGTGCCGCTCGCGCAGATCGGCGACCGCCTGCGCGACGGCACCTTCGCCTGCCTCGACCCGGATCACCCGATCGACGTACCGCTGTTCTGGCAGCAGTGGAAACTCGACTCCCCCGCGCTGGCGGCGGTGTCGGACGCCGTCACGACCGCGGCGGCGGACCTGTTGGTGGATCCGCACGGATGAGGACGCGCGCTCCGGCCCGGTCGTGAGATCCTGGGCGCAGGACGCGCGTATCGCGGGTAACCGCCGCGCCACCACTGATCCGGGAAGATGATGTCATGCCGAACGAGCTCCGACTGACCGGCGACGCCGACGCCGACAAGCTGCTCAACGACGATCCGTTCGCCCTGGTGACCGGGCTCCTCCTTGATCAGCAGTACCCCATGGAACACGCCTTCCGGGGACCGAAGAAGATCGCCGACCGGATGGACGGCTTCGACATCCACAAAATCGCCGAAGCCGACACCGAGACGTTCGTCGAACTCTGCGTCACCCCACCCGCCATCCACCGCTACGGCGGCTCCATGGCCCGGCGCGTCCAGACCCTTGCCCGGCACGTCATCGAGCACTACGACGGCGACACCACCGCGATCTGGACGGCAGGCCGCCCCAAACCCAACGGCGAAGAGGTCCTCAAACGCCTCAAAGCACTCCCCGGCTACGGCGAGCAGAAGGCCAAGATCCTCCTCGCGCTCCTCGGCAAACAACTGGGCGTCCAGCCCAAAGGCTGGCGTGCCCTCGCCGGCGCCTACGGCGACCGCGGCTCCCGCCGTTCCATCGCCGACGTCACCAGCCCCGAGACGCTCGCCCAGGTCCGCGCCTTCAAGAAAGCGGCCAAAGAGGCCTCCCGGGCGAGCGCCGAATAAGCACGGATCAAGACGGACGTTTGACGGATTGCTTGTGCCGGAAGATGTCCTTCGGGTCCCATTTGGCCTTGACCTGTTGCAGGCGTGCGTAATTGGACTTGTAGTACAGGTCGTGCCAGGGAACCTTGGAAGAGTTGTACGCGGGGTCCGACAGGTCGGTGTCGGGGTAGTTGACGTAGCAGCCGTCGGTGCGGTCGTTGGGGACGGGCACGCCCCCGGTGGCGCCGTAGAGCTCGGCGTAGAACTTGCGGACCCACGCCAGGTTCTTGGCGTCGTCGCCGGGAGCGGCCCAGAAGGTCTGGCAAAGCGCCTGGAACGCCGAACTCCGGTGTGAGGCGGCGGTCGCGGCCTGGTCCACGGCGTTCACCTTCCCGCCGTACGGAAGCAACAGCAGCATCGCGTTCGGGTTGTCGATCGTGGTGCTCGTGAGGTGCTTGTAGACGACCGCCACGTCCGCGTCGGTGAACGCCTTGCGGTGGTAGGCCGACTTGTGGTCGGCGCGTAGCGTCGGATTCGTCAGCATGGGCGAATTGGTCGCCAGCAGCCGAACCGACTGGAACCAGGGCAGCCGCTGGGCATTGACCAGCTGTGGCATCGCGCTGTATTCGCCCACGTTTCCGCTCAGCGGAAGCATCGTCGCCGACACGCCGTCGCGAATCTCGGTCACGAAATCCTGCAGCAACTGCTCCGCGTTCGGAACGTCGCCGTCGACCTGGACGAACATGCCCACGTTGCCGTTGGACTTGTGATTGAGGGCGAGCGAAGCCGACAATGCCGTACCCGGCGAATCCGGTGCGCTGTTGCGCTCGTGCCATCCGGTGAAGTTCTTCAGCAGCCTGGCGAATTTCGCCTCGGTGAGTTCCGCCCAGGAGAACGACATTCCGTTGACCAGGACGGTCGACGGCGGCTTGGGAAGCGCGTTCGCCGGATCGGCACCGCTCACGCCGGGCGAGCGCAGCCAATAGCGGGTGATCACGCCGAAGTTCCCGCCGCCGCCACCGGTATGCGCCCACCACAGATCACGGTGGGGATCGGCGGGCTCGCGGGTCGCCACGACACTGCGCGCCTTGCCCGTTTGATCGACCACGACGACCTCGACGGCGTACAGATGATCGACGGTGAGCCCGAGGCGCCGGGACAGTGGACCATCGCCGCCGCCGCAGATGTGGCCGCCCGCGCCCACCGAGTAGCACCGTCCACCGGGGAGGGTCACGCCCCAGCCCTTGTACAGGGTGGCGTACAGATTCAGCAGCCGCGCACCGGGTTCGACGGCGAAGGCCTTCATGTTCGGGTCGTAGGAGACCGAGTCCATTTCGGACATGTCGATCACCGTGCGCACGTCGGGATTGCTGACGAAGTCCTCGTAGCAGTGGCCGCCGCTGCGCACGGCGATCCGCCTGCCCGACGTGACCGCCGCTTGGACGGCGTCGACGACCTGCTGGGTCGAACCGACCAGCTGGAAACAGTCGGGAGAACCCACCCAGCGCTGATTGTTGCCGGTGATCAATTCCCCGTAACGAGGGTCGCCCGGCTTGACGGTGAAGGGACCGAACGCGTCGGTCGTACGATCGGTCGCGTTCGCGGTCCCGGAGCCGAGGAACGGGAGCGCGGCGGCGCCGACGGCCAACCCGGCGCTCGCGCTGAGAAATGCCCGCCTGCCCTTTCCACGCGCGGCATCGGCGATTCTTTCTTCCATTGTTTTCCCCACTGAAGTCATGTCGAATACGCGCTGGAGATCCAGGGGCAGAACAAAGACGACGGACGTCGTCATCGAGACGAGCCGTCGGAGAATATGCGCCTTTGCCCCCAACAACACCCCATCCTCGGCGGGCCCCCGTGCCACCAAGTGAGCGCGAGCCTACCAGAGCACTGCGACGATTGGGTGCGCATTCGGAGTAGCCCGTAACAGGTGTCACGGGCAACGCACATGAGTAACGACTGGGCTACTATCGGAGGTGGCCTATGGGGGGTGTCCATGCGGTGAGTTCACGGCGTCCAGCCGGTATACCCGGAGCGGTTTCACGGAGTGAGACGCGCGGGGGCCGTCCATTATCGTTTCATCGACGGCTCCGTCAGGTCGCCCATTGTCTGCTGCGTCGATCCACGCCGTCTGGAATTCATCGCGAGTACACCAAACGACAATGTCCGACCCTTCAGGGGGAACTGTGCCACCAACCAACCGAGATGTTCTCGAGCCGGCGCAAGTAGAACCGAAACCGCAGGTCCGCGCCGACCAGGTGCTGATCTCGCGCCTTGGCCTGCGTATTCCGCCCAGCCTCACCTATGGCGACTGGGAACGAGCGGGACTGCAGCTTTCCCGGATCTTCGATTCATCGGCCTGGTGCCTTGGCGACTGGCTGGTCTGCGGTCAGGAGAACTACGCCGATCGCTATGTCCGGGCGATCGACGCCGCGGGCCTCGACTATCAGACCCTGCGTAACTATGCCTGGGTCACGCGCCGTTTCCAACTGGAGAGACGCCGTGAACTGCTGAGTTTCCAGCATCACGCCGAGGTCGCCGCACTCGACACCAGGGAACAGGATCATTGGCTGGACCGTGCCGAGAAAGAAAGATGGTCGCGCAACGAGCTACGCCGCAGGCTGCGGGGGATCAAAGCGAACAAGAAGACCGGCGCGGAACCGGCCTCGGTGGTGCCGAGGCTCGCCGTTGCCAGGGAACGCGTCGAGCGCTGGCGAGCCGCCGCACAACAGGCGGATGATCATCTGGAGAACTGGATGGTCCTGATACTCGACCGGGCGGCAGAGGATATATTGAGTACGAAATCGACGCGATGACGGTAAATGCCTGTCGGCGACGCGGAGACGCTCACCGAAAGGGATATTACACGTGAACGCGGTTTTCACAGAGCCCGATCGACGGCCGGAGGTTCGTCCCGCTGGCGGGACGAACCTCCGGGGCGGTCGCCTGTTCGGGCCAATGCGGGATTCGATCCAGCACGACTATTGCCGCTGAAGCGGTGGAGGACACCTCTCATGACGACGAAGAAAACACGTGTCGCTGTAGTGACCGGAGCCGGAAGGGGGATCGGCCTCGCGATCGTTCGCGCGCTGGTCGAAGACGGATACACCGTCGTCGCGGGCAGCCGCACCGTCACCGCCGGATTGAAGGAATTGACCGCGGACGCGCTCGAGGCCGATCTCGGCCATCCCGACGAGCCCGCCCGCGTCGTACGGCACGCTCTCGACCAGCATGGCGGAATCGATCTGCTGGTCAACAATGTCGCGGGCACGTCGACGCCGCCCGGCGGATTTCTCCAGCTCGACGACGAGGCGTTCCTGCACACCTTCAATGTGACGTTCATGTCGAATGTCCGTGCGACGCGGGCCGCGCTGCCGAGCCTTCTCGAGCGCCGCGGCGCGGTGATCAACATCAGTTCGGTCAACGCGAAACTGCCCCAGCCGCGGCTGGTCGCGCAATCCGCGGTCAAGGCCGCGGTGTCGAATCTCGGCAAGGCACTCGCCGAGGAGTTCGGCGGACAGGGTCTGCGGGTGAACACCATTTCACCCGGCCCGGTGTGGACCGATCTGTGGACTTCACCCGGCGGTCCCGGCGAAATGATCGCCAAACGAGCCGGTGCCACGCTGGACACCTTCAAGGATCAGCTGCCCGCCACCGTCGGCACCTCGACCGGCGAGTTCGCCGACCCGGAGGAGATCGCGGCGCTCGTGGTGTTCCTCGCCTCCGGCAAGGTGGCCAACATGAGCGGTGCGGATCTGGTGATCGACGGCGGAATGATGAAGACCGTCTGAGCCGATCGACCGAAAAGCCCCTTTCGCCGAAGCGAAAGGGGCTTTTCCGCATTCTGTGGTGTGCGGGGCTTCAACGCCCCGCGGGGGATTTCTCCGCCTGCGCCGTCGAGACTTCCGCGGCGCGGGGCCGTCCCACGAACAGCGCGGACGCCACCAACCCGATCAGCAGGACCAACGCCGGCAGGTACATGGACTGGCTGAGCGCGCTGCTCAGCTTGTGCAGCACCGTTTCGCGCAGTTGGGGTGGCAGGTCGCGCACACTGGTGCCGTCACCGGTTTCGCCGATCGGACCGGCGGGAAGTCCCTGTGCCGCGATGCGCGTCGACAGCAGCGCGCTGATGGCGGCCGAGCCGAGCGTGAATCCCATTTGGCGGGTGGTCAGGAAAACTCCGGAGCCTGCTCCCGCCTGATGCATGGACAGGTTCCGGATCGCGTTGGCCGCGAGCGGCGCCCAGACGAAGGCGTTCGCGATACCGGCGATCGCGCCGAGGACGACGAACAGCGCCAGGGACGAACCCGGCGTCATGACCCAGGTGTAGCCGAACAAGGTCCCGGCGAACAAGGCGAAACCGATGGTCGGGATCATCCGCGGCGGCAGCCGATCGGCGATCTTGCCGACGAAGGGCGCGAGCACGCCGGTGAGGATCGCCATCGGCGCGAAGACCATCGCCGACTTCGTCGGTGACAGGTCACGCACCTGCTGCAGATAGAAGTAGGCGATCACGAACAGGCCGTTCACCGCCGAGGCCATCGATGTGACGGCCACATTGGACAGTGAGAAGTTGCGGTCCTTGAACAGGCTCAGCGGGACCAGCGGTTCCCGCGTGTTGCGGGATTGGTTGACGACGAACAGGATCAGCACGGCGACCCCGGCGACGATCAGCGCCCAGATGACGAGGTCCCAGTTCCTGGCGTTGCCCTCCTGGATACCGAACACCAGCAGGAACATGCCGATCGCGGACAGCGCCATCCCGGTGATGTCGAATTTGTGCTCCCGGGTCTCCAGCGCGGGCACCAGCCAGACCGCCAGTACGAAGGCGAGGATGCCGATGGGCACGTTCACGTAGAAGATCCATTGCCAGCCCTGCCAGTCCACCAGCACGCCGCCCACGATCGGGCCGACCAGCGCCGCCAGCCCGGCCGCGCCACCCCAGAGCCCCATGGCCGCGCCGCGCTTGTCCGGTGGGAAGGTCCGGGTGATGACGGCCATGGTCTGCGGCGTCATCAGGGCCGCGCCCAGTCCCTGCACGACGCGCGCCGCGATCAGCATGTCGATACTGGTGGACGCTCCGCACCAGAGCGAGGCCCCGGTGAACACCACCAAGCCGAGCAGGTAGACGTTCTTGGGGCCGAAGCGGTCGCCGAGCCGTCCGGTGATCAGCAGCGGCACCGCGTAGGCCAGCAGGTACGCGCTGGTGGCCCAGATCGCCTGGGAGATGTCGGCGTGCAGATCCGCCATGATCGCCGGGTTGGCCACCGCGACGATGCTCATGTCCAGCAGGAGCAGGAAGAAACCGACGATGACCGCGTAGAGCGCGGGCCACGGGTTGGATTTCGAGGACATGGCTTCCGTTCTGGTCGTCTCCGCTGTACATGAAGGCCCCCTTCCTGTACCTAGGCGCAAGGAAGGGGTCCTTCATGTACTTCCGCTGGAGCCTTCAGCTCGCGCGCAGCGGCAGGAACACCGCACCGATAGGTACGAATCAGAGGGTTCGCGCTCATTGACCGTCCTTTATGGATGGACTTGACCGGCTTCTGCTGTGGTGGGCCTGATCGGCCCAGTCTCGACTGAACAACCGCGTCATCGCATGCGAAGAAAGTCCCTTCACCCCAGGTGTTCCGGCCTGCGGCGCTTCTCGTTTCCCATGACTGAACGGACGACACGCGTGATCGGGTAGACGACACGCGTGACTGAACGGACGACACGGGCGCGACCGGGTTGCACGGCGAGTCGTCCCCCTGGACACGCGTGTCGTCCATCCCGTCACGCGTGTCGTCCCGCTGATCACGCGACATCGCCACCCATGCACGCCAAGACACCCTCCCCCGAGAACCCGAGACGCCAGCCCAGGGCTCTGGACCTCAGACGCGGCCGGCGCGAAGACCTTCTTCGCGGGCGAGCTCGCGCCCCTTGGCCAGCACCTGCTGGACGAGATGGGCGATCGTCGTGCGGCCGAGCCGTTCTTCCATGGCTTGTTCGGCTTCCCGGAACTCCGCGTCGAGCAGCGCGCGCATATGGCGGCCGACATCGCACGTCGTACTGGGCGGATGGGCATGGCGGGTCAGGATCGGCCCCTGCTCGACCGCGGTGTACGCGTCGTAGAGCGTGATCTCCCCCGGCGGACGCGCCAGCGTCCAACCGCCGCCACGTCCCTCCGTCGACCGCACCAGCCCGGCGTCGCGGAGGCTGCCGAGAATGCGCCGGACCAGCACCGGATTGCTCGCCAGACTGTCCGCGATCTCCGCGGAGGTCAGCGAATCGTCCCAGCGCGCCAGCATCGTCAGCGCGTGAATGGCCGCCGCGCTCCTGCTGCTGAGAGCCACCCGTCCCCCCTTCGAAACTGCAACCAGCATAGTTCCAGTTGAGGCGGGCGTCAAACGACCGGCGACTGCCGGATTCGTCGCCGATAGCGGGCGGGCCGCATTTGTCCCGCTGGCGAGACGGCGGGGAACCGCGGATCTACTCAGGTGCCCGGTGTTCTGATAGATTCGGTGATCGAATCCGCCGCGAAAATTCAGCGGTGTCTGGCGAGTGAATTCGCCGCTCATGCCCAGCGATTAAGTAATGGTCGAACGCCGCCGATCAAGCGATCGAATTCCGGCGAACTCGGCTCATTGGGGGAGGCTCTGGTGCGGAGTGATCTACCGGTGATTTCGGCCGAATCGGCTTTGCAACAGCCGGAATGGCCCGATCACCAGCATGTGCGAATGGTGAGAGAGATACTCGCCGATCGGCCGCCGCTGGTGTACGCGGACGACGTCCACAAGCTGGGTTCTCACCTGTCGAGGGTCGCGGCAGGGGGACTCCTGGTCGTGCAGACGGGCGACTGTGCCGAGGATCCGGCGGAATGCACGCCGGGGTACGTGGCCCGCAAGATCGCCTTGCTGGACATGTTGGCCGGGGCGTTGAAGATGGCCACCGGCAAACCCGTACTGCGAGTGGGGCGGATCGCGGGCCAGTTCGCCAAGCCGCGGTCCCGGCCCGCCGAGCGGGTCGGCGGCGTCGACCTGCCCGTCTATCGCGGGCACCTGGTCAACAGCCCGGAGCCGGATCCCGTGCTTCGCAGGCCGGATCCGGAGCGCCTGCTCGAGTGCTACGACGCGGCGAACGCGGCGATGGAGTACCTGCGCCTGCGCAACGGCGAACGGCCGGAGGCGTCGGTCTGGACCAGCCACGAGGCTTTGCTGCTCGACTACGAGCTGCCGATGCTGCGCCGGACCGAGGCAGGCCGATGGCTCCTCACCTCGACGCATTGGCCATGGATCGGCAACCGCACCAACCAGCCGGACGGTGCCCACGCCGCCCTGCTGGCCACGATCGACAACCCGATCGCCTGCAAGGTGGGGCCGGATATGACGCCGGACGCGCTGGTCGCGCTCTGCGAGCGCCTCGACCCCTTCCGCGTCCCCGGCAGGCTCACCCTCATCTCCCGCATGGGCGCCGGGAAGGCGGCCGAGCGCCTGCCACCACTGGTCGCCGCGGTCCGCGAGGCCGGCCATCGGGCAGGCTGGCTCACCGATCCCATGCACGGCAACACCGTGAGCGGCCCGGACGGGCTGAAGACCCGGTTCGTGGAAACCGTCGTACGGGAGATCCTCGAATTCAGGAGTGCGGTGTCCGAAGGACGGGGAGTGGCCGCCGGGCTGCATTTGGAGACCACTCCCGACGAGGTCACCGAATGTGTCGCCGACGAGTCGATGATCGGCCATGTCGGCGACAAATACACCAGTTTCTGTGATCCGAGGCTCAACCCGAAACAGGCCATCGAAGTGGTTTCCGCCTGGCGCCGGTAGCACCAGGGCTGATTCGGATCCGTATTCCTTTCCTGTCGTCGTATCAGCAGAATCGAGGACTTTGTAATGGGCGGGACAGAGTGGGCGCACTACGTCGAGACGTCGATCGAGGTGGCGGGCGATCCGCTGGAGGTGTCGGCAAGGCTGGCCGAGGCGGGCCCGCACGGCGAATTCGTCATCTACGAGAAGGACGGGCAGTGGTCCTATGCGGGCGGAGTGCTCGCCGAGGTGACGCTCGACCGGGACGGGGCCCGGCTCGGCGGCGTGCGGACCGCGCGACTGCCCTGGAGTGATCGGCCGTTGCGTCAGGTCAAGGAACTGCTCGGGATGGTGCCCGTCCGGGGCTGGCGGGCTTACGGTGCCGCGACGTTCGAGCTGTCCTACGCCAAGGACGGCGACCTGAAGCATGTGGACGACCGGCCCCTGCTGCATCTCGTGGTGCCCAAGAGCGAGGTGCGCATCGGCTCCGGCCGGGCGTGGGTGCGCTCCACCGACCCCGACACCCTCGCCGTCCTCGTCGACCTGCTCGGCCGCCCCGCCGAAGGCCGTGAGAGCGACGCCGTTCCGCTGGACGTCAGGCAGACCGGCCGCGACGAGTACCGCGCCGCGGTCGCGGGCGCCGTGCAGGACATCGCCGACGCACGGCTGCAGAAGGTGATCCTGTCCAGGCTCGTACAGGTGGACGAGGACATCGACCTGGTCGGCACCTATGTGCTCGGCCGCCGCCGGAACACCCCGGCCCGGTCCTTCCTCATCCGGCTGGGCGGCCTGGAAGCCGCCGGGTTCAGCCCGGAGATCGTGGTCAGCGTGACCGAGGACGGCACGGTCGTCAGCCAGCCGCTGGCCGGTACCAGGGCGCTCACCGCGGATGCCGCGACCAACGACCGGCTGCGCGGGGAACTGCTGTCGGACGAGAAGGAGATCTACGAGCACGCGATCTCGGTGAAGGTCGGCAACGACGAACTGCTCACCGTCTGCGAACCGGACTCGGTGGGTGTCCGCAACCTGATGACGCTGGAAGAACGAGGCAGTGTCCAGCACATCGCCTCCCGGGTGACCGGCAAGCTCTCCGCCGGTCACGACGCTTGGGACGCCTTCTCCGCCGTCTTTCCCGCGGTGACCGCGTCCGGGGTGTCGAAAGAGGCCGCTTACGAGGCCATTCGCCGCTATGAGACCGAACGTCGCGGCCTGTACAGCGGCGCCGTGCTGACCGTGGACGAGTCAGGAGCGATGGACGCCGCGCTGGTGCTGCGGACCGTCTACCGCCAGGACGGCCGGACCTGGCTGAGGGCCGGTGCGGGCATCGTCGGCCGGTCGCAGCCGGACCGGGAGTTCGAGGAGACCTGCGAGAAGCTCGACAGCGTCGCGCGTTTCCTGGTCGCCGCCGAAATCAAGGCGGAGGTGCCCGCGTGAGGACGGAGGACGTCTACCTTTCCGGGATCGGCAGCGTCCTGCCGGACCGGGTGAGCACCGAATCCGCGGTGACGCGAGGCTGGTACGACGAGGCGGACCGCGAGGCGTCGGGGATCCTGTCGGTCACGGTCGCCGGGTCGACGCCCGCGCCGGACATGGCGGTCGAGGCCGCGAACGTGGCGATCCGGCGTTCCGGCCGGGCCGCGGACGATTTCGGTGTCCTGTTCCACAGCCACGCCCATCACCAGGGCCCGGACGCCTGGTCGCCCGCGCACTACATCCTGAACAACACCCTGGACCGGCCGATCCCGGCGATCGAGGTCAAACAGGGCTGCCTCGGCGGGCTGGCCGCGCTCGAACTCGCCGCGACCCGGTTGCTGGCCAATCCGAGCCACCCGTCCGCGCTCGTGACCGCAGCGGACAACTTCTCCATCCCGCTGGTGGACCGCTGGCGCACCTCCTCGGCGTTCGTGCTCGCCGACTCCGCCGCGGCGGTGGCCCTGTCCCGCGGCGGCGGATTCGCCCGGCTGCTGGCGATCGGTTCGGTGTCCGACGCCCGGATGGAGGCGCTCGACCGCGGCGGCGACCCGCTGTTCCCGCCGGGGGTGACCGTCGGGGAGCCGTTGGACTTCACCAAGCGGCGGGAGTACATGCGCGAGCAATGGGCGCAGGGGGTCACCCCGCCCATCGGCTACTTCGGCGACAAGATCGTCGCCGTCACCGAGTCGGTGCTCAAGGAAGCAGAGGTCACCTTCGACGAGATCGCGAGGGTCGCGCATCCCGGTTTCGGCTGGGAATCGCTGGAAACGATGTTCCTCGATCCGCTGGGGATCGACGCCGAACGCGGGATCTGGGACTACATCAGGAAAGTCGGGCACGCCGGGGTGACCGAGGTGTTCCTCGGCCTCGAACATCTGTGGACCTCCGGACAGGTCGGTCCCGGTGACCGCGTGCTCCTGGTGTCCTCGGGAGCGGGCGCCTCCATGGGCGCCGCCGTCGTCGAAATCCTCACCGCCCCTCAGCCAGCGACGGAGAACTGACGTGTTGGAAGGATGCACCCCCTGGCCCGCCGATCCGGCGCGGCGCTACCGGGAAGCCCTGCTGTGGCGGGGCGAGACACTCGGCACCCTGCTCCGGACGGCCGCCGCCGAGTACGGCGACGCCACCGCGCTGGTGCACGGCGACCGCCGGATCACCTACGCCGAACTCGACCGCTGGGCGGATCGGATGGCGGCGGGCTTCGCCAGGTACGGCATCTCCCCCGGCGACCGGGTCGTGGTCCAGCTGCCCAATGTGCCGGAGTTCGTCGCGGTGTGTTTCGCCCTGTTCCGGCTCGGCGCCAAACCGGTGTTCGCGCTGACCGCGCACCGCTCGCAGGAGATCGGGCATCTGTGCCGGATCACCGGCGCGGTGGCGTATGTGCTGCCCGGGGTGCACCGCGGGTTCGACCACCGGGTGCTGGCCAAGGAGGTCCGCTCGGGAGCACCCTCGCTCCGGCTGTTGTTCAGCCTCAGCGGCAAGGGCGGCGATGTCATCGATCTGTCCACGGTGGACGCGGAACCGGTCGAGCTCCCCGGGCAGGATCCGTCGGACGCGGCGTTCTTCCTGCTCTCCGGCGGGACGACGGCCTTGCCGAAGGTCATCCCGCGCACCCACGACGATTACGCCTACCAGATCCGCGCCACGTCCGCGGTGCTCGGGATGTCCACTTCGGACGTCTACCTCGCGGTCCTGCCGCTGGAGTTCAATTTCACCTGGGGCTGCCCCGGAGTGCTCGGCACGCTGGTCTCCGGCGGCACGGTGGTGCTCGCCGACGACCCGACGGCCGACGACTGTTTCGCCCTGATCTCACGCGAGCGGGTCACCGTGACCTCGGTGGTGCCGAGCATCGCCCAGCTGTGGCTGGAGGCGGCGGAGTGGTCCGAGGCGGACCTGTCGAGCCTGCGGGTGGTCCAGATCGGCGGTGCCAAACTGCAGCGGTCGGTCGCCGAGCGGATCACCCCGGTCCTCGGCTGCGAGCTCCAGCAGGTCTTCGGCATGGCCGAAGGACTGCTCACCCTCACCAGGCTCGGCGACGCGCCAGAGGTGTTACTGGGTACCCAGGGCAGGCCACTGTCCGAAGAGGACGAAATCCGGATCGTCGGCCCGGACGACCGCGATGTCGCCGACGGCGAGATCGGCGAACTGCTCACCCGCGGCCCCTACACCTTGCGGGGCTACTACCGCGCGCCCGAGCACAACGCGATCGCGTTCACCGAGGACGGCTTCTACCGCAGCGGGGATCTCGCCCGGCTGACCGCCGACGGTGATCTGGTCATCGAAGGCCGGATCAAGGACGTGATCATCCGGGGCGGCGACAAGATCTCCGCGGCCGAGGTGGAAGGGCACCTGCTCGGTTATCCGGGAGTGCTCCGCGCGGCGGTGGTCGGCGTGCCGGACGACCTCCTCGGGGAACGGACCTGCGCCTATCTCGTGGTGGCAGGCGAACGCCCGTCATTGCCCGACCTCAAGCGGGCCCTGCACGACTGCGGGCTGGCCGGCTACAAGCTTCCCGACCGGGTCGAGTTCGTCGACGAACTCCCGGTCACCCCCTTGGGCAAGGTCGACAAGGTGGCGCTGGTGCGGCTCGCCGAGCGATCCCGTCTGTCGGTAACGAACCGGAAAGGCTGACATGGACACCGATTCCCCGTCGAGTACGCAACCACCCGGCGAGCAGGAACTGCGCGAACTCCTGGCCCCGTTGCTGGACACCCGGCCCGAGGACGTTCCCGGCGACGCCAATCTGATCCTGCAGGGCCTGACTTCGATCGACATGATGCGGCTGGTCGGTCGCTGGCGCCGGGCGAAGGTGCCGGTCGTCTTCGAAGAGCTGGCTTCCGCTCCCACGCTGAACGGCTGGCTCGCCCACTTCGACGGACTGCGGAAATGAGCCGCGGCATGGTGGTCGCCGACCTCGACCAGGCGTCGGTGGTCCACGGCGTGCACGGCGCGGACGGCGCCTCCGAATGGAAGGCGTTCGCCCGCCGCCATGACCTGTTCGGCTCGTGGGAAGCGGTCGAATGGGCCGCGCTGCCGCCCGGCGGGATCAGCGGCGAACACGTGCACACCCGGACCGAAGAACTCTATTTCATCATCTCCGGCACGGGGACCATGCTCCTCGACGGTCAGGAGCACCCGGTGCGGGGCGGTGACCTGATCCTGAACGGCATCGGCACCCGGCACGGCCTGATCAACTCGGGCGAAGACCGGCTGACCTGGCTGGTCGTCGAAGTGGTCGGCCCGCTTATGGCCGCCGTTTATTCCGAACACCAGAAACTGACCGAAAACGGGGGAAATCGATGAGCAACGCCGTGGTGATCAATCTTCGTGAAGTACGGGAAATCGACGCGCGTGTCTTCTTGAGCGGGCCGCTCGGCCGGATCCGGCTGCCGCAGTTCGAGCCCGGCCAGCAGGAGACGCTGATCGCCGAGGACCAGGAGCACACCCTGTTCATCGTGCGCGGCAACGGAACCGCGGTGACCGGATCGACGACGGTGCCGCTGCGCGCCGGCGTCGCCCTGACCCTGCCGCTGGGCAGCAGTGTCACGGTGGAAGCGGGCGACGAAGGCCTGGAACTGTTCATCGCCAGCCTCACCACACCGCAGACCGCCGGGGCGGCACGGTGATCGTCACCAACGCCGAGGGACTGAGCCGGAGCCAGGACGGCGGCGCCTGGCGCTGTCTAGCCCGGCGCGGGATGTTGCACAGCGAATGCGAGGCCTTCGACTATCTCCGCCTGACGCCGGGCGGGACGCGGGACGGACGCGGCCGGGAAGGGGTCGACGCGGTCTGGTTCGTGCTCAGCGGTGAAGGGGAATTCAGGCCGGGTACCGAGGATTCCATCCCGCTGCACCCTGGCGACCTGGTGCTCTGGTCGGGCGGAACGCGCGGGTCGCTGCACAACCCGTCCACCGGTCACCTCGAACTGCTTTCCTTCGCGGTGCTGCCCACCGCGGTGACCGACCGGCTCCCCGCCCGGATCCCGGTGGCGCCCGCGCCGTTGACCGGAGCCGACCATGGCTGACCGGCTGACCGTCACGACGCTGGACGAGCTGTCCGAGGTCTACGAAATGCACGGCGGCGAGAAGGTCGCCCGGTGGAAATGCCTTGCCAGGCGGAACAATCTGTTCGGGGCATGGGAAGCGGTGGAGTGTTCCTTCCTGCCCGCGGGCGGGGCCAGCGGCGTGCACCTGCACAGCCGGACCGAGCAATTCGACTACGTGGTCTCCGGCAGCGGTGTGATGACGATCGACGGCGTCGACCATCCGGTCACCGCCGGCGATCTGCTCACCACCTGCCTCGGCACCCGGCACGGTATCCGCAATGTCGGTGACGAAGACCTGATCTGGCTGGTCATCGAGGTTTCCGGCCCGGGAATGGTGCCGGAGGTACCCGCACAGGACACCAGCGGCGACCGCGCCGAGGTGATCAAGCTCCGCGAGGTCCGCGATGTCGACGCGCTGGACTATCTGTCCGGGCCGCTTCGCCGGGCCCGGCTGATCGAACTCGCTCCAGGGCAGGCCGAGACCTTGGTGGCCGACGAGCAGGAGCACGTGCTTTTCACGCTCGGCGGCACCGGATCCGCGAAATCCGGGTCCACCACCGTCCCGTTGCGCTACGGGGTATCGGTCGGGGTGCCGTTCCGCGGTTCCGTCACCGTCGAGGGTGGGCCGGACGGACTGGAGTTCTTCGTGGTCAGCCTGGTCGTCCCGGCTGACGCGGGAGGTGCGGAATGATCGTCTCCGACTCCGGCGACGGACTCACCCGGACCCTCGACGGCGACGCCGGGGAAGCGGTGTGGCGGTGCCTCGGGCGCCGCGGGATGTTGTTCAGTGAATGCGAATCCTTCGATTTCGTCCGCCTCGCACCCGGCGCGGTCCTCGACGGACGTGGCCGGAGTGACATCGAAGAAGCCTGGTTCGTGCTTCGCGGCGAGGCCGAGTTCGTCGAGGACGGCCAAGACCCGCTGCGCGCCCGCGAAGGCGAACTGGTCTTCTGCGCGCACGCGTCGGCCGGTCATTGGCGGAACGTCGGCGACTCCCCGCTGGAAATGCTGTTCCTGGCGTTGATGCCCGCTTCGGTGAGCCTGCGGTTGCCGACCCGGACCCCGTCCGACTGACCAGGGAAAGGAGAGTCCCATGAGTCACCAGCGAATCGAGGTCGACGTTCTCGTCGTCGGTTCCGGGCCGGTGGGCGCGACCTTCGCGCGCACGCTCGTCGAAGGCGGACGCAGCGTCATGATGGTGGACGCCGGTCCGCAGCTCTCCAGCCGTCCTGGCGAGCACCTGAAGAACCACTTCGCCTATCAGCACAGCCACGAGCGCTTCGGCGGTCTGGTCAGCGGGCATCTGCACCCGCTGTCGGTTCCGGCCGCCGAGCCTGCCGACCCCGGCCGGTTGATCAGCCTGGACGCGGGCGTCGCCACGTATGCGGTCGGCGGGATGGCCACCCATTGGACCGGGGTGACCCCACGGCACCACCCGGCGGTCGAACTGTCCGACGCCTTCACCGCCGCCGAGTGGAACCGGCTCTACGACGACGCCGAGGCACTGCTTCGCACCGGAACCGACCTGACCGCGGACGCCGTCTCGCATCGGATCGTCCTGAACGCGCTCGCGTCGGAGTACCGCGAGCTGCCCGAGGCGTACGGGGTCCGGCATCTGCCGATGGCGGCGCGGCGCCGTGCCGACAACCCGCGGCTCGTGCGCTGGACCGGGACGGACACCGTTCTCGGCCCGCTCGCGGACGGCGGGCGGGACGATTTCGTGCTGCGCGAACAGCATCTGTGCCGCCGTCTCGTACCGTCGGCGGACGGTGGGCGGATCGAGTACGCCGAGATCGAGGACCACCGCGACTGGCGGACGCTGCGGGTCGTGGCGGAAACGTACGTCCTCGCCGGTGGCGCCGTGCTCACCCCACAGTTGTTGTACGCCTCCGGTATCCGCCCGCCGGCGCTCGGCCGCTACCTCACCGAACAGCCGGTCGCCTTCTGCCAGGTCGTGCTCGGCGACGACCTGGTCGCTCGCGTGGCGGCCGATGAGCGCTTCACCGACCGGGTCGCCGCCCACCGGGCGAGCCGTCCCGCCGATCCCCTGCCCATCCCGGTGGACGACGCCGATCCGAACGTCTGGATCCCGGTGTCGGCGGACCGTCCGTGGCACTGCCAGATCCATCGCGACCTGCCCTACGCCGATCTGGTGCCGAACCGGGAAATCGACAAGCGGCTGGTGGTCGACCTGCGCTGGTTCGGGCTCGTCGACCCGCGCCCGGAGAACCGGGTGCGGTTCTCCGACACCGAACAGGATGTCTTCGGCCTGCCGCGACCGGGCTTCGAATTCTCGCTCGGCGAACGGGATCGCGAACGGCAGCATCGGATGATGGCGGACCTCCGGCGGGCCGCGGCCGCGCTCGGGTCGTACCTGCCGGGGTCGGAACCACGGTTCATCGTTCCCACGCTTCCGTTGCACATCGCGGGAACCACCCGGATGGGCACCGACGCGGACACCAGCGTGGTCGACCCCGGTTCGCGGGTCTGGGGCGTCGAAAACCTCTATCTCGGCGGAAACGGCCTCATCCCGACCCCCAACGCGAGCAACCCGACCCTGACCAGCGTCGCGATGGCGTTGCGGGCGGCGCGCGGAATTCTCGGCACTGAACATCCATCCTCGGCGGAAAGGCGCGCAGATGAGCGGCCCGGGCTACTTGTTCCTCGGTGACGAAGAGAAGGCGTTGGTCACTCGCGCGCTGGACACCTGGCAGCTGAACAGGTACCGGTTCGACGAGGACGCCGAACCGTCCATGGTGTTCACGCTCGAACGCGAATTCGAGCAGCGGACCGGCGCCGCCCACTGCTTGGCGGTGAACAGCTGCACCTCCGCGCTGCTCACCGCGCTCGCGGCCCTGGGCGTCGGCCCCGGCGACGAGGTGATCGTCCCCGGCTACACGTTCATCGCGTCCATCGCCGCCATCGTCCACCGCGGCGCGGTCCCGGTGCTCGCCGAGATCGACGAATCGCTGACCCTCGACCCCGAAGACGTGGCGCGCCGGATCACCCCCGCGACCAAGGCCATTCTCGCGGTGCACATGCTGGGAGCGCCCGCCGCGCTGGACGAGCTGCGCCGGATCGCGGACGACCACGGCCTGTTCCTGATCGAGGACGCCGCCCAGGCCACCGGCGGACGGTACCGGGGCCGCGCACTCGGCACCGTCGGCGACGCCGGCGCCTTTTCCCTCAACCTCTTCAAGATCATCACCAGCGGTGACGGCGGGCTTCTCACGATCGCGGACGACGCCGCCTACGAACGTGCTTTCGCCTTCCACGACCACGGGTTCAAACCGATGCGCCACGGCATCGCCGACGCCGACTCGCTGTTCGGGCTGAACCTGCGGATGCACGAGCTGAGCGGCGCCGTCGCGCTCGGCCAGCTGCGCAAGATCGATCTCATCCTGGAAACCCTGCGCAAGCAGAAGACCGCGCTCGCCGAGGCGATCGGTGAGCTGCCCGGCGTCGAGCGGAGGCGGCTCAACGATCCGGACGGCGAATGCCATTCCTTCTTCGTCCTGCGGTTCGAAACCGTCGAGACGGCGCGGGCGGTGGCCGCCAAGCTCGGCACCTCCACGCTCATCGATTCCGGCCGTCACTACTACGGGAACATGCCCCAGCTGATCAGCCGTCGCATGCCCACCGCGTCGGAACATCCTTTCGGCTGCCAGGCCCATCCCACCGAGGTCCGGTACGAGCCGCACATGCTGCCGCGTACCGACGACATCCTCGGCCGGTCGATCACGCTGTCCGTCGGCGTGGTCGACGGCTATCTCGGCGCCGGATTCGGCATCACCCCGCTCTCGACGGCCGACGAGATCGAGGCCGTCGCCACCGCAGTCAAATCAGCCGTCAACGAAGTGGTCGCGAGGACGTGAACATGCAACCGGTCGAATCGAAACCGGTGGAGACGGGTTCGCCCGCCCACCACTGGCGGGTCGAGGCCCAGCTCCCCGTCGACTACGAAGTCCGGCTGACCACCGGCGTACTCGACCCGTCCAACCCGGCGTTGCTCGACGCGGGCACCCTCGTCCGCGCCGAACGGCTTCGGCGGTTCGTCGTGGTCGACGCCGAGGTCTACGCCATCTACGGCGACAACGTGCGCAAATACCTGGAACACCACAACGTCGAATACAGCCTCTGCGTCCTGCCCGTCTCGGAGGAGACCAAGACGATGGAGTCGGTGTTCACCGTGGTGAACGACCTCGACTCGTTCGGTATCTCCCGCCGGAACGAGCCGATCATCGCCATCGGTGGCGGCGTCGTGCTCGACATCGTCGGCCTGGTCGGCAGCCTGTACCGGCGCGGGACCCCGTACGTCCGGGTCCCCACTTCACTGATCGGGCTGGTCGACGCCGGCGTCGGCATCAAGACCGGCGTGAACCACGGCGACCACAAGAACCGTCTCGGCTCGTACTTCGCGCCGACGGTGGCGTTGCTGGACCGCGATTTTCTGGCCACAGTGGACGGTCGGCACATCAGCAACGGCCTCGCCGAGATCCTCAAGATCGCGCTGATCAAGGACGCGAGGTTGTTCCAGCTCCTGGAGGACCACGCCGAGTTGCTCCTCGCCGAACGGCTCACCGGCCAGACGCAGACCGGCGACCTCGTCGCCGGCGAGGTGTTCAGCCGGGCGGTGGGCGGCATGCTGGAGGAGCTGCAGCCGAACCTGTGGGAGAAGCAGCTGGAGCGGGTGGTCGACTACGGTCACTCGTTCAGTCCCACACTGGAGATGCGGGCGCTTCCCGCGTTGCTGCACGGCGAGGCCGTGACCATCGACATGGCGCTGACCACGGTGCTCGCCGAGGCCCGCGGCCTGGTGTCCACAGTGGACCGCGAGCGGATCTTCCGGCTCATGCGTCGGCTGCGCCTGCCCGTCTGGCATCCGTTGATGGAGGCCGAACTGCTGGAACACGCGCTACGGGAGACGGTCCGGCACCGGGACGGGCTGCAACGGATGCCGATCCCGGTCGGGATCGGTGCGGCCTGTTTCCTCAACGATCTCACCGCCGCCGAACTCGCCCATGCGGCGGAGAACCTTCGTACGCTGCACGAGACGGGGGCGGACGAGGTGATCGTCACCGACGTCGGCGGCCGGTCCGACGCCGACGGGAACCGCCTGATCGACCGGGGCGGGCTGAGCAGCACCTGGCAGGCGATCCATTGGGCTTCGCTGCCACCCGGCGGCCTCCGGGTGGAGGACACGCGGACCGGGACCGACAAGTTCTGTTTCGTGCTGTCGGGCGAAGGTGCGCTGCGGGTCGACGAGGTCTCGCACGACTTGCGTCCCGGCGACCTGATCGCCACCAGAGCCGGTGCGGTGCACCGTTTCGCGAATCAGGGCACGGAACACCTGAACTGGCTGATGATCGAAGTGCCCGGCGGCGTGGCATGACCCGGCGGGGCATCCCCGGGGCCACGGCGGTGCACCATGTCGCCTACACCGTCCCGGATCTGGAGCAGGCGGTCGAGTTCTTCGTCGAGGTCGTCGGCGCGGAGCTGATCTACACCGAGGGCCCGGTGCAGGACCGGGAAGGCGACTGGATGACCCGCAAACTCGCCGTGGACGCCTCAGCCGTCGCCAGGGTCGCCATGCTCCGGATGGGGCCGGTGACCAACCTGGAGCTCTTCGAGTACACCGCGCCGGATCAGCGCCGCGAGCTTCCCCGCAACAGCGACTGGGGCGGTCACCACCTGGCGATCCACGTCACGGACGTCGACGCCGCCGCGGCCTATCTGCGGACCCAACCGGGTGTCCGTGTCCTCGGCGACCCGGAAACGATCACCGACGGGCCGATCGCGGGAGACCGGTGGGTGTACTTCCTGACGCCGTGGGGGATGCAGATGGAATTGATCGACATCCCCGCGGGCGCGCCGTTCGAACAGGAGACCGCCGCGCGCCCGTACCAGTCCGACCGGCCATGGGCCAACCGCTAAGGAGCAGCATGACCGAACCATCCGCGCTCGTTCCCGCCGGCCACGGGCCGACCACCTGGTTCGACGGCAACGTCTACACCGTGAAGGCGAGCGCCGAGAGCACCAACGGCGCCATGTCCGTCCTGGAGTCCTCGATCCTGCCGGGAAGCGGTCCGCCGCTGCACGTCCACACGCAGGAGGACGAGGCGTTCTACGTCCTGTCCGGCCAGCTGAGTTTCACCGTCGGCGACGAGCAGTTCCTCGGCAAGGCGGGGGATTTCGTGCTCGTCCCCCGCGGCGTCCCGCACTGCTTCAAGAACATCAGCGCCCACGTCGCGCACACGATCTTCGTCTACACCCCCGCCGGGTTCGAAAAGTTCTTCCAGGAGGCGGGTGATCCGGCCGTGCCGGGCATGCCGGTCCCGAAGTGGGGGCCCGCGGAGTTCGAACGGGCGGCGGAGATCGCCGCCCGGCACGGCTGGGAGGGGCCGAGGACGGAGCAGGAGGCCGGCCGGTAGCTACTTCTTCGCGGCTCCCGGCCACGGTCCCGGCGTCTCGGCGGGCAGTTCGGCCTGCTCGACCTCGGTGCGGAACAGCCGGAAGCCGCGCGCCTGGTAGTTCTTGAGCGCGGCCGGGCCGTCGGTGGTGCACGTGTGGACCGTGACGCGGCGCGCCGGCGCTTTGCCCGGCCAGCGCTCCGCGAGCGTCCACGCCTCCCACAGCGCGACGGTCAGCAGATGCCCTCCGAGGCCCTTGCCGACGAAGGACGACATCAGGCCGAAGTACGCGAGTTCCACTTCGCCCTCGACAGTGCCGTCGAGCTCGAAGTACCCGCACGGCGTCCCCTGCGCGTACGCCACCCAGGTCTCGACGCCCGGCCTGTCCAGCCACTCGATCCACTGATCCCACGACCAGCCGAGCCGGTCGATCCAGAACCAGTCGCCGCCGACGGCGGTGTAGAGGTAGCGATTCAGCTCCGGGCTGACCAGCTCGGCGCGGGTGACCGTCACCGGGACGGCAGGCGGCTTCGCCGCGCTCAGGTCGTCCGGTGAGGTCTGTTCGAGGTGCCAGGTGGTGATCTCCATGCGGGGATCATTTCAGCCAGACCCGCAGCGGCCCCAGCGCCGTGTAGCCGTCGCGGAGAGCGGCGTCGAGATCTTCGCCGCGTTCGTAGCCGGTGATCGGCAAGCCGGGGAAGCTCGCCGCGACGGCCGAGGTCGCGCCGCGCCAGGCCTCGTCCAGATCGCCTTGAGTGTACAAATTGGACAGTCCGGCGAAGCTGCCGTCACGATTGGCCGTCACACCGGCGACGCCGTTCGACCACACGGCGACGGACGGATCGTCGAACCGGTCGTCGACCCGGGCCCAGCCCGGTTCGAGCGGCACGTCGGCCATCCGCGCGATCCACGTCGCCTCGAAGAGCACCTCGAAACCTTCGCGCGCGAGATCCAGGCAGGCGAAGCTGTCCTTCACCGCGCAGCCCGGTGAGGTGTCGATCCCGTCCAGTACCTCCGCGGCCGTCGCGTCGGGAGCCAGAGTCACCGCGTCGGGATACAGCGGCGGCGTCCGGATCGGCGACTTCCAGACGCGGGTGGTGAAGGTGCCCGTCCGGCAGACCACATCGCACCAGCGGGCGTTGACGCGCGCGGCGTCGGCTACACCCGCGCGAACCACAGCACGTCCGGTTCTCCTTGCGGCACCGGGATCTTCAGCTCCCGAACCTCGCCGAACCGCGCCCGCAGCCGTTTCGCGAACGACGGCACCGACTCGGCACTCCACACCGCGAGCACGCCGCCCGGCCGCAACCGCGCGGTGAGCATGTCGAGACCGGCGTCGGAATACAGCTTCGCGTTGCCGTCGGTGACCGTCCACTCAGGACCGTTGTCGATGTCGAGACACAGCGCGTCGAACCGCTCTTCCGTACGGCGCAACCATTTCACCAGATCGGCCTCGACCACGGTGACCCGTTCGTCGGACAGGGCGTCGTCGTGGACGTCCTTGAGCGGGCCCACGCGGTTCCAGCCGATCACGGCGGGCTCGCGCTCGACGACCACGACCTCGCCGACACCGGGGTGGTCCAGCGCGGCGCGCAGCGAATAGCCGACCCCGAGGCCGCCGATCAGCATCCGCGCCTTGCCCGGCACCAGATCCGCGGCCACCGAGACGAGCAACCGTTCGGATTCACCGTTACGGGTGTCCATCAGGAAGACGCCGTTGGCGATGACCTCGAAATCATCGCCCGCCCTGCGGAGCACCAATTCGCCGCTCTTCCCGGCCACCTTGTCGAGTACGTCGGTCATCCGGGCAGCCTATCGGCGACGGTCACAGCAAGCCCGCCAATTTGTACAGCACCAGACTGCCCGCGACGGCGACGTTGAGGCTCGCGCCGGTGCCCACCATCGGGATTTCGACGACGGTGTCGAGAAGGTCGAGCGCTTCCGGCGGAATCCCCTGCTGCTCATGGCCGAGTACGGCGATCGTCCGCCCCCGCGCGGGCGGGAGATCGGCGAGGCGCACGGCCTCGTCGGCGAGTTCGACGCCGACGATCGCCGTGCCCGCCGCCTTCTCCCGCGTCAGCCAGCCGGGTGGATCGTGCACCCAGTGCACACAAGCCGGACGCCGCAACGTGTTCCCGCGGCGCAGCGCCTCCGGCACCCAGGGAAACCTCGGTACGGCAAGGCAAGCACCCACGGCGTCGCAGGTCCGCAGCAGGGTGCCGAGGTTCGCGCCGTGCAGCGGCCACAGCGGTGCCGCGACGAGATGCCCCCAGCAGGAATGGGATTTCCTTCTTCTGGCCGCACGCAGCTCCGAAGGCGTGCGGACCCGGATCGACGGGCTCACCGGACGTGAGGCGTCGCGCCTCCAAGGATTTCGAGGATCATGCCGACACTGTAGCGGGATCAGTCCGACGCTCCTAACCTTGAAACGTCGGAGGTGGTTCTCATGCAGGCGACCGTCGGAGACGAGATCCACGTGCACGGACGCACGGTGGGCTCGGCCGAACAACGCGGCGAGATCCTCGAGGTACGCGGCGAACACGGTGCCCCGCCGTATCTCGTCCGGTTCGCGGACGGACACGAAGGGCTGGTCTTCCCCGGCCCCGACTGCGAAGTCCAGACGCGCGCCGAGTAGTCGTCACTCGGCCATGGCGGGCTGCTTCACGCGGCTCCGCCAGCCCGCCACGACCACGGCCGCGCCGAGCGCGGTCAGCACCGCCGCGATCTCAGGCAGCAGGAGCGGCCCGCCGCCGCTGAGCACCGCTCCCCCGACCAGGCCGGAGAGGCCGACGCCGAGGTAGATCGCGGACGCGTTGAGCGAGAGCACGAGCCCGGCGTTCTGCTTGGACAGCTCGATCAGCCGGTGCTGGATCGGCGGGTTGACCGACCAGGTGGCCAGCCCCCAGAGGAAGAGGACGACGGCCGCGCCCGCGACGGTGGTCGCCACCAGCGGCAGCATCGCGAGCACCACGGTGATCCCGCCGAACACGATCAGCAGCGGTCCCCTGGCGCCCCAGCGGTCGGTGGCGCGGCCGCCGAGGACGTTGCCGAGCGCGCCGCCCGCGCCGTAGACGAACAGCAGCAGGCTGACCGTCGTGCCGTGGATACCCGCGGTGGCCGACAGGACCGGCGAGATGAAGGTGTAGACGGAGAACGCGGCGAGGCAGCCGAGCACGGTCGCGCCGAGCATGGCGAGCACACGCGGATCCTTGGCGACGGTGAACCGTTCGGCCAGCCGGACCGGGGGCGGCGCCGGGACGGCGGGCAAGACCAGCCGGACGGCGAAGGCGCCGAGGAGCGAGAAGGCCGCGACGAGCGCGAAGACGGCCTGGTAGCCGACGCTCTGCGAAAGGACACTGCCGAGCGGGACGCCCAGGATCGTCGCGACGGTGAGCCCGCCGAAGACGAGCGCGACCGCGCGGCCCCGGCGTTCCGGCGAGGTGAGCTCGGCGGCGACGGCGCTCGCGGCCGGGGTGAAGACCGCGGCGCCGATCGCGGTGACGACCCGCGCTAGCAGCAGGGTCACGTAGCCGGGCGCGAGGGCGGCGAGTGCGTTGCCGATGGCGGTGACGACGAGCGCGGCGACCAGGAGCGTGCGGCGTTCCCAACGGCCGGTGACCGCGGCGAACAGGGGCGAGCCGACCGCGTACGCGATGGCGAAGGCGGTGACCAGCTGGGCGGCGGCCGTCTCGGAGACGGCGAGCTCGCCGGTCAGCGCCGGCAGCAGCCCGGCGACGACGTAGCCGCTGGTCCCGACCGCGAAGGTGCCGAGCGCCAGCACCGCGGTCCTGGGTGGTGCGAAAGTCATGACTCCCCAGCTCCAGACCCCACAGATCGCGTTTAGCCCGCTAAACGCAGGTCGGCGCCGGATCGCGGTTAGCCCGCGAAAGGCGACACGGGGTCGTTGTTCGATGGTTGTCGTAGTTCGATGGTGACCGTACTACGGATACGCGAGAAGTTCGAGGGGCGTCGTACTATGGACGGATGGCCGCGACGCAGCAGTACGTCTATCCCGATCGGGACGAGATCCGGATCGAGGCGGTCCTCGCCGCGCTCGCGGACCCGGTCCGGCTCGACATGGTCCGCCAGCTGGCCGACGCCGGATCCGAGATCTCGTGCAGCGGTTTCGACGTCGCCGTGACCAAGTCCACACTCACCCATCACCTGCGCACCCTGCGCGAAGCGGGCATCATCATGGGCCGCCAGCAGGGCACCGCCCGCTACAACTCGTTGCGCCGCAACGATCTCGACGAGCTCTTCCCGGGACTGCTCCAGGGCGTGCTCGCCGCCCGCCGCTGAGGGTGGTCAGCCTCACCCGAAACCGGGATGACAAACGCCCCCTCGATCCGTTGAACTGGACGCAGGACAGCTCGTCGACGCTGGGGCCGCACGCGCTGTCTTCTTTTGTGTCCGAGACCTAAATCGATTCAGCTCCCCACCCGCGACGCTGGGCGAGTAATCGTTTACTCACGTATGACCCCCGGAAGGAGAGCCGTGCCCGTCGCGCTGCTCGCGCTCGCCATCGGTGCCTTCGGCATCGGGACCACCGAATTCGTCATGATGGGCGTGCTGCCCGAAGCCGCCGCCGACTTCGGCGTGTCGATCCCGTCCGCCGGTTACCTCATCTCCGGCTACGCCCTGGGCGTCGTGGTCGGCGCACCGCTGCTCACCGCCGCCGCCGTCCGGCTGCCACGCAAGACGATGCTGCTGGCGATGATGGGACTGTTCACGCTCGGCAACACCCTCTTCGCGCTTTCGCCGAACCAGGAGTTCGGCGTCGCGTTCCGCTTCCTCGCCGGTCTGCCGCACGGCGCGTTCTTCGGCGCCGGCGCGGTGGTCGCGTCCAGCCTGGCCAAGCCGGGCGAACGCGCGAAGGCCGTCTCGATGATGTTCCTGGGCCTGACCCTCGCCAACGTCGTCGGCGTGCCGCTGGGGACGCTCCTCGGCCAGAAGGTCGGCTGGCGCGCGACCTTCGGCGTCGTCGCCGTGATCGGCCTGATCGCCATGGCCGCGATCGCGAAACTGGTCCCCCACCAGGGCAAACCGGCCGAGCCGTCGCTGCGCGGCGAACTCGGCGCCTTCCGCCGTCCGCAGGTGTGGCTCGCCCTCGCGATCGTCACCTTCGGCCTCGGCGGCGTGTTCGCCTGCCTCTCCTACATCGCGCCGATGCTGACCGACGTCACCGGCTACTCGCCGTCGAACGTCACCCTGCTGCTCTCGCTGGCCGGGGTCGGCATGACGATCGGCAACATCCTCGGCGGCAGGCTCGCCGACAAAGCGCTGATGCCGAGCCTCTACGTCTCGCTGTTCGGCCTGGCCACGGTGCTGGCGATCTTCACCTTCACCGCGAACGGCAAGGTCGGCGCGGCGGTGACGATCTTCTTCGTCGGCCTCGCCGGGTTCATGATCGGCCCGATGATGCAGGCCCGGATCATGGAGAAGGCGGGCGGGACGCCGTCGCTGGTCTCCGCGGCCGTGCAGTCGGCGTTCAACATCGCGAACTCGATCGGCGCCTACCTGGGCGGACTGGTGATCGCGGGCGGCTTCGGCCTGGTCGCGCCGAACTGGGTCGGTGCGTCGCTGGCCGTCCTGGGGCTCTCGCTGGCCGTCGTGTCCGGCGGCATGGACCGCCGCGAAGCACGCCTGGCCCCCGCGATGGCGTCCTGACCTCTTAGGACAGGGGCCCGCCGGTGATCGTGAACGCGATGAAGAGGATCAACACCGACAGCGCGCCGTAGGTCAGGACGTCGACCGGCTTGCCCCTGATCGCCAGCAACCCGGCCTTCGCTTCGGGCAGCACCGCCCGGAGCAGGCCGGCGAGCAGCAACGCGCCGCCGATCAGCGCGGCCCCCTGCCGCCAGTGGTACTGGCCGATCCGCAGGGCGGCGACCGCCACCACCAGCATCACCAGCAGAAACGGCAGGTGATGGAGCAGTGCCCCACGGTCACGCCGCTGTCCGGCCACCGCCATCAGTCCTCGTCCTTCGGGGTCTCGCCGGCAAATCGGTTCACCCCGTCAGTATCCCGGGTGAGTGATCGGGCAGCAGGTCAGGGCGACTTCCGAGGGAGTCAATAGCGGCAAAACCCACATGCGGGGTGCACAGGAGCGCGGATACGGTCAAAATGTGACCGTGGCACAACCGACGACTCAGTTGAACGCGACCGAGCAGGACACCCTGGTCAAACAGATCGGCCTCGCCCTGCTGCGGGCCGCTCCGCGTGATTGGCGGAAGGTGACCGCCGAGTACCGAGCCGTCGGCAGGTACCACGAGATGACCGGCGAGATCATCACCGAGGACGGCACCTCGCACGAGTGGGTCGCGACGCACGACATCGCGACGCTGTTCGGCAGGCTCCGTGCCGGGATGTACCGCGACGGCCGCGGCACCTGGTTCAACGCCCGTTACCAGCTCGACCACCCGTCCAGCTACAACCTCGAATACAACCGCGACGAGCCGCAGTGGCGCCTCGCGCCGCCTCCGCAGGCGCTCTCCGACGAACTGCGCATGTTCCCCCGCTCCGAGGAGAACGTGCCCGAATGGCTGATCCGGCGCATGTCCGGCCTCGGCCCCGAGCAGCCCGGACCGCATTTCCGCATCGCCCGCATCTTCGACACCATCGGCCCGGCCGGGCGTCCGGTGATCAACCGGCCCGACCTGGAGATCGAGGAGCAGGACAGGCTGCTCGAATACCTCGACCACGCGCCGCTGGTGGTCACCGAGCGCGGCTACGACATCGACAGGCTCGCGCAGACTCCCGAGGCCACCGTCCCGGTCGCCTTCCACAGCGACGGCCAGTGGATCTGGCCCGCCGCCGTCAACTTCTACCTGCGCGAGTACGGCGTCTCGCCGGAGCTCGACCTGATCGACCACGTCCGGCAGAACGACTTCACGCTGCCCGAGGTCGACGCCCCGACGCTGCAGGCCGCGGCGGGGTACCTCACCCGGGGGAATCAGCCCCCGCAGCAGCGCCCCGGCCCCGGTGGCCCGGGTGGACCCAACGGCGTGCCCGCGGGCCCGCCTCCGCAGGGCCCGCCGCAGAACGGCCCGGCGCCGTCACAGCAGGCCGGCCCCGGCGCTCCGGGTCAGCCCGGTCCCGGTGGCCCGGGGCCGAACCAGCCCCCCGCTCAGCCGCCCGTCCCGCCGCCGCACCAGCAGGGCCCGGATCCGGCCGTGGCGGCCGCCGCGACCGCGGCACCGGTCGCCGCGGCGGCGGCCGTCCCCTCCGCCGAGTCGGCCGTCCCTGACCAGGCCGAGCAGGCCCAGCGGTACGAGGACGACTACGACACCCAGGACTACCAGGCACAGGACTTCCACGAGGCCGCCGCCGAGCAGCAGTACGAAGAGGGCTACGAAGACCCGTACGCGTCCGAACAGGACACGTACGCGGACGAGGCCCGGCAGGACACCGAGCCCGAGCCGGAACCGCGGATCTCCGACCCGGAGGCGACCACGTACGCGCGGGCTCCGCAGGCCGACGCCTACGAGCAGCCTCCTCACGAGGAGGAGCAGGACGCGTACGCCCGGCAGGAGGAAGAGCAGCCGTACGCGCCTCCGGAGGAGGAGACGACCACCGGCTACACCCCGGTCGAGCAGGCCGACGCCGGTCCTGAGCTGCCTCTCCTGACGCACGACGCGGAGCCGAACGTGGCGCCGCCGCCGTCGGATTCCGAGGTCACGCAGGTCGACGCCCCACCGCAGGAGCGGGGGACCTTTGCTACCACCCCCGTGCCGCAGCCGGAGCCCGAGCCGCGACGCGAGGAAGCGCAGCCGCGCCGAGCCGAGCACCCCGTGCCGGTGCTGAACGAGCTGCAGGCGAGGTTCGACGACCTCGACGTGCCCGAAGACGTCTACCGCATCGGCGCCCCCGCCGAGCACGGCTGGAGCGTCGAGCAGGTCGACGGTGGCGGCTGGCGGGTCGGCTGGTACGACGGGAAGCTGACCAATCCGGCGGTGTTCGGCGACGCCGAGGACGCGGCCGCGTTCATGCTCGGCAAGGTCCTGCTGAACCCGAACGGCGCCCCGCCTCCCGAGGAGCCGCCCGCCGCCGAAGAGCCGCCTGTCGAGGAGCCCGCTCCGGCGCCTCCCGTGCTGGCGACGCTGTCCCCCGAGATCGCGACCGGTTCGCATCCGGTGCCGCCCCGGGAGTCGATCCCGGCGCAGGAACAGACCGCGTTCACGACGGCCGAGGAGCTGCTCGGGGACGATTTGGACGACGAGCCCGCCCCCGCTCCGGTCCCGCCCGCGCCCCCGTCGCGGCCGAACCCGGTGCTGGCGAGCCCGCCGCCCGCGCCGCCGCGGCGTGAGCCGCCGGTGACGCCGCCGCCTCCGCCGCCGATGCGGCGCGAGGAACCGGCCCGTCCGCCGGTCGCGGCGAACGCCGGGGCTCCCGACGCCAAGCAGAACTGGCCGATCTCGCCGCTCAACGGCGAGCCGCCGCTGACGCTGTTCCGCGGCAAGGAGCTGCGTGAGCTGCCCGCCGGTAGCGAACTGGACCGTTTCGGCGGCCCGAACGGCAACCTGACCTACGCGGCCGGGACGCCGTTCGAGGAGCGCTCGCTCGTGCCGGAATGGGTGAACCGGCCGTACCACGTGTACCGCGTGCAGCGTCCGCTCGAAGCCCTCGCCGGTGTCGCGATCCCGTGGTTCAACCAGCCGGGTGGCGGGTCGGCGTACCTGCTGCCCGCGTCCATCGAGGAGTTGCTCGCCGAGGGCGACCTCATCGAGCTGGACCCGGGCGAACCGCCGATCGACTAGCTCCCTCAAGCGCTATGAAAGGTCCTTTCCTCGCAAATTTTGCGAGGAAAGGACCTTTCATTGCACGCGGGGTCAGTGGATGACGAGGCCGTGCGCGGCGGCGTAGGCGATCGCGGTCTCGGTGTCCACGTGGACACCGGAGAGGTTCGCCTGCACCAGCCCGTTGGCGTCGAGCCGCGCGCCGCGCAGGTCCGCGCCCTCGAGTTTCGCGCCCGCCAGCCGGGCACCGGTGAGATCCGCGCCACGCAGATCGGCACCGGTCAGGTCCGCGTCCAGCAGGTTCGCCTCACGCAGTCGCAGGCCACCAAGGTCCACTTTGGACAAACGGGCCTTGCTGAGCGAGACGAGCGAAAGATCGCATTCGGTGAAGGCGATCTTCTGGAATCGGCAGTCCACAAAGGACGATCCGAGCATCGAGCAGGAGCTCCACCGCGTGCCGGCAAGTACGGTGCGGTCGAAGGTGCACGAGCGGAACGCCGATGCCTCGTGGCGCGAGCCGTCGAAGTCCGTCTTGGTGAAGTCGCACTGGTCGAAGGTGCAGCCTTGGGTGCGCAGCCCGCGCAGGTCGGCTTCGGTGAAATCACAGCCGACGAAACTGCGTTTTTCCCACCATTGCTGGGAAAGGACGGCTTCTCGGTAGTCCTCGGCAGTCTCGATCACCCGTCCAGGATCGCATACCCGCTCAACCCCAGGTGATCCTGCCGAACATCGCGCGCAGCTTCGCCGCCCGTGCCTGCGAAGACGCCGCGATCCAGCCGATCCGGCCGAGCAGATGGGCACGGAAGTCCGGATGCCCGCCCCGGTTCTGCGCTTCCGGGCCGGTTCGGACGCAGTTGTGGAGCAGGGCACGCAGTGCGTCGTAGTCGGCACGCGTCGCGGCGGGCGCGCTGTTGACCACCAGGCCCGCGACCCGTTGCCGCTGGTGCGCGCCGGCGATCGACGTCTTGTCGTCCCGGAGCCGGAAGCCCTCGTCGGTCACGATCCGCCGGACACCGGGCAGCAACCGGTGCAGTGGCAGGGAATCCCCGGAGAACGCCAGATCGTCGGCGTACCGCGTGTACGTCGCGCCCAGCACGCGTGCGAGCCCGTCGAGCCGGCGGTCCAGATGATGCGTGACCGCGTTCGCGACCGAGGGCGAGGACGGCGCGCCCTGCGGCAGATGCGTGGCCGCCAGGTTGCTCAACAGCCGCGTTCGCGCCGGGTCCCGCCGTCCGCCGGGCACGGTGGCGAGGACATCGGGCGGAACGGCCGTGGTGAGCACGCCCGCCAGCGCCTCCGCCACCGCGGGCGGGTAGCCGGCGAGGGCGAGCAACGCCGAGATCCGGCGCGCGGACACCGCCGGGAAGAACCCTTCGAGGTCCATCCTGACCACGGTCTCCCGGCCTGCGTGCGGCGCGGCGCACGACAGCGGCGAACGCCCGCGCCGGAACCCGTACGCGGCCTCGTGCACCGGCAGCGCGTCGACGACGTGCCGCACGATCCGGCGCTGTAGTTCGGGGAGCCGCGGTTTCGGCCGCTCGATGAGCCGCACGCCGCCCGAAGCGGTCGGGATCCACCGGTAGGTGTAGTGCCGGACCGGCTCGGCGGCGCGCCTGTTCCAGCCCTTCGCGTCGGCGAACCACGAGAGTTCGCCGGGCGTCAGGTCGAGCGCGGCGGCGCACTCGTCGACGGTCGTCCAGCGAGCCACCTGGAACCGCCAAACCGGCGGCAGGGGTTCGAGGAGCGACGCGGAGGTGACTCTTTCTCCTGTCATCCGCGCGGACTCGCACGCGGAGCATGCCGCGCTCGCGCGGGGCGCCTTGTTTCGCTGACTTCGTACTCCCCGGGGTTGCCCCGGAGTGGGTGGCGATCCACCGGCTCACCTCCGCGTCGCTGTCACCACCCTACCGATTTCAGCGGCTGGGGATGATCTTCGAGCCGGAGACGTACCGCATGGCCTCGATGAACTTCGGATCGTTCATCCGTCGCTCCATCTCCGGGTAGTCGAGATCGACCAGCCGGGTCTGGATCCACCACAGGTTGCCGAACGGGTCCCGGACCCGGCCGACACGGTCGCCGAAGAAGAGTTCGGTCTGCCTCGTCACTTCTTCGGCGCCCGCCTCGACCGCCCGGCGCTGCGTCTCCACGCTGTCCTCGACGTAGAGCCTCAGGTAAGCCGGAGTGTCGACCCAGTCGTCCTTCGCGTCGAACAACATGACGACCGAGTCGCCGATCCGGACCTCCGCGTGCCCGATCTTCCCGCCCTCGACGTACACCGGTTCACCGATCGGCTCGGCGTCGAAGACGCGCTTGAGGAAGTCGATCACGCCCGCGGTGTCACGCGAGATGATCCACGGGGTGACCGAGTGGTAGCCGTCGGGAATCGGGTTGCTCATCGGAGTTCTCCTCGTCGTCGTAAGCGATGAGAAGAACGCTAGAACCCGTATAGGACAGATCGTGTCCTAATGCGCCTTCAGCAGGAAAGGCGGCTGCGACTCCTGCCACTCCGGCATGTCCAGCGAGTTGAGCACCTCGACGATCCGCTTCTCTTCGTAGCGGAAATGCGTCTCCATGATCGCCGTGAGGCCGTCCAGTTCCCGTTGGACGTCAAGGATCTCGTCCTGACTCGACCCGGGGCCGACCCCGGCGACCAGCTCTTCGAGCCGTTCGATGATCCCGGTCATCACCCCGTGGTCGTGCGCGAGCTCTTCGAGCGAAGGGCGCAATTCGGGGAATTTGTCCGCCAGCACAAGGAAAGCGCCACCGTCCTCGCCGGTGTGATGCCTCGTGAGTGCCGAGCAGAAGGTGAGGCAATGCGCCCTGAGATCGCGTAACCGCTCGGCACGCCCCTCAGCGACCGACCCGAGGTCGTCGTGCAGCAAGGCCAGCTCTTTACGCAGCCAGTTGTGAACCTGAACGAGTTGATTTCCGAACGCCGTCAACCGGCCGTTCGTCCGAGAAGGGGTTTCCATGATTTCCCATGGTCCGGCGCCTCCATGCCCGCGACGGTCTCTTTGCCGGGTGCACTGCGACGCTGGCGCAACTTCAGCACACCCCCCGAGTGATCGTCAAGAGGGTTCAGCGGAAGTCACGGGACTTGGCGGTGATCCGCAACGGCAGATGCCGGATCTGTTCGGCGAGGACGTTCACCACCTCACCGGTGCGCTCGACCACGCCTCGGATCAGCAGCGCGGGACTGCCGCGGGCGACCCGGTGATAGCGCTGCCACACGCCCATCGTGCAGATGACGTTGATCATCCCCGTTTCGTCTTCGAGGTTCATGAAGGTGACACCGCCCGCGGTCGCCGGCCGCTGGCGATGGGTCACGGCGCCCCCGGTCAGCACCTCGGCGCCGTGCGGGATCTCGCGCAGGCCCGCCGCGGTGACGACACCGAGTTCGTCGAGGTGTTCCCGGATGAACTGGGTCGGGAAGCTGTCCGGTGACACCCCGGTGGCCCAGACGTCCGCGGCCGCGATGTCGATTTCGTCCATCCCCGGCAGCATCGGCGCTTTGGCCCCGGTGATCAGCCCCGGCAGCTTCTCCAGGCTTTCGTCGGCGACCGCGCCCGCCGCCCAGAGCGCGCTCCGCCTGCTCTCGCCGAAACAACCGAACGCTCCGGCCGCGGCCAGCGCCTCGACCTGCGGTTTGGTCAGCCGTACCCGCCGGGCGACCTCCGCCAGATCCGCGAACTGGCCGTCGCGGTCCCGCTCCTCGACGATCTTCCGCGCCAGATTCTCGCCGATCATCCGCACGGTGGACAGACCGCCGCGTACGGCGAGCAGTTCTCCCCCGTCCGGCAAGGGTTCCAGCGTCGCGTGCGGAAGGCTCGCGTTGATGTCCGGGCCGAGCACCCGCACTCCGTGCCGCCGCGCGTCGGCGACCAGCGACTGCGGTGAGTAGAACCCCATCGGTTGCGCACGCAGCAACCCCGCCAGGAACGCGTCCGGGTGGTAGTACTTGAAGTACGAACTCGCGAACACCAGCAGGGCGAAACTCAGCGCGTGGCTCTCCGGGAAGCCGAAATTCGCGAAAGCCTTGAGCTTGCCGAAGATCTTCTCCGCCAGCTCCCCGTCGACGTCGTTCCTCGCGGCACCTTCGAGAAAACGTCGTTTGAGCCTTTCCATCCGGTGTTCGGAACGTTTGGCACCCATGGCGTGGCGCAGCTGATCCGCCTCCGCCGGGGTGAAATCGGCGATATCGAGGGCGATCTGCATCATCTGTTCCTGGAACAACGGGACGCCGAGCGTCTTCCCCAGCGCGTTGGCCAGCTTCGGATGGTCGAAATCCCATTTCTCCTGGCCGTTCTTGCGCCGGATGTAGGGATGCACCGAACCACCCTGGATCGGGCCGGGCCGGATGAGCGCGACCTCGACCGCCAGATCGTAGAACTTCTTGGGGCGCAAGCGGGGCAGCGTGGCCAGCTGCGCGCGGCTCTCCACCTGGAAGACGCCGATCGCGTCGGCACGGCAGAGCATTTCGTAGATGTTCTGATCCTTGAGATCCAATTCGGAGATGTCGACCTCTTCCCCTTTGTGGTCACGAACCAGATCGATCATATAGTGCAGGGCCGACAACATTCCGAGCCCGAGCAGGTCGAATTTGACCAGTCCGGCGGCGGCGCAGTCGTCCTTCTCCCACTGCACGACACTGCGATTCTCCATACGGGCCCATTCGATCGGGACCACCTCGCTCACCGGCTGTTCGCAGATCACCATGCCGCCGGAATGGATGCCCAGATGCCGGGGGAAGTCTTCGAGCGCGCAAGCCAGCTCCACGACCTCTTCCGGGATGTCGTGATCGTGGTCCTTCTCCGTGGCCCGCAACGCACCCCAGCGGTCGATCTGCTTGCTCCACGCATCCTGCTGGCCGGGCGAGTACCCCAGCGCCCGCGCCGCGTCCCGGACCGCGGACCGCGCCCGGTAGGTGATCACGTTCGCCACCTGCGCGGTGTTCAGCCGCCCGTATTTCCGGTAGACGTACTGGATCGCCTCCTCGCGGCGATCGGATTCGATGTCGAGGTCGATGTCCGGGTAGCCGTCGCGTTCCGGGGCGAGGAACCGTTCGAAGAGCAGGCCGTAGCGCACGGCGTCGACCTTGGTGATGCCGAGCGCGTAACAGACCGCCGAGTTCGCGGCCGATCCCCGGCCCTGACAGAGGATGTCGCTCTCCCGGCAGAACCGCACGATGTCCCAGACGATCAGGAAGTAGCCGGGGAAACCCAGTTCTTCGATGATGTCCAGTTCGTGCTCGATCAGCTTCCGGGCCTTCTCGCGGTACTCGGCGTCTTTGTTCTTCTCGTGCTCCTTCGCGCCCTCGTAAGTGAGTTCCCGGAGGTAGGACGCTTCGGTGTGTCCCTCCGGTACCTCGAACGGCGGCAGCTTCGGTTCGATGTGGTGGAGTTCGAACGCACACTCCCGCCCGAGCAGCGCCGCCCGCTGCACCGCGCCCGGATACCGCGCGAAGATCTCGGCCATCTCCTCCCCCGACCGCAGGAACGCCGTCCCCGCGGCGGGCAGCCAGCCCTCCATGTCCTCCAGCCCCCGCCGGGCGCGAATGGCACTGAGCGCGTCGGCGAGTGGCGCCCGCTCCGGCCGGGCGTAGTGCGCGGCCGTGGTCGCCACCGTCGGCAGGCCGAACTCGTCGGCCATCTCGCTCAGCAGGTCGTTGTGCGTGCTGTCCAAGGGAAGGCTGTGGTCGATGAGTTCGACATAGACGTTTTCCCGGCCGAAGCAGTCGATGAGTTCCTTCAACCGCACGACGGCCGCAGCAGGGCCTTCGGTGACGAGTGCCTTGCGCACCGCGCCCTTGCGGCAGCCGGTGAGCACGACGCACTTCCCGCGCACCTCTTCGGCGACCGCGCGCAGATCGTAGACCGGCCTGCCCTTCTCCGCCCTTTCCTTGGGGGACAACGACCGCCGGTCGAAGCCGTGCAGCTGACCGGCGGTGATCGCCCGGTTCAGGCTCAGATAACCGTCCTTTTGCTTGGCCAGCAGGAGCAGATGCTCGCCCTCGGGATCGGCGAACCCGTTCTGCGGGCCGGACAACCCGAAACTGAGCTCCGTGCCGAAAACGGTGTGCACGCCCAGTTCCCTCGCCGCTTCGGCGAAACGCACCACGCCGTACATGCCGTCGTGATCGGTGAGCGCGATCGCGTCCAGGCCCAGCCGCGCGGCTTCCTCCACCAGTTCCTCGGGATGGCTCGCGCCGTCGAGGAAGCTGAAGTTCGAATGGCAGTGCAGTTCGGCGTACGGCACCCGGCGCGCGGTGGCGCCGTCGTCGTCACCGATCAGCCCGGCCAGATCCGCGGGCCGCTGGTAGCCCTGCCGCTTGGCGCTCCACGCGGGGCTGTCACCGCCGTCGCCGGGCGGTGACACCTCGCCCGCGAGCTCGCGGGCGAGGTCCTTCCACGGCCGCGGAGGATTGTTCCAGCCCATCGGTCACCGGTTCTCGGTCGAGCTTCTCGGCGCGGGGACGAACACTTCCGCGCGCGGAACGCACGCCGCCCAGGCCGTTTCCAGTTCCGCACGTTGCACCGGGATGGCCGGCTCCTCCAGCCATCGCCGCACCAGCCGCGTGTACTCCTCGTCCATGTTCAGTCGTACTTCCCTTCCAGTGTCCACATCGGATTCTTGTGATGCTCGAAGCGGAGCAACACCGCTTCCTCGGCGTCCTGCCCGTCGGCCAGCAGCACCTGCAACCGCATCCGCGTCCCCGACCGGGCATGGCCCGCGCCGGCCCGGACACCGACGAACCACGGCCCCGCCCAAGCGAGAACCTCGCGCGGCTCACCGCCCTCGAAGCTCACGAAACACGGCGCGGCGGTGACCCGGCGCCGCGCGGTGATCTCCACGACGCGCCCGCTTTCGTCCAGCACCTGGGCGGGCACCGGCCGGACGAACACCGTCGCCGGGGAAGGCGACGGGAGCCTCCCGGCCCAGTTCGCGTCCGCCTGCGCCGTCTTCTCCCGCCTGTCACCCCACGGAACCAGCCGGGCCCGCTCGGCGGGGCCGTGGCCGCCGTCGAGCACCGCGGTGAAGACGCTCTCCGGGCCTAGCAATCCCTGCACCCGCACCAGGGCGCGACCGGCGCGCTCGCCGGACAGGTCCTCGTCCTCGGTGGACGGCCGCAGCACCCCCGCCGCACCCGCCTGCCACAACCCGAGCTGCAGCGACCGGCCTTCGACCGTCTCCTCCGGCTCCAGCCGCAGCCGTACGACCCCGGAATGGGGGCGATCTTTGGCTTTCAGCCAGCCTTCGAACTGCCAGCGCACCCTGTCCGCGACGCCGAGCGGCGTCAGCGGTTCGGCGCAACGCCACACCCGGCCGAGCTGCTCGCCGGTCTCGGTGGTGGCGTAGATGCCGAGCCGGGTGCAGGCCAGCCCGTACGCGGCGAGCCCGGCATGGAAGCGTTCGCCGAGCCCTTTCGCCACGAACGCGGCGGCGTCGACCCGGTCGATCGGCGGATCGAACGCCTTCGCGAGCGAGAGTTCCGGTGGCGGACGGCGGCGCGACGGCGGACGTTCGGACCGTCCTCGTGCCAACCGATGCGCGAGCACCCCCTCCATTCCGAACCTCGCGGAGACATCACTTTCACCGAGCGCCGCGAAGGCACCCAGCGTCTGCAGACCGAGCTGCTTGAGCAAGGTGACCAGCTCGGCGCGGCCCGCCTCGGGCTGGTCGAGTTCGCGGATGGGCAGCGGGGCCAGGAATTCCGCCGTCCCACCGGGTTCGACCAGCGTCGAACGGCGGGCGGCGAGCGTCGCGGCGAACAGGCCGTCGGCCACGCCGACCTGGCTCTCCACTCCCGCCGCCACCGACACCTCGTCCACCAGTCTTTCGAGGAGGCCGTGCTCACCGCCGAAGTAACCGGCCGCGCCGTCGACCGGGACGGCGACGATCCCCGGGCGGACCACCTCGACCCCGACGGCCAGCTCTTCCACCGCCCGTGCGACGGATTCGAAGAGCCGGGCGTCGCGACCTTCGTCCTCCCCGAAGACCGCCAGTTCCGGACAACAGGACTGAGCCTCGCGCCGCCGCATCCCGCGGCGGACGCCATATCCCCTGGCCACCGCGGTGCAGGCGACCACGCGGTTCGCCGAGAAGACCGCGGCCGGGCGGCCGACGGGTTCGCCCGCGACGGCCGCGGCGGCGACCGCGGGCCAGTCCGGGCACCACAGGACGAGCATGCGCACCGGCGGGTTCATGCCGTGCCCCACTTGGTCGTGGGGAACTCGGCCCGCTCGACCTCACCCTCGCCGGGAAAGCGCAGCAAGGCCGACATCGGCCGGGCGGCCGCACCCCGGCCGCCCGCCCGCACTTCCACCTCACGAGCGCGCAGATAACCCGCACCGCCGCCGGTGAAACCCGTCCAGCGCGAACGACGACAGCTCAGCTCGACTTCCGCACCGGGCCAGGAACCCAGCGAAAGCAGCACCGAACCACGGTTGCGCGCGCGGGCGGACAGCCTTCTCGCCACGTCGGGCCGGGCGAGCCCCGGGCCGACGACCACGAGATCGAAACCGTCCAGCAAGGCCGCGGTCACCGCCGGGAACTCGGCACCGGGACGGGGGACCAGCGCCAGCCTGCCCACCTCGACCCCGAGTTCCGCGGCGGCGACCACCCCGAGCGTGGGCAGGCCGACCGCGACCGCCCACGCACCGCCGGCGGTCGCGGCGGCCAGCAGGGTGAGCATCAGTGACGTGGACCCCAGCACCGAAACGGTGCTCCCGCGCCGGAGCCCCGCGGCGGGCAGCAGACCGGACAACGCCGGGGACACCGGGAGCACCCTTCCCGTCGTCCTCGCGTGTTCGGCCGCGGAAGCCACGCCACTGGCCGTGCTCACTCCTGGCAAAGCCGCCAGCCTCGCCAACGGCAAGGCCCGTGCCTCGACCACCTCCGCTGTCACCGGACCTCGCCTCCCCACGACACCTAGACCGTCCTTTGTGGACGGCACCGGCGTGCCACGGGGAAGGCGGCACTTCGAACGCTTGTTCGATGACTCCAGTAGACCGGGTGGCGCAGCGGTTGTCAAGCGAGCCGGAACGATCACCGGACCTGTCACGTCCGAGACCGGGGGTCTTCCCGTCAGGAAAGGAAAACCGCAGTGGACGACGCTTGGCCCGAGACGGTGAACGGCTGGGAACTCGCCAGGGAAGGCCATATCGAGAACTACCGCAAACGCCTGGCCAACCGGGTCACGGTCACCGCGATGTGGGAGAACGGGACCGGGCGGGGCCGGGTGGACGCCCGCACCGAGCCGCTGGGCGGCGGCCGGACACTGACCAGCAGCCGCAAGGACTTCCGGGACAAGGACGCGTTCTGGACCGCCGCGACCTGCGTGCTGGAGATGGCCGCGAACCTGCCGTCGCTGGACTGGCACACGAGCCCTGCGCCCACGGCGCTGGCCGGGACCGTGGCGGGCATGGTCGAGGCGGAGCCCGGCACCAGCGGTTACCCGGAGGCCGAACTGACGTTCACGTTGACCGACGGGCAGACCGTGACGCTGTGCATGACCGACGAACAGGCCTTCGACCTGAGCAACAGCATCTCGCGGCTCGATCACCACGTCTGGTCCGAAGAACGCGAAGACGACGAAGAAGATGAAGACGACTACGACCTCGATCAGGTCGAACCCGTAATCGTTGAAGAAGTGCCTGACGTCAGCGAAGTCCAGTCCGGTCCGGACAGCGGGCACGACCTGGTCATGGTTCTGGAGGAGCGGTTCGGCGTCACCGAGGACGACCTGCTGGCGCACGTCGACTGGTCCGCGCTCATCGTGGTGGGTGAACCGGCGGTGAGTTCCCTCATCGAACGAGGTGGCGAACTGACCGACGCGGTCGCGCCGCGGTGGTATCCGGTCGTGGCGGACCGGCCCGGTGAACGCTGGGTCGTCCTGAAGCGCACCGGCCTGCGCTACCACGGCGAATGAAGCCTCGTGAGCGGCAAGGACGGTCAGAACCGTCCTTGCCGCTCACGAGAGCCGGCCGACCTCAGACGGCACGGGGAAGCGGATCCGGGTGATACCGCCGGAAAGCGGGTGCGGCGGTCCCCGGCTCAGCGTGCAGCCAGTCGTAGAGGAAGCGGAACTCCGGGCCGAACCGGTTCGCCTCGGCGTTCAAGCGTTCCGGTGACGTCGAAGGCCAGCGACCGGTTTCGACGCGGTCCCGCAGCACGCGCAACGCCGTCAGTTCTTCCGCGGCGGTGTGCTGGCAGTGCCCGCCCCGATTCACGAACAGCTGCCGGATCCGGCCGGGATCGACGCGGTCGCCGTAGGTCCGCTCGTGTTCGGGGGCGACGCCGTCCCCGATCGGATGCAGCGTGACGACGGGCTGACGGCCGCGCCCCGTCGGTGTCCCGACGCGGCCGAGCCATCGGGCGGCGGCCTTGTCGGCCTCGACCCGGGGCGCGGTCGCGAGCCGCGCCAAGTCGGCGTCGAGGTCCAGGCCTGCGTCACGGTAGGCCTGGTTCACGAGGCCGCGTTCACTGGACCGGGCGAGCAGGCCGCGGTAATCCACTCCGGTGTTCCCGGTCGGATTCCCGCCGGCCTGCGTCTCCAGATCGGCCCGGTGCGCACCCCAGGCCAGCTGGTCGTAGACCGCCTGGACGAACTTCGTCTGCTGACGGATCTGCTCGGCGACATCGGCGGAACGGGGATGATGCGCCGTCGACCAGCCGGGGACGTCGGCGAACGCGTTGGCGAGAGCGAGCCGCGCCCGTCCATCGGGTGATTCCAGCGCCTTCGCGATCACCTGATGGGCTTTCGCGAGATTCGCCCCCGGGTCGGCGATGCGGACGATCTCCAGCTCGGGCGCCAGCAGCGTCCGGACCGTGAACCCCAGATCGAGCGACTGGCCGAACAACGCGGAACCACCCGCGACGGGACCGCACATCGCCAGCGCGCCGTCGATCCGGTGCGGGAGCCGCTCGGACAGCAGGACCGCGTTGAGCCCACCGCCGGAAGCTCCCCAGGTGAGCACCTGCTCCGGGCGGCCGACGTTGTGGTCGAACCAGGACAGCAGTGCCGTCTGATCGTGAACGGCTTCGCGGGCCGAGAAGCCGTTCGGCTTGCTGTAGAGCGACGCGGCCAACGCGTACCCGTCGCCGAGGAGAACGGGTTTCGCCTCCGCCCGGTTGGCGAGCTCGATCTCCTCGGGAACGTAGCCCGGCGGATAGATCCCGTGGTTGTACAGCAACAACTTGCCGTTCCAGTTCGACGGCACCTCGACCCGGTACCGGGCACCGTCGATCGTTCCGGTGTGCACGTGGACGTCGTCCGTGCCGATGGCGGGCGCACCGGTGACGATCAGCGCGGCGGCCAGGATTCCTGTCAGTGTCATGGCGGAAATGCTGGCAGCGCGGGGCGTCGCGGGAATCCGTCGAGACGCGGCTTCTCGCCTACGCTTCTCGGCGTACGAGCGCTTCCGCCAGCTCGACGACGATCCCCTCCGGGCCGCGGACGTAGCAGAGCCGGTAGCTGTCCTCGTAGCGCACCAGCTCGCCGACGAGCGTGGCGCCGTGCGGCCGCAACCGCTCGAGGGTCGCGTCGATGTCCTCCACCGAGAACACGAAGTGACTGATACCGGGCGTGTTCATCGGCGCGTGCGGATCACCTTCCGGCCCTTCCGGCGTGTGGTACTTGATCAGCTCCACTCCGCCGTGGCCATCCGGCGGCCGCAGCACGGCGATATCCGTCCGGACCCCTTTCAACCCGGTGATGCGATCGACCGTGTCGCCTTCGAGCGACGCCTCGCCTTCCAATTCGAGACCGAGCGCGAGGAAGAACGCCTTGGCCGCTTCGAGATCGTGGACGACGGCACCGATGTGTTCCAGCTTCATGATCGCTCCTTTCAGGCGCTCTGACGGCGGATGAGCTCTTCGACGGCGGTGGGCAGTGTTTCCTCGAAGTCGATGAGCTTGACCCAGGTCGGGGTCATCACGATGCGGACCATGCTCTCGTAGAGCGATTTCACCTTCTCTTCCCATTCGGCCCGCTGCTCCGGCGTCATCTCGTAGGTGCCGTTCCACTGCATGTACTCGTCGGGGATGCCGTCGACGTGGTCCAGCTCGACGGTGCCGCGCAGGAGCAGGACCTTCGGCGGGTGCGATTCGGTGTCGATCGTCAGCGCGACGGCCGGGTTGCGGCGCAGCGAGTGCAGCTTCGGCGCGTTCGTCGAGGTGCACATGACGATCTCCTTGCCGTTCCAGTGGATGCTGATCGGGATCGCCCGCGGCGTGCCGTCGGACGCGGTGTAGGCCAGCCGGGCCATGTCACGGGCCAGGAGCTCCTGGCTGTACGGGCGGTTCAGGATCTCGTCGATCGTGCTCTGCCGCATGTCTCTCTCCTCGGGTTCGCCGTCTTCGCGGACACCCCGGGGACGCCGCTGTCCGCCGCACTTCGACATCCCGAAATGTGACCTGCGTCACTTCACCTATAGGCCTGGTCTCGGAACTCGGCGTGAACCAACGGCCCGCCCCTTGGCTCCGCACCGCCCGCCTGTGGGCCCGGCCCGACGGACCGGAGGTCCGTCAGAGAGACTGAGGGCCAGTACCCGCCCTCTCGACCTGGAGCCTTTTATGCCGCAAGGGACCGTCCGTTGGTTCGACGCCGAACGGGGTTTCGGCTTCCTCGCGCCCGAGGACGGCTCGCCGGACGTGTTCGTGCACGCCTCCGAGATCGTCGGGGACGGCGGCGCGAAGATGCTCCGCGAGGGTCAGGCCGTCGTGTTCGAGGTCGGCGAGAACGACCGCGGGCCCCAGGCGCTGCGCGTTCGCGTCACCGCCGATGCGGCCACCGGCAGCGCCGTGGGCCTGCTCGGCACCGTCAACTGGTACGAGCCGGGCAAGGGGTACGGCTTCGCGTCGCCGGACGGCGGCGGCGCCGACATCTTCGTGCACAGCTCCGCCATCGTGACCGGCGGCGTGGTCACCGAGGGGCAGCGGGTGGCCTTCCTGATCGTCGAAGGCGAGCGCGGACCGCAGGCCGGGCACGTGATCCCGCTGGGAGCAGGGGCCGGCTCACCCGCCGCGGCCGGTATCGCGGACGGTGCCGACGGCACGGTGGCCTGGTACGACGAGGACAAGGGCTTCGGTTTCATCAACCCCGACTCCGGCGCAGGGGACGTCTTCGTTCACGCCCGGGCCCTGGCCGAGGGGCTGACGTGGCTCGCGGAGGGCGACCGCGTCGCCTACGAGGTGACCAGTGGAGACAAGGGCCCGCAGGCCCGCGACGTGCACCTGGTCCGGGGCACCGAGCCCCAGACGGCGCCGCAGCGGTCGGCGCCTGCCGCGGCCGCGGGGCCGGCTGCGCGGGACGTGCCCGTACGAGGCGGCGAGGGCGTCGTCGCGCGCTACGACGCCGACCGCGGCTTCGGCTTCATCACCCCGGACGCAGGCGGCGACGATCTCTTCGCCCACGTGTCCGTGATCATGGGATCGGAGCCGCTGCAGAAGGGTGACCGGGTCCGGTACACGGTGCGTCAGAGCGACCGGGGCCCGCAGGCCGACCGCATCGAACGCCTCTGAGGAGGCGGCCCCACCGAAGGCTGATCACTTCCCGGCGGTAGTCGTAGCGAGCTAAATGCGATCCGGTTGTCGAAAGCGCCCCTGGCCAGGCGTCGCTCTCATGAAGACACAAGAGAGAGGACAGTCATGGCGAAGGAATCCGAGGTCCGCTTCGAGGGCTTCATGCCCACCACCCCCGCCGACACCTGGGCCGCGATCACCACCGCCAGCGGCGGCTGGCTCTGGCCGATCCAGTACGAACCCCACGACGGCGGCGCCGAGTCCGGCCTCACCCCCAACGGCGGCATGGTGACCGTCTGGAAGCCGTCGCGGCGCTTCGTCACGTACGCGGAAGACGAGACCGGCTGGTTCAACACGCTCGAATACGTCCTCGAACCGAAAGACGGAGGCACGTACCTGCGCTACGAGCACACCACCGTCCTCGACGACTGGGACGTCGAATACGACGCGTGCGAGCAGCACACGGCGTTCTACCACCACTCGCTGGGCGAGTACCTGACGCACTTCAACCGGCGTCAGGCGAAGTACTTCAAGGCCGACGCGCCCGACGCGTCGAAGGCTCCGGAGGCGTTCGAGACCGTGAAGGCGGCTCTAGGCGCGAAGGCCGTAGGCGACCGAGTGCATCTCGAAGTCGCCGACGTCGAAGGTGTCGTCGACTACCTGACGCCGGCCTTCATCGGCGTCCGGACCGAAGACGCGCTGTACCGCTTCTACGGCCGGAACGTCTGGGGCTGGCCTGTGGGCATCGGGCACCACCTGTTCGCCGAAGACGCCGACGCGGACAAAGCCGCGAAGGCGTGGACAACCTGGTTGAACGGCCTGTACGCCTAGCGGGGCAGGTTCTTCACGAGTTCGGCGCCCACGGATTTCGCCACTTCAGCGGACTCCGCGGGCGGGATCGGCGAGTTCGTGAAGAACCCTTTGTCCCAGCCCTTGTAGGTGACGAGGACGACGTACACGCCCTGGATGACCCGCAGCTCGGCGCCGCTGAAGGCGCTGTCGGTGTCGAGGGAGACGAGGACCGCCTTCTCCCCGATGCCCTGCACCTGCTGCTGGCGCTCGGACGGCGCGGCCGATCCGGTGGACGACTCGGCCGCGCGCTTCTCGGCGTCCGGGCCCTCGTGGCGGTACACCATGACCTGGAGGGCGCGGTCGTGGACGTTGTCGCTCTCCGGCGGCAGCCAGGAACAGCCCTGCTGCTTGGTGACGATCTCGCCCGCTTTGATCTCGTTGTCGCGGACGCCCTGGAAGCTGGTGGTGAACGTCTTGTTCAGCAGCTCCGGGGAGACTGCGCACTCGGCGGGCGGCTGCTGCGACACTGGCGCCTTGCCGACCGAGGAGTAGTACTCCGACCCGAAGATGGCGCCGGGGATGCCCAGCCCGAGAAGGACCACGACGCCCACGATCACGCCGACGATCAGCCCGGTCTTTTTCTTCTTGGGCGGCTGCCCGTAGCCGGGCGGGCCATAGCCGGGCGGCGGACCGTATCCGGGACCGGCGGGCTGGCCGTAACCCGGCTGCTGTCCGTAGCCCGGCTGCCCTCCCTGCCCAGGCGGCGGGCCGTAACCCGGCCCCTGGCCGTACCCCTGCGGCGGCTGGTGCACCGATCCTCCCCTGGCGACTCACTTACGTCCGCGTCGCGTTTAGCCCGCTAAAGGCGACACGCGCCCGGACCTGCGTTTCGCGGGCTAATCGCGATCCGGGGCCAGCATGGCACGAACCCCAGGACCCGGGCACCGGGAACGCCCGCGAACCCCCACGGATCGCGATTAGGGGGCTAAACGCAGGTCCGCGCACGGATCGCGTTTAGCCCGCTAAACGCAGGTCGGGTCAGTGGGCGAAGTGCCGCGTGCCGGTGAGGTACAGGGTGACCCCGGCGGCCTCGGCGGCGGCGATGACCTCGGCGTCGCGGATCGAGCCGCCCGGCTGGACGACGGCGCGGACGCCGGCCTCCAGCAGGACCTCGAGCCCGTCCGGGAACGGGAAGAAGGCGTCCGAAGCGGCGACGGAGCCCTTCGCCCGATCCCCGGCCCGCGAGACCGCGAGACGCGAAGAGTCGACCCGGTTGACCTGGCCCATGCCGACGCCGACGGTCGCGCCGTCGTTCGCCAGCAGGATCGCGTTCGACTTCACCGCGCGCAGCGAACGCCACGCGAACTCGAGGTCGGCCAGCGTCCGCTCGTCGGCGGGCGCGCCGGTCGCCAAGGTCCAGTTCGCCGGGTCGTCGCCCTCGGCGGCGATCGTGTCGACGGTCTGCACCAGCATGCCGCCCGAGATCGGCCGGAACTCGATCGGATCCGGCGACGTGATCGCGGGCAGCTTCAGCAGCCGCACGTTCTTCTTGCGCTGCAGGATCTCGAGCGCCTCGGCGTCGAAGTCCGGCGCCAGGACGACCTCGGTGAACACCTCGGAGATCTGCTCGGCGGCCTCACGGCTCACCGGCCGGTTGGTCGCGATCACCCCGCCGTAGGCCGAAACCGGGTCGCACGCGTGCGCCTTCCGGTGCGCCTCGGCGATGTCCTCGCCGACCGCGATCCCGCACGGGTTGGCGTGCTTGATGATCGCGACGGCCGGGGCGTCGAAGTCGTAGGCGGCGCGGCGCGCGGCGTCGGTGTCGACGTAGTTGTTGTACGACATGGCCTTGCCGTGCAGCTGTTCCGCGTGCGCGAGGCCGGGCCGCCAGTGCTTGTACAGCGCGGCCTTCTGGTGCGGGTTCTCGCCGTAGCGCAGCACGTCGCCGCGCTCCCACGAAGCGCCGGTGAAGTCCGGGAAGCCGGAGTCGTCCGCGGGCGCGTAGACGTTGGCGAACCACGCGGCGACGGCGGTGTCGTACGCCGCCGTGTGCGCGTAGGCCTGCGCGGCGAGCCGCTTGCGGTCGGCCAGTTCGAAACCGCCCGCCGCGACGCGCTCCAGCACCCACTCGTAGCGGGACGGGTCGACCACGACGGCGACGCTGTTGTGGTTCTTCGCCGCGGCACGCACCATCGCCGGACCGCCGATGTCGATGTTCTCGACACAGTCCTCCGGGCTCGCACCCGAGGCGACGGTCTGCGTGAACGGGTACAGGTTGACCACGAGCAGGTCGAACGGCGCGATGTCGAGCTGCTTGAGCTGCTCGACGTGCTCCGGGCGGTCACGGTCGGCCAGCAGACCGGCGTGCACGCGCGGGTGGAGCGTCTTGACCCGGCCGTCGAGGGACTCGGGGAACCCGGTGACCTCTTCGACGGGCGTCACCGGCACCCCGGCGTTCGCGATGACCTTCGCCGTGCCGCCGGTCGACACGATCTCGACACCCGCCGCGTGCAGCCCGGTGGCGAGTTCGAGCAGGCCGGCCTTGTCCGAGACGCCGATCAGCGCGCGCCGGACGGGACGCTGTCCCTGTGCGGTACTCACGAAAACCTCACCTTTCGTCCCTCGACCGAGCACCCGCTCCGGCCGAGTTTCTCGATCGTTTCCACCAGGAGCCTGCGTTCCACGGCCTTGATCCGCTCGTGCAGGACGTTCTCGTCGTCGTCGGGCTCCACGATCACCGGCTCCTGCGCGATGATCGGCCCGGTGTCGACCCCGGCGTCGACGAAATGGACCGTCGACCCGGTGACCTTGACGGCCATCGCCAGCGCGTCGGCCACGGCGTGCGCGCCGGGGAACGACGGCAGCAGGGCCGGATGCGTGTTGATCACGCGGCCGGGGAACCGCGCGAGGAATTCGGCGCCGAGGATCTTCATGAACCCCGCGGAGACGACCAGGTCCGGCTGGTAGGCGGCGACGGCTTCGGTGATCGCCTTGTCCCACGCCGCGCGGTCCGGATGGTCGGCCATCCGGACGGTGAACGACGGCACGCCGGCGCGTTCGGCCCTGGTCAGCGCCGCGACCCCGGTGCGGTCCGCCCCGACGGCGACCACCTTCGCCGGGAAGTTCGGCTTTTCGACGGCGTCGAGCACGGCTTGCAGCAGCGTGCCGGAACCGGACGCGAGGACGACGAGCTTCACCGGAGTGGGCAGGTCCAACCGACTAGCCAGAACGGGCTCCTTGCCACGGCGGTACGCACTCGGGCGTACGGCGCTTCACCTGGTCGCGACAACCCTAACGGTCGTCGCCGGGGGCGCTTTCGTCGCCGGACCCGTCGGTGGACTCGGTCACAGCGTCATCATCGGCACCGTCGACGACATCGTCCTGCTCGGGCTCGGTTTCGGGCTCCGATTCCGCCGGGACCTCGTCGGTTTCCTCGCCCAGCTCCGCGGCGAGTTCCGCTTCGGCCTCTTCGTCGAGCGCCGCGTCTTCGAGTGCTTCCGCCTCGGGTTCCTCAGCCGGTTCTTCCTCGACTTCGGCGATCTCTTCGACGTCGGGTTCACCCGGCGACGCGGGGGCCTCGTGCGGTCCGGCGAAGAACGCGACGAACCCGCCGGGGACGACGATCCAGCAGAAGGCGATCACGGACGCGACGCCGACCGGCACGCTGACCGGGTCGAACGGCCCGTCGCCGAGCCTGCCGCCGGAGACGGTCCCGAGGATGACGCAGCCGAAGGCGACCAGCGCGCCCGCGACGGCGACCGCCCGCATCCGCAGCATCGGATCCTCGTCGATCGCGCGGATCCGCCAGCCGACCAGCGCACCGACCAGCGCGGGCAGGAGCAGCAACGCGGGCCACCAGACGGCGTGGTGCGACGGGATCCCCGCCAGCACCGGCACCCCGGGCACCTGTCCTTCCTGGTAGCCGAACATGCCGACGGTCAGCGAGCCGACCGAGAAACCGGGCCCGGTGGTGAACGACAGCGCGGCGACGACCGCGTTCGGCAGGTAGGCCACGGAGAGCACGAACAGGCCGAAGCTCGCACCGAAGCCCGGCTCGAACAGACTGTCCACAGTGGACCACGACAGCGCGGTGGCCGCGGTGAACACCACGGCGCCGCAGGCGATGAGCGCGGCGAGGCCGAGTGCGCCCGCCCGCAGGCCGTGGACGGCCACCGGGTCGAACCGGTCCCGGACCACGGCCGGAAGCCCGCAGACCTTGGCGACTCCGGCGACGGCGGCGAGCCCCGCGAGGAGGCCCGGCACGCAGAAAGCGGTCAGCGGGTTCACGTCGATCGGCGACCCACCGGTCGCCAGGGCGATCAGCACGCCGAACAGCGCGTGCGCCCCGGCGATCACCGTCACCACCGGGACGGCGTCGGCGGGGGTCCGGCCGCCGACGCGGCGGGCGGCGCGCGCGGCCGCCCTCGCCACGAGCCAGCCGACGGCGAGCGTCGGCAGCAGCGGCAGCACGCCGAGTGGATGACCGCCGAGGTCGAGTTCCACCTGCCACGAGGCGAGCCAGCCGGGGCCGGCGGCGAGCAGGGCACCGGTGGCGGAGAACCGGGTCCGGTCGGCGGCGAACGAGACCACCGCGAGCACGGCCGCGATGGCGGTAAAGGAGAAGAGCAGGGGCGCGCAGGCGGCGGCGAGCAACACACGAACCCGCTTCGCCCTGGAGACCTCCAGCTCGGGGACGAGGTCGCTCACCGGCTCTTCGCCCGGCGGGCGTTCGTCGCGGGTGAGCAGCTTCATGAACCGCACCATGACATCCGGACTGGGCCGTCCGGGTGAGGCACGCCGCCGCCGGTCGGGGCACGTGGCCCAACCCACCCGGTCGGGTACCCCGGAAAAGAAAAGCACCCGCTGTGACACGGAGAGTCACAGCGGGTGCTTTCGCGTTCGGCAGGTCAGCTCTGCTGGCCGAAACCGCCGGGCGGCGTGCCCGGGTTCTGACCCGACTCCGACGACGAGGACGGCGGCTGCTGGAAGAACTGGCCCTGCTGCGGCGCGTACGTCGTGGCCTGCTGGCCCGGCGGCTGCGTCACGGGCGGCTGGAATCCGCCCGGCTGCGAAAACGGACCGGACTGCTCGCCCGGTTGCTGCCCCTGCTGGCCCGCGCCGGGGAACGGCTGGACCTGCGTGGCGGCCGGGCCCTGCTGACCCTGCTGGCCGAACGGACCCTGCGGGCCCTGCTGCGGGAACTGCTGGCTGTACGGGGCCTGCGGCGCCTGCTGCTGCGGCTTCGCGGCGGGCAGCTTGATGACGTCGTGTTCGAAGAGCAGCGCGGCGACCGCGACCAGCATCTGCAGGATGCCGAGGATCAGCACCACGGTGAGGATGCCCGGGACCGAGACGTCCTCACGGCCGCTCCCGTAGCCGATGACCAGGTCCAGCGCGCCGAAGGCGCCGATGACGCTGAACAACGCGGCGAACGGCAGCGTCTTCGGGCCACGCGGCAGCGCGTGCAGGGCCGCGAGCAGACCGCTGACCAGGAGGAAGACCGAGATCTGTCCGGCGGCATCGGCCTCGTCGGAGAAACCGATGAAGAACTGCACCAGGCCGAGGACGGTGACGGCGAGCGCGAGCAGCAACGCCAGGTTCAGCGGGGCGGCCGGTGACGGCGCCTGCTGCTGCGGGAAGGCCCCCGAGGCGGGGTTGGGGTGTTGCTGGCCGCCACCCTGCTGGGGGTAGCCGGGCCCACCGCTGGGATAGGACATCCGAATGCTCTCCTGTCGTTCGACCGGCACCCCGGGGCGCGCGGGACTCCCGGGACAAACGAGGCGGCTGTGATGCTCGAACGCTAGCGCACACGCGGACACCCCACGCCTCGGGCTCTGAGACGTCTGTACACCCGATCAGGTTCCCGGCGGAACCCCTTCCCGACCGTCGGATCGCGTTTAGCCCGCGAACCGCAGGTCGACCGCGGACGTGCGTTTCGCGGGCTAAACGCGATCCGGGGCGAAAAGAGGCGGGCCGGGCACCAGGTGGTGCCCGGCCCGCCGGGGAAAGCTCAGTCTCCGAAGGATCAGAGGCTGTTGTACAGCTCGCGCGCCAGGACGGCGGTCTCGCTCGGGGTCTTCCCGACCTTGACGCCGGCGGCCTCGAGGGCCTCCTTCTTCGCGGCGGCCGTGCCGGAGGAGCCGGAGACGATGGCGCCGGCGTGGCCCATGGTCTTGCCCTCGGGCGCGGTGAAGCCGGCGACGTAGCCGACGACCGGCTTCGTCACGTTGTCCTTGATGTAGGCCGCGGCGCGCTCTTCGGCGTCGCCGCCGATCTCGCCGATCATCACGATGACCTTGGTCTCGGGGTCGGCCTCGAACGCCTCGAGGGCGTCGATGTGCGTCGTGCCGATGACCGGGTCGCCGCCGATGCCGACACCGGTCGAGAAACCGATGTCACGCAGCTCGTACATCATCTGGTAGGTCAGCGTGCCCGACTTCGACACGAGGCCGATCGGGCCCGCGCCGGTGATGTCGGCCGGGATGATGCCGGCGTTCGACTTGCCGGGGCTGATCACGCCGGGGCAGTTCGGCCCGATGATGCGGGTCTTGTTGCCGGTCGCGACGGCGTGCGCCCAGAAGTAGGCGGAGTCGTGCACCGGGATGCCCTCGGTGATCACCACGGCGAGCGGGATCTCGGCGTCGATCGCCTCGATGACCGCGTCCTTGGCGAACTTCGGCGGCACGAAGATGACCGAAACGTCGGCGCCGGTCTCCTTGATGGCCTCCTCGACCGTGCCGAACACGGTGAGGTCCTTGCCCTCGATGGAGACGGTCTGACCGGCCTTGCGGGCGTTGACGCCACCCACGATGTTCGTGCCGGACTTCAGCATCTTGGTCGCGTGCTTCATGCCCTCGGAGCCGGTGAGCCCCTGGACGATGACCTTGCTGTTCTCGTTGATGAAGATCGACATCTCACGCACCTGCCGCGGCGAGCTCGGCGGCCTTGTCGGCCGCGTTGTCCATTGTGTCCACCACGGTGACCAGCGGGTGGTTCGCGTCGGCAAGGATCTGACGTCCCTCGACGACGTTGTTGCCGTCCAGCCGCACGACGAGCGGCTTGGTGGCCTCGTCGCCCAGGATCTTCAGCGCCTCGACGATGCCGTTCGCGACCGCGTCGCAAGCGGTGATGCCACCGAAGACGTTGACGAAGACGCTCTTCACGTCGGTGTCGTTGAGGATGACGTCCAGACCGGCCGCCATGACCTCGGCCGAAGCGCCGCCGCCGATGTCGAGGAAGTTGGCGGGCTTGACGCCGCCGTGCTTCTCGCCCGCGTAGGCCACGACGTCCAGCGTGGACATCACGAGGCCCGCGCCGTTGCCGATGATGCCGACCTCGCCGTCGAGCTTGACGTAGTTGAGGTCCTTGGCCTTGGCCTTCGCCTCGAGCGGGTTCTCCGCGTCCTTGTCGACCAGGGCCTCGTGGCTCGGCTGACGGAACGAGGCGTTCTCGTCGAGGGTGACCTTGCCGTCGAGGGCGATGATCTTGTCCTGCGGGTCACGGACCAGCGGGTTGACCTCGACCAGGGTCGCGTCCTCGGAGACGAAGGTCTCCCAGAGCTTCACGACGACGTCGGCGGCCTCGTCGACGACCTTCTCCGGGAACTTGCCCGCGGTCAGGATCTCGACGGCCTTCGCCTTGTCGACACCGGCGATCGCGTCGACCGGGATCTTCGCGAGCGCTTCGGGGCGCTCGACGGCCAGCTGCTCGATCTCCACGCCACCTTCGGCCGAAGCCATCGCGAGGAAGGTGCGGTTCGCACGGTCCAGCAGGAAGGAGAAGTAGTACTCCTCGGCGATGTCCGAGGCTTCGGCCACCAGCACGCGACGCGTGATGTGGCCCTTGATGTCGAGACCGAGGATCGCCTCGGCCTTTTCCGCGGCCTCGTCCGGCGTCTGGGCCAGCTTGACGCCGCCGGCCTTGCCGCGGCCGCCGGTCTTGACCTGCGCCTTGATGACGACCTGGTTGCCGATCTTCTCGGCGGTGGCCTTGGCTTCTTCGGGGGTGTTTGCCACGGCACCCGGCAGAACCGGTACTCCGTGGGCGGCGAAGAGATCCCTCGCCTGGTACTCGTAGAGGTCCACTACTCCAGTCTCCTGACGACACGCCACTGTGGTGGTCCGTTGCCGGACCGCGCTGTCGGACCAGTCGAGGTTAGCGACCTGCGCAGAAGCAGGGGACTCCGCACCTGGTGAAGTCGGTCACCGTACGCGGTCAGACGGTGTTTCCACGGTGTGAGACCGCACACCGGAGACCCAGTTCGCCGCGTCTTCCTGGCTTTCGAAGGCGTTGTCGAACCCGCTCGGCCCGTTACCGACCGCGAAGAGCAGAACGCCCGGGAGTGTTTCAGCGAGCCCTTCCGGTTCGCTCGCGCCACGCAGGATCCCGAGGATGTCCGGATCCTCCTGTTCGACCGTCCTGACGAGTTGTTCGACGGTGTCGAGACGTCCGGCGTAGACGACCTCGACGCCTTCGTCGCGCAGCGACCTGCCGAGCGCGACCGCCGAACCTTCCTCGACACCGAACTCGGCCAGCACGACCCGAAGAAGATGACGGGTCATCCGGCCCGCCGTGAACCCGCGACGGCCATGCCGGCCGCGACGAGGGTGACGACGGCGCCGCCCAGCGCGAGCCAGAACCCCACCCCTGCCGACGAGCCCTCGTACTCCGCGCCGACGAGCGGCAGTTCCGCCGCGCGCAGGCCGAGCACCAGCGCGGCCCCGGCCAGTGCGGACGCCGCGGCGACCGGGCGGGAACGCGGGACGAGCGCGTACAGACCGAGAACGACGGCCAGCGCGCTGAGCAGGCCCCACGACGCCGCGCCGAAGTTCGACCACAGTCCCGGGGCGGTGTAGCCGGGCGCGCCGAACACCGGGGTGCCGAACGCGGCGATCGCCAGCACCGCGGCAGCGACGACCGGGGTGAGCACGGTCCCGCTCACGCGCGTTTCGTCGGTCTCTTCATCGGAGTCGTCGCGTTCCACGACGCCGGTGATCACCGCGGCGAGCGCGGCGAGCGCGGCCAGCACGAGCGCGATGAACGTCCAGGTGACCCCGGCGCCCGCCGAGTAGCCGACCTTGTCCGGCAACGGCACCGGCAGGTCGACCCCGAACAGCGCCGGGTCGACGGCCTTGTCCTCGGTCACGGACAAGGCCGCGCTCAGCACCGCCGCGCCCGCGAGGACGACGCCCGCCCACGTGGCCGCGACGACTCCCCTGGCGAACGCCGAGAGCCGCGGCACGAAGACGAACAGCGCGGGCACGGCGAGCACGACGGCGGCGCCGAGCAGCAGCCAGCGCACGGGGGTCTCGGGGGCCGGCGTCGGACCGTTGGCCTTCAGCACCGGGGCCAGCGCGCCCGCGGCCGCGGCACCGGCGGCCAGCAACGCCAGGCCTCCGGTGGCGAGCCGCCACCAGAACAGCCCGGGCAGCCTGGCTTCGCCGGCCAGGTCACCGGTGACGGTCTCGTCCGCTTCCGCGACGTCGAACCGCGTGAAGGCCAGCCCGACCAGCGCCAGACCGGCGATGGTCACCACCACCGAACCCGGCGCGACCGAAAGCCGGTCCACGACCAGTCCCGCGACCACCGGCGGGACACCGACCGCGAGCGCCGCCAGCCCCGCGCCCGCGAAGCCGCCCTTGCCGACCCCGGCCGAGGGCGAGCTCACGGCCACGAGCACTGTCAGCGGAAGCAAGGCCGCGAGCAGCAGATACCCGGCCATCGCGACCGTCGGGCCCTCGAAGGCGTTCTTGGCCAGGAGGTACGCGTTGCCCGAACCGAACGGCGCGAGCAGCAGACCGACCCCGCCCGCCACACCGAGCACGGGCCCGAGCAACCGCCAGCGGCGCCGTCCGTCGAGTTCACCCGCCAGTTCCGCCTCGTCGCGGGCGGCCCCGGCGGCGAAGGCCCCGGCCGCGAGGGTGAGCAGGTGCCCCGCCACCAGCGGCCACAGTCCCGGCCCGGCCTGCGGCATCGCGAGCAGCCTGTCGGCCAGGAACAGCTCCGGACGCGCGGCCAGGGAGCCGTCCGCGAGCAGCTGCAGATCCAGCAGCAGCCGCCCGGGCGCGAGCGCGGTGAGCCCGAGCACCAGGCCCGCCGTAAGCCCGGAGCGCCCGGAGACCAGTGCGTAGAGCACGGCCGCCGCGGGCGCCAAGGCCAGCACGACCAGCAAGGGAGCGGCGGTGAACCCGGCCGAACCACCCCGGACGACGGGCATCAGCGCGCCGGCGGCCAGCGCGACCGCACCGGCCGCCACCAGCCCCGCCGACAGCACGAGCGCTCGCGGGCGGGCGCCCGGTTCGCTCCGGAGAAGTTCGGCGGAAGCGGTCCCGGGGACGGCTTGCCCGGTGGATTCGTCACCAGGGTGCCGTGAGCGCGAAGTCATCGACGGCGACGCTAGCAAGCCGAGTCCGGCCGGGCCCGGCAGCAGGGGAACCAGCGTGACCGAAGGCCTCCCTCGCCGTGACTGGCTCGGCCTAGTCCGGGTAAGGACCCTTCAACACCGTCGGGCAACCGGTTATTTCCCTCGTTCGCCCCCTTCCCGGCCGCTCGGTACCCCCGAACGGCCCCTCGAACCTGTAACGCAAGTCACACGGTTGTGAGTAAACCTGGTTTAACTTTGGGTAATCCTCACTGGACAACGGCCAGATCTCCGTCGCCCGATCGGCCGAGAGCGCCGTCAGATCTTGCTCACCGGGGTGCCGCTTCGTTACTGTCCCGGGGTCCCCATTACAGTCAGATCACGAATGAGAGCACCGAACGAACCACCCCCGAGGTCGTTCACCGGGATCCCCCGCCCGGGCTCTTGATCCGACTCCCCGAACTATGGAAGGCCCCGTCTTGGCTTCACACCGCTCCCCCGGCGGCCAAGCTCCTTCCCCGGCGCTCGAGAACGCACTCGATGGTGCGGTCGTTCGCGTCCGGGGCTCGCACCGCCTGTCGCCCCCGTCCTCGGCCCTTCGCGGCCGTGTCGTGGTCGCAGCCGTCGCTGCCGGCGCCTTCGCGGCCGCCGCTGCCGGGCAGACCCTGAAGTCCGTTTCGGAATCCTCCGACGCCGCCGTCACCCCGCTGGCCAGCACCCAGGACGCGAGCGCCTCGTTCGCCCTCGGTGGTGGAGCCGGTGGTGGCGCCCCCGAACTGCTGCCGACGAGCCAGTCGACGAACGCCTCCGCCGAGGCCCAGAAGCTCTCGGACAACAACAGCATCACCCAGGCCCGCGTGAAGCGTGAGGCCGAAGCGGCCCGCAAGGCCGAAGAAGAGGCCAAGCGCCCCAAGACCTGCATGCCGACCAAGGGCACCTTCACCTCGGGCTTCGGTGCCCGGTGGGGCACGAGCCACCTCGGCATCGACCTCGCGGCCCCGATCGGCACGCCGATCGTCGCTGCCTCCGACGGCACGGTCATCGAAGCGGGCCCCGCCAGCGGTTTCGGCCTCTGGGTCAAGGTCCAGCTCGCCGACGGCACCGTCCACGTCTACGGCCACATGAACTCGTTCTCCGTCCGCGAAGGCCAGAAGGTCAAGTGCGGCGAGGAGATCGCCGAGGTCGGCAACCGCGGCCAGAGCACCGGCCCGCACCTGCACTTCGAGGTGTGGCAGAACGGCACGAAGAAGATCGACCCGCGCCCGTGGCTCGCCGCCCGTGGCGTGAGCGTCGGCTGATCGAGCCTCGCTCTTCCCCGCATCACCTTTCCTCACCACACCGGTGATCCCGTCTGTGACGAGGGCGCGCCGGGCAATGACGCTCAGGCGCGCCTTCACGACCTCCGCTTCCCCCTTCGAGGGCATCACGAAGCGTCGTAGGTCCTCCGGCTCGAAGCCCAGGTGATTTTCCGGGCTCTCAAAGCCCTCAGGCGACGCCGTCCGGCAGCTTCCGGACGAAGTACCCCACGGCGATCTGCCAGACCGTGCAGAGACCGGCCGGGCGCCGTTCGATCGGCCGCCATCCGGCGAAAAGTCTCCGGGAACGTGTGCGGTACCCGGCTGGCCGCGGCCCGAACAGCCATCGCCGCGCGTGCCCGCATACGACACACCGTCCGGCCCCGTCCGGTTCGTGTGCCCGCAGTAACGCGCGCCAGGCCGCGACCAGCCTGAGCACTTCCGGCGGTTCCGGACCCCGATCCGGTCCCGCCCCTTTTTCAACACCCCGCAAGTACTCGAGTACCCCACTCGAGAGAATCTGAAACAGCACCCCGTCCACACCGTGCGCCCCCTCCTCGGTTCGGGGCGCACCGGCTTGTCCAGCATACCCCAGAGCATCGAACTCGTGTTCGATGACACAGGTATACGGGAAGGGTCCGACAGTTTTCGGTCGCGCGGGGAAAACCGCAGGTCAGGGCTAGAGTTTGACCATCGGGACGCTGCCGATCAGCATCAGGCGGACCTTGCCGGCGGCACCGAAATCGATCGTCGCCGTGGCACGCGGGCCCGCGCCGTCGCAGGCGACGACCGTCCCGAGCCCGTACTTGTCGTGGCTGACCCTGTCGCCGACGTCGAGCTTGAGCGCGACGGTGTCCTTCCAGCCCTTGCCGAACGGACTCGTGCTCGCCGCCCGCGACGACGCGCCGCCGCCACCGCCCCGGCTGCCCCAGGTCGTCGCGGCCCGCGGCGATCCGCCCGACGAACCGAAACCACCGGAGGAAGAGGAAGGCGCGAGCCTGCGCCAATCCACCAGATCGGCGGGAAGCTCGTCGAGGAACCGCGAAGCCGGGTTCATCTGCGGCTGGCCCCAGGCCGAGCGCACCATCGAACGGGAGACGTACAGCCGCTTCCTCGCCCTCGTGATCGCGACATAGGCGAGCCGGCGTTCCTCGGCCAGCTCCGTCGGGTCACCGAGCGCGCGCATATGCGGGAAGATCCCGTCTTCCCAGCCCGTTCCGAAGACGACCGGGTACTCCAGGCCCTTCGCGGTGTGCACGGTCATCAACGTGACCACGCCCGCGTCGTGCCCGTCGCCGTCATCGCCGCCGTCGGGCGACGGGACCGAATCCGCGTCGGCCACCAGCGAAACCCGCTCCAGGAACGCGGGCAGCGAGCCCGGCTCCGGCACACCCGGGTCCGCCTCCGGCAGCTCGCCGTCCGGACCGGCGACCTCGGCGGTGAATTCGGTGAACTCCCGCGCGACGGTGACGAGTTCCGTCAGGTTCTCCACCCGTGACGCGTCCTGCGGGTCGTCGGACTCCTCGAGTTCCGCGCGGTAACCCGTGCGTTCAAGGACGGCTTCGAGGATGTCGGCGACTTCGGCGCCGCTCTCCACGACCTCGCCGAGCTCGTCCATCAACTCGACGAAACCGGTGATCGCCTTGGCGGAACGCGGGTTCAGCAGCGGCACTTCACCGCTGACGGCACCGCGCAGCGCCTGAGCGAAAGAGATGCGCTCACGCTCGGCGTACGTCGCGATGACGGCTTCGGCGCGATCCCCGATGCCGCGTTTGGGGACGTTGAGGATGCGGCGCAGGCTGACCGTGTCCTCCGGGTTCGCCAGCACCCTCAGGTACGCGAGCATGTCGCGGACCTCGCGCCGCTCGTAGAACCGCACCCCGCCGACGACCTTGTACGGCAGGCCGAGGCGGATGAAGATCTCTTCGAAGACACGGGACTGGTTGTTGGTGCGGTAGAAGACGGCGACGTCGGAGTAGTCCGCTTCGCCCTTGTCCGCCAGCGCGTCGATCTCGCCTGCGACGAACGCCGCCTCGTCGTGCTCGTTGTCCGCGACGTAGCCGACGATCTTCTCGCCGTCGCCGGAATCGGTCCACAGCCGCTTCGCGCGCCTGTTCGGGTTTCGCGCGATGACCGCGTTCGCCGCGTTCAGGATCGTCTGGGTCGAGCGGTAGTTCTGCTCCAGCAACACGGTCCGCGCGTTCGGGAAGTCGCGCTCGAATTCCTCGATGTTGCGGATCGTCGCCCCGCGGAAGGCGTAGATCGACTGGTCCGCGTCACCGACGACGCACAGCTCGGCGGGCTCGATCCCCGCCTCGTTCGCCTCGGTGCCGACCAGTTCGCGGACCAGCGTGTACTGCGCGTGGTTCGTGTCCTGGTACTCGTCGACGAGCACGTGCCGGAAGCGCCGCCGGTAGTACTCGGCGACGTCCGGGAAGGTCTGCAGGAGTTCGACCGTCCGCATGATGAGGTCGTCGAAGTCGAACGCGTTGGCCTGGTTCAGCCGCCGTTGGTACTCGACGTACACCTCGGCCACGCGGCGTTCGAGGTCGTTGCCCGCGTCGGCGACCGCCGTCTCCGGATCGATCAGTTCGTTCTTGAGGTTCGAGATGTGCACGGCCAGCGTGCGCGCCGCGTACCGCTTCGGGTCGATGTCGAGATCGCGGGCGACGAGGGTGATGAGCCGCTTCGTGTCGTCCGAGTCGTAGATGGAGAAACTCGACGACATCTCCAGCGTTTTGGCCTCACGGCGCAGGATCCGCACGCACATCGAGTGGAACGTCGACACCCACATGGCGTTCGCGCGGCGGCCGACGAGGTCGCTCACCCGCTCCCGCATCTCCGCGGCCGCCTTGTTGGTGAACGTGATCGCCATGATCTGGCCGGGGTGGACGTCCCGTTCGGCCAGCAGGTACGCGATCCGGCGGGTCAGCACCCGGGTCTTGCCCGAACCCGCGCCCGCGACGACCAGCAGCGGCGAGCCCGCGTGGGTCACGGCTTCGCGCTGTGCCGGGTTCAGGTCGTCGAGCAGATCCGAGTGCCGGGGCTTGGCCGGACCGTCCGCTGGGAGATCGAAGAGGGTGTTCATCGCCGGTCCACGCTACAGCGCCGGGCGTAGGCGGTGTTGCCGCCTGCCGTCCGACGCGCGGACGGTGTTCGCGGCGGAGGATCGGATGCCATGGACACCAACGGAATTCCCTCCAGGCTCAGGGCAGCCGACGCCGACCGCGAGCAGGTCGCCACCCGCATCCAGGCCGCCGGCGGTGAAGGCCGTCTCACTCTCGAAGAGGTGGAAGACCGGCTGAGCGCTGTGTATTCCGCCAAATACACGGACGACCTCGCCGCGCTCACCTCGGATCTGCCGAAACCCGCCTCGAAGCGGCGCCCGGTCGTCTTCGCGCATCCGGCGGTGCGGATCCACCTCGCGATCGCCGTCGTGCTTTCGGTGCTGTCGATCCTCCGTTGGGTTTCTTCCGGAGTGCCGTTCTTCTGGCCGGCGATGCCGATGTTCTGGCTGGCCATGAGCGTCTTCGTGCATGTCCGTGTCCGCGGAGCGCGGCGCCGCTTCAAGCCGGAGGACGGCATCGCTGTGGCATAATGACCGGCATGCGGCACCACGCGACGCGATTTTTTTACGGGACCCGGACTCCGGCTCCCGTGATCGCATAGTGCCGCCAATGCCATCACCCGAAGCCCCGGAGTCCACGGACCCCGGGGCTTTACGCTGTTCCGGGGGCCAGCAGGGAATCCGGACCGAAGAAAGGTCCCGATGAACACCACAGAGAAGCCGGACGCCGAAGAACCCATCGCCACGGCCGAGGAGATCGGCGAGCTCCGCAAGGAGATCGACTTCCTCGACGGCGAGATCCTGCGGCTGGTCAAACGCCGCGTCGAAGTCTCCAAGACGATCGGTGCGGCCAGGATGGCCGCGGGCGGCACGAGGATCGTCTACAACCGCGAGATGGACGTGCTCGCGCGCTACCGCGAACTCGGGCCGGAGGGCCGGCAGCTGGCGATGGCGCTGCTCAACCTGGGGCGGGGCAGGCTGGGGCGGTAGGTGGTAGCAAAGGTCCCTTGCTCCCCCACGACGCACCCGGATCGCGTTTAGCCCGCTAAACGCGGTCCGGCCACGTCACGATCCTGCGGCGTGAGGCGGAACTCAGGGTGTTCCCCGAGCCACGACGGCTCGGGACCAGGCAAACTGGACACATGATTAACCTCATCGCCGTGATCATCGCGATCGCCGGTGTCCTCGCGGCATTGGGCCATGTCGGTTATCTCGCCATGCTGAACAACGCGGCGGGTAAGCGCGCCGGCGGCACTCCCGTCGCCCAGTACGTCAAGACGCGTTGGCCGATCGCAGCGGGTACCACCGCGGCTTCGCTTTTCGCCTGGCTGCTCACGAGTGGGGGAACGACGCTCGACGTCATCGCGATTCTGCTTGCAGCGGGTAGCGGGATCACCGCCACGAAAGCCCTGCAATCAACCCAGCAGAAGTACCGCAGCGGCAACTGAGCGACCCCACCAGCGCCGATAGCACAGCGTTACGTCACCGAGGCCCGTTCGGCCGCGCCCGACCGAGTGAAACATCTGCAACTTGCAGAGTGGGTGAAGACTTGCGGGTGTCGAACTTTTAGTGTGGACCTCGTGAGGACCCTTGCGTCTGGGTCGGGCGATGCCCGTATGGCGCGCGGGGGCGATGGCCCCGCGCGCCCCGAGTCGTATGCGCGTGCATTTGCTCACGAGACTGCCCGGGAGTCTGCAAGCGAGGGATCCCGTGAAACCGCTGCTCCGTTCGGCTTAACCGGTGTCACATCGCCGTCAGGGCGGGCCTGTGAGGGGGTCGCTCGGACATGAACGGCTGGGCGGAACACCAGGGACGCAACGGCACCACACAGACAGGTCGCCACCGGGCGGGCGGCACCGAGAGCTGGACCCCACCCGTGCCGCCGAGGCGGCAGCGCCCGACCGGGCACGGGCATCACGCGCACCGCGAGTTCGCCCCGCCTTCCACCGGCTCCCTTCCCTTGCCGCCACCGCGGAACAGGAGGGCGCCGAGCCCCGGCTACGCCCCATCGAGCGGCCTGCTGCCGCTCCCCCAGCCCGCTCGCGAGGTTCCCGTGGAGCGCCCAGCCCGCGTCGAGGTCTCGTTGACCGAACCAGTCATGACGCCCGTCGAGGAGCGGCGTGCGAAGGCCGCCCAGCGCACGAAGGTGACGCTGACCGCCCCCTCCCCCCGTCGTCCCGAGCCCGCGGAGATCGACGACAGCGACGTCCGTGTCTACGTCGCCCCGCCCGTCGACGGCCTGAGTACCTTCGACCTCGGCTCGGTGCCCGCCTCGGTGACCCCGCCCAAGACCTGGCGCAAGGCCGCCTGGTTCGCGGCGGCGGCGTCCGCGCTGGTCGTGGTCGGCCTGCTCTTCGCCGGTTCGTTCCTGGTCGGCAAACCCCTCCCGGAGCAGCAGAGCCAGGGCGGCTGGCCCGGATACCGCGGCGGAAGCCCGCTGACCCAGGACGGTCTCGCCGGCAATCCGGCCACCCCGCCCCAGGGTGGCGCGGCGGGCAATCCGTCCGAATCCGAGACCGACTCCTCCACAAAAGACGACCGGAGTTCCAGCAACTCCGGCACCTCGTCGGACAGTGCCGACACCGGCACCGGCTCGTCGCGGCCCGACTCGGGCGCACCGGCCACGTCCGGATCCGCGCCGTCGTCGAGCGACCGGCCGCAGAAACCGCCGGTCGTGCCCGCCGACCGCACCACCACGACGGCCGCTTGGTACGCGTCGCAGCCGGACGCGCAGGCGATGGGCGACAACACCGAGATCTTCCTCAACTCCGTCACCACCGACCCCCAAGAGGCGTCCTCGGTGACCTCCGGCAGCCTGGGCGAAGAAGGCGCTCAGGGCCTCCGGGAGCGCTACGCCGACGTCGCCTACTTCGAGGTGAAGAAGGTCAGCATCGACCAGCGCCGCGGCGTCACGGTCAACACCGTCGAAGTCACTCACAAAGACGGCACGAAGACCATGGAGCAGCGCACGTTCACCTTCGGTGACGACGAAAAGATCATCGACGACGGCATGTAGGCGACCGCGCACGTGCAAGTGTCCTGTTCCTCTGCACGTGCGGTGCGTTGAGCGGTCATCCCTGGTCCGGGTGGGTGACCTATGCTGCCGTTCGTCGTATCGCGACGGCATTCCGGCGATAGAGCCTGGCCGTGCACCGTCCGCACAGGGTTACCTGACGACTGCAGGGTCCGCACCGTTCAGAAGACGGCCGCGCGGACCAAAGGCACCGGCCGAACGGCCCAGTGCCTGCCCCGGACCAGAGCGAGGAATTTCGTGCTTGATCGACAGCGCATACGGCGTGAGGACGCCGTACGTGTCGAGGACGTCATCCCGGAAGAGATCCTGAACGACACCCGCGTCGACCGCGAGTATCTCGAGCAGGTCTTCCGCGAGCCGCAGAAGTTCGTACCCGCGCGCACCCGTGAAGAGCCCGCGCCCCGGCCCGAGCCCGAAGAGGACGAGCCGGAGAGCCGCGCCGCCCGGCGGGCCAAACTGGCCGGGCTGGTCGCCGCCGGACTGCTGGTCGCGGGCGCCGTCGTCACCGCGGGCGTGCTCGCGGGCACCCAGCGGGAAGGCACGGTGCCGGGCGCCGCCGCACCCGAGACGATGAGCGGAGCCGCCGCGCTCGGCGGGCTCGCCGTCCCGGACTCCACGGAGCCGCAGCGGAAGCAGGAGACGCCGACGACCTCGGGCACCAGCTCGAAGGCCCAGCCGTCTTCGGGCACCGGTTCGGGCTCGCTCCCCCGGCAGAGTTCCTCGGCCGGCAGCACGAGTTCTCAGCCGGCCACCAAACCGGCCGCGGTCAGCACGGTCGAGGACAAGATCGAGGCGGTCCGGACGTTCTACCGGACCGTCGACGCCGATCCCTACGGCGCGATGTCGCTGATCACGCCGGTGCTGGCCGAGTCCGAAGCCGGCAGGCTGATCGAGGCCTGGAGCTCGATGGACGCCATCCAGATCCAGGACATCCGCGAACAGGCCGACGGCACCATCCTCGCCGTGGTGACCATGCGCAACCCGGACGGCGGCCTGCTCCGGGTCACCCAGGTACTGGAATTCGCCGACGAGACGACCGGCCTGATCACCGACGCGCGGCTGCTGTCCGCGCAGCACATGTGACGGACACCCCGCGTGTAACAGCCCTCCACCCAGGGCGATCAGAGTGTGCCGCGTGTGTGTGCGCAGAGTGAGCGCCTAGCCTTGTCACGAGTCGGTCTCGGAAAAGCCGGCACACAGACCACTACATGTGCATACGCTCCAACGCTGTGGCGTGCTGAAGGCCGCACCGCGTGCGCGGACGACTCCGCGACGTGAAGACGGAGCCCAAAGGGAGGTCGCGTGAGCGACGAGGGTCGCCTGGTCGCCGGTCGATATCGCATCGCCGGGCGGATCGGCACGGGCGCGATGGGGGCCGTGTGGCAAGCGCACGACGAGGTACTCGGCCGCACGGTGGCGATCAAACAGTTGCTGCTGCAACCGGGGCTTGAGGCTCACGACGCCGAAGACGCCCGCCAGCGCACGATGCGTGAAGGACGGATCGCCGCGCGACTGCACCACCCGAACGCCATCTCGGTGTTCGACGTCGTCACCGACGACAACGGCCAGCCCTGCCTGATCATGGAGTACCTGAACTCCACGAGCCTCGCCCAGGTGCTGCAGGAGGAGCGGACGCTGCCGCCGACCGAGGTCGCGCGGATCGGCGCGCAGGTCGCGGCGGCGCTGACCGAGGCGCACGCGGTCGGCATCGTGCACCGCGACATCAAGCCCGGCAACATCCTGCTGGCGCCCAACGGCACCGTGAAGATCACCGACTTCGGCATCTCGCGGGCCAAGGACGACGTCACGGTCACGAAGACCGGGATGATCGCCGGAACCCCCGCCTACCTGGCGCCCGAGGTGGCCATCGGCGGCGACCCCGGCCCGGAGTCGGACGTCTTCTCGCTCGGCTCGACGCTCTACGCGGCTTGCGAAGGCCAGCCGCCGTTCGGCCTCAGCGAGAACACGCTGAGCCTCCTGCACGCCGTCGCGGCCGGGCAGATCATCCCGCCGCGTCAGTCCGGCCCGCTCGCCAGCGTGCTGGCCGTGCTGCTGCACCCGGAGGTGCGGCACCGGCCCACCGCCGAAGAGTGCGAAGAGCTTCTCGCCGCCGTCGCGCGGGGTGAAACGCCGCTGGGCGGTCCCGCCGACGAGACCGTGCTCGCCGCGCCGATCGCGGGCGCGCTCGCCGGTGGCGGCGTGACCCAGGCGCTCGACAGCGAGGCCGCAGGCCATTCGGGTTCGCTCCTCGACGATCAGGCCGCGGCCGGTTCGTACTACGACGACGAGGACGACTACCACCAGCCGCCCGCGTCGGGATACCCGGAAGACGACTACGACGGGTACGACAACTACGACGAGACGGCGTTGCTGTCCGAACGCGGCCACCCCGGCGGCGGCCCCGCGCCCACGCGCGCCGTCCCGATCCCCGCGGGCGGCTACGACGACGATCCCTACGACGACGATTACGACGACCCGCCCCCGCCGCCGCCCACCCGCGCGCAGACCAGCCCGGTGGACGAGGACGACGAGAAGCCGGGTGCGTGGAAGAAGCCCGCGATCATCGGCGGTGTCGTGGTCGTGGCGCTGGCCGCGCTGGGCTTCTGGCTGCTGAGCCCGAACAACCCGGAGACGCCCGCTCAGGTGGGGAACTCGTCGACGAAGCCGACTCCTTCGGCGACGTCTTCCGCTCCGGAGACGACGGAAACGCCGACGGAGACGGAGTCGGCCGAGCCGCCCAAGGAGACGACTTCGTCGAAGAAGACGTCGAGCAAGGCGAGCCAGACGGACGAGCCGGATCGGCCGACCAGTTCGAAGAGTTCCGCCAAGCCACCGTCGAAGACGACGAGCTCCTCCGAAGAACCTCCTCCGAGCTCGTCAGCGAACCCGACAACGACCCCCACCCCAGCCGGAACGTGATCCATTGAGTTCTGAAGGTTCCATCGTCGGCGGCCGATACCGCCTCGACCAGCCCATCGGGCGTGGCCGGGCGGGCATCGTGTGGCTGGCTTTCGACACCCGTCTGCTGCGCACGGTCGCGATGAAGCGCATGTATCTGCCCGTCGGCCTGCCGCCGGACCGGGCGGAGCAGGCCAAGGCCGTCGTCGTCCAAGAGGGCAAGGACGCGGCCAAGTTCGAGCACGCCACCGCCATCAAGGTGTACGACGTGCTGCCCGACGGGCCGGACGTGTGGCTGGTGATGGAGTACATCCCGTCCCGCGGGATGGCGGCCTTCCTCGCCGAACACGGCAGGCTGACCGCGGAACAGGCGGCCGGGCTGGGCATCGTGCTCGGCCGCGCGCTGGCCGCGATGCACGAGGCCGGGGTGGTGCACCGGACGGTCGAGCCGGGCACGGTCCTGCTGGCCGACGACGGCGGCGTGAAGCTCACCGACATCGGCATCACCGGTGGCGGCCCGAGTCCGGCGTACCGCGCGCCCGAGGTGGCCCGCGGCGAACCGGCGACTTCGGCGTCCGACGTGTTCTCGCTGGGCGCGACCCTGTACACGGCCGTCGAGGGGGTGCCGCCGTTCGGTGAGGACGGCGAGTCCTCGGAACGGCCGCCGCAGACCGCCGGGCCGCTGGCCGGCGCGTTGCGCAAGATGCTGCGGGCGGAGCCGGACGCGCGGCCGACGATGGCCGACACCGTCCGCTCGCTGAACGCGATCACGGAAGGGCGGCAGACGGCGTTCATCCCGCCGACCGCCCCCGCGATGCCGACGGTCCCGGCTTCGATGCCGATCCCGACGCATCAGCCGTCACAGCAGCCGGTTCCGCAGTTCCCCCAGCACCAGCCGCAGCAGTATCAGCCGCCGCAACCGCAGTACGCGCCGCCGACGCAGCAGTACGCTCCCGCTCCCGCCGCGCCGGCGGCCGCGAAGTCGCCGGACACTCGGAAGCTGCTGATCACGGTCGGCGCCGTCGTGGCGGCGATCCTGATCGGCGTGCTGTTCGCGGAGCTGTTCCTGATTTAGAGCCGCTCGCGGACCAGCGTCGCCAGTTCGACGGGGCGGCTGAGGTACGGGCTGTGGCTCGCGCGCCAGGTCACCGTCGTGTCGCACCGGGCCGCGAAGTGGACGACCATTTCCGGGACGAGCGCCCGGTCTTCGGTGCAGGTGACGTACGTGGTCGGGGTGTCCTTCCACGCCGAGCCTTCCGGCGACTCGTCGAAGATCGTGACGGGTTCCGGGCGCAGCAACTCCGTGGCGCGCTCGGCGACGGCGTCCGTGCAGTCGGCGTACATGGCCTCGCGGACGGCGGCGAGGTCGAGATGGGTCCAGCCTTCCTCGTCGAAGATCAAGGGCAGCTGCTGGGGTTCGCGGCCGGTTTCCTCTCTGGTCCGCTCGATCCAGTACTGCGCGGTTTCACCCGGCTCGCTGACGATCGCGGCCAGGTAGATCAGGTGTGCGGTCCCCTGGAGCCCGCTGGCGGTCAGGCCGCCGAAGGAATGCGCGAGCACCACCGGCGGCTCGGCCGCCTTGTCGACGATTTCCTGGACGGTCCGGGTGGTTTCGGCGATCGGGCGGCCGCCGAGGTCGGGGACGGTGACCTCGATGCCGTCCCGGCGAAGGCGTTCGACGAGGTCGTCGAAATGGGCGGGCTGGTGCCATGAGCCGTGCAGGACGATCAGGGGACGCACGGAAGTCCTTTCGCTGGCGGGAATATGGCTTCCCTGCCAGGTTGTCGACCGCTCGCGCGGCTGTTCAAGCTCAGCCGGTTTTCGTGCCCACTCGGCCATTCCCGCTTGCCTGTCCGGCCCCTTCGCGGATCGCGCCGAGGAATCGCCGCACCGCGGGATGTTCCCTGGCGTGCGCGGCGACGGCCGCGTGGATGGACCGCACCGGATCCGGACGGCGGACCTTGCGGATGGCGACGCCGGGGTGCGGGGCGCCGAGGCCGAGCTCCGGGATCAGCGCGACACCGAGCCCGGCGGCCACGAACCCTTGTGCCGTCTGGTAATCCTCGGATTCGACGACGTGGTTCGGGGCGAAACCGGCCGCGCCGCAGGCGTCGAGCAGGATGTCGCGGCAGGCGCCGGGGAGACCGTCGACGCCGACCCAAGGATCCTCCGCGAGCTCGGCGAGATCGAGCACGCGTTTGCGGGCGAGCCGGTGGTTCTTCGGCAGGATCGCGCGGTACGGGTCGTCGAGGAGGTGGATGTACTCGACGCCCTTGATCCGGGGAGAGCTGCTGGGGAGCACGATCATCGCGACGTCGGCCTCGCCCGACTCGATCTCGGGCATCGAATCGTCGGGCTCGACCAGTTTCAGGTCGAGGCGGACACCAGGGAAGTCCCGGCGCAGCGCTGCGACGGCCAAGGGCACCAGCGACGCGCCCGCGGTGGCGAAATAGCGGATCGCGAGCCTGCCCGTGCGGCCTTCCTTGAGTTCGGTGAGCGCGGCTTCGGCCTTGGCGAGCTGCGTGCTCAGCGTTTCCGCGTGTTCGGACAGCAGCGAACCGGCGGGCGTCGGGCGCACGCCGCGGCCGACGCGTTCGAGCAGTTCGACGCCGGCTTCCCTTTCCAGGGTGGACAATTGCTGGCTGATCGCGGAGGGTGTGTAGCCGAGGTTCCTGGCGGCGGCGGTGATCGAACCGCTGCTGATCACGGCTCGGAGGACCTGCATGCGGCGGACGTCCAGCATGCTCCGATCGTACAGTTCTTCTTAAGGCTCCCTGCAGTTATTTTCGCTTGTCCTTACGCGTCGGCCCGGCAAAGCTGGGCCAGGCACTTAAGGAGGACTGGGGTGGGCGAGACGAAGACCCTGCTGCGGATCGGCGCGCTGGCGCTCATGTGGGGATCGAGTTTCTTCTGGATCAAGCTGGGGCTCGGCGCGTTCACGCCGGTGCAGCTGGTGCTGGCGCGGGTGGCGCTCGGCGCGGCGGTGCTGATCGGGCTCTGCTATCTCGGCCGGGACAGGCTGCCGTCGGGACGGCGGATCTGGGGACACCTGGCCGTCGCGGCGTTCTTCCACAACGCGCTGCCGTTCCTGCTGTTCGCGTGGGGTGAGCTGACCGTCGATTCGGGGATCACCGGCGTGCTGAACTCGACGACGCCGCTGTGGGTGTTGCTGGCCGCTCCGATGATGGGCGCGCGGACGAAGATGACCGCGGTGCGGGTCACCGGGCTGGTCGCCGGGCTCGCCGGGATCCTGCTGATCTTCGCGCCGTGGGAGGCCTCCGGCCTGCTCAGCTGGGGCGCGCTGGCGTGCCTCGCGGCGGCCGCGAGCTACGGCTTCGCGTTCGTCTACGAGGGCAAGTACCTCACCGGCACCGGTGACTCGCCGATGTCGCTGGCCGGCGGGCAGATGCTGCTGGCGACCGGGTTCCTGCTGCTCGCGATGCCGATGGGCGGCTTCGAACCGGTGCACCTGAGCACCGGCGCGGTCGTCGCGGTGGTGATCCTGGGCATCGGGTCGACCGGGATCGCGTTCGCGCTGAACTACCAGCTCCTCGCGAGCGAGGGTGCCGTGGCGGCGTCGATCGTCGGCTACCTGCTGCCGGTGGTCTCGGTGCTGCTCGGCGCGGTGTTCCTTGCCGAGCCGCTGAACCTGCGGGTGATCGCGGGGATGGTCGTCGTGCTGGGCGGGGTCGCGCTGACCCGGCTCCGCCCGAGGGAGCAAGGGACCTTTGCTACCACTCCGCAGGTCGAGCGCCCTTTGGCCGCCGTCGACAAGGTCGCGCCATGACGGACACGACGACGCTGTGGCGCCCCACCGGACCCGTCGAGCTCGACCTCGTTCGCGAGTCGGGCTGGCGCGAGTGGCCGCCGAGACTGCCGGAGCAGCCCATCTTCTACCCGGTGCTGAACGAGGACTACGCGATCAAGATCGCCCGTGACTGGAACGTGCGCCACAGCGGCGCGGGCTTCGTGACACGGTTCGAGGTCGAGACGTCGTTCGTCGAGCGGTACCCCGTCCAGCAGGCGGGCGGGAAGACGATCCTGGAGCTCTGGGTCCCGGCCGAAGACCTCGCCGAGTTCAACACGCACATCGTGGGGAAGATCGAGGTCACCCACGAATTCCGCTGACCTGCGTTTCGCGGGCTAATCGCGACGCGGTGGGGCCTGGGGGCTCGCCGGATCGCGTTTAGCCCGCGAAACGCAGGTCAGGGCGTCAGGGTCGCGAGGATGAGCAGGGCGGCGAGGACGATCTCGACCCAGAAGTAGAGCCAGCTCGGGTAGAACCGCTCGGGCCGTTCCGCGAACCGCGCGACCAGCCTTCCGAAGGCCATCCCGGCGAGCGCGACGGCCACCGCGATCGCGACACCCCGCTGGATCCCGCCGACGTCGAAAGCCGCGAACCCGAGCAGCACCGCGACAGCCACCCCGAAGCCGCCGTAGACGGCCCGCACTTCGGTCCGCGCCGTCGCCGACTCCAGCGAGATGCCGAACGGCCGGATCAGCCGCTTCGGCGCGGCGAGCCCGAGCAGGCCCATGCCCAGGAAGAACACGGCCACCAGGCCGAGGAGAACAGGCGCCACCTAGACGAGACGCCGGTCGGAAGCCCAGCGCGAAAGCTCGTACCGGTTCGACAGCTGCGTCTTCCGCAGGACGCTCGACACATGGGTCTCGACGGTCTTCACCGAGATGAACAGCTCCGACGCGATCTCCTTGTACGCGTACCCGCGCGCGAGCAGCCGCAGCACGTCGCGTTCCCGCGGGGTCAGCAGGTCGAGATCCGGGTCGCTGATCGGCGCGGAACCCGGCCGGTCGGCGAACGCGTCGAGCACGAACCCGGCCAGCCGCGGCGAGAACACCGCGTCCCCGTCCGAGACCCGCACGACGGCGCGCACGAGCTCCTTCGACGAGATCGTCTTCGTGACATACCCCCGCGCCCCCGCGCGGATCACGGCGATCACGTCCTCCGCGGCGTCGGAGACCGACAGCGCGAGGAACACGACGTCCGGCAGTTCCGGCCGGACCCGGCGCAGCACCTCGGCGCCGCCACCGTCCGGCATGTGCACGTCGAGCAGCACGACCTGCGGTTTGGTCCGGGCGATACCCGCGACCGCCTCGGCGACCGAGCCCGCCTCACCGACCACGCGGACGTCGTCGGTGATCGAGTCCAATTCGGTGCGCACACCCGCCCGGAAGAGCGCGTGGTCATCGACGAGGAAGACCTTGACCGGCTCCCGCGTCTGCTGGTTCTCCGTCACGATGCTCCCTCGCTCGCCCTGTCCCGTGAGCATAGCGACCTCACGCCGCACCCTTCCCCGCCTTGACCGGCATCTCCAGCTGGACCTCGGTTCCTTCACCCGGCGCGGTACGCAGTTTCAGCTTCCCGCCGTGCCGTTCCATCCGCCCCCGGATGGAATCGGCGAGGCCGTGCCGGTCGCTCGGCACGACGTCGGGGTCGAACCCCTTGCCCCGGTCGCGCACGAACACGGTGACCGCTGTCGGCTCGACCTCGGCGTACACGCTGACCTCGTCGACGCCCGCGTGCTTGGCGGCGTTCACGATCGCTTCGCGCGCCGCCTGGACCAGCGCGGTCAGCGGCTCGTTCAACGTCGCCTCCCCCACGACGACCTGCTGCACCGAGATCGCGAACGCGTCTTCGACCTCGCCGCACGCGGCCGCGAGCACTTCGGACAGCTGACCGCTGACGGCCTCTTCCTCGGTCTTCTTGCTCTTGCCGTACCCCGACGGCCCGTACAACCAGCCACGCAGCTCGCGTTCCTGACCGCGCGCGAGCCTGGCGACCTCGCGCGGCGATTCCGCCTGTTTCTGGATCAGCGCGAGGGTCTGGAGGACCGAGTCGTGCAGATGCGCGGCGATCTCGGCGCGTTCGTCGGTGCGGATGCGGGCGGTGCGCTCGTCGGACAGGTCGCGGACCAGGCGCAGCCAGAACGGGACGGTCAGCACGGCGACGCCGAACAGCGTCGCGATCACGGCGACCAGCGCGAATTTGACCTGGTCGATGCTGCCGCTCTCCAGGACGACGACGCCGATGCCGGTCATCACCAGCGCGACACCGGCGACCAGGCGGATCGCGGCCGACCAGCCCCCGCCGCCGAGGAACGCCGTGGCGACTCCACCCTTGGCGCTGATACGCCAACGCCGCCGCTGCGATTCGTCGGCCTCGCGCCAGACGACGGCCGCACCGATCATCGCCAGCGCCAGCGGGATGGCGACCCAGCCGCTGATCAGACCGGTCAGCGTGCCACTGGCGACGGCGAGGCCGACACCCAGCGCGATGAGCCCGAAGGCCTGCTGCTTCTCCTTCGGCGCGGACTTCTCCGGCTCGGCCTCGCCGGATCGCTGCTGGACGAACACCCAGAGCAGGCCGTAGGCGAGCAGGCCAACGCCGTTCAGGGCGGCCAGCAACGCGAACGCGATCCGGACCCAGAGCACCTTGACGCCGAGGTGGTCGGCGAGGCCGCCGGCGACGCCCGCGATGGCGCGGCCGGAACGGCGGCGATACATCTTGGGCGGCTCGAACGGTGCCGGGGACAGGCTGCCGGGAACGGGCACCGGAGTGCGCTCGATGATCGTCGGCTTCACCTGTCCGGCGAGGTCGTTGGGGGCGGATTCCTGCACGTTCTCCATGGTCACACGGAGTGGGATACTGATCCATCGGGGAAACCCCTGACTCTTCCCGCTGGGGGAAACCTCAGGGGAGTTCCCGGATGTGGCGAGGGCCGGCCGGGGCGCATTCTTTGTGGCATGAGTGGGAGTGAGACACAGGTTCCGAAGCGCGGCCCCGCGGCCGGCTTCGAGGAGACCGTCAAGGATTTCTGGCGGAGCAGGCCGGTCCGGCCGGTACACGGCCGCAAGTTCGCCGGCGTCGCCGCGGGCATCGGCTACCGGTACGGCATCGACCCGACCGTGGTCCGTGTCGCGCTGGTCGCCGCGACGGTGTTCGGCGGGTTCGGCGTCTTCGTCTATCTGCTGGGCTGGCTGTTCCTGCCGCAGGAAGGCGACCGCGTTTCCGCGTTCGAGGGCCTGATCGGCCGGGGTCGCGCGTCGAGTTCGCCGGCGTTCGCGGTGCTGCTGCTGATCCTGCTGTTCCCCGGTCTCACCTGGACCTTGAGCGGCGGCTGGATGACCGACGGCACCGGGCTGATCGGTTTCGCGCTGATGGCCGTCGCGCTGTACCTGCTGCACCGCAACCGCGGCCAGTTCAACCGGCCGTCGATGCCCACCCCGGCTCAGCCCGCCGCCGCGTTCTCGATGGCGTCGGCGTCGGCCGCCTCCGCTTCGACGGCGACCGAGGGTGGCTGGGACCCGCTCGCGGCCGACCCGTCCGCTTGGGATCTGCCGAACGCCTCGCCGTCCGGCGGCATGCCGCCGCAGACCCCTCCGCCGCCGCCCGCGCCGCCGATGCCCCGTCGCCGCAAGTCGAAGATCGGCGCCGCGACCTTCGGGATCGCCGTGCTGGTCGGCGGAGTCGGCACCGTCCTCGGCCTGGACGGTGAGCCGTGGTTCACCATGCAGCACGTCGTCGGACTCACCCTGGCCGTGGTCGGTATCGGGCTGGTGGCCGGTTCGTTCGTGCGAGGCGGTCGCGGCCTGATCGGGCTCGCGGTGCCGCTGGCGATCGTCGGGATGGCGCTGACCACGGTGCCGTTCGAGAACTTCTCGGTCAAAGGCGGCGTCGGCGACCTGACGGCGACACCCGTCCAGGTGTCCGAGGTGCTGCCGGAGTACCACCGCTCGGCGGGGAACATCGACGTCGACCTGACCAAGCTGCCGGCGGGCGCTTCGGTGACCACGAAGGTCTCCAACGGTGCGGGCAACTCGACGGTGCTCGTGCCGGCGGGAGCCGAAGTGAAGGTCTCGTGCGAGACGGGCGCCGGGGACATCGACTGCCTCGGCCAGTCCCGCTCGGGGGTGGGCGAGGAAGTCATCGACTTCACCTCGCCGGGGTCCAACGGGCAGAAGATCACTGTGAAGGTCGAGAACGGTGTCGGGAACGTGGAGGTGCGTCGTGGCTGAGTACGACTACGACAACTACGACAGCACGCAGACCCAGGCGGCTCAGCCGGCGAAGCGCGGGGTGGACGTCATCACCCTGATCGTCGGGATCGCGACGCTGCTGGTGTCGGGTTACGTCCTCTCGGACGGCTCCACGTGGCTCCCTCAGTTCGACTTCCGGTGGATCATGGCGGGCGGGGCGATCTTCGTCGGCGTCCTGCTTCTCGCCGCTTCGCTGCGCAAGAGCCGCCGCTAGCGGCGCCGCTGACGCTCCACCCCACTCCGAAGGCCCCGGCCCCTCGCCGGGGCCTTCGCCTTGCTCCGCCCCCTCCCGCGCCGACCTGCGTTTCGCGGGCTAAACGCGATCCGGCGTCGCCACCGTGCCCACCCCCGCCGACCTGCGTTTCGCCCCCTAATCGCGATCCGGGGCCGCGGCGGGTGCCCCAGGCCCCAGAACGCAGTTCGCGGGCTAAACGCGATCCGGTCGCCTGGGTGCCCCCAGGACGGACAGATCGCGATTAGCCCGCGAAACGCAGGTCGGGACGGGAGCGGTCACTCCCACTCGATGGTGCCCGGCGGCTTGGACGTGACGTCCAGGACCACCCGGTTCACCTCGGCGACCTCGTTGGTGATGCGGGTCGAGATCCGCTCCAGGACCTCGTACGGCAACCGCGTCCAGTCCGCGGTCATCGCGTCCTCGGACGACACCGGCCGCAGCACGATCGGGTGCCCGTAGGTCCGCCCGTCGCCCTGGACACCGACGCTGCGGACGTCGGCCAGCAGCACCACCGGGCACTGCCAGATCTCGCCGTCGAGCCCGGCCGCGGTGAGCTCTTCGCGCGCGATGGCGTCCGCCGCGCGCAACGTCTCGAGCCGCTCGGCGTCGACGGCGCCGATGATCCGGATGCCGAGCCCCGGGCCGGGGAACGGCTGCCGCTGCACGATCGTCTCCGGCAGCCCGAGCTCCAGCCCGACGCGCCGCACCTCGTCCTTGAACAGCAGTCGCAGCGGCTCGACGAGCTCGAACTGCAGGTCGTCGGGCAGCCCGCCGACGTTGTGGTGGCTCTTGATGTTCGCCGCGCCCTCGCCGCCGCCGGACTCGACGACGTCCGGGTACAGCGTGCCCTGGACCAGGAACTTGTAGTCGCCCTCGGCCTTGAGGTCGCGCTCGGCCTGCTCGAACACGCGGATGAACTCGCGGCCGATGATCTTGCGCTTCTCCTCGGGGTCGGTGACCCCGGCCAGCGCGTCGAGGAACCGGTCGCGCGCGTCGACGGTCACCAGGTTGACCCCGGTCGCGGCGACGAAATCGCGTTCGACCTGGGTGCGCTCGCCCGAGCGCAGCAGACCGTGGTCGACGAACACGCAGGTCAGCCGGTCACCGATGGCCCGCTGGACCAGCGCGGCGGCCACGGCGGAGTCGACGCCGCCGGACAGCCCGCAGATCGCCCGGCCGTCGCCGACCTGCTCGGCGATGCGCTTGACCTGGTCGTCGACGATGGACGACGTCGTCCACTGCGGCTTGATGCCCGCGATGTCGTGCAGGAAGCGGCGGAGCACCTCCTGGCCGTGCGGCGAGTGGTGCACCTCGGGGTGGTACTGGACGCCGGCGAAGCGGCGCTCGACGTCTTCGAACCCGGCGACGGCGGCGCCGTCACTCGAAGCGGTCACGGTGGCGCCCTCGGGGGCCTTGGTGACGCTGTCGTTGTGGCTCATCCACGCGGGCTGGTTGCTCGGGAGACCGGCGTGCAGGACGCCACCTTCACCGGCGACGCGGACCTCGGTGCGGCCGAACTCGCGGATCCCGGTCGGCTCGACGGTGCCGCCGAGGGCCTGCGCGAGCACCTGGTGGCCGTAGCAGATGCCGAGGATCGGCACGCCCGCGTCGACCAGCCCGGGGGCGAGGGCGGGCGCGTTCTCCGCGTACACGCTGGAAGGACCACCGGAAAGGATGATCGCGGAAGGGTCCTTGGCGAGGATGTCCTCGGCGGTGGCGGTGTGCGGGACGACCTCGGAATAGACCTGCGCCTCACGCACGCGGCGCGCGATCAGTTGCGCGTACTGCGCCCCGAAGTCCACGACGAGTACCGGACCGGTGGGACTGGGCACCTGAAACCTCCAGATCAGAGCAGTACGCTTCCCCACCATCGTCCCAGGTGGGCCCGGTCACCCCGCCGCCAACCCCCTCACGATTCAGGACAGCGGATGACCGCGAGGCGGCCTAGCGTCCGGGGACATGGGCATCGACTGGAGCAAGGAACTCTCCGAACAGCTCGACTGGCACTGGACGAACCACCTGCGCCCTCGGCTGGAGACCCTCACCGACGACGAATACCTCTGGGAACCCGTCGAGGACTGCTGGACGGTGAGGCCGGGTGAAAACGGCGACGTCACTATCGACTGGGCGTATCCGGAGCCGTCCCCGCCGCCGGTGACGACGATCGCCTGGCGCCTCGCGCACATCATCGTCGGCGTCTTCGGGATGCGGACCGCGTCGCACTTCGGCGGCCCGCCCGTCGACTATCAGACCTTCCCCTACGCAGCCTCCGCCAAAGAAGCGCTGGAGCAGCTCGACGACGCCTACGCGCGCTGGCGTGACGGCGTCCGCGCCCTCACCGCCGAAGGCCTCGAACGCCCCTGCGGCGAGGCTGAGGGCCCGTACGCGGAGTACCCCTTCGCGGCCCTCGTCCTGCATATCAACCGGGAGGCCATCCACCACAGCGCCGAAATCCTCCTGCTGCGCGACCTCCACCGATCGCGTTTAGCGGGCTAAACGCGACGCGCCCATACTGGGGGCCAGCCGAGGAAAGGACCCGTCGTGCGAGCGACTCTCATCTACGGCGCCGGTGACGTGCGCGTCGAGACCGTCCCGGACCCGAAGCTGAGCGAACCGACCGACGCCCTCCTCCGCGTCGTCCGCTCCTGCATCTGCGGCAGCGACCTCTGGCCGTACGGCAGCATGCCCGCACGCGACCGCGGCGTCCGGATCGGACACGAGTTCCTCGGCCTCGTCGAGGCCGTCGGCTCCGACGTCACCACGCTCAAGCCGGGAGACCTGGCCGTCGCGCCCTTCGTCTACTCCGACAACACGTGCCAGTTCTGCCGCGAAGGCCTCCACACCTCCTGTCTGCACGGCGGCAACTGGGGCGCGAAGGGCGTCGACGCCGGTCAGGGCGAGGCCGTCCGCGTCCCGCAGGCCGACGGCACGCTGGTGAAACTGCCGCACACCGAGGACGACGACCTGCTCGCCTCGTTCCTCACGCTCTCCGATGTGTTCGCGACCGGCCACCACGCGGCGGTCAAGGCGGGCGTGAACGAGCGCACCACCGTCACCGTCATCGGTGACGGCGCCGTCGGTCTCTCCGCAGTGCTCGCGGCGAAACGCCTCGGCGCCGAGCGCATCATCCTGATGGGCCGCCACCGGACCCGCACGGACCTGGGCCGTGAGTTCGGCGCGACAGACGTCGTAGCCGAGCGCGGCGACGAAGGCATCGAGAAGGTGCGAGAGCTGACACGCGGCGAAGGCACGCACACCGTCCTCGAATGCGTCGGCACGAAGCCCGCCTTCGAGATGGGGGTCGGTGCTGTCCGCCCCGGCGGCACGGTGAGCCGCGTCGGCGTGCCGCAGTACGCCGAGGGCCCGATCGGCCCCGCGCTCTTCCGCCGCAACATCACCGTCACCGGCGGCGTCGCCCCGGCCCGCCACTACATCCCCGAACTGCTCGAAGACGTCGTCGAGGGCAAGTACCAGCCCGGCAAGGTCTTCGACCGGACCATCGGGCTCGAAGAGGTCCCCGACGGCTACCGTGCGATGGCCGACCGCGAGGCGCTCAAGGTGCTCGTCAAACCCTGACTGGAATACCTTGTCACCCATGGACATGATCACCCCGGAGCCGCGCCCCGCCTGGATCGCCGGACGCCCCGAGCAGGGCGCTTCGACGCTCACCGTGCACCACCCCTTCGACGGAAGCGAAGTCGCCACCGTCGCGGTGCCCGGCCCTGATCAGGTCGAGCGAGCGGTGAGCGCGGCGGCGAGTGTCGCGAAGGAGTTCCGGCGTTCCTCGGCGCACAGCCGCGCCGCGGCGCTCGACCACGTTTCGCGGGTCATCGCGGGCCGGGCCGAGGAGATCGCCGAGGTCATCACCGCCGAGAACGGCAAGCCGCTCAAATGGGCCGAGGCCGAGGTGCGGCGCGCGGTGTCGGTGTTCCGGATCGCCGCCGAGGAGGCCCGCCGGTTCAGCGGTGATCTGCAGCGGCTGGACACCGACCCGGCGGGCGAAGGCAGGCTGGCGCTCACCCGCCGTGTCCCCCGCGGCCCGGTGCTGGGGATCGCGCCGTTCAACTTCCCGCTGAACCTGGTGGCGCACAAGGTCGCGCCGTCGCTCGCGGTCGGCGCGCCGATCATCGTCAAACCCGCCCCTCGGACGCCGCTCGCCGCGCTGATCCTCGGTGAGATCCTGGCCGAGACCGACCTGCCGGAGGGCGCGTTCTCGGTGCTGCCGCTCGGCAACGAGGAGACGTCGGCGCTGGTCGCGGATCCCCGGCTGCCGGTCGTGTCGTTCACCGGTTCGGGTCCGGTCGGCTGGTCGATCGCGGACGCCGCGCCGCGCAAGCACGTCGTGCTCGAACTCGGCGGCAACGCGGCCGCCGTCGTGCTCCGCGACTGGCCGGATCCCGAGGGCGCGGCGGAGCGGATCGCGACCTTCGGCAACTACCAGGCCGGGCAGTCCTGTATCGCCGTGCAACGCGTCATCGTCGAACGCGAGGTCGCCGAAGAGTTCGTGCCCGCCTTGGTGGAAGCCGTGAAGGCCCAGCGCACCGGCGACCCGTACGACAAGAACACCGACGTGGGCCCGGTCGTCGACGAGGCCGCCGCGGAGCGGATCGTGGCCTGGATCGACGAAGCCGTCGCCGCGGGCGCGAAGATCCTCACCGGTGGCAAGCGTGACGGAGCCACGGTGGAGCCGACCGTGCTCACCGACGTCCCACCGTCCACAAAGGCCTGGGCGGAGGAGATCTTCGGCCCGGTACTCGCGGTGTCCATTGTGGATGGTGTCGACGAGGCTTTCGCGTCGGTCAACGAATCCGCCTACGGCTTGCAGGCCGGCGTGTTCACCCGCGACGTCCATCTCGCCTTCTACGCCTCGACGGAACTCGAAGTCGGCGGCGTGATCATCGGCGACGTCCCGTCCTACCGAGCGGACCAGATGCCGTACGGCGGCGTCAAGGGATCGGGCGTCGGCAGGGAAGGCGTTCTCGCCGCGATGAACGACCTCACCGAGGAACGGGTCACCGTCTTCACCGGCATCGACCTCTAATCCGGGGTGACAGCCTGCGCGAAACCGAAGACCTTGTCCGGGTCGTAGGTTTTGGCCACCTGCTTGAGGCGGGTGGCATTGCCGCCGTAGTACGCCGTCATCCAGTCGGGCAGGGCGGGGTCGATGTAGTTGACGTAGCCCCCGCCCAGCCCGAGCCCCGTCACCACTTCCGCGACGGAACCCGTTGCCGCGGAACGGTTACGCGTGTCCGCCTGACTGTAGATCTGCACACTGCCGATCGCCTTCCGGTGCCAGAACGCGGTGGCGTCCGGTGCGACGTCGGCGACGGCGCCGCCGAGACCGTCGACCAGGAGATCCATTCCGCGCCTGCCCTTGAGCACGGACGTCAGCTTCGCGGGATCGGCCGGTTCTTCGAGTATTCGCGATGAGGCCACAAAGGACTGTCGGCTTTCGCTGCCGGAGAAGTACTTCATCGCACCGAGATAGTCGAGCTGCTTCACCGAACGCGTCGCACCGGGGAATCCGTCCAGCAGCTTGCCCAAGGAGGCGGAATCGCCGACGTAGCAACCAGCGATGCGCGCGCCGACCGGCGATCCCCCGGACAGCACGACGTTCGCCCACAACTCCGGCGGCGCTTCGGGAAGCCACTGCTGCCACTCGGCGAGCACGTCGTTCGCGCTCCCGGCCGGGAATCGCAGGGAGAACACCGAAACGGCCGAAGGCGCCGGGTCGGTGCGAAAGGTGAACGAAGTGACGATCCCGAAGTTGCCGCCTCCCCCGCCGCGCAACGCCCAGAACAGCTCGGGTTCGGAATCCGCCGATGCCGTCCGGAGTTTCCCGTCCGCCGTGACGACTCGCGCGGACACCAGGTGATCACAGGTGAGACCGTATTTCCGGGCGAGGACACCGATTCCGCCGCCGAGCGTCAGCCCGGCGATCCCGACGCTGGGGCAGGAACCCGCGGGAAGGCAACGTCCCGCGGCGCCGAGCGTCGCGTAGACGTCCTTCAGCTTCGCACCCGCGCCGATCACGACCTGTTCACCTTGGACGTCCACTGAGGACATTCCGCCGAGGTCGATCATCAGGCCACCGTCGGGAACCGAGTAGCCGGCGTAACTGTGGCCACCACTACGAGCGGCGATCGGAACCCGCCGTGCAGCTGCGGAAACCGCTTCCTGCACGTCCTCGGGTTTGACGCATTTCGCGATCGCGGCGGGCTTGAGCCCGTCGAAAGCCGGATTGAACACGCGTTTGGCGTTGTCGTAACCGGAATCCCCCGGCAGGAGAAGGGAGATCTTGTTCCGCAGCGCGGCCCAGTCCGGCGGACCGGACGGCGGCGTGACACCGGTGCTCGGCGGCAGCGACGTGCCGGGCGCGGAACTGGGCGCCTGCGCGGGAGGCGCGGCCGAGCACGCCGTCGCGGCCGCTCCGGCCACGGTCGCACCGGCGAGTTTGAGGAACGCCCTTCTCTCCATGCCCGTTAGACGCGTAGCGGACGGGCAGGTTGCGACGCTACGCCCGAAGGTGTGCGCTCACCGGCACGACCAGCGGTGTGCCGGACACCGGATCCTCCATGACCTTCGCCGACAGGCCGAAGATCTCGTCGAGGAGCGGTTCGGTGAGGACCTCCGCGGGTGGGCCCTGCGCGACGATCCGGCCGTCGCGCATCGCGACCAGCTTGTCCGCGTACCTGGCGGCGAGGTTCAGATCGTGCAGCACCATCACCACGGTGGTTCCGCGTTCCTTGTGCAGCCGGTACACCAGGTCCAGCACGTCGATCTGGTGCGCGAGGTCGAGGTAGGTGATGGGCTCGTCGAGCAGGAGCAGCCCGGTCTCCTGGGCCAACGTCATCGAGATCCACGCCCGTTGCCGCTGCCCGCCGGAAAGCTGGTCCACGACCCGGCCCGCGTACTCGTCCATCCCGGTCAGCCGCAGCGCCCGCTCGATCGCCTCGTCGTCGGAGGACGACCACTGCCGGTACCAGCTCTGGTGCGGATGCCGTCCGCGCCGGACCAGGTCGGAGACGGTCAGCCCTTCGGGAGCGGACGGCGTCTGCGGCAACAGGCCGATGATCTTGGCGACCTCACGGGTCGGCAGCTTGTCGATCCGCTCTCCGTCCAGCAGGACCGCGCCCTGGCGTGGCTTGAGCAACCTCGCCAGCGCACGCAGCAAAGTGGACTTTCCGCAGCCGTTGGGGCCGATGATCGCGGTGACGGTCCCGTCGAGGACGTCGAGGTCGAGCCCGGTCACGACGGGCGTTTCGCCGTAACCGAGTTCCAGTTCCCGGGCACGCAGTCTGGCGTTCACGCGCGCTCCTCCTTACGGCTGCGGATGAACAGGAAGATCAGATACGGCGCACCGAGGATCGCCGTCAGCACACCGACCGGGAGCCCCGACAGGACCGGTGTCACGCGCACCACGAAGTCCGCGCCGACGGTCAGCAGCGCACCGAGGAGCATCGATCCGAACAGTGGCGGCTGCGCCGAGCGGACCAGCCTCAAGGCGATCTGCGGGGTGGCCAGCGCGACGAAGGTGATGGGCCCGGCGGCCGCGGTGGCGACGGCGGCCAGTGCCGCGGCGAGCAGCAGCAGGGAACCCCGCGCCGCGTCGACCCGGATGCCGAGACCGCGCGCGGTGTCGTCGCCGAACTGCAGCCCGCCGATGGTGTGCCCGGCGATCAGCGTGACGGGCGCGAGCACGGCCAGCGCGAGCAGGACCGGGCCGACCGATTCCCAGCCGACGTCGGCGAGGCTGCCCACGATCCACGTCGTCGCGCGCGCGGCGTTGTCGACGTCTCCGACGGTCAGCAGCCAGTACACGAGGTTGTAGCCGACGGCGGACAGCGCGATACCGATCAGGACGAGGCGGTAGCCGTCGATCCCGCGCCGCCACGAAAGCGCGTACAGCAGGATTCCCGCGATCACGCCGCCCGCCAGCCCGGCGAGCGGGACGCCCAGCGTGCTCGCCAGGCCGCTGACCTGGCCGCCCGTGCCGCCGGCCACGATCACGCCGACCGCGCCGACACCCGCGCCCCAGGTGATCCCGAGGATGTCCGGGCTGGCCAGCGGATTCCGGGCGATCGTCTGGAACAGCGCACCCGAGAGGCCGAGCGCGGCGCCGACGCCGATCGCGGTCAGCGTGCGCGGCATCCGCAGGTCGAAGATGATCCCGCGTTCCCGCGTGGTGCCACCGCCGAACAGCGTATTCAAGACGTCGCCGAGGCCGATGTGGGAGGTGCCGATGCCGATGTTCAGCGCCGCGACCAATACCAGCGCGATCGCCGCGAGGGTCGCGACGGCGAGTGTCCTCGGCCGGACCGTCCAGGCCGCCGGGCCGAACGAGATCACCTTGGGAGCGGTCATATCCGTGCCAGGCCCTTCTTGCGGACGAGGTGGACGAACACCGGCACGCCGAGCACCGCCAGCATGATGCCGACCTCCAGGCTGTCCGAGGCGACGACGCGGCCGAGGAGATCGGCGGCGAGCAGCAGGATCGCGCCGAGCACCGCCGAGAACGGCACCAGCCAGCGGTAGTCGGGTCCGCTGATCGCCCGCGCGAAATGCGGGACGAGCAGGCCCAGGAACGCGATCGGCCCGCAGGCGGCGACGGCGGCGCCGGTCAGCAGTGTGATCGCGGCGACCCCGAGCAATCGCGTCCGGCCGACCCGCCGGCCGAGCGCGACGGCGACGTCGTCACCGAGCGCGAGGGTGTTCATGCCAGGGGTGTTGATCACCGCGAGGAGCAGGCCCGCGGCAACGAACGGGGCGATCTGGCCGATCATCGCGGGGTCCCGGCCCGCGATCGAACCCACGTGCCAGAAGCGGTACGTCTCCATCCCCCTGTCGTCGCCGAGGACGATCGCGGAGATGACGCCGTTGAGCAGGGCGCTCACCGCGGCTCCCGCCAGCGCGAGCGTCACCGGTGTGGCGCCGCGGCCGCCGACGGCGCCGAGCAGGAACACGACGGCGCTCGCGACGAGAGCGCCCGCGAAGCCGAACCAGATGAACGCGTAGAGGTCGTCGATGCCCAGCACGACGACGGCGAGCACCACCGCGAACGCCGCGCCCTGGGTGACACCGAGCAGGCCGGGGTCCGCGAGCGGATTACGGGTGTGTCCCTGCATGAGCGCACCGGCCGCGCCGAGCGCGAGTCCCGCCAGGACACCGAGCAGCGTGCGCGGCACCCGCAACGAACGGACGATCAGGTGATCCGGCACCCCCGCGGGATGGAAGATCGCGTCCCACACCACACCCAACGGAATCGAACGCGCACCGAGGGCGACGCTCGCGACGCAGATCACAGCCAGAAGAGTGAGGAGCAGGGCTCCCGCTGTCGCCTTTCCAACACGAACTTCCACTGTGGACATCCGCCATCCTATGCTCCGGTTAGGAAAGCCTAACCGCACAGAAAGAGTGACCCATGACCCCACCCCGGCGCGCAGCCGTCGCCTTCGCCGTGACCGCCTGCCTGGCACTCTCCGCATGCGGTGGCGGGGCTCAGGAATCCGCCTCCACCGGCACCGGCCAAAGTGGATTCCCGCGCACCGTCGAACACGTGATGGGGTCGACCACGATCGACAAGCAGCCCGCCACCGTCGCCGCGCTGGACTCCAGCTACGTCGACGCGACGCTGGCGCTCGAGACGAAGGTCGTGGCGTACACCAAATATCGCAACTACGACAAGCTGCCGGACTACCTGGGCGACGACCGCAAGTACGCCGAGGGCGCCAAGGAGATCGGCGCGCTGGAAAGCCCGGACATCGAGCAGCTGTACGACATCAAGCCGGATCTGATCGTTTCGGCGAAGGTGCGTCACGAGAAGTTCTACGCCGAGTTCGGCAAGGTCGCGCCCACGGTGTTCAGCCAGACCACCGGCGCCACCTGGAAGGACAACATCCGGATGCTCGGCAAGGCGCTGGGCAAGGAAGCCTTGGCGGAGCAGAAGATCAAGGCTTACGAGGAGCGGGCCCGCAAGGTCGGCGACGCGATCAAGGCCAAGCTCGGCAAGCCCGCCGCGGTCTCGGTGGTCCGCTTCGTCGAAGGCGAGCCGACCGTGCGGCTCTACAGCAGCGCGTCGTTCCCCGGGACCGTGATGGCGGACGCCGGTTTCCAGCGGCCCGCCGGACAGCCGGACAACAAGACGAAGATCTCCAACGACCTGAGCCAGGAAGAGATCGGGAAACTCGACGCCGAAGCGATCTTCGTCGCCACCTACGCCGACGAGACCAAGCAGGCCGAAAGCCCCAAGACGAAGTTCCAGTCGAACCCACTTTGGGGCACCCTCAAGGGAAAGGTGATCGACGTCAACGACACCACGTGGTTCACGTCGGTCAGCCTGCAGGGCGCGCACGCCATGCTGGACGACATCGCGAAGCAGTTCGGCGTGGACTCGTTCCGCGCTTAGTCCTTTGTGGACCGAACCGTCACAGCCAATGCGGCAGTGGCGGCGCGGTACCGTCCAAAGTGGATCCATCGCTGCGGCCGGTGATCCACGCCAGGACGTCACCCGGGGAGCCGGTCAGCGTGACCGGCTCTCCGGCACCCATCCGCCATTCGTGACGCGTCCCGTCTTCGCCGACGGCGACCAGCAGGACCGAGGGCAGCTCACCGCCGTACATGCCGATGGCGTTGCCGACGACGATCTCGAACTCGTCGCCGAGCAACTCCGCGACCCGCGCGAAGTCGTAGCCGAGATCGAGATCCGCCAAGTGGATGGCGGTCTCGGAAAGCCTGAGCCACAGCACGAACTCCGCCGGGATCTCACGCCCCTGCCGGGCACGCACGCGGACCGGCCAGGCGTCGTCCGGCATGCTCGACGCGACTTCGACGAACCGCGCCGCGGACGCGACGACGTCTTCGGCGATCTCCTCGGCGGACCGGTACGCACCCTTCTCGATGTCGTCGTCCCTGGCCGCCTCGCCCGCGTACATCGGCGTCTCGACACCCGATTTCGCCCAGGTGAGCAGGTTGACCAGGCCGTCGGCGTTGCGCGCCAAGTGGGACAACAGATGCGCCCTGGTCCAGCCGGGCAACCCGCTGGGGGCGTGCACGGCCGCCTCGTCCATCTGTCCTACTACGCGCGCCCATTCTTCGTGAAGGGCGCGGACGCGGTTCAGCAGCGCGTGTGCGCGTTCGGAGGCTGTCACTCCCCCAACTTAGCGCCGAAGTGCCGCCGGCGCGGCCGCCGGAACCGCCGGATTCTTCGGCGCGATCGGTTCAAGCCGCGCATACGGCGATTCCTGCGACGGCCTGCTGTCCTTTTCACCCTTGTTGGGCCAGAACGAGAAGGCCCGCTCGGCCTGCGCGGTGATGGTCAGCGAGGGATTCACGCCGAGGTTGGCCGTGATCGCCGATCCGTCCACAATGGACAAGCCGGGATAGTTGAAGACCCGGTGGTACGGGTCGATCACGCCGTTGTCGGCCGTCGTGCCGATCGGGGCGCCACCGATGAAATGCGCCGTCAGCGGGATGTCGAAGATCTCGCCCCAGGTGCCGCCCGCCATGCCGCCGATACGCTCGGCGGTGCGGAGGTTGGCCTCGTGCCCGGCGGGGATGAAGCTGGGGTTCGGCTCGCCGTGGCCCTGCTTGGACGTGTACTTGCGGCGGCCGAAGAGCCCGCGCTTGGTGTACGTGGTGATGGAGTTGTCGAGGCTCTGCATCACCAGCAGGATCACCGTGCGCTCGCTCCAGCGGTAGCCGTTGAGCAGCTTCACGGTCTGGACCGGGTGCTTGACCATGAAGTTCACGGCCTGCCGCCAGCGCGGGACCGCCGAGTCGCCTTCGGTGGCGATGGTCTGGAGCAGGCTCATCGCGTTGCTGCCCTTGCCGTAACGGACGGGCTCGATATGCGTGTTGTCGTCGGGGTGGATCGACGACGTGATCGCGACGCCGCGGCTGAAGTTCCGCTCCTCGTCGACCGAGGTGCGGGCGGCGCCGATGATGGCCTCGGAGTTCGTGCGGGTCAGTTCGCCGAGACGCGGCGAGAGCTTCGGCAGCTTGGCCGTGTCGCGCATGCTGTGGAGCAGGTTCTGCGTGCCCCACGTGCCGGCCGCGAGCACCACCTGCCCCGCGGTGAGCTTGTGCCGGAACTTGCGCGAGGTGGTCCCGGTCTTCCTGATGCTCACCTCGTACCCACCTGCGTTTAGCGGGCTAATCGCGCTCACGGTGGTCAGGGGGATGACCTTCGCGCCGTCCTTCTCCGCGAGGTAGAGGTAGTTCTTGACCAGCGTGTTCTTGGCGCCGACGCGGCAGCCGGTCATACAGGCGCCGCATTCGGTGCAGCCGGTGCGCGCCGGGCCCGCGCCGCCGAAGTACGGGTCCTCCGCGCGCTCCCCCGGCTTGCCGAAGTACACGCCGACGGGCGTCGGGTGGTACGACTCCGGCACGCCCATGTCCGCGGCGACGCCCTTCATGACGACGTCGGACGGCGTGACGCTGGGGTTGGTGACGACGCCCAGCATCCGGCTGGCCTGGTCGTAGTGCGGGCCGAGCTCGGACTCCCAGTCGGTGATGTGGGACCACTGCGGGTCCACGTAGAACGGCTTCAGCGGGCGGTACAGCGTGTTCGCGTAGACCAGCGAGCCGCCGCCGACACCCGCGCCGGCGAGCACCATGACGTCCTTGAGCATGTGGATGCGCTGGATGCCGTAGCAGCCGACCTGAGGCGCCCAGACGTAGCGGCGAAGGTCCCAGGACGTCTTCGCGAACTCGTCGTCGGCGAAGCGGCGCCCCGCCTCGATGACGGCGACGCGGTAGCCCTTCTCGGTCAGGCGCAGGGCGGCGACACTGCCGCCGAACCCGGAGCCGACGACGATCACGTCGTAGTCGAAGTCGTCTTCAGTGGTGGTGTTACTCGCAGTCACACCCTCGACTGTAACCCCGGCCACCCCTTCTGACCAGAGGTAAGTTACTCGCCGGTTACCTTCCACTCGGATGGTGCATGCTCGGAGTCGTGATCGACGATTTCGCGAAGGAATACCTGCACAGTGACCTACGAGAGATCCGTGAAGCGATGCTCCGGAAGCTCGACGGGCTCTCCGAGTACGACATCCGGCGTCCGCTGACTGCGACGGGGACCAACCTTCTCGGCCTGGTCAAGCACCTGGCGGCGTGGGAGGCCCGGTACTTCGGCGAGGTCTTCGATCGGCCGTTCCCCGGGGCGATCCCTGAGCGCGGCAGCGACTTGTGGGCGACCGAGCACGAAACCCGCGAGGAGATCATCGACCGTTACCGGCGCGTCTGGGAGCACTCCGACGCGACGATCGCCGCGCTTCCCGTCGACGCGCCCGGCCGCGTGCCGTGGTGGCCGAGGCCCGACGTGATGCTGTTCAACATCCTCGTCCACATGCTCACCGAGACCAGCCGGCACGCCGGGCACGCCGACATCCTGCGAGAGCACCTGGACGGCTCCGTCGACCTGGCCCCCACCAAAGACCCGGCCTTCTGGAAATCCCGCCATTCCGAAATCACCCGCGCCGCCCGGGCGGCCTCAGAGCGCCTTTAGCGGGCTAAACGCGACACTGGTGGGGCACATGGGGCAGGTGTGACTATTGGGCACGTGAACGCAAACCGGCCCGGATCGCGTTTAGCGGGCTAAACGCGATCCGGGCCGGGAAGCGAGGGTCAGCGGCGAACGGTCAGGCCCACCCGCTGGAACTCCTTCAGGTCCGAGTAGCCCGTCTTCGCCATCGCGCGGCGAAGCGCGCCGAAGAGGTTCACGACACCCTCAGCGTCCGAGGACGGCCCGAACAGCAGCGTCTTCAGGTCGACGGCGTAGTCCGGCCCCAGCGCCACGCGCGAACGCGGCAGCGACGGGTGCGCGGCCGCCGACGTCCAGTACAACCCCTGCCCCGGCGCCTCGGAGGCGGCAGCCAGCGGCGCGCCCAGCATGACCGCGTCGGCACCGCAGGCGATGGCCTTGGCGATGTCGCCGGACGTGCTCATCCCGCCGTCGGCGAGCACGTGGACGTACCGGCCGCCGGTCTCGTCGAGGTAGTCGCGGCGCGCGGCCGCGGCGTCGACGATCGCGGTCGCCATCGGCGTCCCGATCCCGAGCACGCTGTCGGTGCTCGTCACGCCACGGCTGGCTCCGTGGCCGACGATGACGCCGGCCGCGCCGGTGCGCATCAGGTGCATCGCGGTGCGGTAGTCGCTCACGCCGCCCGCGATCACCGGGACGTCGAGCCGCCCGATGAAGTCCTTCAGGTCCAGCGGCTCGGCGTCGCGCTGGACGTGCTCGGCCGAGATGATCGTGCCCTGCACGACGAGGATCTCGACGCCCGCCGCCAGCAGATCCGGCGTGAGCTCGGCGGCGTGCTGCGGGCTGACCCGCGCGGCCACCGTGACCCCGGACTCGCGGACGGTCTTGATCGCCTCGGTCAGCAGGTCCAGCCGGATCGGGGCGGAGTGCAGCTCCTGCAGCTCACGCACGATCGCGGTCGGGTCCTCGGTGTCCTCGGCCGCCCGGACGAGGCGGAAGATCGCGTCCTCGACGTTCGGGTGCCGCGCCCAGAGCCCTTCGGCGTTGAGGACGCCCAACCCGCCGAGCTCGCCGACGGCCACCGCGGTTCCCGGCGACACGATCGCGTCGGTGGGGTGCGTGACCAGCGGCAGCTCGAACCGGTACGCGTCGATCTGCCAGGCGGTGGACACGACCGAAGACGACCGGGTGCGCCGCGACGGCACGATCTCCACGTCATCGAGGTCATACGCCCGCCGCGCGGTGCGGCCCATGCCGATCTCGACCAGATCCCGCACGTCAAGTCCCTTCTCACCGACGACCGTTACACCCCATTGTCGCTAGGCCGCGTGGGTGACCTGCGCACGGGGCACCCGAACCGGGCCGGAAGTCACACCAGCCCCAGGTGCCCCACCCGTTTCACGTTTAGCCCGCTAAAGGCGCTCGGGGTCAGAACGAGACCTTTTCGACGGAGTCGGTCCGGAGGACGGATTCCTGCGCGAAGGCCTTCTTGTAGTCGGTCCGGATCTCCTCGATCTCGCGGTTCGCGTCGCGATCGGTGAACGGGTACACGACGACGATCACCTTCGACCTCTCCCGCGAGATCACCCCGTCCGAACCGCGCCACTGGCCGCGTCCGGTCAGCTCGGTGAATCCGTCCGGGAACCTCGGCGTGACGGCCTTGTCGGTGAACGCGGCGAACTCGGCGTCGGTCAGCTCCCCGCCGCCCGGCTTCGTCGTCCCGAAGTACAGCTCGGTGCGCTTCCACAGCTCACCCGGCGACGCCTGGAGAGCGACGGTCTCGGGTGCGGACGGCGCGGCGGAGGCGGCGGGGACGGCTGAAGCCGCCACCCCGCCGCCGAGCCCGAGGGCAGCGGCGGCGAAGACGGCGAGCGCGGTTCGGCGCGACGTGAAAGACATCGGGTTCCTCCCAGGAGACTTGATCAGCGGGCCAAGTCTCCCGGGAACGGAACCGGATGGGTAAGTGTCCTAAGGGGCGGACTAACGGGTGGTGTAGTTCGGCGCCTCGACGGTCATGGTGATGTCGTGCGGGTGGCTCTCCTTGAGCCCGGCCGCGGTGATCCGCACCAGCTGCGCCTCCTGCAGCTCGGGGATCGTCGACGCACCCGCGTAGCCCATCCCCGACCGCAGCCCACCCACCAGCTGGTGGACGACGTTCGCGAGCGGCCCGCGGAACGGGATCCGCCCCTCGATGCCCTCGGGGACCAGCTTGTCCTCGCTCAGCACGTCGTCCTGGGCGTAGCGGTCCTTCGAGTAGGACTTCGCCTCGCCGCGGGACTGCATCGCGCCCAGCGAGCCCATGCCGCGGTAGGTCTTGAACTGCTTGCCGTTGACCAGGATCAGGTCGCCGGGCGATTCGGCGGTGCCCGCGAGCAGGCTGCCGAGCATCACCGTGGACGCGCCGGACGCGATCGCCTTCGCGATGTCACCCGAGTACTGGATGCCGCCGTCGCCGATCACCGGGATCCCGGCCGGGCGCGCCGCCTGGTCCGCCTCGTAGATCGCGGAGATCTGCGGTACGCCGACCCCGGCGACGATGCGGGTGGTGCAGATGGAACCGGGGCCGACGCCGACCTTGATCCCGTCCGCGCCCGCGTCCACCAGCGCCTGCGCCCCGGCCCGGGTCGCGACGTTGCCGCCGACGATGTCGACGGTTTCGCCCAGTTCCTTCTTCAGCAGCGCGACGGTCTCGACGACGGCGCGGGAGTGCCCGTGCGCGGTGTCGACCATCAGCACGTCCACCCCGGCATCGGCCAGCGCCATCGCGCGCTTGTGCCCGTCCGGGCCGACCCCGACGGCGGCACCGACGATCAGGCGGCCGTTGGTGTCCTTGGAGGCGTTGGGGTACTGCTCGGTCTTGACGAAGTCCTTGACCGTGATCAGCCCGCGCAGCTTGCCCGCACCGTCGACGATGGGCAGCTTCTCGATCTTGTGGCGGCGCAGCAGCCCGAGCGCGGCCTCCGCGGTGACACCGACCTGCGCGGTGACCAGCGGCAGCTTCGTCATCACCTCGTGCACCGCGCGGGTGTGGTCGACCTCGAACCGCATGTCGCGGTTGGTGATGATGCCCACCAGCGTCCCGGCGGCGTCCGTGACGGGCACGCCGGAGATCCGGAACCGCGCGCACAGGGCGTCGACCTCGGCGAGGGTGTCCTCGGGCGAGCACGTGACCGGGTCGGTCACCATGCCCGCTTCGGAGCGCTTGACGACCTCGACGGCGGCCGCCTGGTCGTCGATCGGCAGGTTGCGCTGCAGCACGCCCATCCCGCCCTGGCGCGCCATCGCGATGGCCATCCGGCCTTCGGTGACCGTGTCCATGGCGGCGGAGACCAGCGGGATGTTCAGGGTGACGTTGCGCGAGAGCCGGGTGCGGGTGCTGACCGCACTGGGCACCACGTCGGACTCGGCCGGCAGCAGCAGCACGTCGTCGAAGGTCAGCCCGAGCATGGCGAACTTGCTCGGGACGGGGGCGGTGACGCTGTCGCTGGTCATAGCAGGCGAAGGGCCTTCCTGGCGGTGATGGAGGGAAGCCGCCGTGGCTGGTGGCATCGTGGCGGGGGCCTGCTCCTCATGATATCCGGGCCGGGCGGCCGCCCGGCCCGGGTGGGCGCCCGGTAGCGTGCAGGCGTGCCGCAAGATGCGTTGCCCCCAGACCCGTTCGCGGATGACCCGGACGACCCGGCCCGCGCGTTCATCGACGACGCCGACCGGCTCGACGAGCCGATCAGCGACGAAGAGCGCACCGAGTTGCTGGCCGACCTCTCCGATCTCGCCGTGTACCAGGCGCTTCTCGAGCCGCGCGGAGTACGCGGGATCGTGGTCGACTGCGGTGAATGCGACGAACCCCACTATCACGACTGGCATCTGCTGCGCGCCAGTCTCGAGCAGCTGCTCGCCGACGGCCGCATGCGGCCGCACGAGCCCGCGTTCGATCCGAACCCCGGCGACTATGTGAGCTGGGACTACTGCCGCGGCTTCGCGGACGGTGTCACAGCCAACGAAAGCGCCTACTGATCGCGTTTAGCCCGCTAAACGCGATTTGAGCCGGAAAGAGAAAGGGCCTGGTGAGAGAGATCTCACCAGGCCCTTTCGGCGTTCTGGGGTGTTACGGCGTCTCGACGGCGGCCGCGGGAGCCTGCGCTCCGGCGCCCGGCGACGGTTCGTTCCGCGAGCCGCCCGGGTCGTTGCCCGAGGCCGGCGGCGTGGTCGACGTCGTGGGCGGCGGAGGCTCACTGGTCGTGGTCGGCGGAGTCGGCGAGGGAGTCGTGGTGCCCGGCAAAGTCGTGCCGGGGTTGCCGCCTCCCGGCAGCGACGTCGGCGGAGCCGTCGGCTGCGTGGTGGGCTGCGGGGTGGTCGCGACCGGAGTCTGCGAAGGCGACTGCTGATCCGGGGGCAGCGGCTGCTGACCGGGGTTCTGCAGCTGAGCGCTCAACTGACGGTGTTGTTCGAGCAGCTGATCGCGGTTCTCTTCGTCGGTCACCTGGTTCAGCGCGGCCTGGGCCTCGTCGAGCGCCTTGCGTGCGTCGTCGAGGCGCCCGCCGGCGAGCGCGAGGTTGGCCTTCTCGAGATCGAGTTTGGCCGCCGCGGCGGCCTCGACCGACCGGGCGTGGTCGGCGTAAAGCACCTTGGTCAGGCCCCAGAGAGTGTCACCAGGCTGCGCGTCCTTCGCGGCGAGACCGGTACCGGCGAAGGCGATGGCCAGGACGGCCGCGGCGGCGGCCACCGGGACCAGCAGCCGGCGTCTTCCCCCGTGTTTACGGGCGAGCGCGGCGGTCTTCACGGTGACGACGGCGGTGTCGACGTCGACGAGTTCCGCCAGCGGCTCACTGTCGATGTCACGACGCCAGGCCAGCAGCAGGGCGTTGAGCTCTTGATCGCCGAGGTCGTCGGCCATCTTCGGATCCGAGCCGCCGAGAGCGTCGAGCAGCGCGTCATCGGCCTGGACGGCCGACAGATCAGCTGCGAACTCGGCTTCCGAGGGCGTCAGCCCTCTCTCGAAAGCCGTCAGTTCACGATCGGTCCCAGGGGAGAACCGACGGTCGCGATCGGTCACTCAGATCACCTCCTCAGCGGCCAGAACCTTACGTAGGCGCGCGAGGGCGCGATGCTGGGCCACCCGGACGGCGCCGGGGGTGGACCCCACGGCCTCTGCCGTCTCTTCGGCGGACAATCCCACGACAACCCGCAGGACCACGATCTCACGCTGTTTGTCGGGAAGGACGCGCAGCAGCTGCGACATGCGCTCGTTCAGCTCGCCTTGGAGAGCACGCTGCTCGGGACCGACGCCGCCCTCGACCTCGTCGGGGACTTCGGCGACCGGCTCGGCGCGATTTCGGGCCGCGGCGCGATGCGCGTCGGCCACCTTGTGCTGGGCGATCCCGTAGACGAAGGCCAGGAACGGGCGGCCCTGATCACGGTACGAAGGCAATGCCGTGAGCACCGCGAGACACACCTCCTGAGCAACGTCGTCTGCGGAAGCGAACGAACGCTCCTGCCTGCCAACCCGAGCGCGGCAGTACCGCACTACCAAAGGACGGATGGCCGCCAGCAACCGCTCGACCGCTTGAGGATCACCCTCAACAGCAGCGGCGACCGGCTCATCCAGTCCGTCCCCCACATTGGCCATCGCAGACAACAGTCCCAGTGTTACGTATAGGCGTGCAAAGAGTCCGGCGTGTGACTTCGGAGACCACTACCGGTGACAGCTACAGTACCGCCCGGGTCCGACACCTTCACTGACGGCCGTCATCGGCGCGCCGCCTTTCCGGCGAGCACGCTGAACCCGGGTCCTTCCTGGTTCCCTTCGCTCGTAGTCGAACTTTCAACGAGCCGGAACGCAGTGGGGTACGACGGTCCGCCCGGAGGCGGACTCGCTCGAGCAAGAGTGCCCGAGCGTCGAACATAAAAGCACGAAGCGTGACAGGGAACACAGGTACGGGCCAGGGGTACTCCCCCGGCCCGTTCGTCACCCGTTGTGCAATCTGACCGATGAAATCAGGAAAGCGTTGTCAGGAAACAAGTCCACGGCGGAATCCGTGGGCGACCGCCTGAGCGCGGTCCCGAACGCCGAGCTTGCGGAACAAGCGGCGCGCGTGGGTCTTCACGGTGTCTTCGGACAGGTACAGCTCGCGGCCGATCTGTCCGTTGCTCTTGCCCTGGCTCATCCCGCGGAGCACCTGGAGCTCGCGCTCGGTGAGCTGGACGCCGGGGTCGGACGGCTGGCGCGGCGCCGGCACCGAGGTGCTGGCGAGCGTGTGCGCCAGTGCGGCGACCAGCTCGGGACGCGAGGCGTCCCAGCGCAGGTAGCCGCGCGCGCCGCCGGCGATGGCGGCGGCGATGCTGCCCGCGTCGTCCGGGGCGCCGAACACGATCACGTTCGCTTGGGGGTTCGCAGAGACGAGCCGCCGGGTGGCTTCGACGCCAGTCGGGACAGCGCGCTGGGTTCCGACCAGCACGACGTCGACCGGCTGACGGGAGTACCGGGCCAGCAGCTCGTCACCGTGCGCTACGCAGTCGATGCGACTGACCCCTGGGACCGCGGACATCACTCGAGTGAGCCCTTCGCGGACACTGCGTCGGTCGTCGCAGATCAAGACCGTCGTCACGGGGTTTCCTTCCTGCAGCCGGGTGACATTCCACTTCCCCTATCGGACGCTTTAGCCCGAACCTTGACACGATCCGGTGGCTTTTTTTGAAAGTTCTTAGCCCGGTTGCCGGAATGGGCCCTCCAACAGGCTAGACGCCCTCAGAGGGGGACCCACGGAGATTCCCGGGCGAGCCACCTCCCGCAAGGATCCGCATGCCGTAACACTGCGTGCAACAGTTCGGCACTTCTGGATCGATACTCATCGGCGTGTCCTGCCCCGAAGTCCGCCTCGAGCAGGCACGCCACCCACAGAAGTGAATTGAATTCGTATTTCTCGGCGGTTTCGCGCGCGCTCTCTACCAGCGCTTTCGCGCGATCCCGCTCAGCGGAACCGCCATTCGCGATCGTCACGGCGAGCACAAGGCTCGATTTGACGACATGTCGGCACGCGCCCCTGGCATGCGCGGTTTCCCACGCCATTTCCGCCGGCGCGATGGCCGCCCCGGAAATGTTACCCGCCAGTTCGATTTCCGCGCCCACCCAACCGGCCCTGGTCCGGGTCCGCCAGTTGCCGCAGTGCACGTCCGCACGCGCGACCAACCGCCGGGCGGCGGTCAGCCTGCCGCGCCCGAGATTGTCCGCCGCGAGCCCCAGGAGGGCGTCCGCCCGCGCGCCCTCGGCGTCCAGACCGTCGGGGTCGGGCTCACCTGGCGGCTCCGTGATCACCAGCGCGAGCGCCTCGCCGTCGAGAACGAGGGCCGCCGCGTGCCCGCCCAACTGCCGCCGATGCGACGCCAGCGTGCTCGCGGCCAGCGACGCGAACACCGGGCCACCGTTCGCGCGCAACCCGTTCAGCAGGGTGGCCGCCGCCGCGTACCGGCCGCGGGCACCGAGCCCGATCGCGGCGAGCAGCCGTCCGCGAGGCGACGCGGGCACCGCGAACGGGTCCGGCGGCGGCACGCCGTCACCGAACGCGGCGGACCGCAAGGACGATTCCATGCGTCCTTTCTATCGCCTCGCACCGACAAGAACGTGCTCGATCCGGTCGGCGGCGGTCGTCAGTTCGCCGAGTAGTTCGATCTTGTCCGGGAGCGTGGCGGGATCCCAGCCGGGACCGCACGCGAACAGCCTGCTGCGCTGACGGCCGCGGGACACCCTGGCGAACAGTCGCGGGTCCGCGGTCGCCCGCCGCCCCGACCACAGGACGACCGCCGCCGGGACACTGCGGCGGACGGTCACCGCGAGTACTTCGGCGGGCAGGGACGCCCCGAACAGCTGGGCGCCGATCCGACGTCCCGCCAGCGCCGCGGCGAGGGCGTACATCGGCATGTTGTCGCGCTCGTCGGGGACGCAGGTCAGCAGGACCGGGCGTTGGTTACGCGGCTCGCGGAGCACCGGCGTCGCGCGGACGAGGGCGGCGTACACGCATTCGGCGAGCAGGTACTCGACCTCCGCTCCGGCGCTCACCCCGCGCCAGCGCGCACCGAGTGCGGTCAGGACCGGCGACACGACACCGGTCCAGGCCGGCAGGACGCCGAGTTCGCGGATCGTGTCGGCGAGCATGCGCTGGACCGCGCCGAAATCCATCGCGAGCGCGGCCGTGCTCAACCGCCTGGCGAGGCGGGAAGGGACGTCGTGATCTTCGGCGGCCGGCGCGGCGGCCTGCTCCGCCACTTGGACGACGGCGGATTCCGGGGGCTCCGTCGCCATCCTGGGCATCTGCTCGAGTGCGTACTTCGCCGCTTCGGCCGTCGAGGCGCCGCGAAGGAGCGCGCGCTGCATCAGTTCGAGACGGCCGATGTCGGAGCTGCCGTAGCGGCGGTGACGACCGTTGGTGTGGCGGCTCGGCCCGACGCCGTATCTGCGGTCCCAGGTGCGCAGGGTGGACGGTGCGACCCCGAGCCGGCGAGCGACGGAGGCCACCGGCAGGGTGGGTTCTTCACTGCTGGTCCGAGATCCCACTCGACCCAATATCCAGGCAGGCCGGGACAGGGGCAACCGGAGCGGAAAGTACGGCTCACACATCCGGGGGATGCCTAACGGCTGAATCGTCTTGAATCTCTTGAACAAGTATTGGCGCGCTTCTAACGTTACCGCCGTTGCACCGAATGGAGTATCCGCAGCGCAGCAGAGCAGGTAAACGCTTCGACCGGATGACGGAGGCGGTCAGGATGGCGGACACACGCAGGCTCCCGGGGCCCAACGCGGATGTATGGGACTGGCAGCTCGAAGGGTCGTGCCGAGGCATGGACAGCGCGTCCTTCTTTCACCCTGACGGCGAGCGCGGGCCGGCCAGAGCCCGCCGCGAGGCGCGGGCCAAAGCCGTGTGCCTGGCCTGCCCGGTACTGGCGATGTGCCGGAACCACGCACTCGCCGTGCACGAGCCGTACGGGATCTGGGGCGGGCTGTCGGAATCGGAACGCGAGCACATCATCAAGGCGGACAAGCGCCAATTGAGCATGTCGAACGGCTGATCCGGCCGAGTCGGCAACGCGGAAGGGCGGCATCCGGGTGGGGTGCCGCCCTTCCGCATGTCCGGGCACCGGATCGCGTTTAGCCCGCGAAACGCAGGTCGGCGCGAGAGCACCGTCAGATCGCAGTTAGCCCGCGAAAGTCGCTCTGCCCGCGGTCGCGCCCCACCTCGGCGCCGGATCGCGTTTCGCGGGCTAAACGCGATCCGGGCGCGGGAGAGGGGCGGGAAAGCAAAACGGGGCGGCCCTCCGAGTGGAGTGCCGCCCCGCTTCGGGGTGGAACTAGTGCGCGTGGCCGTGACCGGCCGCGGCGGGCTCCTCCTCGACCGGCTTCTCGACGACGGAGCTCTCCGTCGTGAGCACGAGCCGGGCGATGGAAGCGGCGTTCGCCACCGCGGACCGGGTCACCTTGACCGGGTCGACGATGCCGGCGGCCAGCAGGTCGGTGAGCTCACCGGTGGCGGCGTTGAAGCCGTGCCCCCAGTTCTGCTCCTGGACCTTGTTCACGATGACCGCACCCTCGTGGCCCGCGTTGGTCGCGATCCAGAACAGCGGGGCGGACAGCGCGTCGCGGACGATGCGCACACCGGTCGCTTCGTCACCCTCGAGGCCGAGGCCGCCGTCGAGCTCCTTGACCGCGTGCACCAGAGCCGAGCCACCGCCGGGCAGGATGCCCTCTTCGACGGCCGCCTTGGTCGAAGCCACGGCGTCCTCGATGCGGTGCTTGCGCTCGTTCAGCTCGGTCTCGGTGGCCGCGCCGACCTTGATCACCGCGACACCGCCGCCGAGCTTCGCCAGCCGCTCCTGCAGCTTTTCGCGGTCCCAGTCGGAGTCGGTGTTCTCGATCTCCTTGCGGATCTGCGCGACACGGCCCGCGATGTCGTCCTTGGTGCCGGCACCGTCGACGAGCGTGGTGTCGTCCTTGGTGACGACGATCCGGCGGGCGTTGCCCAGCTGGGCCAGCGTGGTCTCGGACAGCTTGTGCCCGATCTCGGCCGAGATGACCTCACCGCCGGTGACGACCGCGAGGTCGTCCAGGAACGCCTTGCGGCGGTCGCCGAAGAACGGCGCCTTGACCGCGACGGCGGTGATCGTCTTGCGCAGCGAGTTCACCACGAGGGTGGACAGCGCTTCGCCGTCGACGTCCTCGGCGATGATCAGCAGCGGCTTCTTGGCCTCGACGACCTTCTCCAGCACCGGGAGCAGGTCGGCCAGCGACGAGATCTTCTCGCGGACGAGCAGGATGTAGGCGTCCTCGAGGATCGCCTTCTGCTCCTCCGGGTTGGTCGCGAAGTGCGCCGAGAGGAAGCCCTTGTCGAACTGGACACCCTCGGTGATCACGAGCTCGGTCGCCAGCGTGGACGACTCCTCGATCGTGATGACGCCGTCTTCGCCGACCCGCTCGACGGCCTCGCCGAGCAGGGCGCCGATGGCCGCGTCACGCGAGGTGACGGTGCCGACCTGGGCGATGTTGTCGCGGCCCTTGACCGGGGTCGCCTTCTCCTTGAGCACCGCGATGACCTTCTCCGCGGCGGCCTCGATGCCACGGCCGACGGCGGTCGGGTTGGCACCGGCGGCGACGTTGCGCAGGCCGACCTTCACCAGCGACTGCGCGAGCACGGTCGCGGTCGTGGTGCCGTCACCGGCGACGTCGTTGGTCTTGGTGGCGACGCTCTTGGCGAGCTGGGCGCCGAGGTTCTCGAACGGGTCGTCGAGCTCGATCTCGCGAGCGACGGTGACGCCGTCGAGGGTGATGGTCGGGCCACCGAACTTCTTGTCGAGCACGACGTGGCGACCGCGCGGGCCGAGGGTGACCTTGACCGCGTCGGCGAGCTTGTTCACCCCGCGCTCGAGCGCGCGACGAGCGTCCTCGTCGAAACTGATCTGCTTGGGCATGGCCTGTTCCGCTTACCTTCCAGTTCTAAAGCTCGGAAAACACGAACGCCCCGTTCCCCGGCAATGCGGGGCCCGGGGCGTCATGCGCTGAGAGCGGACGTCAGTTGATGACGGCCAGCACGTCGCGAGCGGAAAGGATCAAGTAGTCCTCACCGTTGTACTTCACTTCGGTGCCGCCGTACTTGGAGTAGATGACGACGTCGCCGACGGAAACGTCGAGCGGGACGCGGTTGCCCTTGTCGTCGATGCGGCCCGGGCCCACGGCCAGAACCTTGCCCTCCTGGGGCTTCTCCTTGGCGGTGTCGGGGATGACGAGGCCGGAAGCGGTCGTCTCCTCGGCCTCACTCGTCTGGACAACGATCTTGTCCTCGAGCGGCTTGATGTTCACGCTCACCGGGTTGACCTCCACGGTCGTCGAAAGCGTTGGCAGGATGAGTTACGGCTCCTACCACCCCCGCCGTCGCGGGTGCCGGGGCGTGTTCGGGCCGTGCAATTAGCACTCTAGCCATGTGAGTGCCAGCTTCGCAAGGAGGGTCCGCTCACCTTGTCCGCGAGCCCCTGACCGGCCGTTTTGTTCCGCCCCGGTTCCACCGGAGCGCGTTTAGCCCGCGAAACGCAGGTCGGCGAGGTCGGTCACCAGGGCATCGGGAGCCAGGGCGGCGAGGGCCCGGCGCTTCGCCGGCGTCTTCGCGAGAGCGATCGAGGCGACACCGGCGGCGCGAGCGGCCAGGATGTCCGCGGCCGAGTCGCCGACCATGACGCACTGTCCCGGCGACGTGCCGAGCGCCTTCACCGCTGCGTCGAGGAGCGCGGGCTCGGGCTTCAGCCGCGCCGGGTCGCTCGTCGTCCGCGCGCTGATCCCGCGAACGAGCTCGGCGAGGTCGTGCAGCCCCAGGAACGCCCTGACCGCGTCGACGGAGTTGTTGCTGACGATCGTCACCGTGAACCCCTGCGCACGCCAGTCACGCAGCACGTCCGCGACACCGGGCGACGGCGAGACCTGCGCGACGGCCTCCCCTTCGAAACGGCTGAGCTGTCGCTCGACGACGTTCGCGGCGTTCGGCCCGCATGAGGCCGCGAACCGGAGCACGTCGAACGGATCGGCCGAAGCGATCACCTCGGGTTCGACGAGTCGTTTCAGCCTGTCGGCCACCTCCCTCGCCGGAAGCCGGGCGAACACGTCGCACACCGGGCCGTCGAAGTCGAGGAAGACGTGGTCCTTCTCCCGCAGAAGCTCCCGCACCCCACCCATGCCCCCCACCTTGCCACCGACCTGCGTTTAGCCCCCTAATCGCGATCCGGAGGGGCCTTACGGACCAAGCCGGTTTCTGGTTAGGTTCCGACCATTGGGGTCGGTCCTGTTCAGCAGACCTAGTCACTGGGGGTATACGCCCATGCCGCGTCCCTTCCGTCCCGTTTCCCTCGCGCCGCCCCGGCGCCGGTCCAGACGGACCGCCGGGCTCGCGATCCTCAGCCTCACCGCCGGTCTCCTCGCCGCTGTCCCCGCTGAAGCCGCTCCGGCGGATCAACAGCGTCAGCGGGACTTCGCGGCCGCCGCGCAGGAGTTCGGCGTTCCCGAGAACGTCCTGCTCGGCGTCTCCTTCCTGGAGTCCCGCTGGGATTTCAACGCCGGCACCCCGAGCACGTCCGCCGGCTACGGCCCGATGCACCTGACCGACCTGCGCGAAGCGGGCACGGGCACGCATCACGACGACGGCGAGGAGGATCCGCGCGGCGACGACGCCCGCACGGCGAAACTCCCGGTGACGCCGGCGCCGAAGCCTCCCCCGCCCGGTCTCCAGACCATCGACGAGGCGGCCACGCTGATCGGCCAGGACGTCGCGACGCTGCGCACGAACACCACGCAGAACATCCGCGGTGGCGCCGCGCTGCTGGCGAAGTACCAGCGCGAAACCGGCGACTGGAGGGCCGCCGTCGCGCGCTACAGCGGCGCGAAGGACGCGGAGGGCGCGCAGTCCTTCGCCGACGAAGTCTTCGACACGATCTCCAAGGGCGTCAGCCGCAGGACCGACGACGGTCAGAACGTCACCCTCGCCGCGTCACCGGTGAGCCCGGCGCGCGCCGAGGCGGAAGCCCCGAAGACGGAGTGCCCGAAGAAGGTCTCGTGCCTTTCGGTGCCGGCGCCGTACCAGGAGCTGCCGAACAACGACTACGGCAACCACGACAAGGCGGACCGGCCGAAGAGCCAAAAGGTCGAATACATCATCATCCACGACACCGAGGGCTACTGGGACACGGCGATGGACCTCGTCCGTGACCCGACCTACGTGAGCTGGCACTACACGATCCGTTCGTCGGACGGCCAGATCGCGCAGCACGTGCCGACCAAGGACGTCGCCTGGCACGCGGGCAACTGGTACGTCAACGCGAAGTCCGTCGGCATCGAGCACGAGGGCTTCGCCGCGAAGGGCACTTGGTACACGGAGGCGATGTACCGCACCTCCGCGAAGCTCGTCGGCTACCTCGCGCGGAAGTACGACATCCCGCTCGACCGCGCGCACATCCTCGGCCACGACAACGTCCCCGGCACCATTCCCTCGACCATCAAGGGCATGCACTGGGACCCGGGCCCGTACTGGGACTGGGCGCACTACTTCGACCTGATGGGCGCGCCGCTGTCCGGTTTCGGCCGCCCCGGCTCGCCGCTGGTGACCATCACGCCGGACTTCGCCACGAACCAGCCCGCCTTCACCGGCTGCGAGACCGCGGGAAAGCCTTGCCCGGCAAGGGGTTCCGGTTCGGTCGTGCTGCGCAGCGAGCCGAACGACACGGCACCGCTGCTGAAGGACATCGGCCTGCGCCCGGACGGTTCGGCGAGCACGATGGCCGTTTCCGACATCGGCAGCCGCGCGGAGACCGGGCAGCGCTACGTCGTCGCCGAACGGCGTGACGGCTGGACGGCGATCTGGTACCTCGGCCAGAAGGGCTGGTTCCGCGATCAGCGCACGACGAGCCCGGCGTTCGGCCTGGTCGTCACGCCGAAGCCGGGTCTGGCGACCGTGCCGGTGTTCGGCCGCGCGTATCCCGAGGCGGAGGCGTACCCGGCGAACGTGCCGGTGCAGCAGGTGATCCCGCTGCCGTACACGTTCTCGGCCGGGCAGCGGTACTCGCTCGGCAACGTCCTCGGTTCCGAGTACTACTCGGCGACGACGTTCGACCCGGCGAACCACGTGGTCGTCAAGGGCAAGACGAAGTACGTGCAGATCCAGTTCGGACACCGCATCGCGTTCGTGAAGGCGGACGACGTCCGGATCCTGCCCGCCGTCTGAACCCGTCCCCGGGGTCAGGAGTCCAGCGCGACCTTGACCCCGGGGGCGTGCTCGGTGTTCCGCCGCGTCTTCGACCAGCCGTTGCGGCCGCGCACCAGCCGGAACAGCGCCCGCCACGACGTGATGTAGAACGTGTAGATGTACAGCGCGTAGGCGAAGCCCATTCCGATCCCGCGCAGGAAATTTCGGCTCTTCAGGCATTTGAACTGGTAGATCGGGCCCCACACGATGAACGGCAGCAGCCCGAAAGAGCCGTAGATCGCGAACAGGATCCACGCGCCGTCGTCGGCGAACCAGGTCCACACCTGCGCCGGATCCCCCGCGGTGCTGAAGAGCAGCAGGATGAACGGGATCGGGTACAGCAGCGAGCCGAGCAGCTGCATCCACGGCTGCGCGAGGTAGTACATCATCTCCGCCGCGCCCAGCGTGCTCACATGCGGCGAATCCCAGATCCGCCGGAGATACCGCGAACACTGCATCGTGCCCTGGCCCCAGCGCGTGCGCTGCACCAGGAATCGACGCAGGCTGTACAGACCTTCCTGTTTCACATGGGAATCCGGCGTGTAGCCGGTCCGCCAGCCCGCGGTCAGCAGGTGCACGCCGAGTTCGAAATCCTCCAGCAGCGAACCGCGCCACGGCTGCTCGTCCGGCCCGGCGATCGAGTCCAATGCGGACAGTCGCGTGAACTGACCGTTGCCGCCCATGGAGATCGTGCCGGTGAACCCGCGCGAGGTCTGGATGGCCGCGATGGCCGTGCGGAACTCGAGATCCTGCATCTGGGCCAGCTTCAGCCCGAACGCGCGGGAGAACCAGTTCTTCCCCGGCGGACGGGTGCCCGCGTTGCCCATCCAGACGTCGAGTTGCACGGCGCCGATCGTCTCGTCGCCGAAGAGATGGTCCGCGGCGCACACCTCGAGGCAGTTCTCCGCCGGCCGTCCGTCCGCGTCGACGACCACGACGACCACGTCGTCACGGCTCGCGTCCGGGCCCATCCAGTCGTTGAGCGCCTGATAGGCCGCGTTGAGCGCGTCGCCCTTGCCCGTCCTCGCTTCCGGACGGCGGCGGGGGACGAGGTGCAGATACGGGTCGTAGCCGCCGTTGCGCCGCCAGATCGACCGGACCACGCGGGCCGTGCGGTCCTCGGAGTCGTCGTCGACGACCCAGACGTGCGCCTGCCGGAACGTCGAACGCAGGTACCGCACGGTTTCCCGGATGACGGTCTGTTCGTCCCGGCAGGGAACGAAGAAGTGCCAGGTGAAGTCGTCGGCGTCACCGACGGGCGCGGGTTTGCGCCGCAGGTACGGCACGACGATCACGACGACGTACACGATGAACGCCACGCTCATGGTGAGCGCGAAGGCCTGCGTGATCGCGAGAAGGATCTTGATCGAGCCGCCGCCCATCAGGCGGTCCCGCGTTCGGCGCGGGGCTTGCGGGTGCTCAGCCAGACGAACAGGACGAGGGCGACCGCGCCACCGAGGACGCTGACCATCGAGCCGAGCAAGGTGTGACCCCAGTAATAACCCTCGTCGATACCCATCACGTTCACGAGACCGACGATGGCCAAAACCCTCATCTGATTGACAAGAATGACGACGATCGCGGAAATCGCCAACGAAGTGAAGAGCCGCTTCGCATTTCCCGGACGGAAATACAACATGACGGCGGTCACCAGCAGCAGTGGCAGCAACATGAATGCCGACGAGCATTCCGGAGTCATTCTTAACCCGAGTGGAGTATCGCCCGACAACCCAAAGTAGACAGTCTCGCGTTCACCGGCGACGAAGACACCCGATGTGGTGATGACCCTCAGTATCAGACCCGAGAGCTGGACCTCGAACACCCGGTACAGACGTTCGGCCAGCACCAGGCCGACCGCGACGGCGATCACCGCCAGCACCGCCATACGCAGCGTAAACCGGTGGTGACTCGGCAAAGGAGCGCTCGCAACGGCCACGGTGACCCTCTCAGGAAAGACGCAGCAGACGACGGGGATCCGGCGCAGCGGACAGGAACTCGCCGACGAGAGTAAGTCAGCGAGAACCGGCCCTTTCGACCGGGGTTCGCATTTCCAACGTGATCATGGGCCCTTTCGGCACGATCGTGGAAAAACTGACTAGGCCGAAAGAGTGATGCGTTCGGCGACCTGCGGCAATTTCTTCGAGGACCACCCGATCCGGTGATCCTCGCAGTTTTCCGTTCAATTTAAGAAACACTCGGCGATAGACGATCCGCGAGCCGAGTCAGGCCAGCTGAGGATTCGTCCGCAACGGTTGTGCCCTCGTGCCGACCGCAGACTAGAGAAACCCCCACGAATCAATTCGGAGGACCAGTTGAAGAACACGCACCTCTTGCGACGAGGCGGAGTACTCGCCGCTGTGGTGGCGAGCGTGGCTCTCGCCGGTGCGGTGCCCGCCTCGGCGGCCCCCGGCGACGGCTCCGCGTATGGCGTCAAGGTCGATGTGAAGCTCCTCGGCCTCGACGCGGTGAAGGCCGGGCCGCTCGCCGAGGCGAAGACCTCCGGGCCGACCACCAACAGCCTCGCGAAGGCCAACCTCACCGGTGTGCTGACCGCGGGCGCGATCAACACCGAGGCCAAGCGCGACGACAACTCCGGTGCCGTGACGGCCAAGGCCAGCACCGCCGACGTCGGCTTGCCGCTGCTGAAGGGTGCCCTCGGCGACGTCGGCATCAAGGTCGTCGAAGCCACCTGCACCGCGACCCAGAAGGGTGTGCAGGGCGCGACGAACCTGGTCGGCGCGAACCTGGGCAGCGCGGGCGCGGTCGACGCGACGCCCGCCCCGAACACGCAGATCAAGGTCGGCCTCGGCACCGTCAACGTCGCGACGATCATCCTGAACGAGCAGATCAAGAACCAGGACGGCAGCCTCACGGTCAACGCCATCCACGTGAAGCTCCTCGGTGACGCCCTCACCCCGCTCGGTTCCGGCGACGTGATCGTCTCGTCGGCGACCTGTGGCCCGGCCGGTCTGCCCGTGCCGCTCGCTTCGGGCGCGGGACTGTGGATCGGTCTCGGCCTGCTCGGTGCCGTCGCCATCCCGGTCGGCATCCGCGTGGTCCGCAACCGGCGTCCGGCGACCACCGCCTGACCAGGGTGAAGTGAGGTCGAAATGTACAAGTTGCCTGGCGCCGGAGTCGGCGTCGCCGGTGGCGGGGTGGGTGCCCTCGCCGCCACCGGGGCCGATGTCGGCTGGTGGCTGGCCGTCGGCGTGATCCTGCTGGTTCTCGGAACCATCGCGGTCATCGCGGGCTACCGCCGCACGAAACGGCTCGGCGAGATGGGGAACTGACGCTCCCCTGGACGGAACGGCCGCCGGCGTGGGCCCCTCGCACGCCGGCGGCCATCACCCGCGTTGATGCGGGACACTCGAATACGTGGATGAGGAGCGCGAACGCGTGGATGTGATGTTGCTGGCCGGGACGCGGCCGGAGGCGGTCAAGCTCGCGCCGCTGGCGCTGGCACTGGCGGAGCACCCGCACCTACGGCCCTTCGTCGTCCACAGTGGACAGCATCCAGGCATGGTCGAACAGGCGCTGATCCCGTTCGGCCTGCCTGTCGACGCCTGGCTCGACACCCCGCCCAGGGCCACCGGCACCCAGGCGGAACTGGTCTCCGGCCTGCTTCCCGCGCTCGACGAGGTGCTGCGCCGGGTCGCGCCGGCCGCGATCGTCGTCCAGGGCGACACGACGACGGGACTCGCGGGCGCGCTCGCCGCGTTCTGGCAGGGCATCCCGGTCGTGCATCTGGAAGCGGGACTGCGCACCCACGACCTCGCCGCGCCGTTCCCCGAAGAGGGGACGCGGCAGATGATCTCGCGTATCGCCGCCCTGCACCTCGCGCCGACGCCGGGCGCCGCGGCCGCACTGCGCACGGAAGGCGTTCCGCGCCAACGGATCGCCGTCACCGGCAACACCGTCGTCGACGCCGTGATCGCGATCGCCGAACGTGATCTCCCCGCGCGGGACACCGCGCTCGCCCTACTGGAGATGGAAATCGCCGAGGCGGGTGAGCGGCTCGTCCTCGTGACGTCGCACCGGCGTGAGTCCTGGGGTGAGCCGCTGAGCCGCACGCTCGCGGCCATCGAACTGATCGTCGCGGAACACAGCGACGTCCAGGTGCTGTTCCCGGTGCATCCCAATCCGGCCGTGCGGGACCAGGTGACGGCCGCGCTCGGCGGGACGCCGAGGGTGACGATCACCGAACCGCTCGAATATCCCGATCTCGTGCGCGCGCTGCGGCTCGCCGAGCTCGTCCTGACCGATTCCGGTGGTATCCAAGAGGAAGCGCCGACGTTCGGCACACCCGTCCTGGTGCTTCGCGACGTCACCGAACGACGTGAAGCGATCGAGTCCGGCTGCGCCTGGCTGGTCGGGACGGACACCGGTCTCATCGCCGACACCGCGGCGAAGATCCTGAGTGGCGATCTGCATCCGACGCACGCCGGAAACCCTTACGGAGACGGCAATGCCGCCGCGTTGTCGGTGGCGGCACTGGAGGAACTGCTCAATCTCGCCCCGGCGCCGCGCACCGCCGCCGAATCCCGCTAGATCGAGACGATCTGCACCGGCAGGGCCGGGTTGGCGGAGAAGTCGAGTGAGGCTCGCGGCCGTCCGGCGGCGACCACGTGCGCACCGAGCGCGGCGATCATCGCGCCGTTGTCCGTGCACAGCCGCGGCCGCGGGACACGCAGGGTGATCCCGGCTTCGGCGCAGCGCTCGGCGGCGAGTTCGGACAGTCGTGAATTCGCCGCCACGCCACCGGAGATCACCAGCGTGTCCACGCCGTGTTCCTTCGCCGCGCGGATCGCCTTCATGGTGAGGACGTCGGCGACGGCCTCTTGGAACGACGCGGCGACGTCGTCGACGGGGATGTCCTCGCCACGACGCTCCGCGCCCTCGACCCAGCGCGCGACAGCGGTTTTCAAGCCGGAGAAGGAGAAATCGAACTTGGCGTCGCGCGGACCGGTCATCCCCCGGGGGAACGCGATGGCCGCGCCGTCGCCGTTCTTGGCGGCCTTGTCGATGGGCGGGCCGCCCGGGTACGGAAGGCCGAGGACGCGGGCGACCTTGTCGTAGGCCTCGCCCGCGGCGTCGTCCACAGTGGACCCGAGCTCGGTGATCTCGGACGCGATGTCGTCCACCAGCAGCAATTGCGTGTGCCCGCCCGAGACGAGCAGGGCGAGGCAGCGCTCGGGCAACGGGCCGTGCTGGAGCGTGTCGACGGCGATGTGCCCGGCGAGGTGGTTGACGCCGTAGAGCGGGATGTCGAGCGCGGCGGCGTACGCCTTGGCGGCGGCGACGCCGACGAGCAGCGCACCGGCGAGACCGGGCCCGGCGGTGACCGCGATGGCGTCCACATCGGACAGTTTCAGCCCGGCCTTGGCGAAGGCGCGTTCGACCGTCGGGACCATCGCCTCCAGGTGCGCGCGGCTGGCGACCTCGGGCACGACGCCGCCGAAGCGGGCGTGCTGGTCGACGCTGGAGGCGACCTCGTCGGCGAGGAGTTCGACCGTGTTGTCGTCGTGCAGGCGGACGAGGCCGACACCGGTCTCGTCGCACGAACTCTCGATGCCCATGATGATGCGCGGCATCAGCCCGCCACCTCGTCTCGGACCTGGGCCCGCGGGCGGGCCATCGTGTAGGCGTCGGCGCCGGAAGGCTGGTAGTAGCGCTTCCGGAGGCCGACGCGTTCGAAACCGTGCCGCTCGTAGAGCGTGATCGCCGCGTCGTTGTCGGTGCGGACTTCGAGGAAGACCGGCGCGGCGAGCTCGTCCGCGCGGTCGAGCAGCGCTTTCAGCAGGATGGTGCCGATGCCCTGGCGCTGGTGGCCGGGGTCGACGCCGATCGTGTGGATGCTCGCCTCGTAGTCGCCGCGACGGCCGACGACGGCGAGCCCGGCGTACCCGATGACCTCATCGGTCTCATCCGGACGGGCGACGAGATAGTGGCCGCCGGCGTCGAGCTCCGCGTGGAAGGCGTAGGCGGTCCACGGAGAATCGCCGGGGAAGAGAATCTTCTCTATCTCGACACAGCGCGGGATGTCCTTGCGGCGTAAGGGTTCCAGCCTCACGGCGTGGTCACCTTCTTGCGCGCGGCCGGTTCGACGGCGTCGGGGCGGCGGAGGTAGAGGGGGGTGAGCGGCGCGGGCTCTTGGTCGAAGTCGGCTGCTTTGACCAACCCGAGAGGCGACGGGAAGCGCGGTTCGATCGGCTGGACTCCGAGGGCGTCCGCGTAGAGGAGGGCGCCGTCGCCCGCCGCGACCTTGATGGTGGTCTCGAGGTCGGCGGGTCGCTCGACGTGGGGGCCGTCGGTGCGGGAGCCGTCGGCGGCGTACGCGGCCCAGTAGACCTCGCGGCGCCTCGCGTCGGTGAGGACGAGGAAGGGCGCTTCGCCGGGGGCGACGTCGGCGGCGATCGCGTCGAGGCTGCAGACCGGGTAGGCGGGGATGCCGAGGGCGTGAGCGAGCGACGCGGCGGTGGCCATACCGGCGCGAAGGCCGGTGAAGGGGCCGGGACCGACGCCGCAGACGATGGCGTCGAGGTCGCGAAGCGTGACGCCCGCGGCCTTGACGGCTTCGAGGGCGTGCGGCGTGATCAGCTCGCCGTGGGCGCGCGGGTCGACCGTGACGCGGTCGCCGCGTGACTCGAGGGTGTCGCCGTCCAGGGCGACGAGGCCCGCGGTGACCGCCGGGGTCGAGGTGTCGATGGCCAGTACCAGCACGGTTACCCAGCCTACGACCAGCGCCCCGGAGCGCGTTTAGCGGGCTAAACGCGATCGGGTGGCGTGGCCGCTCCCCTGGCCCCGGCTCGCGTTTAGCCCGCTAAAGGCGACGCGCACCGGCCCTGCCGCCGGCCCCCGCACCCCGCACCCCGGATCGCGATTAGGGGGCGAAACGCGATCTGGCGCCCCTGCCTGCGGATCGCAGTTAGCCCGCTAAAGGCGCTCCGGTGGGCCTTCACCTTCCGGACCCACAGATCGCGATTAGGGGGCTAAACGCAGGTCGGCGGGGGCGTGTGAAGCAGGTCGCAGGGGGCGGGCGGCCTGGGCGGTACGGTTCCGAGAGCGGGGTTCCTTGGCGCCAAGCGCCCCGGCCGGCGGAGTCGAGCAGGAGGTCACACGTGCCCGATCGGTTGTTCCCCACGCTGGCGAGCGGCCCCGACAAGGAGGCGCTCCGCTTCGGCGACACCTCCCTCACCTACGCCGACGTGGCGGCCATCGCCGGCACACTCGCCCGCGATCTGCCGGCAGGCCGCGTCGCCGTCTGGGCGACGCCCTCGGTGCATACCAGCGTCGCCGTGATCGCCGCCCTGCTCGCGGGCGTCCCCGCCATCCCGCTCAACCCGAAGATCGGCGAGCGCGAACTCGCGCACATCCTCACCGACAGCGAACCCGTCCTCGTCCTCGCCGAGCCAGGCGCCGACCTGCCGACTGGCCTCGACGGCCTGCCGCGACGCGACATCGTCCTCGAAGGCGCACCGGTCGCTCTCCCAGCGGAACCGGACGCCGAAACCCCGGCGCTGATCGTCTACACCTCCGGCACCACCGGCCCGCCCAAGGGCGTCGTCCTCCCCCGGCGCGCGATCGCGATCACCCTCGACGCGCTCGAGGACGCCTGGGCATGGACCGCCGACGACGTCCTCGTCCACGGACTCCCGCTGTTCCACGTGCACGGCCTGATCCTCGGCATCCTCGGGCCGCTCCGGCGCGGCGGCTCGGTCCGGCATCTCGGTCGCTTCTCCACCGAAGGCGTCGCACGCGAGCTCGCCACCGGCGCGACGATGATGTTCGGCGTCCCGACGATGTACCACCGCATCGCGGGCGAAGTCGGCGAAGACCCGTCGCTCGCCAAGGCGCTGAGCAGCGCTCGCCTGCTCGTGTCCGGTTCGGCCGCGCTGCCCGTCCACGACCATCAGCGCATCACCGCGGCGACCGGCAGGCGCGTGATCGAGCGCTACGGGATGACCGAAACCCTCATGAACACCAGCATCCGCGCCGACGGCGAGCACGTTCCCGGAACAGTCGGCGTCCCGCTGCGCGGCGTCGATCTGCGCCTCGTCGACGAAGCGGGCGAGCCCGTCGAGGAGGTCGAGACCGTCGGCGAGATCCAGGTCCGCGGGCCGAATATGTTCACCGAGTACCTCAACCGCCCCGACGCCACCGAAGCCGCCTTCGACGACGGCTGGTTCCGGACCGGCGACATGGCGACCCGCGACGCGGCTGGGTACGTGAAGATCGTCGGCCGGAAGGCGACAGACCTGATCAAGAGCGGCGGCTACAAGATCGGTGCGGGCGAGATCGAGAACGCGCTCATGGAGCATCCCGGTGTCGCCGAGGTCGCCGTGACCGGCGAGCCCGACGACGACCTCGGCGAGCGCATCGTGGCCTGGGTGGTGCCCGAGGGAGAACGTCCGGCGGAGTCGGAGCTCGCCGACCATGTCTCACGCCTGTTGTCGCCGCACAAACGGCCGCGGGTGGTCCGCTATCTGGAAGCGTTGCCGCGCAACGACATGGGCAAGGTCATGAAGCGGGCGCTCGGATGAGCAGGCCCTCGGCGCGGTCTGTCATCAAGGAGATCGCGACCGGTTTCGAGGATCTGGACGTTCCGCGTTCCGAGGAGCCGGACGACGGGCCGATCGACTGGCCGGGCTATCGCTCGGCGCGCGAGGCCGCCGAGGAGCGGACCGGCGAGAGCGAATCCGTGCTCTGTGGGACCGCCATGATCGGCGACGTCGAGGCGGTGGTGATCGCTTTCGAGTTCGGCTTCCTGGGCGGCTCGATCGGCAGGCGGACCGGAGATCGCGTCGAGGCGGCGTTTGCGCGGGCCGTGGCGTCCCGATTGCCAGTGGTGTCGCTGATCGCGACCGGCGGCAGCCGCATGCAATACGGGATGCGGGCGCTTTCGCAGTTGCAGCGCATCGCGCGGGCGGCGGCCGGGGCTCGGTCGGTGCCGCAGATCTCGGTGCTGCGCGATCCGACCACGGGTGGCGGCTGGGCGACGCTCGGTGCGAGCGCCGACGTCGTCCTCGCACTGCCCGGGGCGCAGGTCGGCTTCGCCGGTTCTCGCGTGCGGCCCGCCGGCGCATCCCCGGAGGCATACACGGCAGAGGCGAAACTCGCGTGGGGCCAGGTCGATCAGATCGTGACGCCGGCCGACCTTCCTTCGGCATTGGAACGGTGGCTGCGCCTGCTGACTGCGTCGACGGCGGACGCCGCCGAGCCGCCCGGAGCGCTCGGATCCACGGACCTGCCCGACAGTGGCTGGGATGCGGTCCAGGCGGCACGCTCCGCCGAGCGACCGCGGGCCGCGGAGTACCTCGACGCGCACTTCGACTGGCGAGAGGAGCTCTCAGGCGACAGGTGCGGCGGAGTCGACTCAGGTGTCTTGTGCGGTTTCGGCTGGCGAAGCGGCCGAGCGATCGCGTACGCGGCACAGTGCGGAACGGCGACGCTGCCCGCGGGGTTCCGGACCGCGGCGCGTCTGGTGCGGCTCGCGTCGAGGCTCAGGATCCCGGTGCTCACCCTCGTCGACACTCCCGGAGCGGCGAACGACGAGGCGGCCGAGCGGGCCGGTGCGGGCGCGGCCATCGCGGAGTTGTTCGAGGCGGTCGCGAGCGCGGCCGTGCCGATCACGACGCTGGTGATCGGGGAAGGCGGATCCGGGGGCGCGCTCGCGTTCGCGGCGCCGGGGTCGACCTGGGTGACACCCGACGCGTACTTCTCGGTGACGTCGCCCGAGGCGGCCGCGGCGATCCTCAAGCTGCCCGCCGACGAAGTTCCCGCACTCGCCGACCGACTGCGGCTACGCCCCCAAGACCTGGTCGACCTGGGAATCGCGCGTTCCGTCGTGCGCCCCGCGGATCGCGTTTAGCCCGCGAAACGCAGGTCGCCCCGCACAGATCGCGATTAGGGGGCGAAACGCAGGTCGGGCGGCCGGATCGCGATTAGCCCGCTAAACGCAGGTCGGGCGTGCGGGTCGCCCAGGAGCCGTGGGGCTCCAGGGTGACCAGGCGGACATCGTCTTCCCGGCGCTCAAGACGTACGACGAGGTAGTCGTCCGACAGACGCTCGGCTGCCCCCTCGCCCCATTCGACGACCAGGGCCGACCGCTCGAGTTCTGTGTCGAGGTCCAGGTCGTCCAGCTGCGAGAGATCCCCGCCGAGCCGGTACGCGTCGACGTGCACCAGCGCGACCCCGGCCGCACCCGCCGGATGCACCCGCGCCAGCACGAACGTCGGCGAGCTGACCCGCCCGCCGACCCCGAGACCGTCCGCGATCCCGCGGGTCAGCGTCGTCTTGCCCGCCCCGAGCGGCCCGGCGAGCAGCACCAGATCGCCCGCACGCAGCGAACGCCCGAGCTCGCGCCCGAAGTCCATCGTCGACTCGGGAGTCGGGAAAGCGAAATTCATCAGCGTTGCCACCACCAGGTCCGCCGTTCGGAAGTCTCACCATCGGTGCCCGTGCATCGTTGCACCAAGTCGATCAGGTGGCTGTTCACCAGCTCGGGTTGTTCCAGCTGCACCATGTGTCCCGCGCCGCGCACGCGCACCAGCTCCGCGTCCGGCAGCTCCGCCGCGATCCGCTCGGCGTGCGCGATCGGCGTGAACCGGTCGGAATCACCGCCGACGACCAGCACGTGCGCGTGCTTCAGCCCGGCGAGCGCGGCGTACCGGTTGTGACTGCCGAGCGTGTCGACGAAGTTCACGAGCCCGCGCACCGGCGTCACTTCGAGCATTTCCAGCATGAAGTCGACGAGCCGCGGCGACACGTCCCGGCTGCCGAAAGCCAGCCTGCGCACGGCTTGCCGGGTCAGCTGTCCGCCCGCCGCGCGCACGAACTCGACGAGCCCCGGCTGCCAGCCGGCCAGGCCGCCGACGCCTCGCGTGAGCGGGTTGTACTTCGAAAGCAGCGACCGCGGCAGCCCCCGCGCGCCGACCTCGCCCGCGGCGGTCGCGATGAACGCGACGCCGCAGACCCGGTCGTCGAACAGTTCGGGATGCTCCGCGGCGAGCTCCATGATCACCATGCCGCCCATCGAGTGCCCCATGAGCACGATGGGCCCCTCCGGCACCACCGAGCGCAGGACCATGTCGAGGTCGCGCGCCAGCTGCTCGATGGTGCTGGTCTCGGCGGTCGCGGCGCCGGATTGCCCGTGCCCGCGATGGTCGTAGTAGATCTGACGCACCCGCGGCAGCTTCAGCGAAGCGAGGTCTCGCCGCTGAAAGTGCCAGCAGCGCTTCGACAACGCGAAACCGTGCACGCCGACGACGGTCAGCTCCGGTTCTCCCCCATCGGCCGGATCGATCTCCTCGACCGCGAGCGGCGTGCCGTCCTCCGCCGCCACTGTCGATGTCCGGTCCGGTTCCAAGTCCCCCAACGGCTCGTCCACGAACGGATCCTCACTCTGCCGCCGCTGCTGTGCGGCGACGGCGATCGCGGCGGCGGTGCCGGTGGCCACCGCACCGACGCCGCCGACGATGGCCAGCAGTCTTCGTGAAGGTGTCACGAGCCTGCCTCCAGATACGTCCGGTGGACCCGCGGGCGGTACATCGAAGTCACGATCTCGTAGTCGATCGTCCCCAGCTTGTCGGCCCATTCCCGCGCCGTGGGCCCGTCCTTGCCGAACAGGATCACCTCGCTGCCGATGGACGGCTCGTCGTCTCCGCAGTCGACGATCAGCTGGTCCATGCAGACGCGGCCGACGACCGGCCGCCGCTTCCCGGCGAGCCATACGTCCATGCGGCCGGACAGCGACCGCGGTACGCCGTCCGCGTAGCCGACCGGGACCAGGGCGAGGGTGGTGTCGCGCTCGGCCGTCCAGCTGTGGCCGTACGAAACCGATTCGCCGGACGGGATTCGCTTCGTGAGCACGACGGACGATTTGAAGGTCATCGCCGGGCGCAGGTCGTCGTCGGTGGGCACCGGGTTCAGCCCGTAGATCGCGATCCCGGGGCGAACGAGGTCGAAGTGCAGGTCGGGCCTGGTCAGCACGGCGGCGGAGTTCGCGATATGCCGCATCGGGTTCAGGCCGGCCGCGCGGGCGATGTCGTAGGCCTCGTCGAACCGCTTCGCCTGCGCGTCGATGGAGGGGTGGCCTGGCTCGTCGGCGCAGGCGAGGTGCGACCAGATGGCGACGACCTCGATGAGCGGTTTCGCGGCCGCCGCGGCCTTGACCAGGGCCGGCCATTCCGCAGGTGGGCAGCCGTTTCGGCTGAGCCCGGTGTCGATCTTGAGGTGAACCCTGCAGATCGCGTTTAGCCCGCTAAAGTCGCGTGCCCGGCGCGCGCCGTCGACCACGCGGGCCAGCTCGTCCAGGGAGCTCACGGCGACGTCGATGTCTTCGGCGACAGCGGGCGCGAAGTCGGCTTCGGGGGTGTCGAGCCAGCTGAAGAGCCGGACGCCGATCCCGGCCCGGCGCAGCGCGAGCGCCTCACCGAGGGAGCAGGTGCCCAGCCAGGTGGCGCCGCCCTCGACGGCGGCCCGGGCGACCTCGAGGGCTCCGTGCCCGTAGCCGTCGGCCTTGACCACGGCCATCGTCTGGGCCGAGGGGGCGCGGGAAGCGAGCAGGGCGACGTTGTGCCGGATGGCGGACAGGTCGATGACGACCTCGGCACGCGGGAAACTGGCGGTCATAACGACCACCAGTTTCCCACGAACCGGCTCAGGACAGGCGCGCCCCGTCGGTGGCGGAGAACACGTGCAGCTCGTCGGGACGGATCCGCAGGTGCAGGGTGTCGCCCATGGCCGGCGGTGTGCGCGGGTCCACACGGGTGACGACGTTCGACTTCGCGCCCTCGGCGTCGGTCTCGGCCAGCTTGCCGTAGACGTACGCGTCCGAGCCGAGCTCCTCGACGAGGTCGACCTTGATCGGCAGGGTGCCGTCTTCGCTGGTGGTCACCTCGAGCGACTCGGGACGGAAGCCGAGAGTGACGGTGTCGCCGTCGGCCTTGGCGAGGATCTCGCGGGTCAGCGGCACCCGGGCGCCACCCAGCTCAGCGCCGTCCTCGGTGAGCTTCGCGGTGACGAGGTTCATCGCGGGCGAGCCGATGAAACCGGCGACGAAAGCGTTTGCGGGCTTGTCGTACAAGGCGCGCGGGGTGTCGCACTGCTGCAGGAGACCGTCCGAGAGGACGGCGACCCGGTCGCCCATCGTCATGGCCTCGACCTGGTCGTGCGTGACGTAGACGGTGGTGACGCCGAGGCGGCGCTGCAGCGCGGCGATCTGCGTACGGGTGGAGACACGCAGCTTCGCGTCGAGGTTCGACAGCGGCTCGTCCATGAGGAAGACCTGCGGCTCACGCACGATGGCGCGGCCCATCGCGACACGCTGGCGCTGACCACCGGAGAGCGCCTTCGGCTTGCGGTCGAGGTACTGCTCGATGTCGAGCAGTTTGGCCGCGTCGAGCACCTTCTGCTTGATCTCCGAAGCCGGACGACCCGCGATCTTCAGCGCGAAGCCCATGTTCTGGCCCACGGTCATGTGCGGGTACAGCGCGTAGTTCTGGAACACCATCGCGATGTCGCGGGCGCGCGGCGGCAACTGCGTGACGTCGCGGTCGCCGATCCACACGGCGCCTTCGTCGATGTCCTCGAGGCCGGCGAGCATCCGCAGGCTGGTGGACTTGCCACAGCCGGAAGGCCCGACCAGCACGAGGAACTCGCCGTCGGCGATCTCGAGGTCGAGTGCGTCCACGGCGGGCCGCTCGGAGCCCGCGTAGCGCCGGGTCGCCTTGTCGTAGGTGATCGTGGCCATCGGTTCAGTCCTCTTTCGGTTTCGCGGAAATGCCGTGCCCGAGTTCGCGGGCTTCGAGATGCCGCTGCTGGATCCGGCGCCCTTCGGCGCGGTCCGCTTCGGTCGGCTCGAGTGGGGTGTAGCCGTGCTGTTCCTGCCAGCGGGGAGGTTCCGTGCTGGAAGCGAGGGCCCAGGCCGCCTGCCGCGCGGCACCGACCGCGACGTACTCGGCGACTTCGGGGATGACGACGGGCACGCCGAACACGATCGGCGCGACCGCGCGGACGGCGGCCGACTGCGCGCCACCGCCGATCAGGAGGACACGACGGACTTCGAGCCCCTGTTCGCGCAAGGCGTCGAGCCCGGCGGCCAGACCGCACAGCATGCCTTCGACGGCCGCGCGGGCGAGGTTCTCGGGCGTCATGTTCGCGCGGGTCAGGCCGAAGAGCGTGCCGTTGGCGTCCGGGAGATTCGGCGTCCGCTCACCGTCGAGGTACGGCAGGAAGGTGAGGCCGCCGGAACCGGGTGTGGCGGCGAGCGCCAGCTTGTCGAACTCGGCGAGCTCGACGCCGAGCATCGCGGACGTGGCCGTGAGCACGCGGGCCGCGTTGAGGGTGCAGGCCAGCGGGAGGAACCGGCCGGTGGCGTCGGCGAATCCCGCGACGATGCCGGAGGGGTCGGCGCTCGCCGTCTCGGAGACGCCGAAGACGGTGCCGCTGGTGCCGAGCGAGACGACGACGTCGCCGGGGACGAGTTCGAGACCGAGGGCGGCGGCCATGTTGTCGCCGGTTCCGGCCGAGACCAGGATCCCGTCCGCGGTGTGGCCCGCGGCTTCGGCGGGGCCGATGACCTTGGGCAGTTCGGGAGTGCGGCCGCCGAAGGCGTGTGCGAGGAGGTCTTGGCGGTATTCGCCGGTGGCGGGCGAGAAGTATCCGGTGCCGGAGGCGTCGCCGCGATCGGTGACCGGCTCGGCGCCGTCGCCCAGCAGCCGCCAGGTCAGCCAGTCGTGCGGGAGCAGGACGCGGGCGACACGATCGGCCAGTTCGGGCTCGTTCTCCGCCATCCAGCGCAGCTTCGTGACGGTGAAGCTGGCGACCGGCAACGAGCCGACGGACTTCGCCCAGTTCTCGGCACCGAGTTCGGCGCCGAGGTCTTCGGCCGCCTTCGCGGACCGGATGTCGTTCCACAGCAACGCGGGCCGGACGACCTCGCCGTCTTCGTCGAGGGTGACCATGCCGTGCTGCTGACCACCGATGCCGATGGCGCCGACGCCGTCGAGGAGGCCGTCCGAGGCCTCGCGGAACGCGTCCCACCACGCGGAGGGCGCGACCTCGGTGCCGTCGGGATGCGAGGCGCGGCCGGTGCGGACGATCTCGCCGGTGCTCGCGTCGCAGACGACGGCCTTCGTCGACTGGGTCGACGAGTCGATTCCGGCGACCAGGTCAGAACTCATATTCCGGCCCCTCCGGTGCGCATTCGACCTGCTCGATGGCGGTCCCCGCGGTCAGCGCCGCCTCGATCTCCTCGGTCGGCGTCTCTTCGTCGGTGATCAGGAGGTCGTAGTCGCCGATGTCGCCGTACGCGTAGGTGGCGGTGCGGCCGAACTTGGAGTTGTCGACGACCAGGACGTTGCGATCGGCGGTGCGCAGTGCGGCCTTCTTGAGTTCGGCGTAGTCCTGGACCGGGTGGAACAGGCGGCCGACCGCGACCGCGGCGACCGAGACGAACGCGATGTCGGCGTGCGTGCGGTCGAGGAACGCGACGACGTCCGGGCCGGCGCACGAGTCGAACTCGTGGTGGTAGCGCCCGCCCGCCAGGACGACCTCGACGCTCTTGGCGGACCCGAGGATGCGGGCGGCTTCGAGCGAGTTGGTGATGACGGTGAGGTCCTCGAGCTGGGCGAGGCGGCGGACGAGAGGGAAGAGCGTCGTCGAGTCGTCGACGAAGACCGTCTGGCCGGAGTGGACGTGTGCCGCGGCGGCCTCGCCGAGCGCGTCCTTGGTGGCCTGGTTGAAAGTGTCGCGGAAGCGGGCGGCCGACTCCATGGTCGTCGCGGGGTAGGCCTCGACCTTGCCGCGGAGTTTGCGGAGGAGACGGCGGTCGGCGAGGTCGTCGAGGTCGCGGTGCATCGTCATCAGGCTGACGCCGAAGCGGGTGGTGAGGTCGTCGATGCGGACCTCGCCGGTGGCGATGACGTGGTCGAGGATCTCCTGGCGTCGCTGCTCGACGGCGGCGTCCGAGGGCCTGGTCTTAGACATGGGCGACACCGTTCACGACCCGGACCTTCGCGGTCTCGGCGGGGTGGGTGTCGGCGCTCACACCTGCTTCTTACCAGATTATTCGCCCCGAGTTAACACGTAACTCGATAACTCCCGCATTTTTTCCCACTCGCGCCGCCTGCCCCGCCGACCTGCGTTTTGCGGGCTAACCGCGCTCTGATGGCGCCCGCCCGCAGAATGTGGGTATCTGAGGGCGCCCGACCGCAGAGCGCGGTTAGGGGGCAAAACGCAGGTCGGGGCCCTGGTCAGGAGGTCAGGGAACGGACGGACCGAAGGGCATCGGGGATCGCGCCGAGGATGCCGGAGGCCGAGGTGGGGGCGCCGTCGGCGGCGAGGGACCCCGCGAGCGAGTGGACGTGCGCCGCCGCCCCGGCCGCCAGCCACGGATCGAGCCCGGCGGCGAGCAGCGCGCCCACCAGACCGGACAGCACGTCCCCCGAACCCGCCGTCGCGAGCCACGACCCCCGCGGCGTGTTGACCAGCGCACGCCCATCCGGCGCCGCGACCACCGTGCAGTGCCCCTTCAACAGCACGACGGCGTCGTACTTCCGCGCGGCCGCCCGCGCCGCCGCGACCCGGTCCGCCCCCGGCGGCGAACCCATCAGCCGCTCGAACTCGCCCGCGTGCGGAGTCAGCACGAGCGGCGTGTCCGGATCGCGCGCGTCGAGCACGTCGGGCGAACGCGCGATGATCGTCGTCGCGTCGGCGTCCGCGCACACCGGCACGCCGCGACCGAGCACGAACCTCAGCACCTCCCGGCCCTCGTGCCCGGTACCGATCCCCGGCCCGACGACCCACGCCTGCACCCGGCCCGCGTCGGTCACCGAACCCGTCGCGATGACCTCGGGCCACTGCCCGCGCACCACGTCCGCCGCATGACCGGCGTACCGCACGAGCCCGGACGTCGCCCGCACCGCCGCGCCAGCCGCGAGCACGGCCGCGCCCGGATACGTCGCCGACCCGGCGGCCACCCCGACCACGCCCTGGCTGTACTTGTCGTCATCCGGCCCGGGCACCGGCCACGCGGCCGTGACATCCGCCGTATCGAGTCGCCGCAGATCGGGCTCGCTGAGCCGCAGCCCGATGTCCACCAGGGAGACCTCGCCACAGGACGCGGGCGCGAGGGCGTGCACCGGCTTGAGCGCGCCGAACGTGACCGTCCGGTCGGCCACGACCGCAGGACCGTCGACGGCGCCCGTGTCCGGATCCACCCCGCTCGGCAGATCGACCGCGAGCACGGGCGCGCTCACGTGCTCCAGCAGCGCGGCGGCGTCCGGCCGCAACGGCCCGCGCGCCGAGATCCCGACGATCCCGTCGACGACGAGGTCGGCCCGCCGAATCCACTGTGGACCGTCCTCAAGGGACACGACCTTGCCGCCGGATCGCTTCAACGCGGCCAAACCCGGGCCGTGCGCGCGTTCGGGCTTCAGCAGGATCGCGGAGACGGCCACGTTGCGGCGACGCAGGAACGCGCCGGCCCACAGGGCGTCACCACCGTTGTTCCCCGACCCGACGAGCAACGTCACCCGCCGCCCGGACACCGAACCCGTGTGTTCGGCCAGCATCTCGGCGGCGTGCACCGCGAGACCGAAAGCCGCGCGCCGCATGAGCTCGCCGTCGGGCGTGACGGCGAGCAACCGGTCCTCCGCCGCGCGAATCCGTTCCGTGGTCCAGATTCCCTGCACGACGCCTCCGGTCTCTATTCGACGGTGACCGACTTCGCCAGGTTACGCGGCTTGTCGACGTCGTACCCGCGCGTGCGGGCGATCTCGGCGGCCAGCACCTGCAGCGGCACCGTGGAGACCAGCGGCTGCAGCAGGGTCGGGACGGCCGGGATCTCGATCAGTTCGTCGGCGAACGGGCGGACGGTCTCGTCGCCCTCCTCCGCGATCACGATCGTGCGGGCGCCGCGTGCCTGGATCTCGCTGATGTTCGACACCAGCTTCGAGTGCAGCACCGCACGCCCCTTGGGCGACGGCATCACGACTACGACGGGGAGGCCTTCTTCGATCAGCGCGATCGGGCCGTGCTTGAGCTCGCCGGCCGCGAAGCCCTCGGCGTGCATGTACGCCAGTTCCTTGAGCTTCAGCGCGCCTTCGAGGGCGACCGGGAACCCGACGTGACGGCCGAGGAACAGCACGGCCTTCGAGTCGGCGATCCGGCGGCCGAGGTCACGGACCTGGTCCACAGTGGACAGGACCTTCTGCACCGCGGCGGGCATCGCCTCGAGTTCGGCGAACTCGCGGGCGACCTCGTCCGGGTACTTGGTGCCGCGGGCCTGCGCGAGGGCCAGGCCGACCAGGTAGTTGGCCGCGATCTGCGCGAGGAACGCCTTGGTCGAGGCGACACCGATCTCCGGACCGGCGTGCGTGTAGAGGACGGCGTCGGATTCGCGGGGGATCTGCGCGCCGTTGGTGTTGCAGACGGCCAGGACGCGGGCCTTCTGCTCGCGCGCGTGACGGACGGCTTCGAGGGTGTCCGCGGTCTCGCCCGACTGGGAGACGGCGACGACCAGCGTGGCGCGGTCCAGCACCGGGTCGCGGTAGCGGAACTCGCTGGCCAGCTCGACCTCGACCGGGAGGCGGCACCAGTGCTCGATCGCGTACTTGGCGACGAGGCCCGAGTGGTACGCGGAACCACAGGCGACGACGAAGACCTTGTCGACGTCGCGCAGGTCCTGGTCGGAGATGCGCTGCTCGTCCAGGATGATCCGGCCGCCGTCGAAGTGACCGCGCAGCGTGTTCGCCAGCGCCTCCGGCTGCTCCTCGATCTCCTTGAGCATGAAGTACTCGTGGCCGCCCTTTTCCGCGGCCGAGAGGTCCCAGTCGACGGTGAACGGCTTGGCCTGGGCGGCGTCGCCGTGGAAGTCGGTGACCTCGTAGCCGTCGCGGGTGATCACGACGAGCTGGTCCTGCCCGAGCTCGACCGCCTCGCGGGTGTGCTCGATGAACGCGGCGACGTCGGAGGCGACGAAGTGCTCTCCCTCGCCGACGCCGACGACCAGAGGTGACGAACGGCGGGCGGCGACGACGGTGTCCGGCTGGTCGGCGATGGTCACGACCAGCGTGAACGCGCCCTCGAGACGACGGCAGACGGCGGCGACGCTGGCCGCGAAGTCGCCCTTCGTGTCGCCCTCGGTGTAGGCGCGGGAGATGAGGTGCGCGGCGGTCTCGGAGTCGGTGTCGCTCGCCATCTCGACGCCTTCGGCCTCGAGCTCGGCGCGCAGGGCGGCGAAGTTCTCGATGATGCCGTTGTGCACGACGGCGACGCGCTGGGAGGCGTCGCGGTGCGGGTGCGAGTTGCGGTCGACCGGGGCGCCGTGGGTGGCCCAGCGGGTGTGGCCCATCCCGGCGGTGCCGGTGAAGGCGTCCCTGCCGACGGTGTCGAGCTGGGTCTCCAAGTTGGCCAGGCGGCCCGCTTTGCGTTCTACGTTCAGCGCGCCGGCGCCGTCGAGGACCGCGACGCCTGCCGAGTCATAGCCGCGGTACTCCATCCTGCGCAGGCCGCCGATGACGACGTCCAGGGCCGGGCGGTGTCCGACGTATCCCACGATTCCACACACGGCCACCAGCCTAACGACGGGAATCCGGCCCCCTCGCCCGGGCGCCCACGCGTCGCGTTTAGCGGGCTAAACGCGACGCGCAGGGCGGCGCGCGGGCCGGACGGGGGTGCGGGCAGTAAGGTCACGACCATGGCCAGCAAGCCCAAGCAGCTGCTCGCGGAGCTGTCCCACCCAGGTCCGCACGACGTTCTGCGCGGCAACCTCGCCCTGGTCGGACTGCCCGGTGTCGTGTTCACGCCCCGTTCCGGGCTCGGTCTGCCCGCGATCGCCTTCGGGCACGGCTGGCTGCAGCCGACCGGGAGCTACCGGCATCTGCTCCGGCACCTCGCGAGCTGGGGCATCGTCGCGGCGGCTCCGGCCACCCAGCGCGGGCCGCTGCCTTCGCACCGGCTGCTGGCCGGCGACCTGCTCACCACGCTCGAGCTGATCACGACGGTCCGCCTCGGACCGGACGGCATCAGCGTCGACCCGGCGAAGCTCGGCCTCGCCGGGCACTCGACCGGCGGTGGTTCGGCGGTGCTGGCCGCCGCGCAGGCGGCCGAGAACGACGAGCGGCCCGAGATCCGCGCCGTCGCGACCATCACTCCCGCGCAGACGCTGCCGCCGGCGACGGTGTCGGCCCGGTCGGTGACCGTGCCCGGCCTGCACCTCGCGGCGAGCGAAGACCTGGTCGCGCCGCCGGTCGGCCATGCCGAAGCCATCGCGGACGCGTGGGGCGGGCCGGTGCAGCTGCGCAAGCTCGGGAAGTCGTCGCACCTCGGCGTCACCGAAGGCAGGCACTGGAGTCAGCTGTTGCTGCACGGGAAGCCGCACCGCGGGACCCAGCAACTGGCGCGGGCGCTGTTCACCGCGTTCTTCCTCACGCACCTGACGGGGACGACGAAATACCAGCCCCTGCTGGACGCCGACGTCAAACGCGCCCCCATCGAGCTCCAAGACGAGCCCGCCGCCTGACCCGCCCGGATCGCGTTTAGCGGGCTAAACGCGATCCGGGGGTGAAACAGGTCAGTCGACCATCCACGAGTTGTTCGAGAAGTCGTCGTCGTCGAAGCCCTTGTCGTCACGGGCGTGACGACCACGACGGCGCGCGGGCGTGCCAGGCGCTTCAGGCGCCGCGGCATTCGGAGCGGGCGTCGGCGCCTGAGGCGGGACGTCCACCGTCGTCGGCATCCCGGGCACCCCAGGGGCGACCGGAGGAGGCGGCGGAGGCGCCACCGGCCGCGGCGCGTCAGGCCGCGCCCCGAACTCGGCGAACCGGGCGTCCGGCTTGTCGTCGTCCTCGATGTCGAAGCCGATGGTGTGGCTGCGGTCGGCGGTCGTCTTGCCGGTCAGCCAGCCGCCCGCCTCCTTGCTCCGCTTCCCCAGCTCCTGCATGTGAGCGGCGTACTTGTCGTGGATGGCGGCGTCCTTCTGCATGGTCTCCACCGCCTGGGCCTTGGCGTCGGCGAGATGCCGCTCCCGCAGCCCGCGCTGCTCCAACTGCTCCGTGATGGCGGCGTCCTGCCTGGACATGGCGGCCGCCAGCCGGTCGACAGCGCTCATCGGTCCTCCCTCGTTCCCCGGTCAGGCGATCATCGCTCGTAGCTGATCGAACGGTCGCCACCCTCGTCGTCGAGCGATCCGCTGATCCGGCCGCCCGCACCACTGGTCTCGAAAATGCCACCCTCGACGCGGTACTGGCTCGACCCGCGCTGCGTGTCACCCCCGCCACCGCCTGCCGCGCCGCCCATGGCGCCCATGCCACCCATCATGCCGCCCATTCCGGCGGGCGAGCTTCCGGCACCGGCACCGCCGGCACCCGCGGGCGCCGGATCCATCCCGCCGGGAGCCATCCCGAGACCGCCTTCGGCCCCGGCCGGCTGCGCGCCGCCTCCGGACTGCATACCCGCTTCCAGCGACCCGGCTTCGTTCAGCGAGCCCGCCGAAGCACCCTCCATGGGGCTCCCGAGCGCGCCTTCGAAGCTGCCGCCGCCTCCGCCGCCACTGGCGGTCGGCACGGTGCCATCGCCACCGGCACCCGAAGCGCCACCACCACCGGCGGCTTCGGCTCCCGCGGACGCCCCGGCGGTCCCTTCGGCGCCGACACCGACCTCGACTCCGCCAGGAGCACTGAAGCCGCTGCCACCGCCACCGCCGGGAGCCATCCCGGCCTCGGCCGGAGCGGGCATCGTGCGGATGTCGTCGGTCTTGCCGGGCTGCGGGTTGCCGGGATTCCGGTCGTCGAGACCGTTCTTGAGGTCGTCGCCGGGCTTGAGTTCCTTCTTCTCACCCTTTTCGTCGAGGGTGTAGGTGGTCGGCTCGCCCTTGCCGTCGTCGACGGTCACCACGGTCGGGCCGTTCGGACCGTCCGGCTGCTCGGCGGTGATCTTGAGGTTGCCGTCCTGGATGTGGATCTTGCCGTCCGGGCCGGGCCGGTAGACGCCGTCAGGGCCGGGCTCGCCTTCCTTGACCGTGCCCTTCGGCCCGAACTCGCCTTCCTTGCCGTCCTTACCCTCTTCGCCGGGCTTGCCGTCCTCGCCCTTCGGGTCGTCGAAGTCGAGCTTGTAGTCCTTCTCGTTGCCCTTGCCGTCGTCGACCTTGATGTCCATTTTGCCGTCTTTATCCGGCTCGGTCATCTCGATCTTGTTGTCGCCCTTTTGGACGGTCATGGTGTCCTGACCGTCGATGCCGTCCTTGATCGCCTCACCCGTCGCGGGGTCGATCGGGTACGGCTTGCCGGTCTCGGGGTCGATTTCCAGCGGCTTGCCGGTGACCGGGTTCGTGCCCTCGGCGGGCTTGTCCTCGGGCTTCGGCGTCTCGGGGACCTCCGCGGCCGGCGGCGTGCTGGCACCGCCACCACTTCCGCTGCCACCGCCGCTCCCGCTGCCACTTCCGCCACCGCTCCCGCTGCCACCGCCGCTGCCGCCGCCGGTGTCCTTGTCCTTGCCCTTGCCGTCATCGGGGGGCGGCGTCTTCTCGGACCCGGGCGCGGGGAACGGGTTCGTGTAGTCCTCCATGAACCGCGAAAGTTCGTGGTACTGCGTGTTGATCGTCTCGGTCGCGTTCTTGCAGAGCTTCTTGAAGTTCTCGTACCGCTCACCGAATTCGGTGGCGAAAGAACCCTTCAGCCACTGCTTCGCGGCCCCGATCGCGTAATCCTTGTTCTCGTCGTTCAGCTTGCAGTCGTCGTGACGCAGCCGTTCGGCGAGGTTGTTGCCCGGACACGCGGAGTCGAGCCAGTACGCGACGTCCATGAGCTTTTCTTTGGAATCGACCTTGCCGTTCGCGATGTCGACGACCTGCTTCGCGATGTACAGGGGCGCCGTCGCGACCTTGTCGACCCGGAGCTTCAGCGTCTCGTCGACCTTCAGCTTGAGCGCGCTGTAGATCTTGTCGATGGTCGAAGGCACCAGTTTGATGGCGCCTTCCATCTGCGCGATGAGCTCTTTCGCGTCGGGCTGGATCCGCTGTTCGTACTTGACCTTCGCGGCCGTCGCGCCCTCACCCTTCCAATCGTGGAAGAGCGTGGTCAGCGCCGAACTCGCGTCCTTCTGGGTCTGCTCGACGATCTTCTTGGCGTCGGAGAGGTCATCGACCTCGTCGAACATCTTCTGGAAATTGATCTCACGGTTCTCGTGGAACCGGTCCCAGATGTCGGTCTTGTAGCTGATTTCGCCCGACTTCTCCGGCATCTTGTTCCAGACCTGCTCGGCCCAGTCGGAGAAGAAGTCCAGTGCCGGCTTTCCGAGGTCGAGCACCTGGTCGGATTTGGTGGTCGCACCCCCGGCGGCAGGCCTGGACATGGAGTCGAGGTCCTTGTCGGCCTGTTTCGTCTCGGCCGCCTGCTTCTTGTCCCCGGCCGCGTTCGAGTCACGTTCGGCGACGGCCTTCTTGTAGGCCGCTTCCCGGTCACCCCACGGCATCATCAAGGCGTCTTTGGTGCCCTGAGTGACGTAGGGGTCCTTCAGCATTTCGTCGATCTGTGCCTGCGTCGGTTGACTCATTACTGGGCTCCCGCCTTGTTGGCAGCCGCGGCGTTCGCCTGGTCGGACGAGGTGTACCGGGTCGACGCGGTGCTGACGCCGCCGGCGAGCTGGGTGAGCTGGCCCGCGTAGCCCTTCATCGCGTCGGAAATGGCGAGAATCCCGGTGGCATAGCCCTTTTGATAGTCCTTGTGGACCCGGCCGAAGTTCTCGGGTCCGACCTGGGTCGGACCCACCTTCCCCGCCTCGGACGTCGTTTTCTCAGCCGCGCGCTCCAACGACGTCGACGCCGTGAGCATCGCCTCTGAATCGGCTTTGTAGCCCCCGTCCGGCATGACCGGTGCCCCCTTCGTCCCGCTGTATCCGCCTCGTTGTCCTACCTACGACGCACGCCGGCGGCATCAGGTGCCGTCGCATATGCACACAGAATGTACCCACCGGTCATCGAGACCGCAGGGACATTCACACCTTTGCTAACTCAAACGATTTCGGCGCAAGAAGCCTGGTAAACCGCGTTTTCGCGGTTTCGCACCCGCCTCGACGGCCTCGGCGAGCACGGTCGCCGAGGCCCGGATGTCGACCAGGCGGTCCAGCTCGTCGAGGTCGAGGTCGACACCGAACTCCACCTCGACGGTCGCCAGGAGCCGGACGCGGCGCCGGGAGTCGACCCCCATCTCGGCGAAGGGCGTGTTCTCGTCGATGGTCTCCGGATCGACGTCGAAGGTCTCGCAGACGAGGGCCTTGATCTCGTCGACGTACTCGCTCCCGTCAGCTGCCATGGGTGGATTCTGTCCCATCCGCCGTCCAGTACCGCGTTCTGGCCGCGGAACGCGCGACCTTGCCGCTGGAGGTCCGCGGCAGGCCGCCGGGTTTCACCAGGAAGAAGGCACGGAGACGCACGTCGTGCCGCTCGGCGACGGCTCGGGTGGCGGCTCGCTCGATCTCGGATTCGTCGAAGTCGGGGGCCTTCCGGGCGCGCTCGGCGACCACGACGACGCCCTCGCCTTCGTCACCGTCGACCGAGAAAGCGGCGACCCGCTCGGGCCCGAGAAGGGGATGCGAGGCGGCGACCGTCTCCTCGATGTCGTGCGGGCTGTGGTTACGGCCGTCGATGATGATCAGGTCCTTGATGCGGCCGGTCACCGAGAGCCTGCCGTCGCGGATCGTGCCCAGGTCGCCCGTGCGGAGCCAGCCGCCCTCGCCGTCGAGTTCGGCGTCGAACACCTCGGCGGTCAAGTCCGGCCGCCGCCAGTACCCGGCCGCCACGTTGGGCCCCTTCACCCAGATCTCGCCCACTTCGCCTTTAGCGGGCAAAACGCGATCCGGGGTGGGGACGACGCGGACCCGCTGTCCCCTGGGCCAGCCGATCTCGACGACCTCCCGGCCGTCCACTTCGGTCACCACGGGGCCGTCGGAATCGCCGCTGGCGACGTAGACCGTGGCCTCGGCCAGACCGTAGGACGGCCGGAACGCGCCACGCGGGAAGCCGTGGGGTTCGTAAGCGGCGAGGAACTCCCGGACGGTCGCCGCCCGGACCGGTTCACTGCCGCTGAGCGCGATCGACACCGTCGAAAGGTCGTACTCGGCGCGCTTCGCCTCGGGCACGGCCTCGGTCACCAGGTCGTACGCGAAGTTCGGGGCCGCCGTGAGCGTGTTCGGATAGGACGACATCAGCAGCAGCCAGCGCTCCGGCCGCCGGATGAACTCCAGCGGCGCGATGAACACCGTCCGGCCGCCGGAGCGCATCGTCCCCGCGAGCAGTTGCGCCAGCCCCATGTCGTGGAAGAACGGGATCCAGCCGACGCACGTGGTGCGCTCGTCGACGTCGTAGGCGTCGCAGATCTGCCAGCAAGCGGCCGACAACGCCCGATGCGTGACGATCACGCCGGCGGGTGATCGCGTCGTGCCGGAGGTGTACTGCAGGTAGGCGGGGTCTTCGGGGGAAACCGGCGAGGGCAGCGACCGGTCCGCCGGATCCGCCGGCAGGGTGTCGACGGCGATGATCTCGCGGGGCGCCGGAACCGGCTCGGTCCCGGCGAACTCCGTCAGCCGCTCGACCAAGGCTTCCGAGGTGAGCCAGATGTCGGCGTCGCAGTCGTTGAGGACGCCGACCAGCCGCTCGCGGTGAGCGCGGACGTCCGGCGCGGACAGCGGCACCGCGACGGCCCCGGCGTACAACGCGCCGAAGAACGCGACGACGTAAGAGAGGTCCTGCCGCGCTGTGATCGCGACGCGGTCTCCCGGCCGGATCACCTCACGCAGCTTCGCCGCGACCGCCCGGACGTGGACGAGCAGCTCCGCCCAGGTCAGCGTGTCCTCGACGGGTTCGTGCCGGTTCGAGCAATCGAGGTGCGTGTACGCCGGGCGCTCGACGTCGGCGCGTTCGAGCAGCCGCCCTACGAGCGGGGTCCGCAGAACTTCTTCGGGCACTTCTGAGCGCACTGGCACATCCTCCGGCCGCGGCATGGGCATCATACGAACGTGGACGACTTCTTCGTGCTGGACGATCCGGCGGATCGCGTCAAGGCCCTGCGCGACCGCGAGCTCAGCTCGAACCCGGGCGGCGCCGCGGCCGAGACGCCGAACCTCCTGCTGATGGACGGCGCGGACCACCGGCGGCTGCGCGCGGTCGTCAAGGAGGTCATCGCCCTGGTGGAGCCGCTCCCGGAGGCCGTGCTCACCGACCTCCGGAGCGCGATTAGCCCGCTAAAGTCGCTCCGGCGGTTCGATCTGGTGGCCGATTTCGCCAGGCCCGCGGCGGCCAGGGTGACGGAGGCGGTGCTCGGCACGGTCGAGCCACTCGGCGAGAAGCTGCTGACGAACCTTTCGGAGACCGCCGCGAACCTGGACGTCTGGTCGGGCGGGCCCGCCGGTGCCGACACCGCCGCGCTGAGGGTCGCGATGTTCTTCCTGAAGGCGACGGCCGTCGAAGGCGGCGGGCTGGCGCTGCTCCGCGAAGCACACGAAGCGGGCCGGATCACCGAGGACGAGCTGATGATCACGCCGGTGATGCTCGCCCACGCGGCGTACGAGAACTCCATGAACTTCCTCGCCCTCGCCGGCCTCGAACTCCTACGCCGCCCCGACGTTCTCGACGACGTACGCGGCCTGATCCACTCAGTCGCCCCGACCCGCTTCGCCGCTCGACGCGTGACCACGCCGTTCTCCTTGGCGGGCAAGGACTTCACGACCGGGGACAAACTGGCCATCCCGCTGGGCCCCGACGCCGAGCTCGCCTTCGGCCTCGGCAGGCACACCTGTCCCGGCTCGCGGGTCGCGGTCGCCGAGGGCGAAGCCGCGCTTCGCGCCCTCGCCGAGATCCTGACTCCCGACCACGTCGCCGAAGACGTGCGATACAAGACGCACGCCGTCTTCCACGGCGTCGAGCGAGCCATCGTCACGCTGCGAACCTGACCGCTCAGGTCGCCAGCCAATCGGTGTTGGCGAAATCGTCGTCGTCACCCCGCGCGGCCGCCGCCCGCCGGTGCCGCCCGGCCGGACGCTCTTCCGGAACGGGAGCCGGAGCAGGCGGCGGAGATGTCGGTGCGGGAGGAGCGGGCGGCCGGAACGCGACCGGCTGCTCCTCCGCCGTCCGATACCCGGCCCGACGCTCGTTCTCGGCCTCGTCTTCTTCGAACCCGAAGTCGCCGTCGTCCTCGACCTTCTCGCTCAACGTCGACTCGGTCGCCCAGCCGCCCGCGGCCTCCGCGCGCCGCTTCTGCTCGCTTCGCGCCGCCAAGGCCGCGCTCGTCTCCTGCTTGAGCTGGTCGCCCGCGGTCCGGGTCTCCTCGATCGTCTTGGCCGCGCGGTTGTCGACCAGGTACATCCGGTCGCCGTTCTCGCGCTCCAGCCCGGCCAGCTTGTGCCGGAGCGTGGCGAGATCCTCTTCAGGATTCACTGACCCCTCCCCTAGCGGAAGCCGATGACGCCGTCGTCGTCGAGCGAGCCGCTGATCCGGCTGCCCGTCGTCGTCGCGGTGTCGAAAAGGCCGCCGTCGACCCGGTATCCGCTGGACGTGCGCTGCTGATCTTCACCGGACCCTTGCCCGCCTCCGGCCGCGCCGCCGCCCATCATGCCCATGCCGCCCATCATCCCCGCACTGGCCGCGGCCGGATCCTGGGCGCCCCCTCCCGGAGCGGAGCCGAGCCCGGACGACGTCGTGGGCGAGGCCCCGCCGCCACCGGTCCCGGCCGGATCCGACGTCTCGCCGAGTCCGTTGTCCCCACCGGCGAACGGGTCGCTCAGCGACTGGGCCGACGTCGATTCGGGATCACCTCCGGCCGCCACCGGTTCGGCCTGAGCGGGCGCTCCGCCGCCGGCCCCTCCGGACGTGGCGTCATGCGGACGGGCAGCCGGCTCGGCCTGCTGAGGTGCGGCCTCTTCGACGGGCTGTGCGGCGGCATGCCTTCCGGCCGTCTGCGGTGTCGATTCCGGGCTCGCGTGGCGGCCGACCGCCGGCTCGTCCTCGCCCAGCGTGTACTTCGACGGATGCCCCGAACCGTCGTCGACGGTCACCAACGTCGGCCCGTCGGGACCGCTCGGCCGTTCCGCGGTGATCTTGAGGCCGCCGTCCTCGATGTGGATCTTGCCGTCGGGACCCGGCTGATGGACCTGCCCCGGAGGCGCCGTCGGACGCGAGGCCGCCTGCTGGTCCATCCGCTCGGCGGTGTCCCGGTGCACCGGGCCGCCCGCCGCGTCACCGGTTCCCGGCGTGGCCTTGCCGTCGCCGAAATCGAGGTCGTAGTCCTTGACCTGACCGGTGCCGTCCTGGACGGAGATGTCCATCTTGCCGTCGGCGCCGGGTTCGACCATGGAGATCTTGCGGTCGCCCTGCTCGACCGTCACCGTCTCGGGCCGGGTGTCTTCCTTGATCGCTTCGCCCGTGCGGGGGTCGATCGGGTACGGCTCGCCGGTGGCCGGATCGATGTCGAGCGGCTTGTCCGTGACCGGGTTCTTCTCCTGGCCCGGGACTTCGGGCTTTTCCGGCTCCGGGAGTTCGGTGTTGCTCGGCGTCATACGCCCGGCACCGCCCCCACCGGACGACGGGCCACCGCCACTGGAGGACGGGCCACCGCCGCCGCTGGAGGACGGACCGCCACCGCCCTTCTCGACGGGTGGCTTTTCGACGGGCTTCTCGCCACCCGTTTCCGGGGTCTTGCCCAGATCTGCGAACGGATTCTCGACCACTTGACCGAGCGAATCGACGTACGCCTTCCACGCGCCGTTGATCGCGTCACGCGTGTTCTTGCACACCAGCTGGAAGTTCTCGATGTGCTTGCCGAACCAGCCGAGGAAGACGTTCTTCAGCCAGGCCACCGCCTGAGGTTTGAGGACCTCGTCGATGGTGCTCTGGTCGATGTCGCCGGCGTCGTCGTTGAACGCGTCCTTCGCTTCGATGCTCAGGAACTTGATGCAGTGGATGATGTCGTTCTGGCTGCACGAGCCGTCGGCGATGCGGATGATGCGCTCGATGTCCTGCGCCGTGGCACCGTCGATGTTGTCGGTGTACCACTTCTGCAGCCACTCGACCTTCTCACGGCAGAACTTGCCCACCGAGGCATTGGTCCGCAGAAGTCCGTCGCCCGCCGCCTTGAACGCTTCGGCGACCAGACCGGATTTGTCCGAATAGGCCTTCTGGTAGGCGCGCGCCTGCTCGGCCGCTGGGCCTTCCCAGGTGCCGAGCGAGTTCCCCAGCTTCCCGGAGACGTCCTGCGCCGACCCGGCGATGGCCGTGCCGACCGCCGTCAATTCGTCCGCGCTCGCCTTGAACAGGTTGAACGGGATGTTGTCCTGCTCATGGTAGAGCCGCTGCAGTTCGCCGAGTGAAATCGCCGCCCCGCCGCCTGCCAGGGACAGCGCGCGGACGTAAAGCGGGTGGAAGATCTCGTAGACCTTGAACCCCGACAGCCCGGGGACCATGATGTCGTTCGAATTCGCGCAGCCCGGATCGGTCTCGGTGGCACGCCCGGCGATCTCCTGGGTCTTCGCCGCGTCCTTGTTGAGCGCGTCACGATCACCCTGCCGTCCGGCGGCCTGGTTCGCGTCGTACTTCTCGTGCGCGGTCTTGTAGGCCTTCTGGACGTCCTCGAGATAGGCGTCGTTGGAGCCGATGTCGCTCTCGGTGATCCAGTCACCGTTCATCGACTTGATGTAGTCGCGGAAGCCGTTCCGCTCGGCTTCGCTGGCGAAACCGCAGCTTTCCGGCGTCTCGTCCTCGATGTAGTCGATGTAGTTGAGGGCGAGTTCGCGTTTCGTGTCGCGGTCGATGTTCGGATCGTTGAGGATCTTCTCGACTTCGGCCCGGCTGGGAATGTCGTGGCCGCCACCGCCACCGACGTCTGCGAGGCCCATCAGTGCTTCCTCATCTCGGCGGCGTTGGAGTCCTCATTGGACTGGTAAAGGTCCTTGGACGCCGCGAGTTTGCGCCCGAACTCGTCCGACGCGGCGAGATAGCTGCGCGCGCATTTCGCCAGGCGCTGGATGCTCGCGGAATAGCCGTTGAAGCAGTCCCCGTGTGCCGGACCGAAGCTCGCCGCGCTCAGGTTGATCTGCTCGACCGCCCCGATCGGCCCTTCACAGGCCTGCTTGGGCAGATCCTGCAGAACCTTGGCCGCCTCGTTCAGCTGCGCCGGATCGACCTTGTGCCCTTTACCCGCCACCGTCACCCTCCCCTAGGTATACGCACACGGAATGTACCGGGCCGGTAACCGCAGCGCAGCGACTTGGGGAGAACGTGAGAGGGCTTACGAGGCGGAGGAGACGACTCCCGCGAGCCTGTCCGCGGCCGCCTGCGCGGTGTCGTGCGCGGGGGCCTCGACCATGACGCGGACGAGCTGCTCGGTGCCCGAGGGGCGCAGCAGGACACGGCCTTCCTCGCCGAGTTCGGCTTCGACGGCGCCGACGGCGTCGCGGACCGCGGCCGAGACGGCGACCGCCGCCTTGTCCGCCACCGGGACGTTCACCAGCACCTGCGGCAGACGGTTCATGACGGCGGCGAGGTCGGCGAGCGACTTGCCGGTGGACGCCATGCGGCTCATCACGCGCAAGGCGGTGAGGAGCCCGTCGCCGGTGGTCGCGTAGGCGGGGAGGACGACGTGGCCCGACTGCTCGCCGCCGAGCGCGAACCCGCTCGCGCGGAGCTCTTCGAGGACGTAGCGGTCGCCGACGGCGGTGGTGACGAGGTCGATGCCGTGCGCGCGCATCGCCAGGTGCAGGCCGAGGTTGCTCATCACGGTCGCGACCAGGGTGTTCTTGGTCAGCTCGCCGGTCTCGGCGAGGGCGAGCGCGAGGACGGCCATGATCTGGTCGCCGTCGATCAGTTCACCCGCGGCGTCGACCGCGACACAGCGGTCGGCGTCACCGTCGTGCGCGATCCCGAGGTCGGCGCCGTGCTCGACGACGGCCGCGCGCAACGCGTCCGGGTGATTCGACCCACAGTGTTCGTTGATGTTGACGCCGTCCGGGTCGGCGTGGATCGCGATGACCTCGGCGCCTGCCTTGCGATAGACGTCGGGGGCGGCGAAGGAGGACGCGCCGTTGGCGCAGTCGACGACGACGCGCAGGCCTTCGAGCGAGTGCGGGGTGGCCGACAGCAGGTGCTCGACGTAACGGTCACCCGCGTCGGGGACGTCCTTCACCCGGCCGACGCCGATGCCGGTCGGGCGGGTGACGGGAGCGGCGAGACCGGCTTCGATCTCGTCTTCGATCCCGTCGGGAAGTTTGTGGCCGCCCGCCGCGAAGAGCTTGATGCCGTTGTCGGGCATCGGGTTGTGGGAGGCGGAGATCATCACGCCGAGGTCGGCGTCGAGCGCGCCGACCAGATACGCGACGGCGGGCGTCGGGAGGACGCCGAGGCGGAGCACGTCGGCGCCGGCGGACGTGAGGCCCGCCACGACGGCGGCTTCGAGCATCTCGCCGCTGGCGCGCGGGTCACGGCCGACGACCGCGACCGGGCGGTGCGAGCGGTCGTGGGCGGCGAGGACGCGGGCGGCGCTGGCGGCGAGCGAGAGCGCCAGCTCCGGGGTCAGCTCCTCGTTGGCGAGGCCACGTACGCCGTCGGTACCGAATAGACGAGCCATCTGTCGACCTCCTTGAAAAACCACCACGACAACCTAGCCAGTGCCCCTGCCCGGCCTCCCGCACCCCCGGTTCGCCTTTAGCGGGCTAAACGCGACGCGCGCGACTTTAGCGGGCTAAACGCGACACGGGTGGGGCACATGTGGCGGGTGTGACAGGTGGGACTGGGGGCGAGCGGGGAACCGAAGGACCCCGGAAACACGGAAGCGCCCATCCGAAAGACGGATGGGCGCTTCCGCGGGTTGCGCCAGAGGCGCGATCAGCGCTTGCTGTACTGCGGAGCCTTACGGGCCTTCTTGAGGCCGTACTTCTTCCGCTCCGTGGCGCGGGCGTCACGGGTCAGGAAGCCGGCCTTCTTCAGCGCCGGGCGGTCGTCGGCGTCGACCTCGACGAGCGCACGGGCGATCGCGAGGCGGAGCGCGCCGGCCTGGCCCGAGATCCCGCCACCGTGCAGGTTGGCGAAGATGTCGAACGAGTCGGGCTTGTCGACCGTCACCAGCGGCTCACGGATGAGCTGCTGGTGCACCTTGTTCGGGAAGTACTCTTCGAGCGTGCGGCCGTTGAGCTTGAACTCACCGGTACCGGGAACGACGCGGACGCGGACGACGGCTTCCTTGCGGCGGCCGACGGTCTGGGCGTTGCCACCGGCGGCACGCGACGGACGCGGGGCGGCGGGGGTTTCGCTGGTCGCGACGGCGTCGGCCGGGGTCCCCGCGGTCTCGACAGCCTCGACGGCCTCGGTCTCGGTGCTGGTCACAGACTGTTCCTCACTCACTTCGCGACCTGCGCGATCTTGGTGATCTCGCGCGCCTGCGGCTGCTGCGCGGCGTGCGGGTGCTCGGCGCCGGCGTAGACCTTGAGCTTCTTCGCCTGGGCGCGGCCGAGCTTGTTCTTCGGGAGCATGCCCTTGACGACCTTCTCGAGCAGGTGCTCGGGCTTGGTGTCGAGCAGCTCGCCGAAGGAGCGCTTCCGCAGACCACCGGGGTAACCGCTGTGCCGGTACGCGAACTTCTGCTCGCGCTTGTTACCGGTGAGCGCGACCTTCTCGGCGTTGACGATGATGACGAAGTCACCGGTGTCCACGTGCGGGGCGTAGGTCGGCTTGTGCTTGCCGCGCAGCAGCGTGGCGACCTCGGTCGCGAGCCGGCCGAGCACGACATCCTCGGCGTCGATCACGTGCCAGGCACGAGTGACGTCGCCGGGCTTGGGGCTGTACGTGGGCAAGGGTCTACCTCGTCGTCAACATTGCGTGTGGGTTCTGTGCGGGCCTAGCGCTTACGCGCCGCAGCGCACAACGACATATGAAGATACCCCCACGCCCGACCCTACTGCGAAGCGGGGGTCGGTCCGGGGTCCCATACTAGGACCGGCGCCCGGCGGGCGCCCCGCAACTGTACCTCGCCGGTGTGGCGGAACCGCCCACGGCATCATCCTTCGCGGGAGAGGATGAGACGATCCGGACGCGCACCGCGCGCGGGGGACTCGATCAGGGGAACGGCGATGAACAAACGTCCAACGACCATCTTGTGCGTGCTGAGCGCCGTGCTGGCGCTGACCACCGCCTGCGGCCAAGGGCGCGCGGGCACGGCCGTGCCGAAGGGCGACGACGCGGCGACCTACGTCGGCACGAAGTTCGAAACCGCGATGAACAAGCTGCAGGACACCATCGGCCAGCAGCGCGACGTCACCAGCGAGTCGGGCGCCTACTTCCGGTTCGACGAGAAGTACATCCGCAGCACGATCTCCTCGGCCCGCACCGGCTCGCCGGAAAGCCGGGTCAGCCGTCAGCGCTCGCAGAAGAACCCGGACGACAGCATCGACTGGTACACCCCCGGGGACGGAGCCGTCGAGTACGTGTACCTCGGCCCCGTCTACAAGAGCCTCGCCCCGACGCCGTGGGTTTCGATGCTGAAGTCCGAAGCCGGGCTGACCATCCCCTGCGCGTGGGTCGGCATCATCACCGCCTGCAAGATGGCGGACGCGATCGCCGTGTCCTACAACGCGGACAAGAAGATCGTGAAGGGCGCCAAGAGTCTTCCGGAGAACCGGATCGAGCTGACCGCCGACGTCCCGTTCGGCAAGTTCATGGAACGGCGCGTGGAGATCCTGCCGACGTCGATCAGCAGCGCGGTCACGGCCGAGATGAAGAAGGCCCCGGTGCACACCACCGTCTCCCTCAACCCGGACGGGACGCTGAGTCAGATCGTGATGGAGGCCAAGATCGAGGGCGGCGGGCACAAGATCGAGCTGCGCTACGACTTCCGCTTCACCGGCAAGGCGAGCACGCAGGATCTGCCGAAGCTGCCGGACGCCTCGCAGATCACCGTGCTGCCGGACAAGGCCGCCAAGGACGACTTCAACCGCCGCTTCAACGAGCTGAAAGGCGTCTGAGGCATGACCGAACAGCAGCCGCAACAGCCGCAGCAGTGGTGGCAGCCCCCGGCGAATCCCGGGAGCCAGCAGCAGGGCTGGCAACAGGAAGGCCAGGCCACCGGACCGCATGCCGGGCAGTGGCAGCAGAACGACGCGGGCGCCGCGAACACCGGCTCCTACACCGGGCAATGGCAGCAGCAGCCCGGCGTCACCGGCTCTTTTTCCGGGCCCTGGCAGCAAAGCGCACCCCCGGCGCAGGGCACGGGGTGGCAGCAACCGCAGCAGCAGCCGATGCCACAGCCGATGCCGCAGCAGCAGGATTGGCAGGCACAGCAACAAAGTCCGGGCACTCCCCCGCAGGGTCAGTACGGCGGAGGGTTCCAGCCCGCGCAGCAGGCACAACCGTCTCAGTACGGCGGGCTCGGCGCCTTCGGGACGGAGCCCGCGAAGAAGCCCAAGGCTTCCAAGAAGACCTTGCTGATCGGCGGGATCGCGGCCGCCGTCGTGATCGCGGGCGGCGTCGGGGCCTGGCTGCTCGGCGCCTTCGCCGGTGACACGCTCGATCAGAAATCGGTCCAGGACGGTGTCGTCCGCGTGCTCAACGAAAACTACGGGGAGCCGGACGTGAAGAACGTGAGCTGTCCTTCCGGCCAACCGGTGGAGAACGGCGCCACGTTCGACTGCTCGATCGACCTTTCGGGACAGCAGAAGAAAGTCACCGTCCGGGTGCTGAACACCACCCCGGAATTCGAGGTCGGCGCGCCGCACTGAGCGGTACGGACACGGAAAGCCGCGACGGAGACCGTCGCGGCTTTTCCTTTGACACAAACGAAACGGCGGGCTCGGCATCCGAGGATGCCTGCCCGCCGTTGCTCGTTCGGAGCCGGGAGACTCAGAACAGGCCGGTGACGCCCTGCTCCGTGGCCTGGTAGCCGTCGGCCAGCTGCGGCAGCACGCCGGCGACCTGCGCGAGCAGCTGCTTGAGCTCCTCGAACTTGTTGTCCCACTCCTGCTGAGCGGCCATGTACGCGGTCTTCGCGTCACCGTCCCAGGTGTTGACCAGCGGGGCCAGGTCGCTCTTCAGCTGCCCGAAGAGGGACTCCAGCTCGCCACCGGTGTTCTTGCAGTCGTCGGCCGCCGCGTGGATCGTGGCGTAATCGACCTTCATCTCGCCCATAAGTTCCTCCAGTAATCAGAAAGTCTTGGTTTTGGTGCGGTGTAGCCGAATCAGCCGAGGACGCCGAAGCCCTGGTTGACCGACTTGATGAGCTCCTGCTGCTGCTGCTCGGTCGCGTTGTACTTCGAACCGGCCTGCTCGAGCAGGTCACCGATGTTCTGGAGGGCCTGGTTGAGCCCACGGCCCGCCTCGTCGAAGCGCTTCATCACGTTGTTGAACGCGATCGAAGCGTCACCGGTCCAGCCCGCGCGGGTGGCCTCGATGTTGTCGCGAAGCTTGCTCAGGTTCTGGTCCATCGAAACGCGGACCTCGGTCACGCGCTTCTCGGACTGAGTGAACTGCTCAACTGTCCCGGTAAATCCGCCAGCCATGGGAGCTACCCCCTTCGTTCGTGGTTTATCCGTACTCGGTGAAGTTCGTTTGGTACGGACCTACGACGGAGACACTGCCACGTCTGGTTCCCTCTTGTCGCTCGTTGGTTTCAAGTAGTTGCTTGCGTTAACGCTCCCGGCGGGAACCGCACGCGGGAATCCGGCCCGCGCCCTGCGAATCACGCGGGAAAAAGGGCTTCCACCACGCGATTTAGCGAATGCACAGTGGGCGGTCAATCGCCGCGGCTCATGATTCGCGACTGCGAAAAGTCCTCGTCGTCGTCACCCACACGTGGCCGTCTGGACACGGGTTCCGGCCGAAGGGGAACCAAGTCCGCCGCCGAAGGCAACGCCGGAACCGGAAGACCGGCGCCCGCGCGGAACCGTTTCGCGGCGTTCCGGACGACGGCGGGGGTCGGTGCGGTCTCACCGCCCGCGAGCCGTCCCTTGCCGAATTGCTTCGCGAGTTCGGCGTTCTCGCCCCGGCGGCGTTCGTAGCGCGCCTTGGCCGTACGGGCGACCTGCCGGGCATAGGTGACCGCGTCGCGTCCTGTGCGCGCGAAGTGCTCAGCGGCGGTCTCGGGTTCGGGTGGCATGAGCCTCCCCCTTCAGTTGACGACCACCATCGTTTTGACGACCTGCTCGCAGGCCGCGCTCACCCGTTGCTCGTGCGGTGAGCCGGTGCCGTACTGGCAACCGATGTGGACGCGGATCTTTCCTTGAGCGACGACGTACCAGTCGACGCGGGCACTCGGTTTGCTTTCGCGGTAGTAGATGACGGACTTGCCGGCGTATTCCGCGGCGCCGTTGAAGCCGCTGTACTTGTCCGGCTCCAGCCGTGCCAGGCCGCCGAGTTCGTCGACGAGCTTCTGTCTGTCGGCCGTCGCGTCGTAGTCCATCACGTTCTCCTGGGCGACCACGAGGTCGTCGCCGGTGAGCGAGTCGCTCGGGTGGATCACCACCTGGCGTTTGGCGACGCGGTCGTCGGTCTGCGTCCAGTCCAGTGGCGCGATGAAGCGGTAGTCGTACTGGGCGAGCGTCCGGCCCTCCGGCTCGGCCTCCCCGCTGTTGACCGCGAAGAGGACGCCGCCGACGATCGCCGCCACGACCACCACGGCCGCGGCGATGATCCAGGGCGTCTTCTTGTTCTTCCCGCCGCGCTCGGCGGACTTGGTCTCACGGGCGGGCTCGCCCGGCCGCCACGGCGGCGGGGGCGGGGGCGCCACCCCCTGCTGGCCCATCGGCGGCGACGGCGGCCCCTGCTGCCGCGTCGCGTTTAGCGGGCTAAACGCGCTCTGCGGGGGCGGGCCGGGAGGGAACGGGGGGCGCGGGGCATCGGGACGCCGATCGGCGGGCGCGGGGGCACCGCCGACCCGGGAGACCGCGGAGCCCGCCAGCGAACCCGTCCGGTCCGGGTCGATCAGCACGGCACGCAACGCGCCGCGGGCGACCACGGTCTCCGGCTGGTCCAGCGTGGTGGGGACGACCCCGGTCCGCTCGTGCACCAGCCGGGACACCATCGGGATCCGGCTCGACCCGCCCACGAGGAAGATCGCCGTCAGCTGCTTCGGCCGCAGCCCGGAATCGCCGATCGCGGCCACGGTCAGCTCGACCGCGCGCCCGAGCGGCCCCGCGATGAGCCGCTCGAGGTCCTCCCGGGTCACATGCGCGTCGGCGAACGGCGGCGGCATCGGGACGTCGGTGTACGCGTGCCGCGACAGCGTTTCCTTCGCGCCGCGCACGTCCTGCCGCAGCACGCGGCGCCGCCGCCGGTCCGTGAGTTCGCGGCCCTCGACGAGCTTCCGCCATTCCGGCGGATCGACGGACGACACCAGCGAACCCACGTGCTCCAGGAGCGCCTGATCGACGTCCGCTCCCCCGAAGCTCGGATCCCCCCGGGTCGCCAGCACCTGGAACCCGGCGCGTTTAGCGGGCGAACTGCGATCCGCCGGGCTGCCGGGCATGCGCTGCACCACGGAGACGTCGACGGTGCCACCGCCGAGATCCAGGACCGCCAGAGCGTCTCCCGGGCGGCCGCTGAACTCGACGGTGCGTTCGGAGTTGAGGTCGGCCGGGGCGAACGTCGCCGCGTGATAGACCGCCGCGGCGACCGGCTCCGGCACGAGCGCGACCTGGCGCGCGAGCCCGCCCGCGGCCTGCCGGAGCAGCCGGGTCCGGGTCGCACCCCAATCCGCGGGATGGGTCAGGACGAGCAGCTCGACCTCGGCGTCACCGGCGAGCCGCCGCGCCTCGGTCACCGCGCGCTTCAGCACGGCGTGGACGACGTCGGTCACGCGCAGGACGTTGTCGCCCAGCAGCAGGTCGCCTTCGTCGATCCGGCGCTTCGGATTCGGCTCGTAGCGCGACGGGTCCACCGCCGCCTGCCGTTCCGCCTCCTGGCCGACGAACAGCGTCCCGTCCGGCGCGGCGTAGACCGCCGACGACATCAAGGGCTGCCCGTCCACCACGACGACCTGCGGCTCGCGGCCGTTGATCGAAGCGACTACGCAGGTGCTCGATGTCCCGAAGTCCACCGCAACCCGCACTGTCACAAGCCACTCCCGCAGATCGTCGTCGTCACCCCACGCCCGGCCCTTCCCTCACCTGGTTCCGCGGGAGGTCAGTCCGGCTGGATCCACGAGACCTGCATGAGCTGCTTGCCGTGCTTCCGGGTGACGAGGTTTCCTCGTCCCGGCGGCATCTGGCTCGGCTTCACGTTGGCGACCAGGTTGCCCTCGTCCCGCGAGCCGTTCATGACCATACCGGGCGCCGCGATCTCCCTGAGCTTGCCGAGGATCGGGTCGAACATCGCCCGGCTCGCGCCACCACTGCGGCGCACGACGACGATGTGCAGACCGACGTCCTTCGCCTGCGCGAGGAACTCGGCGAGCGGCTTCAGCGGGTTGCTCGTCTGCGTGGCGACCAGGTCGTAGTCGTCGACGATGACGAACAGCTCCGGACCGGTCCACCAGGACCGCGTCTTGAGCTGTTCCTGCGTGACGTCCGGGCCGGGGAGGCGCCGGGTCATCGACCCGTGGACGTCCTTGACCATGCTCTCCAGCTGCGCGGCGGACACCGCGTAGCCGAGCAGCTGGTCCCCGCCGATGAAGCCGAGCATCGTGCGCCGGTAGTCGACGAGGATGATGACCGCTTCCTGCGTCGTGTACCGCTCGGTGATGCCCCTGGTGATCTGGCGCAGCAGGTTCGTCTTGCCCGACTCGCCGTCCGCAAACGCGTAGAAGTGCGAGTCGGCGGCGAAGTCGAGGTAGATCGGCTGGAGGTCTTCCTCGTTGACGCCGATCGGCACCAGCTTCGTGTTGCGCTTGGAGTCGATGGACAGGACCTCGTCGTAGGTGACCATCTCCGGCAGCAGGCGGACCTGCGGCGCCGGGCGGCCCTTCCACGCGGCCTTGATCTTCGCTACCGCGTCGGCGACACCGGCGGCGACGTCGTCCGGGTTGCTCGATCCGTCGATCCGCGGCAGACCGGTCAGCAGGTGGAGCTTGTCCCTGGTGAGACCGCGGCCGGGGCGCCCGGCCGGGACGTTCACCGCGACCCGGCGGTCGATGTCCGACTCGCTCGGGTCACCGAGGCGGAGCTCGAACCGGGTACCGATCATGTCCTTGATCGCCGGGCGGATGTCCGCCCACCGGTTCGCCGCGATGATGACGTGCACGCCGTAGGAAAGACCCTGGGTGGCGAGCTTGGTGATCGAGGTCTCCAGCTCGTCGAAGTCGTCCCGCAGGGCCTTCCAGTTGTCGACGATCAGGAACGCGTCGCCGAAGGCGTCTTCCTCGGGCTTGATCTCGCCACGCCGCTTGCGGTTGCGGAACTCGTTCATCGAGTCGATGCCCATGGCACCGAACCGGCCTTCCCGCTCGGTGAGCAGGGTGGTCAGCTCGGCCACGATCCGGCGGGCCTTGTCCGGCTCGCGCCGCGCGACCGCGACGCCACCGACGTGCGGCAGGCCCTGGAGACCGGCCAACGTACCGCCACCGAGGTCGAGCGCGTAGAACTGCGCTTCCTCGGGGGTGTGGGTCAGCGACATCGACATGATCAGCGTCCGGAGCATGGTCGACTTGCCCGACTGCGGGCCGCCGACGATCACACCGTGCCCGGCGCCACCGGAGAAGTCGGCCCACAGCAGGTCACGACGCTGCTCGTACGGGCGGTCGACGATGCCCATCGGCACCTGCAGCCGTCCGTTGCCGAAGAACCCGACCGGGGAAAGACCGCGGTCGTCGGTGGGGTTCAGGTTCGGGAGCAGGGTGTCGAGCGAGTTCGGCTCCTTCAGCGGCGGCAGCCAGACCTCGTGCGCGGGCGGGCCCTGGCCGATCAGCCGGGACACGATCACGTCGAGCTCACTGGGCTCGACGGCCTCCTCCGACTTGGCCTCTTCCACCGGTGCGGCCTCGATCTGCTGCGGCTCCGGTTCCTTCGGCAGTTCGACGAAGTCCGGGACGAACAGCTGCGGGCGCTTGTCCGCGCGGACGACGGTCGCGACCGGGCCGGCGGCCTTGATACCCGCGGGTCGGTACGGGCCCGAGACGTACGAAGCCTTGAAGCGGACCAGCGTCGAGGTGTCGTACTTGAGGTAACCGCCACCGGGAACGGACGGCAGCTCGAACGCGTCGGGCACGCCGATCGCGGCACGGGATTCCGCGGCGGAGAACGTCTTCAGACCGATGCGGTAGGAAAGGTGCGAGTCGAGACCGCGCAGCTTGCCCTCTTCCAGCCGCTGCGACGCGAGGAGCATGTGCATCTGCAGCGACCGGCCCAGACGGCCGATGGCGACGAACAGGTCGATGAAGTCCGGCTTCGCGGCCAGCAGTTCGGAGAACTCGTCACAGACGATGAAGAGCGCGGGCAGCGGGTCGAGGTCGGCGCCGTTCTCGCGGGCCTTCTCGTACTCCCAGACGTTCTTGAAGTTACCGCCGTTCTTCAGCGCTTCCTGGCGCCGGTTCATCTCGCCGGCCAGCGCGTCCTTCATCCGGTCGACCAGCGTGACTTCGTCCGCGAGGTTGGTGATGACCGCGGAAACGTGCGGAGCGGCGTCCAGACCGAGGAACGTCGCACCACCCTTGAAGTCGACGAGGACGAAGTTCAGCGTGCTCGACGAGTGCGTGGCGAGCATGCCGAGCACCAGGGTGCGGAGGAACTCCGACTTACCGGAACCGGTCGCACCGATGCACAGGCCGTGCGGGCCCATGCCCTCCATCGCGGCTTCCTTGATGTCCAGCTCGACGGGCTGGCCGTACTCGCCGACGCCGAACGGGACGCGGTAGCGGTCTCGCACCGGGCGCGGCCGCCAGGCCTGCTGGACGTCGAAGGTCATCGGGTCGCCGGGGATGCCCAGCAGTTCGAGCAGACCGGGGTTGGACAGCAGCGGCTCTTCCTCGGCGGCGTCCTGCGCGGCGGTGCCGACGCGGTACGGGGCGAGGAGCCGGGCCAGGGCTTCGGACTCGACCACGCTGAGCGTGTCCGGGCGGCCGAACCATTCGACGCCGCCGGCGCTGCGCGCGCCGAGACGGTCTTCCTCGACGACCAGCCGCAGACCACGACGGGCCGCGAGGTTGCCGATGGAGTCGGAAAGGTCGATCAGGGTGACGCCGACCAGACCCTCTTCGAGGATGATCTGCTCTTCGCGGGTGACCTCGGCGTCGTCGACGATGATGACGATGTGCGGCTGGTCCGGGGCGGGCGTCGCGTTACGGGAGAACCGCTGGCGGTCACGGAGTTCTTCGTCGAGCCACTGCTCGATCTGCGCGAGGGAGCCCGCCATCATCCGCAGCTGGCCGATACCGTCGGCGAGCGCCGGGTGCTGGGCGTGCGGCAGCCACTTCGCCCACTCCCACTCCTCCTTGGCGCGGCCCGCCGTCGCGACCGCGATGAGGACGTCGTCGGGGCTGTGGAAGGTGACCAGCTGGGCCAGCATCGCCCGGGTCAGGCCGCGGGTGAGACCGCGGTCGCCCTGCATGCTGACCGCGGCGAACCCGCGGAGGGTGATCTGGGTCGGGAGGTCCGGGACGATCGAGTGCGCGCGGACGAACCGGCGCAGCGCGAGCGTGGCGATCGGCTCCAGCTCGTCGACCGGGCCGGTCTGCGGCGGCACGAGCCGCGTCGCGAGGCGGTGCGAGCTGCGGCCGACGCGGAGGTGGAGGAAGTCCTGGTCGTTCTGGCGGCGTTCCCACATGCGGCGGCTCGCGGCCAGTGACCACAGGGTCTGCGGGTCGGGGTGGACCCATTCGAGCGCGGCGCGCTGATCGACCATGGCCTCGCGGGCCCTGTCGCGCATCTGGCCGAGGTAGCGCAGGTAGTCCTTGCGGTCCTCGTCCATCTCGGCCTTTTTGGCGCCGCCGCCCTTGCCCGCGCCGCCGGCCATCATGCCGACGGTGCTGAGCACCATCATGCCGCCCATCATCATCATCATGGGATTGCGTCCACCCGTGGTGAACATGAAGACCATCATCCCGAGGGAAGCGACGATCATCACGGCGGGGAGCAGCTTCATGACGATGTTGCCCGGGATGGTGCGCGGCACCTCAGGCGGCGGTTCGAGATGCACCTCGCCGCCCGGCGGCCGCGGCGCCGCCAGGCGCGGTGACTTCTTGAACTGCAGCGTGCTCATCGAAGGACCCCTCTTCAAACTCGACGATGGCGGCCACCGTTGGTGCGCGTACGGGTGCGCGAGACAACCTATCGAACGTGGCCGGTGAAATCCGGACAACGCCGAGAACGGCCCCGACCGGGACCATACGCATTCCGGGAGTGTAGGGCTCCGGCTGCGCCGACGTGCGTTTAGCGGCCTAACTGCGATCCGGCCGCCCAGACGCCCGACGTGCGTTTCGCCCCCTAAACGCGATCCGGCCCGCCCAGACGCCCCACGTGCGTTTCGCCCCCTAAACGCGATCCGGCGGTCCGGGGCCCCCAGGTGCCCGGGGCTCCGGCGCGTCGCGTTTAGCCCGCTAAAGTCGACGCGCCGGCAGCCGGGAGCGGGCTTCGGAGGTCGCCTCTCCTACTTTTGCCGGTCTTTTTCCGACAGTCGATGATGTGGGCACCCGGGTTCGGTATAGGTTCCCCCGGGAGCAGACTCTCAGGGCAGGGGGAAGGCAGTGGCAACGGGCACGACGGTATTCAGCAGGGTGACGGTGGTCGCGCCACGCACCCGGATCGACGTGGCTTTGCCGGCTGACGTCGCGGTGGCGGACCTGCTGCCCATGCTGTTGGAGATGGCGAAGGAGGCGACGCCGGACGGCGGCGCCCGCCATGGCGGCTGGGCGCTGGCGAAGCTGGGCGACGCGCCACTCGACCCGAGCCGGACCCTCGCGTCCCTCGGCGTCGTCGACGGCGAGCTGCTGCAGCTGCGCAAGCGCAACGAGAACCCGCCTCCCCCGCTCTACGACGACGTCGTCGACGCGATCGCCGAGTCCTCCCCGGACAGCTTCCGTCCGTGGACCAAGGAGACGGCACGCCGCTTCGGGCACGTCGCGGGAGGCCTGGCGCTGTTCTTCGCGGCCCTCGCGCTCTTCACCAGTGGCTCTTTCTACGGCGGCAACGCACTCGCCGCCGCGATCGCCGGCGGTGTCGGCGCGATCGCGTGCGTCGCGATCGGCGCGACACTGGCCAAGGCCTACCAGGCCGAGGCGACCGGTGTGCTGATCGCCGCGGCGGGTGGTCTGCCGCTGGCGTTCGTGAGCGGTTTCTACATCGTGCCAGGGCTGTCCCTGTGGGCGAACCTGCTGCTCGCGAGCACTCTCGTGATCATCGTGGCGGCGGTCTGCATCCTCGTCATCGGACACGGGATCACCACCTTCATCGCGGCCGCGACGACGGCCACGATCTCGGCGCTGACGTTCTTGGCCGCGACGCTCATCGACACCCCGATCGCCGGGATCGCCGCCGGCGCGACCGCGTTCTCGCTGGCCTGCATCTCGATCCTGCCGCGCGCGACGATCAAGCTCGCGGCCCTCCCGACGCCGCACGTCCCCGGCAGCGCCGAAGAGCTCAAGGAAGACTCGGGCTTCCCGGACTACCGCGCCATCGAACGCCGCACCGCGGTCGCCCACGAGTACATGACCGGTCTGCTGACCGGTTGCGGCGCGGCCACGGCACTGTTCGCGATCATCGCTTCGACGTCGCCGACGGTCTTCGGCCCGATCCTCGGCGTGATCGCCACGCTGGTCCTGCTCCTGAGGGCGCGGGCGTACGCGAACGGCGCGCAGGCCATCGCCCTGCTGACCACCGGCATGGTGTCCGGCGCGGGCATCCTGCTCGGCTGGATGTGGTCGGCGAGCCCGCTGAACCGCGTTCTGTTCGTGTTCGGCGCGCTGTTGCTGATCGGTGCCGGCGCGCTCGTGGTCGGCGTGATCTTCCCGAACCAGCGTTTCTCGCCGCCGCTGCGGCGGACCGTGGAGATCTTCGAGGCCGTCTTCATCGCGACGGTGCTGCCGCTGGCGCTCGGCGTCATGGATCTCTACACGACGCTGCGCCACCTCAACTTCAAGTGACGACCCGATCGGATGATGCTCTGATGGCCGTAGCGCGGAAGTCCAGGGGGACGCGCGTCCGCCACCTCGGCCTCGCCGGACGTACCGGAACGGTGCTGCTGGCGGCCGGTATCGGTGTTCTCTCGCCGGCGTCGGTGGCTCTTCCCGCGTGGGCGCAGCAAAGCAGCGTCGCGCCGGACGCCGGTGGCTACTACGCGACCCCGCCGCCGGTGGACAAGTCCAAGAAGCCGACCGACGAGGGCAAGCCGGACAAGACCTACGAGAAGAAGACCGAGTGCGTCCAGCGCAGCAAGCTCGGCGGCGACCAGGTCGACATCAAGAACCGGCCGTGGGGCCAGGAGTACCTGCAGATCGAGAAGGTGCACCAGCTGATGCGCGGCGCCACCGGTTCGGTCGGCGCGAACGTCAAGGTCGCGGTGATCGACACCGGCGTCTCCGCGCACCCGTACTTCAAGAACCCCGTCGAATCGGGTGGTGACTACGTCGCGACCCCCGGCGGTGGCAAGGCACCGGGGCTCGAAGATTGCGACGGCCACGGCACCGAGGTGGCGGGGATCATCGCCGCGAACCCGCCCGACGCGAGCATCGGGTTCCGAGGGGTCGCGCCGGACGCCACGATCATGTCGATCCGGCAGTCCAGCCAGAACTACGAAGAAGCGGAGAAGAAGTCCGAGGCGCCGCCGGCGTCCCCTGGCAATTCGGCTCCGCCCTCTTCTTCGAACAATCCGGGTTCGCAGCTTCCGCCGTCCTCCGGGAACGGCACCGGAGGCGGCGCGGCGGACGGAACAGCGCCGGGGCAAGACAAGGGTGGACGGCAGCAGGAACAGGGCAAGACCGCAGGCACGCTGAAGACGCTCGCGCAGGCCGTGGTCCGGGCCGTCGACAAGGGCGCGAATGTGATCAACATGTCGGTCGACAACTGCCGCAAGGCCGACGGCGGCATCACCGAGGGCGAGCAGCAACTGCAGGCCGCGGTGAACTACGCCGTCGATCACGACGTGGTCGTCGTCGCGGCGGCGGGCAACGTCGGCGACAAATGCCCGCAGAACGATCAGCCGGACCCCAAGTCCCCCAAGATGATCGTCACGCCGCCGTGGTTCGCCGACGACGTCCTGTCGGTCGCGGCGATCGACGACACCGGTGGCGTGGCGGAGTTCAGCGTCCACGGGCCGTGGGTGAGCGTCGCCGCTCCGGGCACCAAGATCATCTCGCTGGACCCGGCTGAAGGGTCCAGCAGCCTGGCCAACCTGACCATCGAGGGCGGCAAGGATCCTGGCCCGATTCAAGGGACCAGCTTCGCCGCCCCGTACGTCGCCGGCGTGGCCGCTCTTGTGCGCGCGAAGTTCCCGGGGCTGAAGGCTCGTGACGTGATGACCCGGATCAAGGAGACGGCGCAGCACCCCGCGGCGCCGGGCGGACGGGACAACTTCGTCGGCTTCGGCGTCATCGACCCGATCGCGGCGCTGACGGCGATCGTGCCGGCGGAGGCGGACAAGGCGAAGCCGGTTCAGCTGCCCGCGAATCTGCCGCCCGCTGACGACCGTGACCCCGCCCCGATGATCGTCGCGCTCGCCGGAACCGGCGGGGGCCTGGTGGCGCTGCTCGTCACCCTGTTCGTGGTGCACTCGGTCCGCCGCAACCGGCCGGCCGCCTCACCAGGCCGCAAAACCCCGTAGCACGTGCGTTTCGCGGGCTAACCGCGATCCGGGCTCGCCTCAGACCGGCCCAGATCGCGGTTAGCCCGCGAAAGTCGCTCCGGGCCCCGGGCGCTCCTACTTGGCGGGCTTGGGCTTCGGGGCGGGCTTCGGCGGGGTCTCGTCCTCACCGATCACGGGCGGGACGACCTGGCCGGGCTCACCGACCACATCGGACGGTTTCGAAGCGGGCCTTGTCTTGGACTGGTGGGCCGTCTGGCCTCCACCACCCATGCCGCCCATCCCCATCATGGGCGCCATCCCCATCGGCATCATCGACGAACCGGCACCGGCCACGCCCGATCCCTGCGTCGGCGCGGCCTGAACGGGCGCGACCTCCGGGATCAACGCCTGTCCTTGCTCGATCAATGGTTCCTGCGATCCGGTCTGCCTGCCTTCGGCCGCGGACGGCGACGTCGACTGGTCGTCGGACGCGGCACCGGAATCGGTCTCGGCATCGGCGGAGGTCTTCTCCTGGACCGGCGCACCCGGCGCCTCGGAATCGTCGTGGAGCTTGAACTCGTCCTGCGGGTACCGATGGGTGATCTCGATACTCCGCGAGCCGGCGTCAGGATCGTCGACGCCGTCACAGAACCGCACAAAGCCCTCGAGGACGTTACGAGCGGCCTCGAAGAGCGCCTTGGCCGACTCCTGCGCCTCCTCCAGCTGCGTTCGCGCCCGCCGCACGCCGCCGACCGGCAGCATCGCGGTCTCGGAGGTCAGTTCCGCCGTGTCGACGAGGACCTCGACGAGGTCGGTCAGGATGCGACGGATCGACAGCACCAGTTCGTCGAGCGAACTCGCCAGCGTCGTGAGGGCGTCTTCGACGTCCGAGCCCGCGGCGTGGATGTCCACGATGTACGCGACGAACGCGTCGGCGTCCTTGCCGGACCACCCCGCGTCGAGACGCCCGAGGTCCTCGGAGAGCTCCTTCGAAACGTTGCCCGCGGTCTTCGCCGCTTTCCGGAGGAGGTCCGCCTCGTTCTTCAAGTCCTCCCAGCGTCCCACCAACGGGGTCAGGTAGGTCTCGACCGGATCGATCAGCCCCAGATGGCCGGACAGCTCCGAAACGAAGGCGAGATGCGGTGCCGCGGCCTCGACCAGCTCCTCCCCGCCCGAACCCGTCGCGTTTAGCGGGCTAAACGCGCTCGGGGCCGGCTCGGGGGCAGCCGGGCGGGCGGCGGCAGCCATCGGGTGCGGGATGGAATCCGTCGGGTTCTCCGATTCGGCGATCATGCGGTTCAGAGCTCCACGGCGCGCTTGATCATCTGCGCTGCCTCGTCGTCGTGCCCGGCATGCCGCGCGGTCACGGTGTGCAGGGCCTCGGACGCCGACCTCAGCGCGGCCGCGCCCTCCACCAGCTGACGCCGGATGGCCTCGGCCGCACGTCCGTAGGACGCGCCGAGGCCCAATTCCTCCCCCAGCGTGCCGTGGGATTCGACGGTGACGCCCTCACCGGTCACCTCCGCGGCCGCCAGGTCGAGCTCTCCGGCGGCCGCGTCCACCCGCTTCGCATAGTCACCGACGACGTCACCGTCGATCTTCAGGCCGGCCACTGCACCCTCCACTCACCCGATACCGCTCGGGCGTTGAGACGCTCGGGCCGTCCGGCGGGTTCCCGTGATCAGTTACCCGCCGGAGCCTGCTGCGACTGCGTGGCGACCGAACCGGCCCTGTCGTCGATCGGCACCGTGTCGAACGTCCGGAGCACGTCCTGCGTGTTCAGCGAAGCGCCGGTGGGCAGGATCCTGACGATGGCCTCGGGCGCCGGAACCCGCTTGTTGAGCCCGATCGAATCCGCTGTCACGGCGTCAGGGACGCCATAACGGATCCCTCGATCGGAGATCAGCTGGATCGGCCCCTTGTCGAAGGTCTCCTTGCCGGTCGCCGACTGGACGACGGCCGCGAGGCCGGGCTCCATGTAGAAGCTGTTGATCGGCGCTCCGACCGGGCCGGGGGTACCGATCTTGACGCCGGGCGCGGATCCGTCGGCGTTCCTGCCCTTCGGCAGCTTGTCGTCGACGAACACCGCCGTGTGCCCGTCCCGGGTGGCTCCGTCGCCCGCGATGGACCAGCTCAGGCAGGAGACCCGGGAACCCTGGGTCGCGTTGAGCACCGTCGGCACGGTCTGCGGGTAGGCGTCGAGCTCGACGACCTGGGAGACCCGCGTGAGGTTGCGGATCTTGCCCAGCGGCACGGACATGACCGACGTGCTGCCGTCGTTCTTCCCGGTCTGCACGATGTCGGCGACCGCCGGCGAGATGGCCTGGATTCCTTCCTTCGTGATGAGGTAGAAGTCCTTCCGCCCTTCGGCCTGCTCCGTCGAGAAGACGTCGCCGACCTTCATGTCCTCGATCTCGTAGTTGGGCCTCTCGCCCTTGCCCGGCACGTCCGGGAGCTTCAGCTCCGGCACTTCGGGGATCGCGTCCAGCAGGCCCTGCGAGATACCGCGGGGCTGGTCGGACAGCTTCAGCGCGGAACGGACGGCGTTCGCGTCGGGCTTGATCTCGGCCTTGACGGCGTTCGCGTTCCGGGCGTTGGGATCCGGCGTCTGCCGGTAGATCAGGTACTCACGGCCGTTGGCGCCCTTGGCGAGCAACGCCTCGTTCTGACCGAGTTCGCGGTTCCCGAGCTGCTTCACACCCGCGTAGACGGTCGTCTCCGTCTTCGAGAGATCCGGCTGGGGTACCGACGGGTCGTACATGACCTCGTCGCAGACGCCCCATTCCGGGGAGACGCGCTGGGTGTCCGTCGGCATCAGCTGCGGGCCGTTGGGAATGCCCATGAGCTGGCCGCGGGGAATGCTCTTCAGCTGTTCGTCCGAAACGACTGTGGGGTTCTTCACTTCGGAGGCCTGCGCGGGTCCGGAAGGCTTGCTCCCCGCCTGCTGCGCCCCTTGTTTCGACTGCGCGATGATCAGCAGTCGCGCGGAGGCGAGGTTGAAGGTCGGAATCAGTTTCTTCGGGTTCCCGGCGACGACGTACACCGTTCCGGACTGTTCGCCGATGACGATGTTGCCCGCGTCCGGCACGGAGGGCTTCGGGCTCAGCAGGCCCCAGATGACGAAGACCAGGACGCCCAGCGCGGCCAGCACGACACCCACGATGGTGGCCCGCGTGTGCGTGCGCATCGGGTCGTGGAGCATGACGGCGTCGCGACGGACCAGCGCCGATTGCATCCGTCGCAGAACGAACTGATAAGCCTGAACTTGAGACTTAGTAGTCGGTGTTGATGGCATTCTCGACCTACAGTCCTCCCCGTCGCGGTACGGTTCCGCAGGATAGCCGTACGGGGACCGTCTGGTGTGGGGTTTCTACCAACTCCAGCTAGTGTCAAGTTCCTCGGGACCGGCTTTCCGGGTACGCAGCAAGCACGAGGGGAAGAGAAAGCGCGGATGTCCGTCACCACTCCTCCACGTCCGCCCGGCCCTCCGGGGTCTCAACCTCCTGGTCGTCCGCCGGGGCCGCCGCCAAGGCCCGGCAGACCGGGTGGTCCGGGCGGCCCGGCCGGAGGCCCGGGAGGTCCCGGTGTTCCTCGCGGTCCCGGTGGCCCAGGCGGCCCGGGAGGTCCTGGCGGCCCGCAGGGTCCCGGTGGCCCCGGTGGTCCAGGAGGCCCCAAGGGACCCGGTGGCCCCGGCGGACCTGGTGGCCCGGGAGGCCCCGGTGGGCCAGGCGGCCCGGGCGGTCCTCCGTCCGGCGGCCCCGGCCCGCAGTCCGGTCCCCCGCCCACTCCGGCGGTGCGGATCGCCGCGCCCGCGCGGCGCCGGACCGGCGGGATCAACCTCGGCCCGCTGCCCGTGGCGAACCTGGTCGTGCTCGAACTCGGGCTCGCGATCGGTCTCGTCCTCCTCGCGATCGACATGAAGCTGAAGTACATCGCGATCGGCGTGCTCGGGTTCGCGATCATCGTCGCGTTCCTGCGCTGGGGCGGCCGCTGGTTCACCCAATGGGCTGGACTCACGATGCGGTACATGTTCCGTTCGCACGATCGGGTGGCGAATCCGCTTCCGCCGAGCAGCATCGAATCGCTCGCCGCCGAAGAGGACGCCGTCACCGGCCCGGACGACGCCCGCGTGAACCTGCTTCGCCTCGCCGTTCCCGATCTCGTCGTCGCGCACGGCGTGGACCACGAACGCCAGCAGGTCGGCATCGCGTGGAACGACGGCACGTGGACCGCGGTCCTGCTCGTCGAACCCGCGCCCGCGCTGATCACCCAGGCGGGTGGCGCGCCGAGCCTGCCGCTGTCCGCGCTCGCGCCGTGCCTCGAAGACCGCGGTGTGGTCCTCGACTCGATCCAGATGATCTGGCACTGCTACCCGGGCAGCGCCGCGCTTCCGTCGGACTCGCCCGCCCTCAGCTCCTACATGGAGGTGCTCGGCCCGCTCCCCGCGGCCGCGCGGCGGACGACGTGGGTCGCCATCCGGCTCGACCCGCGCCGGTGCCCGGCCGCCATCCGCGAACGTGGCGGCGGCGTCGTCGGTGCGCACCGCGCGCTGATCGGCGCGCTGTCGCGGGTGCGCAACGCCTTGGAATCGCAGGGCGTGCCGACCCGGCCGCTCGACCCGGACGAGTTGCTGCGGTCCAGCATTTCGGCCGCGGAACTGACCGCGGTCGCCGGCTCGCAGGGGAAGGTCGGTCTGCAGGAACGCTGGACCGGCGTCACCGCGGCCGGCATCGGGCACGCGAGCTACGCGATCACCAGCTGGCCGAAGGGCAAGATCAGCGGCAGCCTGAACGCGTTGACCAGTGTCCGCGCGCTGTCGGCGACGGTGGCGATGTCGATCTCGCCATCCGCGGACGAGGGCAAGATCGGCCTGCGCGGAATCGTTCGCCTGAGCGCGCGGAACCCGCGTGAACTGGACGCGGCCGACCAACGGCTGCAGGGCATCTCGGACCGGCTGGGTGTGACGCTGACGCCGCTGCGCGGCCTGCAGATCTCCGGGTTCTCCGCGACTTTGCCGATCGGAGGCACGGCATGAGCACCCGCATGCGCGACGCAGGCCAGAGCGCCGGTGTCGCCCCGGAATTCACCGTCGACCCGGCGATGCTCGACGCGATCAGCCCCTCCGGTGACCGCGGCGGGATCGTCCTCGGCTCCGGGCTCAAGGGTGAGCCGCTGACGATCTCCGCGCTGCGCTCGACGCCGACCCGGATCGTGCTGGTCGGTGGCCTCTACCTGGCTCGCCAGGTGGCGTTGCGCGCGATGGCGGTCGGGGCGTGGGTCGTCGTGGCGACCGGGCGCCCGGCCGCGTGGCAGGTGCTCCCCCAGGCCGCGGGGAATCAGCCCAACGGCAGGCCTTCGCCGCTGGTGCAGATCCGGCGGCTGTCGCCGGTGGATCTCCCGCGGCCGTCCGAGGACGCGCCGCTGCTGGTGGTGACCGACGGCGGTCCGACGCCGCAGGATCTGTTCCCGCCGCGGTCACCGTGGCAGACGACGGTGTACGTCCTGCCGTACCTGCACCCGCAGGCCGGGGCCACCGCGAACGCGGCCGACCTGGTGCTGATGCAGCGGCTCCCGCCGGGCCAGGCCGAACTGGCGGCCCGCATCTGGCGGCTCCCGCCCCAGATGATGAAGCAGCTCACGACGTTGAAGGACGACCAGGTCGTCGCGCTGGGCCGCAACCTGTGGCGTCCTCTTCGCCTGGTCACCACCGCGAAAGAGCAGCAGATCCTGGGCCCGGTCCGGCGAGGCGACTAACCCGCGCCCCGCATCGACTTTTGCGGGCTAATCGCGCTCCACGGGGGCACTGTCCATTTCGGACGGTGCCCCCTTTGCGTGCCGCCGCGTCGCGTTTTGCCCCCTAAACGCGATCCGGGGCGCGGGGTTTGCCAGTCAAGGGGCAATCGCGTCGGCTGTGGATAAGCCGGGGGTTGTGGATAAGTCGCCCTGAAATGGCATCGACGGCCACGGGTTGTCGGTCTTGTCGGTCACCGTGTCGACATGACCAGACCCTTCGATTCATCTCATCTCCCCGATGTCTTCCGCGGCTCGGAAGCGCGCAAGGCGGGTCTCATCACGGCCAGCCAGCTACGCGGCTCAAGCGTCCGACGGCTGTTTCAGGACGTCTACACGCGCGCCGGCGTCGAGGTCACCCACGAGCTGCGATGCCGAGGCGCCGCCCTGCTGGCCCCTCCGGAAGCAGTCCTGACCGGGCGATCTGCCGCGACCGTTCACGGCGTCGAGCTGGCCAACCCCAGCGACCCCGTCGAGATGATCGTGCCGGAGAAGAATCGCTTCGGCCCGATCGTCGGTATCAAGGTTCGGCGAACCGAGGTCAAACCCGAAGAATCGAGACCCTGGAACGGCATTCGCATCGCACGGAAACGTCGAATAGCTCTGGATCTCCTGCTTCGGCTTTCTCCCCGCAAATCCAGCTGGACGCGACGGCTCCGTATCGGCGTCCCGGATCTGGACCAGTTCATGAGAGCGAACAACCTGACCGACCTGCACCTCAACGGCGAGTTCTACGGTCGCCGAAATAGAGGAATCCGCTTGGCCAGACATGCTTTACGCCTGTCCGATCCTCGTGCGGAATCGCATCCGGAATCGGAGCTCCGCATCGTGCTCGCAGCCGGTGGCATCACGGCGACGCCCCAGGTCGAGGTCAAGTCCCGAACCGGCCGTTTCCTCGCTCGTCTCGACCTCGCGGACGAGAAGTTCCGGGTCGCCATCGAGTACGACGGCCGATGGCACAACACCCCGAAGGAACAAGCCTATGATCGCAAACGCCGAAGACGCGTGGAGGCCGAGGGATGGCGATTCGTCATCGCCACCGCGGAAGACCTGGCGAACGATTTCAAAGGCATCGTGGACGCCGTCTGGCAGGCCCGCCGCGGCGCGTTTAGCCCGCGAAAGGCGCCGCGTCCGGATCAGGAGGGGGTGCGCATGGCGCGCGTTTGATCGGCACGCGCCGCGAGTTCGGCGTCTGGCGGGTAGTCGACGGCCATCAACGTCAGGCCATGTGCGGGAGCGACTGCGCTGTCACGCGTCCGGCTCTCCAAAACGTCACCCGGCCAATCGAGCGGACGTCGGCCGTCGCCGACCAAGAGCAGCGCGCCCACCAGACTGCGCACCATCGAATGGCAGAACGCATCGGCGGAGACCTCGACCTCGACCGCGTGCGGCCCGGTTCGCCGCCACACGAGCCGCTGCAGCTCGCGAATGGTCGTCCCGCCTTCGCGCTGCTTGCAGAACGCGGCGAAGTCCTGGAGCCCCAAGAGAGCCGCCGACGCCTCATTCATCGCGTCGACGGAAAGCGGCCGCCCCCAGGCCAAGGTGTCGTGACGCCGCAACGGATCCACGCCCCACGGCGCGTCCGAAACGCGGTACAGGTAATGGCGCCGCACGGCCGAGAACCGCGCGTCGAATCCGGGTGCCGCCACCCGGGCATCCAGCACCCGCACGTCACCCGGCAGGTACCGATTCCAGCGGTGCCGCATCCGCCCCAGGTCAGGGATGCCCTGCTCGTCCAGTTCCAGACGACCGGATCGCGTTTTGCCCGCTAAAGGCGACGCATCGACGTGGACCACCTGGCCCGCAGCATGCACACCGGCATCGGTGCGGCCGGCGACGACGACGGACTTCGGGACCGAGGCCCCTGGGGGCTGCTTCGCGAGCGCCTCTTCGAGGACTCCCTGCACCGTGCGCCGTCCGGGCTGCCGCGCCCAGCCGGAGAAATCGGTGCCGTCGTAGGAGAGGTCCAGACGCAGACGAACGAGCCCGCCCTCCGCAGTGGGAGTGGCGGGCTCGTCCGGGGTGTTCGGTGCCGTCAGGACGTCAGTCCTTCTTGCTGTCCGCGTCCGCGGCGGGGGCCTCAGCGGCCTCGTCGGCGGCGGGAGCCTCGGTGGCCTCCGGAGCCTCGGTGGCGGCCGTGTCGGCAGCCTCAGTGGCCTCGGTGGTCTCCTCGGCGGCCGGAGCGGCAGCCTTCGGCTCGTCCTTGGCGAACTTCGTCTTGCGCGCGGCCTCGGCCTCGGCGGTGACGGTCTTCTCGGCCACCAGCTCGATGACGGCCATGGGGGCGTTGTCGCCCTTGCGCGCCATCGTCTTGGTGATCCGGGTGTAGCCACCCGGACGCTCCGCGAAGAACGGACCGATCTCGGCGATCAGCTTGTGCACGACGTCCTTGTCGCGCACGATGCGCTGGATCTGACGACGGTTGTGCAGGTCGCCCCGCTTCGCCTTCGTGATCAGCTTCTCGGCCAGCGGGCGCACCCGCCGGGCCTTCGCCTCGGTCGTCGTGATCTTGCCGTGCTCGAACAGCTGGGTGGCCAGGTTGGCCAGGATCAGCCGTTCGTGCGCGGGCGACCCGCCGAGACGGGGTCCCTTTGTGGGGGTGGGCATCGGTTCTCCTCGTTCAGCTCACAGCTGAAGGCCGGCGCTCCCCCACCCGACCGGTGAGGGAGCCGTAGCTGGCCTTACAGCTGCTCCGTCTCTGCGTAGTCCTGGCCATCGTCGTGGCCGTTGTCCGAAATTCCGTCCGTGATGCTGTCGACGCCCTCGGACCAGCCTTCACCGTCGTAGCTGGCCGCGGCCGCGGTCGGGTCGAACCCGGGCGGGCTGTCCTTCAGCGCGAGGCCGAGACCGACGAGCTTGAGCTTGACCTCGTCGATCGACTTCGCACCGAAGTTGCGGATGTCCAGCAGGTCGGCCTCGCTGCGCGAGACCAGTTCGCCGACGGTGTGGATGCCCTCGCGCTTGAGGCAGTTGTACGACCGGACGGTGAGGTCCAGGTCCTCGATCGGCATCGCGTAGGCGGCGATGGTGTCCGCCTCCTGCGGCGACGGGCCGATCTCGATGCCTTCGGCGTCGACGTTCAGCTCGCGCGCGAGACCGAACAGCTCCACCAGCGTCTTACCGGCCGACGCGACAGCGTCCCGCGGCGTGATCGACGGCTTCGTCTCCACGTCCAGGATCAGCTTGTCGAAGTCGGTGCGCTGCTCGACACGGGTCGCCTCGACCTTGTAGGTCACCTTCAGCACCGGGGAGTAGATGGAGTCGACCGGGATCCGGCCGATCTCCGCGCCCGCCTGCTTGTTCTGCAGGGCCGGAACGTAACCGCGGCCGCGCTCGACGACGAGCTCGATCTCGAGCTTGCCCTTGCCGTTCAGCGACGCGATGTGCAGATCCGGGTTGTGCACGGTGACACCGGCCGGGGGCACGATGTCGGCGGCGGTGACCTCACCGGGGCCCTGCTTGCGCAGGTACATGGTGACCGGCTCGTCCTCTTCCGAGGAGACCACGAGCTCCTTGAGGTTCAGGATGATGTCGGTGACGTCTTCCTTCACCCCGGGAACGGTGGTGAACTCGTGCAGCACGCCGTCGATGCGGATGCTCGTCACGGCCGCGCCCGGAATGGACGACAGCAGCGTGCGCCGCAGCGAGTTGCCGAGCGTGTAGCCGAAGCCGGGCTCCAGCGGTTCGATGGTGAACCGGGAGCGGGTCTCGTTGACCGTCTCTTCGCCGAGAGCCGGTCGCTGGGAAATCAGCATCTTTCCTAGTTCCTTTCCAAACGGCGCCCGCCATATGACACCGAAAGGGATGGCGAAGCGGCGGCGCACTCCGGGCGCCGCCGCCCGTGCCCACATCGGGCCGGGGAAACCCCGGCCCGATGATGGATCACTTCGAGTAGAGCTCGACGATCAGCTGTTCCTGGACCGGAACATCGATCTGAGCGCGCTCCGGGAGCTGGTGGACCAGCACACGGAGGTTGGACGGAACGACCTGGAGCCAGGCGGGAACGGGACGCTCGCCGAACGACTCCTTGGCCGCGACGAAGGGCAGCATCGCGAACGACTTCGGCCGCACGTCGATGATGTCCCACTTCGTGACCTGGTAGGACGGGACGTTGACCTTGACGCCGTTGACCAGGAAGTGGCCGTGGCTCACCAGCTGACGCGCCTGACGGCGGGTGCGGGCGATGCCGGCGCGGTAGATCACGTTGTCCAGACGGGACTCGAGGATCTGCAGCAGGTTCTCACCGGTCTTACCGGGACGCCGGACGGCTTCCTTGTAGTACCGGACGAACTGACGCTCGAGAACGCCGTAGGTGTAGCGAGCCTTCTGCTTCTCCTGCGACTGCAGGAGGTACTCGGACTCCTTGATGCGCCCGCGGCCGTGCTGGCCCGGCGGGTAGGGGCGACGCTCGAAAGCCTGGTCGCCGCCGATGAGGTCAACCTTGAGGCGACGCGAAATACGCGTCGCGGGGCCGGTGTAACGAGCCATTTCTTCTTACTCCTCCCCGTTCCTCAGACCCGGCGCCGCTTGGGCGGGCGGCAGCCGTTGTGAGGCTGCGGGGTCACGTCCTGGATGGTGCCGACCTCGAGGCCGGCCGCCTGCAGCGAGCGGATCGCCGTCTCGCGACCCGAACCCGGGCCCTTCACGAAGACGTCGACCTTCTTCATGCCGTGCTCGGCAGCCTTGCGGGCGGCGTTCTCGGCGGCCATCTGCGCGGCGAACGGGGTGGACTTACGCGAGCCCTTGAAGCCCACGTGACCACTCGACGCCCACGCGATCACGGCACCGGTCGGGTCCGTGATCGAGACGATGGTGTTGTTGAAGGTGCTCTTGATGTGCGCGTGACCGTGCGCGACATTCTTCTTTTCCTTACGGCGGACCTTCTTGGCCCCCGCCGCAGTACGAGACTTCGGTGGCATGTTCTGAGGGTTCTCCTGTTAGCGCGCGTTCTCTTGGTGAGCGGCGACCGCTTCGGCCTGTCCGCGCCGGATGATCGAACCGGCGTCGGTGTACAGGTTGCGGAGCGCCATCGGGCGGGCGTAAAGCGCCTTGGGCGAGACACAAGCCGAGCCGCGGCGGTGGACGCCGCCCATACGCACGACCTTCTTGCCCTGGACGCTCACTTCTTGCCAGCCTTCTTCTTGCCGGCGACCGTCTTCTTCGGACCCTTACGGGTGCGGGCGTTCGTCTTGGTGCGCTGACCACGGACGGGAAGTCCGCGACGCCAGCGAAGGCCCTCGTAGCACCCGATCTCGATCTTCCGACGGATGTCGGCGTTCACCTCACGGCGAAGGTCACCCTCGACCTTGAAGTTCTCCTCGATGTAGACCCGCAGCTTGGCGAGGTCGTCATCGCTCAGATCCTTGACGCGAGTGTCCGCGTTGAGCTCGGCAGCCGCGATGAGCTGCTTCGAGCGGGTACGGCCGATGCCGTAGATGTAGGTCAGCGCGATCTCCAACCGCTTTTCGCGGGGGAGGTCTACGCCAGCGAGTCGTGCCATTGGCGTTGATGCTCCTTCATAGAATTCATCTCCAGGTCTGCTCCCCGTCCGGTCCCGGGACCGACTCGCCTGTCGTGCCCTTGGCTTGCGCTTCGGGTGTCCCGGCCCCGGCCTGAAGTCCGGGGGTGAACCGGGCCGTTCACACGGCCCGGCAGGTGCGGGGAGATTGTGTAGCCGTCAATCCACTCTGTACGAGTGCGAGTGATCAGCCCTGCCGCTGCTTGTGCCGCAGGTTCTCGCAGATCACCATGATCCGGCCGTGACGGCGGATCACCTTGCACTTGTCGCAGATCTTCTTGACGCTCGGCTGGACCTTCACGTCTCCTGCTCTCCTGCTTGTGCTAACTCGTCGTGATCACTTGTAGCGGTAGACGATGCGACCACGAGACAAGTCGTAGGGCGAGAGCTCCACGACAACCCTGTCCTCGGGCAGGATGCGGATGTAGTGCTGCCGCATCTTGCCGCTGATGTGTGCAAGGACCTTGTGGCCGTTCTCCAACTCGACGCGGAACATCGCGTTGGGGAGCGGCTCGACTACGCGGCCTTCGACCTCGATGGCCCCGTCTTTCTTGCCCATGTCCTCCGCATTTCCTGTCGCTACGCTGTGTTATCAGTCAGAGCTTGAGTGCTTGGCTGGGTGGTGCATCGGCACACTCCTACCCGGCTCCAATGTCCGTTCGCGAGAATTCACGAGCGCGCAGGATCCGGGCGCGATGAGTACACCGACTTGACAGTGTACGCAACCCGTGTCGTGAGCCCCAAACGGGGGGTGACTGTGTTACGTGACCCCTGAGCCCGCCGGATGCGACCTCTCCATCGTACGCACGCGCCGACCTGCGTTTCGCGGGCTAATCGCGCTCCGATGGAGGCTGGACCTGGCGCGCTCGGCGGCCGAGGTGCACCCGATGGGGGTAGCTGGCATGGGCCCCAACGGCGGGCCCGGGCACTGCGCCGACCGGCGGGCCGACCTGCGTTTCGCGGGCTAATCGCGCTCCCGGACTTCCGTTCGCCTTTCGCGGGCTAAACGCGATCCCGGCGCGCACCTGCGTTTCGCGGGCTAAACGCGCTCCGGCGGGAGCAGGGGCAGGTCAGGCGTCTTCGGGGGCGGTCAGCACCCACGGGCCGTCATCGGTGATGGCGACTGTGTGCTCCCAGTGCGAGGCCCGCGAGCCGTCCGCGGTCACGACGGTCCACCCGTCCTCGAGCTCGACGGTCTCCCCGCCGCCGCCCGTCAGCATGGGCTCGATCGCGAGCGCCATACCGGTCTTGAGCCGCGGTCCCTTGCCCGGTTTGCCCAGGTTCGGCAGGAACGGGTCCATGTGCATCTGGCGCCCGATACCGTGACCGCCGTACTCGACGATCATCCCGTACTCGATGCCGTCTTCCCGGCCGGCCTTCTCGGCCGCGGTTTGCACCGCGTGTGAGATGTCCGTGAGCCTGCCGCCGGACGACACCGCGGCGATCCCGGCCCACATCGCCGCCTCGGTGGCAGCCGAGAGCGCGAGATCCGCCTTCGACACCTCACCGATCGCGAGAGTGACCGCGGAGTCGCCGTGCCAGCCGTCGAGGATGGCGCCACAGTCAACCGAGATGATGTCGCCGTCGTTCAGGACCTGCGTCTTCGACGGGATGCCGTGCACGATCTGCTCGTTCACCGAAGCGCAGATCGACGCCGGGAAGCCGTGGTAGCCCTTGAACGAGGGCACCGCGCCGGCGTCGCGGATCGTCTGCTCGGCGAGCTCGTCGAGGTCGGCCGTGGTCACCCCCGGCTTGGCGATCTCGCGCACCGCGGTGAGGGTGCGCCAGACCACCAGACCGGCGGCCCGCATCGCCTGGAGCTCGCCAGGGGTCTTGATTTCGATCATGCGCCCACGACGAAGCCGTTGCAGTACACGCAGTCCTCCGAGATTCACGTGCGGTCGCGCAGCGCTTCCAGCACGCGGGCGGAGATCTCGTCGACCGAGCCGACGCCGTCGACCGTGACCAGGATGTCCGCGTAGTACTCGAGCAGCGGAGCCGTCTCGGACACGTAGATCTGCTGGCGGCGACGGATGACCTCTTCGGTGTCGTCCGAACGGCCGCGGGACAGCAGCCTATCGACGACGACGTCTTCCGAGACCTGGAGCTGGATGACCGCGTTGAGCTTGGTGTCGACCTCGCCGAGGATCTCGCCGAGGACGTCGGCCTGCTTCGTGTTCCGGGGGAACCCGTCGAGCAGGAAACCGACCTTGGCGTCGGGTTCGGCGAGACGCTCACGCACCATCTCGTTCGTGACCGAGTCGGGCACGAGTTCACCGGAGTCCAGGTAGCGCTTGGCTTCCTGGCCCAGCGGCGTCTGCTCGCCCACGTGGGCGCGGAACAGGTCGCCGGTCGAGATGTGCGGGATCCGGAGCTTCTCCGACAGTGCTACCGCCTGAGTACCTTTGCCCGCGCCAGGAGGGCCAACGAGAACCAGGCGCGTCACTTCAAGAACCCTTCGTAGTTACGTTGCATCAGCTGGCTTTCGATCTGCTTCACGGTGTCGAGACCGACACCGACCATGATCAGCACAGCCGTGCCACCGAACGGGAAGTTCTGGTTGTTCCCGCTGCCGGTGACGGACAGGAAGAAGTTCGGAAGGATCGCGATGATGCCCAGGTACAGCGAGCCCGGCAGGGTGATGCGGCCGAGGACGTAGCTGAGGTACTCCGCGGTGGGACGGCCCGGGCGGATGCCCGGGATGAAGCCACCGAACTTCTTCATTTCTTCCGCACGCTCGTCCACGTTGAACGTGATCGTGATGTAGAAGTACGTGAAGAAGATGATCAACGCGAAGTACAGCAGGACGTGCGCCCAGCTGGACTGGTTGACGATGTAGTTCTGGATGAAGACCTGCCAGCCCGCGTTGCTGTTGGCGTCGCCGACGAGGCGGCTGATCAGGTCCGGCAGGTAGAGCAGCGACGAGGCGAAGATGACCGGGATGACACCGGCCTGGTTCACCTTGATCGGCAGGTACGTCGAGGTCCCGCCGTACATGCGGCGGCCGATCATGCGCTTGGCGTACTGCACCGGGATCCGGCGCTGACCCTGCTCGACGAAGATGACGCTCGCGATGATCACCAGGCCGAACACGCAGATCAGGGCGAAGACGACGCCACCCGCGCTGCTGAGGATGTTGCCACCCTCGATCGGGATCCGGGCCGCGATGTTCAGGAAGATGAGGACGGACATGCCGTTGCCGACGCCGCGCTCGGTGATCAGCTCACCCAGCCACATCATGACGGCGGTACCGGCGGTCATCGTGATGACGATGATGGCCAGCGTGTAGACGCTGTTGTCCGGGATGATCGCGGTGTCGCACTGCGGGAAGAGCTGCTTGCGGTCGGCGAGCGCCACCACACCGGTCGCCTGCAGGACCGCGAGGGCGATCGTCAGGTACCGGGTGTACTGGGTCAGCTTGCCCTGGCCGGCCTGGCCTTCCTTCTTCAGTTCCTCGAACCGCGGGATGACCACGGTGAGGAGCTGGACGATGATGCTCGCCGTGATGTACGGCATGATGCCGGTCGAGAACAGCGACAGCTGCAGCAGTGCACCGCCACTGAACAGGTTCAGCAGCTGATAGACGCCCTCCTGCGACCCGGTCTCCGTACATTGCTGCACGGCGGAATACGAGATACCCGGGGCCGGAATGGTGGCACCGATTCGGTAGACCGCGACGATGGCTAGCGTGAACAGGATCTTCTTACGTAGATCCGGCGTCGCTAGAGCCGAGCGGAAGGCGCTGAGCACGCGGGGAACCTCCTCGGCGTCGTCGGCTGTCTTACCGACGATCGGCTTGGCCGGCCTGGGGCCGGCGGGAACACACAGCTTTCTGGCACAAGCCAGGAACGCTTCGGGGCACACTCGTCCCGAAGCGTGCCGCCGACTCTAACAGCTTCACAGGGCGTGTCCGCAGTGCGTGTGGGTTTTCCGAACGAAGGTTGGTCCGCGGGGTTGATCGACTTGTGCTTCTCGCTCCGGAACCTTGACAGATCGCCTTACCGTTCCCCACTTTCCCGGCCCCGCCGGATCGCGATTAGCCCGCTAAACGCACTGTGATCAGGGAGGGCGTTCAGGAGCTCGAAGTTGCCAGGGCTCCCGCCATACCGAGGAGCACGACCCCGGTGCCGCGGTCGACGTTGCGGGTCGCCCGGCGGGACAGCCGAAGCGTCTTCACGAGCGCGCCCGCGCCGATGTAGGTCGCGCCCGCGACGAACTCGGCGAGCAGGTAGACGGCGCCGAGAATCGCGATCTGGGCGGAAAAGGACCCGTGAGCAGCGTCGATGAACTGGGGTACGAACGCGGTGAAGATGAGGATCGCCTTCGGGTTCGTGATCGCGACGACGAATTCCTTCCTCGCGATCTTCAGCGCCGGCACGGATTCAGTGCGTCGTGGCGTCTGGATGAGCGTCGCGCGACCGGCACGGAAGGTCGACCACAGCAGCCGCGCGCCGATCCAGGCCAGGTAGGCGACGCCGGCCCATTTGATCACCGTGAGTGCAAGTTCGGATGCCGCGAGGAGCTGCCCGAGACCTGCGGCGACGGCCGCGATGAGCACCGTGAATGCGGCCAATCGGCCTAACAGGCCGGCGAGCCCTTTCCAGGCCCCCTGCGTCATTCCGTGATGCAGGCCGAGCAGATTGTTCGCCCCTGGCGTAAAAGCCACGAGCACCGCCGCTCCGAAAAAGACCACCGCCCAAGTCATCGGTCACCTCCTCCCCCACCGTATCGGCGACCGCGAGCGCGTTTAGCGGGCTAATCGCGCTCTTTCGCGCCGGAATCCGGCGGCGGCGCGAAGGCCGAATAGTCCGGGACCTCCGGCTGTGGCTCCGGTGGGAGCACCGTGATGGAGATGCCGTCCTTCGGTGTGGGCATTTCCGCGAAAGCCGAGTCGCCGCTCATCGGGACCTCTTCGTCTTGGACACGGTGGCTCATGACCGCCGCCCCCGCCGCGGCGACGACTGCGGCGAACAGCGCCCACATCCCCGCGCCCACCGTCAGTGTCGTCTCACTGTCTCCGTCTACCGGGCGGCCGAACGCCAGCGTGGCGGCGGTGATGACGACTCCGGCGAGGAACACCGACCCGATGGTGCTGAGCCATCGGTCCAAGGCGACCGGACGACGGAGTCCGGCGGCGCGAGCGCAGACGATCGTGGCCGCCAGGAGGATCGCCGCGGCGATCAGGAGCGGGATGCCGACAGGCGCCGTCGACGTGGTGAAGGGCTGGTCGTTGGGCTGGATGAGCTGCGTATCCCAAGCTCCCTGCACGACCACGAGGACGACCGAGGCACTGCGATCGAAGCTGAGGCGATGCTCGATGTTGAAGAACGGGAAGAAGCAGCCCACGAGGGTCAGCACCAGGGCCAGTGCGGCCAATCCCGCCGCGACCAGCCTGCGGGGCTCGAGTCGGCCAGACCGCGCCGGCTCGCCTACAGGATCCATCGGGCCTGAAACCGATACGACCATCGGCGGGGCGTCCGGCTGCTGCTGATGGGGCTGCGGATCCTGCCCTGGAGGTATGGCCACCTCACGATCCTTCCAGCTCAGGCACCCCTCCGCCACGCTCGCGGCCGCCGGGGCCGACTTGCGTTTCGCGGGCTAAACGCGATCCGGGCGGCGGGCACCTGCGCGACCGTCGGAGCGCGATTAGCCCGCGAAACGCAAGTCGGAGGCGAGACGGCGGCCCACGGCCCGGATCGCGATTAGGGGGCGAAACGCAGGTCCGCGGGCGGGGCGAAAAGGGCCAGATCGCGGTTAGCCCGCGAAACGCAGGTCGGGACAGCCGGAGGGAGCGCAAGCGAAAGGCCCGCCTGGCGAAGCCTGGCGGGCCTTTCGGTGAAGCGAGCGAAGAAAGCTCAGAGCGTGGTGGCGGAGCCACCGGCGGCGGAGAGCTTCTCCTTGGCGGAGCCGGAGAAAGCGTCGGCGGTGACGTCCAGCTTGACGCCGTTCACGTCGCCGTTGCCGAGCACCTTCACGAGCTTGCCCTTGCGGACCAGACCGTTCGCGACGAGCTCCTCGGCGCCGACCTTGCCACCGTCCGGGAAGACGCGGGCGATGTCGCCCACGTTCACCGGCTGGTACTCGGTGCGGAACCGGTTCTTGAAGCCGCGCAGCTTCGGCAGCCGCATGTGGATGGGCATCTGCCCACCCTCGAAACCGGCGGGCACGTTCTTCCGGGCCTTGGTGCCCTTGGTACCGCGACCGGCGGTCTTGCCCTTCGAGCCCTCACCACGGCCGACGCGGATCTTGTCGCGCTTCGCGCCCGGAGCCGGACGAAGGTGGTGGATCTTGATGGCAGTCATGCCTTGACCTCCTCGACCTCCACCAGGTGGCGGACGGTGTGGATAAGGCCGCGCACCTCGGGAGTGTCATCACGCACGACGCTCTGGCGGATCTTGCGCAACCCGAGGGTGCGCAGCGACTCGCGGTGAGCGTGCTTCGTGCCGATCTTGCTCTTGACCTGGGTCACCTTGAGCTGAGTCATGATCAGACCCCCTGACCCGCGCGCTGACGCAGCATGCGAGCCGGAGCGACGTCCTCGAGCGGGAGACCGCGGCGGGCCGCGACCTCTTCGGGACGCTGCAGACCCTTCAGGGCAGCCACGGTCGCGTGCACGATGTTGATCGCGTTGTCGGAGCCGAGCGACTTCGACAGCACGTCGTGGACGCCCGCGCACTCCAGCACCGCGCGCACCGGGCCACCGGCGATGACACCGGTACCGGCCGAGGCCGGACGGAGCAGCACGACACCGGCGGCTTCCTCACCCTGGATGGGGTGGGGAATGGTGCCACCGACGCGGGGAACGCGGAAGAAGTTCTTCTTCGCTTCCTCGACGCCCTTGGCGATGGCCGCGGGAACTTCCTTGGCCTTGCCGTAGCCGACGCCGACCTGACCGTCGCCGTCACCGACGACCACCAGGGCGGTGAAGCTGAAGCGACGACCACCCTTGACGACCTTGGCGACGCGGTTGATCGTCACGACCTTCTCGAGGTGCGGGGTCTTCTCCTGGCCGGCCCCGCCACGGCCGCTGTCGCGCCGGTCACGGCGGTCGCGACGGTCATTGCGGTCGTTGCCGCCCTGCCCGCCGGGTCCGCCCTGGCCGCCGCCGAATTGCCGTGTACGTCCCGGCATCAGGCTTTCCTTCCATTCACGAGCATCTGCATCAGAACTCCAACCCCGCCTCACGGGCAGCGTCGGCGAGCGCCGCGATGCGGCCGTGGTAGGCGTTGCCACCACGGTCGAACACCACGGTCGAGACACCGGCGTTCTTGGCGCGGGCGGCGACGAGTTCCCCGACCTTGGCGGCCTTGGCCTTCTTGTCGCCTTCCAGCGCGCGGACGTCCGCCTCGAGGGTGGACGCCGACGCCAGGGTCTTGCCGGCGAGGTCGTCGATCAGCTGCACGGCGATGTGCCGCGACGAACGCTTGACGACCAGGCGCGGACGCTGGTCCGTGCCGTTGATCTTCTTGCGAAGGCGGAAGTGCCGACGGGCCTTCGCGACGCGGCGGCGGGTCGAGATGTCCTTGCCGACCGGCTTGCGCTTCGTAGTCGTGTCGCTCATGATCACTTACCCGTCTTTCCGACCTTGCGGCGGATCTTCTCACCCTCGTAGCGCAGGCCCTTGCCCTTGTACGGGTCCGGGCGGCGCAGCTTGCGGATGACCGCGGCGATCTGGCCGACCTTCTGCTTGTCGATGCCCGAGACCGAGAACCGGGTGGGGGTCTCGACCTTGAAGGTGATGCCTTCCGGAGCCTCGATCTTCACCGGGTGGCTGTAGCCGAGGGCGAACTCGAGGTCCGAGCCCTTGGCCTGCACGCGGTAACCGACACCGTGGATCTCGAGCTTCTTCTCGTAGCCCTCGGTCACACCGACGACGAGGTTGTTGACCAGCGTCCGGGTGAGACCGTGCAGGGCACGGCTGGTGCGCTCCTCGTCGGGCCGCTTGACCTCGAGCGTGCCGTTTTCGGCCTGCTCGACGGTGATGGGCTCGGCGATGGTGTGCTCGAGGGTGCCCTTGGGCCCCTCGACCTTGATCTGCTGACCGTCGATGGTCACCTTGACCCCGGAGGGGACGGCGACCGGCAGCTTTCCAATGCGTGACATGTCTGTGCCCCCTTCCTTACCAGACGTAGGCGAGGACTTCGCCGCCCACGCTGTTGCGCTTGGCCTGACGGTCGGTCTGGAGGCCGGACGACGTCGAGATGATCGCGACGCCGAGGCCACCGAGAACCGACGGCAGTTCGGTCGATTTTGCGTAGACCCGCAGGCCGGGCTTGGACACGCGGCGGAGGCCGGCGATGCTGCGCTCACGGTTGGGGCCGTACTTCAGCTCCACGATGAGGTTCTTGTGCTTCTCGCCCGGCTCGTCGCGGTAGCCCGAGATGTAACCCTCGCGCTTGAGGATCTCGGCGATGTTCGCCTTGATCTTCGAGTGGGGAAGCACGACCTCGTCGTGGTAAGCCGAGTTCGCGTTACGCAGACGGGTCAAGAAGTCTGCGATGGGGTCGGTCATCGTCATGGTGACCTGTCAACCTTTCTCGCCCTGGTTCCCTGCAATCTCTGCAAGGCCTGTGGCGAAGTGGGAGTTAAAAAAGACTCTTACCAGCTGGACTTGCGGACGCCGGGCAACTCGCCCGCGTGTGCCATCTCGCGAAGGCAGATCCGGCAGAGCCCGAACTTGCGGAACACCGAGTGCGGGCGACCGCACCGCTGGCAGCGCGTGTAACCGCGAACCTTGAACTTCGGCGTCTTCGCGGCCTTGTGGACCAGTGCTTTCTTGGCCATCGACTCAGTTCTCCTTGAACGGGAAGCCGAGCTTGCGAAGCAGCGCGCGGCCCTCGTCGTCGGTGTTGGCGGTGGTGACGACAGTGACGTCCATACCGCGCGGGCGGTCGATGGCGTCCGGGTCGATCTCGTGGAACATGGACTGCTCGTTGAGACCGAACGTGTAGTTGCCGTTGCCGTCGAACTGCTTCGGCGAAAGCCCGCGGAAGTCACGGATACGCGGCAGCGCGATGGTCAGCAGCCGGTCGAGGAACTCCCACATGCGGTCGTTGCGCAGCGTGACGCGCGCACCGATCGGCTGGCCCTCACGCAGCTTGAACTGCGCGATGGACTTGCGAGCCTTGCGAACCTCGGGCTTCTGCCCGGTGATCGCGGCCAGGTCGCGGATGGCGCCTTCGATCAGCTTGCTGTCACGGGCGGCGTCTCCGACACCCATGTTCACGACGACCTTGACGACGCCCGGGATCTGGTGGACGTTCTCGAAGGAGAACTCCTCCTGGAGCTGTCCCTTGATCTCCTCGCGGTACCGCACCTTGAGGCGCGGGGCGATCTTCTCTGCGGTGGTCATGATCAGATGTCCTTACCGTTCCGGCGCGAGACCCGGACCTTCTTGCCGTCCTCGCCGATGCGGTAGCCCACCCGGGTCGGCTTGCCGTCGGAGTCGACGACCATCACGTTCGAGACGTGGATGGGCGCCTCCTGCGTGACGATGCCGCCGGACTGCGCGCCGCGCTGGGTCTGGGAGATCCGCGTGTGCTTCTTGATCCGGTTGACGCCCTCGACCAGCACGCGCTCGCGCTCGGGGTAGGCCTGGATGACCTTGCCCTTGGCACCCTTGTCCTTGCCGGCGATGACGACGACCGTGTCGCCCTTCTTCACCTTCATGCTCTACAACACCTCCGGCGCGAGCGAAATGATCTTCATGAACTTTCGGTCGCGCAGCTCGCGGCCGACCGGCCCGAAGATGCGGGTGCCGCGGGGCTCATTGTCGTTCTTGATGAGCACAGCAGCGTTCTCGTCGAAGCGGATGTAAGAACCGTCCGGACGACGGCGCTCCTTGCGCGTGCGAACGATGACCGCCTTGACGACGTCACCCTTCTTCACGCCGGCAGCCGGCATGGCGTCCTTCACGGTGGCGACGATGATGTCGCCGATGCCCGCGTAGCGCCGCCCCGAGCCACCGAGAACGCGGATGCAAAGGATCTCCTTCGCGCCCGTGTTGTCGGCAACCCGAAGCCGCGACTCCTGCTGGATCACGTCTACTCCTGTATGTCGCGCTGGTTCTCGCGATGAACCGCGAGCCTTGCGGAACTAAGGGACTCAAAAAGAGCCCTACTTACTTGGCCTTCTCCACGATCTGCACCAGACGCCAGCGCTTGGTCGCCGACAGCGGGCGGGTCTCCATCAGGGTGACCCGGTCGCCCACGCCCGCCTCGTTGTTCTCGTCGTGCACCTTGACCTTGCTGGTGCTGCGGAGAACCTTGGCGTAACGGCGGTGCTTCTTGCGGTCTTCGAGCTCGACCACGATCGTCTTGTTCATCTTGTCCGAGACGACATAGCCCTCACGGACCTTACGGTCGTTGCGGCCGGCCGCCTCGGTGGGCTGCTCGCTCATGCGGCACCTTCACTCTCGGCGTCAGGGGAAACGGACAGGCCGAGTTCACGCTCGCGCATGACCGTGTAGATCCGCGCGATGTCCGTGCGGACGGTGCGCAGACGGCGGTTGTTGTCGAGCTGTCCGGTCGCCATCTGGAAGCGGAGGTTGAAGAGCTCCTCCTTGTATTCCTTCAGACGCAGAACGAGCTCTTCCGCGGTGAGCTCACGCAGCTCCGATGCCTGGGCGGCACCTGCCTTCGCCATCAGAACTCACCACCTTCACGGGTCACGATGCGGCACTTCATGGGCAGCTTGTGGATCGCGCGACGGAGCGCCTCACGGGCGGTCTCCTCGTTCGGGAACGAGATCTCGAACATCACGCGGCCCGGCTTCACGTTGGCGATCCACCACTCGGGCGAACCCTTACCGGAACCCATGCGGGTTTCCGCCGGCTTCTTGGTCAGCGGGCGGTCCGGGTAGATGGTCGTCCACACCTTGCCGCCACGCTTGATGTGACGCGTCATGGCGATACGAGCGGACTCGATCTGCCGGTTGGTCACGTAGCTGTGCTCAAGCGCCTGGATGCCGTACTCGCCGAAGTTCACCTTCGTACCGCCCTTGGCGGCACCGTGGCGCTTCGGGGAGTGCTGCTTCCGGTGCTTGACCCTGCGCGGGATGAGCACGTGTCAGCCCTCCGTCTTTTCTGCAGTCTCAGCAGCCGGGGCCTCGGTGGCCGTGTCGCTCTTCGGAGCGTCGCCGCTCTTCGCGGCGGCGGCGGCCCGGCCGGCTTCGGTCGAGGTCGGCGTCGTGCCCGACGAGCCGGAACGGCGCGGTCGGGAGGGACGGTCGCCACGGTCACGGCGCGGGGCGCGCTCGGCGGCCGCGGCGGCGTCACGCGCCTCCTTGGCCTTGAGGCCACCCACGAGCTCGCCCTTGTAGATCCACACCTTCACGCCGATGCGACCGAACGTCGTCTTGGCCTCGAAGAAGCCGTAGTCGATGTCGGCGCGCAGCGTGTGCAGCGGGACGCGGCCATCGCGGTAGTGCTCGGAGCGGGACATCTCGGCACCGCCGAGACGACCGCCGCACTGCACGCGGATGCCCTTGACCTGCGGCGAACGCATGGAGGTCTGGATCGCCTTGCGCATCGCGCGGCGGAACGCCACACGGTTGCTCAGCTGCTCCGCGACACCCTGCGCGACGAGCTGGGCGTCGGCCTCGGGGTTCTTGACCTCGAGGATGTTCAGCTGGACCTGCTTGGCGGTCAGCTTCTCCAGCGCGCCGCGGATACGGTCGGCCTCCGCGCCGCGACGGCCGATGACGATGCCCGGCCGGGCGGTGTGGATGTCGACGCGGACCCGGTCACGGGTGCGCTCGATCTCGACCTTGGAGATCCCGGCGCGCTCCATGCCCGTGGACAGCAGCTTCCGGATCTTGACGTCCTCGGCCACGTACTCCGCGTACTGCTTGTCGGCGTACCAACGCGACTTCCAGTCCGTGGTGATACCCAGGCGGAAGCCGTGCGGGTTGATCTTCTGGCCCACTACCGGCCACCTGCCTTCTTCTTGCCCTGTGCCTTCTTGGCCTCGGCCTTGGGACGCGACTCCACCTCGACGGTGATGTGGCTGGTCCGCTTGCGGATCCGGTACGCGCGGCCCTGGGCCCGCGGACGGATGCGCTTGAGGGTCGGGCCCTCGTCGGCGTAGGCGTTCTTGACCCAGAGGGTGTCCGGGTCGAGATCGAGGTTGTTCTCGGCGTTGGCCACGGCGCTGGCGAGCACCTTCGCGACCGGCTCGCTTGCCGCCTGCGGGGCGAACTGGAGCACGGCCAAGGCGTCGGCGGCGCTACGTCCCTTGATCAGCTCGATCACCCGGCGCACCTTGGTAGGCGAGTCCCGGACGAAGCGAGCCCGCGCGTAAGCCGTCGGCAAAGCCTCGGCCACGTCGTTCTGGGCGTTCATCGCTAGATTCCTTGTTCTCTCGTGCCCGCTCAGCGGCGGCGCGACTTGCGGTCGTCCTTGATGTGGCCCTTGAAGGTCCGAGTCGGCGCGAATTCGCCCAACTTGTGACCCACCATCGCCTCGGTGACGAACACCGGGACGTGCTTGCGGCCGTCGTGCACCGCGATCGTGTGACCCAGGAAATCCGGGATGATCGTGGAGCGACGCGACCACGTCTTGATCACGGTCTTCTTGCCCGACTCGTTGAGAGCGTCCACCTTCTTGAGCAGGTGGTCGTCCACGAAGGGGCCCTTTTTGAGGCTACGTGGCATGTTCTTCTACCTCCCTGCTCAGCGCTTCTTGCCGGTACGCCGGCGGCGGACGATCATGGCGTCGGAAGCCTTGCGGCGGCGGGTGCGGCCTTCGGGCTTACCGTTCGGGTTCACCGGGTGGCGACCACCGGAGGTCTTACCCTCACCACCACCGTGCGGGTGGTCGACCGGGTTCATGACGACACCACGGACGGTGGGGCGCTTGCCGCGCCAGCGGTTACGGCCCGCCTTGCCCCAGTTGATGTTCGAGTGCTCGGAGTTGCCGACCTCGCCGATGGTGGCGCGGTTGCGCACGTCGACGTTGCGGATCTCGCCCGAGGGGAGACGAAGCTGGGCGTAAGGCCCGTCCTTCGCCACCAGCTGCACCTTGGCACCGGCGGACCGCGCCATCTTCGCGCCGCCACCGGGGCGGAGCTCGATCGCGTGGATCACGGTGCCGACCGGGATGTTGCGCAGCGGCAGGTTGTTACCCGGCTTGATGTCGGCGCGGGGGCCGTTCTCGACCGTGTCACCCTGCTTGAGCTTCTCCGGGGCGATGATGTAGCGCTTCTCGCCGTCGGCGTAGTGCAGCAGCGCGATCCGAGCGGACCGGTTGGGGTCGTACTCGATGTGCGCGACCTTGGCGGGAACGCCGTCCTTGTCGTTCCGGCGGAAGTCGATCAGCCGGTACGCACGCTTGTGGCCACCGCCCTTGTGACGGGTGGTGATCTTGCCGCTGGAGTTACGGCCGCCGGACTTGCTCAGCGGACGCAGCAGCGACTTCTCCGGGGTGGACCGAGTGATCTCGGCGAAGTCGGAGACGCTGGAACCGCGACGACCCGGGGTCGTCGGCTTGTACTTGCGGATGCCCATGTGTCAGCTCAGTCCTTTACGCGGTGGGTCCGCCGAAGATCTCGATCGGCTTGCTCTCAGCCGAAAGAGTCACGATGGCGCGCTTGGTGTCCTTGCGCTTGCCGAAGCCGGCGCGAGTCCGCTTACGCTTGCCCTGGCGGTTGGCCGTGTTGACGCTGACCACCTTGACGCCGAACACCTTCTCGACCGCGATCTTGATCTGGGTCTTGTTGGCGTCCGGGCGGACGATGAACGTGTACTTGTGGTCCTCGAGCAGCCCGTAGGACTTCTCGGAGATCACCGGCGCGAGCAAGATGTCGCGGGGATCGGGGATGGCGATCGCACTCACTGCTCGTCACTCCCTTCAACCTCGCTCGACCGAGCCGAAGCCTTCGCGCCCTTGCCCCGGACGGGGCCGGCGACGAACACGTCGTAAGCGGCCTTGGTGAACACCACGTCGTCGTTGACCAACACGTCGTAGGTGTTGAGCTGGTCGGGCGTGATGATGTGGACCTCGGCCAGGTTGCGCACGGAGTTCCAGCTCAGCTCGTCGTCGCGGTGCAGGACCACGAGAACGCGCTTGGCCTGGGTCACCGCGGCGATGGCGGCCTTGGCGGACTTGGTGGACGGCTTCTCGCCGGTCACCAGTTCGGTGATGACGTGCAGCTGTCCGGCACGGGCCCGGTCGGAGAGGGCGCCACGCAGAGCGGCGGCCTTCATCTTCTTCGGGGTCCGCTGGGTGTAGTCACGCGGCGTGGGGCCGTGGACGACGCCACCACCGGTGAACTGCGGCGCACGGGTCGAACCCTGGCGGGCGCGGCCGGTGCCCTTCTGGCGGTACGGCTTCTTGCCACCACCGCGGACTTCACCGCGGGTCTTGGTGTCATGCGTGCCCTGGCGCGCGGCGGCCAGCTGGGCCACCACGACCTGGTGCATGAGGGGCACGTTGGCCTGCACGTCGAAGATCTCCGAGGGGAGCTCGACCGTGCCGTCGGCTTTACCGGCCGGGGTCTTCAGCTCGACGCTGGTCATGTTCAGTTACCACCCTTCGCGGCGCTGCGAACGAACAGCAGGCCGCCCTTGGGACCGGGCACGGCGCCCTTGATCAGCAGCAGGCCGTCCTCGGCACGCACCGCGTGCACGGTCAGGTTCTGCGTGGTGACCCGGTCGTTGCCCATCCGGCCCGCCATGCGCAGGCCCTTGAAGACGCGGCCCGGGGTGGCGCAGCCACCGATCGAGCCGGGCTTGCGGTGCACGGCCTGGGCACCGTGGCTCGCGCCCTGGCCCTTGAAGCCGTGACGCTTCATGACACCGGCGTAGCCCTTGCCCTTGCTGGTACCGGTCACGTCGACCTCGATACCGGCCTCGAACACCTCGGCGGTGATCTCCTGGCCGACCTCGTAGGTCTCGGCGTCGGTGGTACGCAGCTCCGCAAGGTAACGACGCGGGGTCACGCTCGCCTTGTCGAAGTGGCCGGTGCGCGGCTTGTTCACCCGGCGCGGGTCGACCGCGCCGAAAGCCAGCTGCACGGCCTTGTAGCCGTCGTTCTCCTGGGTCCGAACCTGGGTGACCACGTTCGGCCCGGCCTGGACGACGGTCACCGGGACGACCCGGTTGTTCTCGTCGAAGACCTGGGTCATGCCGAGCTTGGTGCCCAGGATGCCCTTCACTTGCCTGTCAGACATGAGTCTCTTACTCTCCGCCGCTCGCCAGCCGCTGCTACTGGATGTTGACGTCGACGCTCGCCGGCAGGTCGATGCGCATGAGCGCGTCGACCGTCTTCGGCGTCGGGTCGAGGATGTCGATCAGACGCTTGTGCGTGCGCATCTCGAAGTGCTCGCGCGAGTCCTTGTACTTGTGCGGCGAGCGGATGACGCAGTAAACGTTCTTCTCGGTGGGCAGCGGCACCGGCCCGACAACACGGGCGCCGGTACGCGTGACCGTCTCGACGATCTTGCGTGCCGAGGTGTCGATCGCCTCGTGGTCGTAGGCCTTGAGCCGGATGCGGATCTTCTGTCCCGCCATGGTGGCTGCTCGTTCCTTGTCGTCTCGTGCCGCTTTTGTCTTTTCAAACCTCAGCCTGGCTGAGGTTTTCCCAGTTCAACGGCCCTGTCCCCGGTCCACGCGGTCGGGCGTGTCGTGCCCGACGCACAGACGGATCCCGCGGGATCTTCGTCTTGCCTGGTCTTCCTCAACGTGAGGAGGCATCGAGCCGGCGGAAATGCTTGGATCGCCGTCTCAAACGCCCTTGCCCGCTAGCCTCACCCGAAGGAAGTGCTCCGCGGACCGTGGCCGCTCATACCAGGGCGGCCGGAACCTGTCTTCCGAAGGAAGTACGAGTTCGGCCGCCCCAGGACGAGCAACCTGAATAGTGTCGCACACGTGATTTGACGCCCCTAACCCGGGGGTGTATTACCCCCGGGCGGGGCGTCTAAATCACTTGTTGATCTTGGTGACCTGGCCGGCGCCGACGGTCCGTCCACCCTCACGGATGGCGAAACGCAGACCCTCGTCCATGGCGACCGGCTGGATCAGCACGACGCTGATGTCCGTGTTGTCGCCCGGCATGACCATCTCGACACCCTCCTTGAGGGTGACGACGCCGGTCACGTCCGTGGTACGGAAGTAGAACTGCGGGCGGTAGTTGTTGAAGAACGGGGTGTGACGGCCACCCTCGTCCTTCGACAGGATGTAGACCGAGCCCTCGAACTCCGTGTGCGGGGTGGTGGTACCCGGCTTCACGACGACCTGGCCGCGCTCGACGTCCTCGCGCTTGATACCGCGGACCAGCAGACCGACGTTGTCGCCGGCCTCACCCTGGTCGAGCAGCTTGCGGAACATCTCGACACCGGTGACGGTGGTCTTGGTCGACTTCTCCTTGATGCCGACGATCTCGACCTCTTCGTTCACGTTGACGCGGCCACGCTCGATACGGCCGGTCACGACCGTGCCACGGCCGGTGATCGTGAAGACGTCTTCGATCGGCATCAGGAACGGCTTGTCGAGCTCGCGCACCGGGTCCGGCACGTTCTCGTCGACGGCTTCCATCAGCTCGAGAACGCTCTCGCCCCACTTGGCGTCGCCCTCGAGGGCCTTCAGGCCGGAGACCTTGATGACCGGAGCGTCGTCACCCGGGAAGTCCTGGGAGGACAGCAGCTCGCGGACCTCGAGCTCGACGAGCTCCAGGATCTCCTCGTCGTCGACCATGTCGGCCTTGTTCAGCGCGACCACGATGTAGGGCACGCCGACCTGCTTCGCGAGCAGCACGTGCTCACGGGTCTGCGGCATCGGGCCGTCGGTCGCCGCGACCACGAGGATCGCGCCGTCCATCTGCGCCGCACCGGTGATCATGTTCTTGATGTAGTCCGCGTGACCGGGGGCGTCCACGTGGGCGTAGTGACGCTTCTCGGTCTGGTACTCGACGTGCGAGATGTTGATCGTGATACCGCGCTGCTTCTCTTCCGGCGCGTTGTCGATCTGGTCGAACGCCGAAGCGGTGTTCAGCTCGGGGTACTTGTCGTGCAGAACCTTGGTGATCGCCGCGGTCAGAGTGGTCTTACCGTGGTCGACGTGACCGATGGTCCCGATGTTGACGTGCGGCTTGGTCCGCTCGAATTTCGCCTTCGCCACTGGAATGTCCTCCTGGACTGTTTTGCTTACTCACCGGCCAACGTGGCTGTCGGACGGGGATTCGTTTCTTGACGGATGCTGCGGACGTTCAGGAGTGTTCCTTATGCCCGCGAGCGGACGGGAACTACTCCCCCGTCGCCTTCGCGATGATTTCCTTCGCGACGTTCGCGGGAACCTCGGCGTAGGAGTCGAACACCATGGAGTAGTTGGCACGTCCCTGCGTACGCGAACGCAGGTCGCCGACGTAACCGAACATCTCCGACAGCGGGACCAGTGCCTTGACGACACGGGTACCGGCGCGCTCCTCCATGGCCTGGATCTGGCCACGGCGGGAGTTGAGGTCGCCGATCACATCGCCCATGTAGTCCTCGGGCGTGGTGACCTCGACGGCCATCAGCGGCTCGAGGATGACCGGACCGGCCTTCTTCGCGGCTTCCTTCATCGCCATGGAGCCGGCGATCTTGAAGGCCATTTCCGAAGAGTCGACCTCGTGGTACGCGCCGTCCAACAAGGTGAACTTCAACCCGACGAGCGGGTAGCCGGCCAGCACGCCGTACTGCATGGCGTCCTGCGCGCCCGCGTCGACCGACGGGATGTACTCCCGCGGCACGCGGCCACCGGTGACCTTGTTGTCGAACTCGTAGAGGGCACCGTCGGTGGACTCGAGCGGCTCGAGCTTGACGATGACCTTCGCGAACTGACCGGAACCACCGGTCTGCTTCTTGTGCACGTAGTCGAGCTTCTCGACCGTCTTGCGCACCGTCTCGCGGTAGGCGACCTGCGGCTTACCGATGTTCGCCTCGACCTTGTAGTCGGACTTCATGCGGTTGACCAGCACCTCGAGGTGCAGCTCGCCCATACCGGCGATGATCGTCTGGCCGGTGTCCTCGTCCAGGTTGACCTGGAACGTCGGGTCCTCTTCGGCCAGCTTCTGGATCGCCAGGGACAGCTTCTCCTGGTCGGCCTTGGTCTTCGGCTCGATCGCGACGCGGATGACCGGCGCCGGGAACGTCATCGACTCGAGGACGACCGGGTTCTGCGGGTCGGCGAGGGTGTCACCGGTGGTGGTGTCCTTCAGGCCGATGACCGCGTAGATGTGGCCGGCCTGGGCCTCGTCGACCGGGTTCTCCTTGTTGGAGTGCATCTGGAAGAGCTTCCCGATGCGCTCCTTGCGCTCCTTGGTGGCGTTGATCAGCTGCGCGCCGGAGGAGACCTTGCCCGAGTACACCCGGATGTAGGTCAGCTTGCCGAAGAACGGGTGCGCGGCGATCTTGAACGCCAGAGCGGAGAACGGCTCGTCGACGGACGGCTTCCGGGTGACCGGGGTCTCGCCGTCGGGCAGCGTGCCCTCGACGGCCGGGACGTCCAGCGGCGACGGAAGGTAGTCGATGACCGCGTCGAGCATGGGCTGGACGCCCTTGTTCTTGAACGCGGAACCGGTGAGCACCGGGTACGCCTCGCGGGCGACGGTGAGCTTCCGGATGCCGGCCTTGATCTCGGCCTCGGTGAGCTCTTCGCCCTCGAGGAACTTCTCCATCAGCGAGTCGTCGGTCTCGGCGACGGCCTCGACCAGCTTCTCCCGGTACTCGGCCGCCTTGTCGGCGAGCTCGGCCGGGATCTCCTCGACGGCGTAGTCCTCGCCCTTCTGGACCTCGCCGCGCCAGGTCAGCGCCTTCATGCGGACCAGGTCGACGACGCCTTCGAACTCGCTCTCGGCGCCGATCGGCAGCTGGATGACCAGCGGACGGGCACCGAGACGCTCCTCGATGGTGCGGACGGTGAAGTAGAAGTCCGCGCCGAGCTTGTCCATCTTGTTGACGAAGCAGATACGAGGAACCTCGTACTTGTCCGCCTGACGCCAGACCTGCTCGGACTGCGGCTCGACACCTTCCTTGCCGTCGAAGACGGCGACGGCACCATCGAGCACGCGGAGCGAACGCTCCACCTCGACGGTGAAGTCGACGTGGCCCGGAGTGTCGATGATGTTGATCTGGTGGTCGGCCCAGAACGTGGTGGTGGCAGCCGAGGTGATGGTGATACCCCGCTTCTGCTCCTCCTCCATCCAGTCCATGGTGGCGGCGCCATCGTGGACTTCACCGATCTTGTAGTTGACCCCGGTGTAGAACAGGATCCGCTCGGTGGTGGTGGTCTTACCGGCGTCGATGTGGGCCATGATGCCGATGTTGCGGACCTTGTTCAGGTCGGTCAGCACTTCACGTGCCACGAGAGTGTTCCCCTGTCTCAAAATTGGGGCCCGGCAAGGCTTTGATCGGCAGCCGGGCGGTCATCACCAGCGGTAGTGCGCGAAGGCCTTGTTGGACTCGGCCATCTTGTGGGTGTCCTCACGCCGCTTCACGCTGGCGCCGAGGCCGTTGCTCGCGTCGAGCAGTTCGTTCTGCAGACGCTCGATCATGGTCTTCTCGCGGCGGGCCGCGGAGAAGGAGACGAGCCAGCGCAGCGCGAGGGTGGTGGAGCGGCCCGGCTTGACCTCGATCGGCACCTGGTAGGTGGCACCACCGACGCGGCGGCTCTTCACCTCGATGGTGGGCTTCACGTTGTCGAGGGCGCGCTTCAGCGTGACGACCGGGTCGGTGCCGGTCTTCTCGCGAGCACCTTCGAGGGCGCCGTAGACGATGCGCTCGGCCAGGGACCGCTTGCCGTCCTTCAGCACCTTGTTCACCAGCTGGGTGACCAGCGGGGATGCGTAGACGGGGTCAGAGATCAGCGGCCGCTTCGGGGCCGGACCCTTGCGGGGCATTAGCTCTTCTCCTTCTTCGCGCCGTACCGGCTGCGCGCCTGCTTACGGTTCTTGACACCCTGGGTGTCGAGCGAACCGCGGATGATCTTGTAACGGACACCCGGCAGGTCCTTCACACGACCACCGCGCACGAGCACCATCGAGTGCTCCTGCAGGTTGTGGCCTTCACCGGGAATGTAGGCGGTGACCTCGATGCCGCTGGTCAGCTTCACACGAGCGACCTTGCGAAGCGCCGAGTTCGGCTTCTTGGGGGTTGTGGTGTACACGCGAGTGCACACGCCACGCCGCTGCGGGCTCCCCTTGAGGGCCGCGGTCTTCTGCTTGGCAGCCTTGTCCTGGCGGCCCTTACGGACCAGCTGCTGGATCGTGGGCAATGGACCAGCTTTCTGTTCGCGATCTTGCTACTACGTGTTGTCTCCGGCCCCCGCGGTCGGGCGTGTCGGCCCGCGTCACGGTCTTGCGACCGGTAACTTCCCGTAGGGATTTTCCGTCGGATCCCGCGTGGGCGAAGCCTTCGGACCGGATGCCTGAGCACCCCGTCCGTGCCGCACGGCACACGGGACGGCCCGACGCCTGCCGGGCACGGTCTCCAAAGATACCCGGCCACTTCCGGACCGGCCAAATCGGGGGGTCGATAACTATATCGTGCCGGGCGTCACGCCGCGGCCACCCTGATGGAACGGCGTTTCGGGCGACTTCATTCCCCGTCGGCCTTGGCATGGCCCCCTCGGCAGAGGACCTATTCCTCTTCGGGCTTCGCGTGGTCCGCCCGGCCCGGGTGCGGGTCACGGGAAAGATCGATCAACGGATGCACGGGAGCCCCCTCCGGCGCCGCGTGACTTCCCCGCTTGGGTTCCTCGGTGCTTTCCTGCTGCTCGGCGTCCATGACGCCCTCCCCTCGTCGGTACTGATTCCGTACTTGTGGATCACTGCTCGGCGAACCACGCTACCTATTCCCCTATCGGGTGAGCCGGATGGATCCGAGAAGCACCCCGTCGCGTCGAACCGGTGAATGAGTCACGATGAGACTGGTCACAGCGTCGGTTCGCCCGGCGTACCGCAAGTATGGGGAGGCTCCATGTCCGCCGAGTTCGAGCAGCTGGTCGCGCAATTCGACAAGTTCCAGTCCCAGCTCCAGAACGTCGACGACCGGCTCGCGAACGTCGGCGGGATGCAGGACGAGCTCAGCAGGATCGAGGCGACGGCCTCCTCTTCGGACCGTTCGGTGACGGTGGTCGCCGGGCCCGGCGGCGCGATCATGGACGTCAAATTCACCGAGGACGCCCTTCGCCAGCGTCCGGACGCGCTTTCCGCCGCGCTGATGTCGACCATCCAGCAGGCCGTGGCCGAAGCGGCCCGCAAACAGGCCACGATCGTCGAAGAGCACATGGGCGACGACCTCAATCTGGTCGACCAGGTGCTGGAGACCCAGGCGGACCTGTTCGGCACCACCGTCGAGGAGATGCGGGCGCGGATGGAAGAGGAGTCCCCGTCGCGGCCGGCCGCCGAGCAGCAGGCCGACGACTACTCCGAGCGTTCCGTCCTCAAATCCGCCGACGAACCGCAGCGGCCACAGACCCCGCCGCCCCCGGCGTCGAGCCCCTCGGATGGCGACCGTTTCCTGAAGAACCTGTTCGACGACGACCACTGACCCCCAGGACCGGATCGCCTTTAGCGGGCTAAACGCGATCCGCGGCGCTGGGAACCGCAGGCGGGGCAGCCGGGTCCAAGGCGCCGATCACGACGAGCCGCATCGGAAGGTGCGCGAAGGGAGGGACCGCCGATGGCCGGAGGGCATGAGGTGGTGATCAGCGCTCTGCGCACCTACTCGGGCAAGCTCGGGCAGGACGTCCAGATCCCGAACGAGGTCGGACGGCTGACGCAGCAGTCCGACGTCGGCGACGAGTCATGGGGAGTCGTCGGCCTGTTCGTGAAGCACGAGTACACGTCGATGCTCACCGATCTGCAGGATCTGCTGATCGAGATGTCCGCGGGGCTGACCGCGGCATCGGAGAAACTCGGCAACGCCGCCACCGCCTACGAGCGGAACGAAGACGACAACGTCAAGGCGCTCAACGAAATCCTCAAGCTGCTGGAGCAGCCGGCGCAATCGAGGACACCGAAGATGGGGCCGGCCAAGTAGCGAGGGGGACTGATCGTGGCCGATCAGAAGATCACCGGCGAACACACCAAGATCCAGATCAACGACTACAACCCGGACACCATCCGCACGGACAAGATGCTGACCTCGCTGCCCGGGCCGATCGGCAGTGGCTTCAGCACCTTCGACACCGTCAAGAAGGCGACCGCGGACGGGTTCCAGGCCAGCGACATCGGGACCATCGCGGCCAGCGGCGCCGGCTTCGTCAGCTCGTGCATGGGCGTCGCGGACATCGCCAGCGATCCGATCGGCTGGCTGGTCGGCCAGGGGCTCAGCTTCCTGATGAACGTGTGCCAGCCGATCCAGGACGCCATCCACATGGTGAGCGGCGACGGTCCGGCGTTGTCGAACGCGGCGGGAAACTTCAACAACATCGGCGTCTACCTGCAGAACTACAGCAAGAAGTTCGACGAGGACGCGAAGACGTCGCTGTCCCAGTGGACCGGTGACGCGGCGAACGCGGCGGGCGAGAAGCTGGCGAAGTTCGCACAGGGCATCGACGGCATCGCCGCGCAGGCCGGGGACATCGCCCAGCTGCTGCAGATCTCCAGCATGGTGATGACGGTGATCGAGGAGTTCATCAAGGCGATCCTCACCGAGTTCATCACGTGGCTGATCATGATCTGGATCCCGGCGCTGGCCGCGGCCGTCCCGACCTGCGGTGGTTCGACGGCGACGGCGGGCGGACTGACGGCCACCCGCGCGGTCTCGACGACGTCGAAGGTGCAGAAGTTCCTGAACAAGCTCCGCCAGCTGCTCGACAAGATCAAGCAGTTCCTCGGCAAGCTCAAGGAGTTCTTCGGGAAGTGGAAGGGCAACTACAAGGAGCTGATGGCCCACAACAAGTCCACCGCGCAGCTGGCGGCCGGGCCGGGCGCGTCCGCGTGGGGCAAGTTCGCCTCGAAGGACGGCGCCATGGGCGGCAGGCTCGCGGACGGCTTCGGTGAGCGGATGACGTCGGCCACGAAGAAGGCCGCGCTGAACACCGTCGGGCTCGGCAAGGCCACGAATCCGGACGGCAGCTGGAAGACGCCGGAGACGGGCCGCGAAAAGGGTGAGGTCGCGGCGGGTGTCGCCGGGAAGGCCGGCACGTACACGTCGGGCGGGATCAAGGCGGGCCAGTACGGTTCGGTGGGTGACGACGAACAGACACCCGAGGAAGCCTCCGACAATCTGGACTTCTGAGCCGTGACCGCGTGGATCATCGCCATCGTCGCGGTGGCGTTGCCGATCGTGCTCGCCGTCTGGTGGATTCTCGCCGGGGCGGCGAAGAAACGCGGGCTGGCCACGTTGGCGCGGGAACGGGGCTGGGACTTCTACAGCGGTGCCCGGCTCGGCGCCGCGGGCGGGCGGCACGAGCAGCCCGCGACGGGCCGGGCGCCCGCGCCGTTGCGGCGGGCGGGCGAGTCGATCGACCAGGCGGTGGTGGGCACGCATCGGGGGAAGCCGTTCGGTGTCTACCGGTATCACCGGCCGGGCGCCGGGTTCCGCCAGGACGGCACCCGCGAGTCCGGTTCGCTGCGGACGGTCGTGCACGTCGAGGCGGGCGCGGCCATGCCGGACTGCACGCTCTCGATCAGCGGATCCGAAGTGGACTGCTCGAATCCCGCGGTCGTCCTGCGTCCCGACGTCCGTGAGTGGCTGACGGCGAACGCGGGCCGGTGCCGTGAGTTCCACACGTCCGGGCGGACGGTGGCGGTGGTGCCGAAGGTGCTGCCGAGCGGGAAGCAGCTCCTGCGCACTTTGGACTACCTGGCCGATGTCGCCGACCGGGCCCCGCTCACCTCCACCCCACCGGATCGCGTTTAGGGGGCTAAACGCAGGTCAGGCCTCCCGCCGCCGTCCGCGTCACCTGGATCGCGTTTAGCGGGCTAAACGCGATCCGGGACTTCCAGGGATTTCGCGAAGAAGTGGTGGGCGAAGGGTTCGTTGTTGAAGGGCTCGACCTCGTCGTAGCCGAGGCGCGCGTACAGGGCCCTCGCCTCGACGAGGTCGCGCCTGGTGTCGAGCCGGATCAAGGAGGCGCCGAGGCCGCGGGCGACGTCTTCGGCGGCGGCCACGAGCAGCGCGGCGCCGCCGTTGCCGCGTTCGGACTTCCGCAGGAAGACGCGGGTGAGCTCGGTGATGTCGGGTGAAGCGACCCGCAGCCCGGCGCACCCGGCGAGCACCCCATCGCGCCAGGCGAGGAGGAAGGTGCCGGTCGGCGGGACCAGATCACGGCTGTGGTGCTCCAGGAGCAAGCCGTCGAGCTCCTCTTCGGTGACCTGGCGCTCGTAGAAGCGGGACGCGATTTCGTCCAGGTACTCGCGCAGCAACCGGGCGGCGTCCGGGTGATCGACGGGGGTGACTTCGAAGCTCCAGGTCATGACTACATTCTGCCGACCCTGGCCACCGGTTTTCCCCCTGCCGCCGGATCGCGATTAGGAGGCTAAACGCAGGTCAGGAGGGGGCAAGGCGGCCGGCGCAGGTGGCGACCTCACCGGGGGCGGACTTCTCCGACGTGACCACGGCGCCGCCTACGGCCACCCGGCATTCGACGGCGCCCTCGCCCTGCCCCATCAGCTGGACGGTCGGCGGGGTGCCGGTGTTCTTCCACGTGAGCTCCTTGCGCCACGGCAGCGTCACCTGCAGCTCCTGGTGCACGAGTCCCAGGCCGTTGGAGTCGTAGACCACGGTCGCGGTCCCCGTCCCGGCGAGCTCGTACGCGATCTGCCAGTCGTTCGACACCGGCTGCGGCTGCGCCTGGCTGAGCGTCCGCGTGATCGTGCGGTCCGGTCCCCGCGACGGCGCGGCCTCGGTCGGTTCGCCGACCACGGCCACGGTCTCGGCCCGCGGCTCCTCACCACCTTTGAGCAGCACCACACAGGTCGCGAGCGCGGCCACCACGATCCCCGCGATGGCGATGCGCCCGATCAGTTGTCTGTCGGCCATCGGTCTCCTCACCTAAAGCGGCGGCGCGGCCCGTGAGCCGCGCCGCCACGGAAGTCAGGACGGCAGCAGCCGGCCGGGGACGCCGTTGAGCGACTGGATCAGCCCCAGCACCGGGACGCCGAGCGGCGCGAACGTCCAGATGTTGTTGAGGTCGCTCGTGTCGGGTTCGTCGACGACCACGACATCGTTCGGGGCGTCCTGCGCGGCGAGTGCCGGAGCCGCCGAGCCGAGCACGACGAGACCGGCGAGCGCGGCGCCGGTGACCGCGCGGACGAAGGTCTTCTTCATGAGATTCTCCTTTGCTGGTAACGGTTTTACGAAATGGGCGTGATGATCCCGTAGATCGGGGCGAGGACGTCGGTGGGCACGGGGACGGCCGGGCCGAGCAGTCCGCCGAGATCGAGGCCGGGGATCAGCCAGACCGCGGGGTTTCCGCCGCCGGTGGGCAGACCCGGCAGCGGGTCGGCCGAGGCGACGCCGCCGGCGAGTCCGGACAGCGCGCCCGCGAGGGCGAGTGGCAGCAGCACACGGGCCGCGATTCGCTTCATTTCTTCTCCCATTCTTTTGGTGAAATCACCGCAGTACCGAACTGACCGGCACGATCGTTCCGTCGGGGATCCATTGCCCCGCGTAGTTCCGGTCGGCGATCATCCCGACGGCGTGCGGTTCGCCCGGGTACATCGGCATGGCGTTGACCTGCGCCGCCGCGAAGATCTGGACGTCACCGTTGATCGACCGCCACTGGTCGCCCAGCCAGCTCCGGAACCCGCCGAGCGTCGGACTTTCGCCACCGAAGGCGTTGCCCGCCGCGACGGCGAAGCTGACGGCGACCTGCTCGCGCGGGTCGAACCTCAGCGGTATCGAAGAGCTCGCGACGGAGTTGACGATCGGCCCGTTCAGCAGCCAGGGCGCCAGGTACAGGCCGTACTGATGGGTCGGCTTGAGCCGTTGGGACTCGGCCGCGCGGGTCATCGCCGTGTAGCCGCCCGCCCAGCCGGACACGACGAGCAACGCGGTGTTCGGCCCCGCCTCGGCCTGCACCGGCAGACCGGCCCGCGCGGCGGTGTCACGAACCAGCTTCGCGGCGGCCACGCTGCGCGGCGAGGCGTCCTCGACGAGGGTGAGCGCGGAAGGTTTGCGCCCGGCGAGGAATTCGACGAGTTTGACGAGAGAACCGCTGTCCTCACTGGAAAGCGCGTCCGCGGGGCAGGACGTGAGAACTTCGCGGCGGTCGGCGATCAAGCCGCCAAGGGCGGCCGAAGCGCATTCGGGCGCGTCCGCGTCTTCGATGGCGAGGCCCTGCTCCTCCCCCGCGTCGACCTCGATCGTCGTCTTCTCCCCGCCCCGGCTGATGATCAGGTCGCTGCGGCCCTTCGGCAGGTCGACCTCGGCCCAGGTGCCCTCGGCGCCGGGGCGCACGATGGCCTTGCCGATCAGGCCGCCTTCGATTCCGGCGGACAGGTCTTCTCCCGCGCTCGCGGGGAAATGGACGAGGTTCTTGCCGGGCCGCTGCGGGCTCACCAGCACCGGGAACCGCTGCTCGCCGATGGCCGCGTCGGCGAGCAGTGCGACACCGGGAGTCGGCAGCTTGGGCGGTTCGGGAATGGCCGCGAGGGCGCTCCAGGCGACGAAACCGACGGCCACGGCGGCCGCGCCGAACCGATAGGCACGCGTGGATTCCTTGTCCGAGAAGAAGAAACCCGCGAGGACGGTGGCGACGATCGGCAGCAGAGCGATCACCAGCAACGTCAGACCGAAGAGCGTGCCGTAGATCCGGCGGTCGAACCCCAGACCGGAGGAGAACAGCTGGACCGCACCCGCGACGACGAGAAGTCCGCCCAGGGTCAGGGAAAGCGGGCCGAGCCGGAAGTTCGTCTGGCGCCACTGCTCGGCAGGCACCCAGATGGAGAGAACGGTGACGCCGAACCACAAGGCGGCGGCCGCGACGTAGACGGTGTCGATGGCGAATTCGACGCCTGTCCGTCCGAGCGAGGTTTCGAGCACGACCAACGCGGCGAGCGCGAGCGAGGCCCAGCGGCCTGCCGATGGACGGCGGATCAGAACGGGAATCGACAGCGCCAGCACGAGATGCACGATCAGCGCGATGACGTTGACGTCGGTCGCGAAGGCGGAAACCGCGGCGAGCACGGCGGAAATCCCGCCGAGGGCGGCGATGGTGAGTCGAAGACGGCTGGGCAGCTCACCCACCAACGGGCGCAGAATCCCTGCGCCCGCGAGGAAAGCGGTCGCCAGCAGAAGTCCGAGCCGGAGCAGGACGAGGGCGATGTCGGCTCCGGCCGAACCCGAGCTCGCCGGTATGACGTGGTGATCCATGGGGACCTTCTCCGAGCAGATCGGCGGAGCCGTGGGTGGCGGAGTGTGCCCGCCACCCACGACCTTCCGCGCCGAACAGGGTTACTTGAGATCCGCGTCCGCCACGACGAACAGTTCGGAGTGCGGCTTGGCGTTGCCGAAGGACCCGTGCGGCCAGGTCTTCCGGTTGAAGTTGATCCCGACCTGCCCGGTGAACTCGTCCCGGAAGTTCTGGTCGACCGCGACCTTCCCGTCCTCACCGAGGTTCAGCAGGTTCACCTTGTGGTCACCGTCCAAACCGGACCGTGCGACGAAGTAGTTCGACACCGCGAGGTGCTGAGGCTTGTCGGTTTCGTGGTAGTACCCGTCGTCGCCGAGCACGAAGTTGTCGTACGCGCCCCAGTGCGGGCCGCCGCCGGAGGTACCCGGATTGATCGGCGCCGCGCCGACGACGGTCGGCAAGTCGCCGCCACCGCCCTGCTGGGACTTCTCCTTCGTGTCGATCCGGCCCTTGATGTTCTCGACCTTGTCGCCGGCGGCGAGCAGCTTCTGGATGTCGAGGACGTACACGCCACCGGTGGTGCCGGGGTCGTCCGGGCCGAGCGCGCCCTTGGACCGTCCGGTGATCGCGCGGTAGAGGTACTTGTCGTCGGGGCTGGTCTGGATCCAGCCACCGTTCGACCCGCCACCGTTGGAGTCGTTGTTCGGGTGGATCGCCTTGTTCGCGGCGCCATCGTCGAACACCTGGATCCAGTGCGGCTCCTTGGCGGTGATGTCCGGCGTGTAGAACACCGCACCGCCCTGCATGGTCTGGGCGAACGCGCCCTTGTGCCCCGGCAGGTTGGTCACCGTGGTCTCCATGACCGCGCGGCTTTCCGCGTGCAGCGGGTCCGCGGGATCGGCCCTCGGGCCGTCCGGCAGGTACGAGACCGTCTTGAGCTTCGGCTTGTTGCGGTCGGAGATGTCCCATGTGCGGACGGTCGGCCGCCGCAGATACGGCGACGGCTGCTTCACCGGGTCGAGGATGATGTTGCGCGGCTCGGCGTAGTCACTGGTGACCAGGGTGTTGAGGTCCTCGCGTGCCTGGATGCCGTGCGGGTTGGCGCAGGTCGGCTTGTCCAGTTGCGGAAGGTTGTCGCACAGCTTCTTGTTGTCGCCCTGCGGTGTCGCGGCCGGGGACTCGGAAAGCACCTGCGCGTTCTGGTCGAAGCGGACGACCTCACCGGGACTGCCGGCGAAACCGTTGCCCACCACGGTGGAACCGTTGGCGTAGGTGTGCGGGCCCGGCACGACCGGCCCGCCCATGTACGTGCCGTAGGCGGTGCCGTCCTTGAGCACCCAGTACGCGTCCGGCACGGAACCGCCGAGGGTCTGGGTCGGGAGGCTGACGCCCTTGAGTTTCAGCTGCGGCAACGCGGAGACGTCGAAGGCGTACGTCGCGGCGGCGAACAGCGCGCCGGCGTAGATCGTGTCGCCCTTGTGCCACACGTACTGCATATGGTGCGGCTCGTTCTCGACGAGCGGGCCGACGGTGGCGGTGTTGACGACCTTGCCGTAGGTCGGCGAACCCTGCGTCGCGTCGATCACGGCGAGGAAGTCCGGACCGGGCAACGCGTTCTTGATCTTGTTCAGGCCGCCGCCGAGCGAGCCCGGCAGGTTCTTGATGTCCTTGACCAGGGTGTCGGCGATGTTCTCGTCACCGGCCCAGACCAGCAGCCATTTCTTGCGCTTGCCGTCCGCGCTCCGGGACGCCGCGACGTCCTTGGACACGAGATGGTTCTGGACCCAGTACTCCTTGCCGTCGGCCGCCTTCTTCGCGTCCTTGACGACCTGGACGTCGGCGTAGGCACTCGTCGACGAGCCGGTATAGGTCACCGTGCCCGCGGCGAGTACCGCCGCCAAGGCGCCTATCACCACTTTTCGCCACTTGGGCGAGTTGGATAGCATTCTTTCTCCCTGTTTTCGCTACCGAAGCGCCAGACAATCGGCACACCTCTCCCCTATTCCGCGCAGGCGTAACCGCACGGATCGAAGGGGAAAGCAATCAACCGCCGGTTCGCCCAGGGAACCGTTGCGGCACAGTGGAAAACGTCAGCGCACGGGAACCGGCGCATCCGTTTCGGATACGCGAATCAGCCTGCGTCGCGACAAACCCGGAATAGGTCAGGAATCCATACACAGCGCGCTTGCTTGCTGCCGCAAGTCAACGTGCCGGCGCCACACCAAGGCGACTGGGGATTGCATGGGCGAAATACTCGTGTGAACCCGCCGGAGTGTCAATCTCGTGATCAAAGAATGAGACATGCCACGGCCGGGTGATTTTCCCACGATGCGGATGGGCCATTGGGCCGAACGGGTGGCGGTTTTCCGAGCAGTGGGAATTAGACCACTTGGCGGCACTACCGCAGGTCACAACGGACCAGTAACCCCGCCCGCAGCCCTCATCGTGGCGTTATGGTTTCGTTACTCAATCCCGGGAACTCTGGTGCCGCGACGCCCTCAGGGACGAAGTTGCCATCGGAGCTTTTCGCTCCGCTCCTCGCGCTACGCCCCGGCCCCGACCTGCGCCCGCCCGCTCCGGATCGCGTTTAGGGGGCGAAACGCAGGTCGGCGCCGGATCGCGATTAGGGGGCTAAACGCAGGTCGGAGGCGGGGCCGCAGAGGGCCTGGTGCTTGAGGGTCGCCAGGGCGTCGTCGATGGGGTGCGGGGTTCCTTCGGGGTCCGGCTTGCGCCACCGCACGAGGTTCATCGCGGCGGAGAACTGCCGTCCGCCGTCGGGGCCGGCCCAGGCCATCGTCAACGCTCCCCAGACCGTGCCGTCGTGACCCCAGAAGACGCCGTGCCCCGGGATCTCGGTCTTGTACAGGCCGAGCCCGTAGTCGATCAGCCGCCCGTCCTGCGCGATGACCGGCACCAGACGCTGCATCTCCGCCAGCGAAGACGGGCTGACGATCTCCCCGTCCAGCAGTTTGCGGTAGAAGCGGTTGAGATCGTCGACAGTCGAGACCAGACCGGCGCCGGCCATCACCCAGGACATGTTGTAGACGCTGTAGTCGCGCGGCGGATCGATCGCGCCGAACAGCGCTTCGTACATCCGCGAGTGCGGCTCCTCGATACGCGGACCGGCGGGAAAGCCGGTGTTCGCGAGACCCGCGGGTTCGATGATGGCGCGGGAGATGTGCTCCTCCATCGGGGCGCCGGTCAGGTGCTCCAGCAGTTCACCCAGCAGCAGGTAGTTCGTGTTGGAGTAGATCCCGGGCGTGCTGCCCGGCTCGCCGGTGGCGGGCGCGCCGACACCGATCGCGATCAGCTCCGCCGGGCGGAACTCCTGAAACCGGTTGTCGTCGAGGCTCTCTGGGGCGAGTTTCTGAAGCGACGGGAACGCGTAGGGCAGGTACTCGGCGAGGCCGCTGGTGTGGTTGAGCAGCATGCGGATCGTGATCGCCCGGCCCCGTTCACCGGGGACCAGCCGCGGCTGGAAGTCGCCGATCGGCGCGTCGAGGTCGAGCCGCCCCGCCTCGACCTGACGCAGAACCGCGGCCGAGACGAACGTCTTGGTGATACTGCCGACGCGCTGCCGCATCCCGGTCCCGACGGGGCGCCCGGTTTCCAGGTCGGCGACCCCGGCGGCACCGCGCCAGATCCGCCCATCCGCCCGCACCTCGGCGAACACCCCCGGCACCCCCGCCCGATGGACGTCCTCCAAGGCAGACCGCAGGTTCTTCGTGGCCGAGTTCTCTTCTGTCACAAGGGATTCCATATCGACCATCCTTTCGACCGGCGGTCGCGGGATCGCCCGCCATCCGTCGCGCATCCAGGCGGATACCGCGCCGATCGTCGGCCGGATCGCGATTAGGGGGCTAAACGCAGGTCGGGGCGGCCAAAGGGAAAGCCCCCGGTCTGGGAGCGACCGGGGGCTTTCTCGGGGTGATGGCCGCTATTCGGCAGGCTGACGACGGCGGCGGGCGCCGAAGACCAGAACCGCTCCGAGGCCCAGCGCGGCGAGCGCGAGCGCGCCGAGCCAGATCACGTCGGCACCGGTGCTGGCCAGCCCCGAACCACCTTGGCCGCCACCGCTGCCCTGCCCGGCGGGCGTGGTCGTCGGCGCCGGGGTTTCGGATTTGCCGCAGTCCGCGGGCTGCGTGGGCACGGCGGGCGCGGGCGCCTCACCAGGTTCCGCCTCCACTCGTACCTGCGACGGCTTGTCCTCCGGCCCGGCGACATGGATCGGCCTCGGGTTCTCGTACTGGATCCGCCATCCCTGCGGCGTCAGGAGGTACAGCTTGTACGTGGGCCCCGGCACCACCTTGCGGAATTCGAAGCGGCCTTCGGCGTCGGTCGTCCGCTCACCGATGACGGGGCATTTTCCGTCGGAGACGAGCACGACCTTGACCCCGCTCACGCCCTTCGGATCACCCTGGCCTGCGAAGTGGACCACGTCACCGACGACGGTGGCCAAGGCCCCGGGGACGGCTGCCTGGTCGTAGGCGTGTGCGTGACCTTCGTTATCGACGTCGCGGTAACCGAAGTCGCAGCTCACCGTGACCAGGCCCCGGTCGCGAGTGGCGTCCGGGACCTTTTCGGACACGTCGATCGCGCGAGTCTCGCCGGGCGCGATCGTCACGCCGTTCCCGAGGTAGTCGAGGTCTCCCCAACCCGCACCGCCCTTCAACGCGTAGTCGGATCCGAAGCGGTCACAACCGGAGACGATGCCCGTGAGCGGGACCGAACCGGAGTTGGTCAAGGTCACGGTGACATGCGCGAGATCGCCGGGTTTGTAGCTGTCCTCGGTGAAGGCCATCGACGCTTTCAACGCACCGTTCAGCGGCGGCGCTCCGCGTACGAGCAGATCCTTCGAGTCCGGCCCGATCCGGACGATCTCGAACGGGAAGTGCCAACCCTTGATTTCGACGCCGCCGAGGTAGTACTTGGCGGCCGGAACATCACCGAAGTCGATCTTCCCGGCCGCGTCGCTCGTGGCCTCGTACTTGGCGGAGCCGTTGAAGTACCTCAAGGTGAGGGTGATTCCGGACAGCTGTTCGCCGTCGTCGGCTCGGCCGTTGCCGTTCTTGTCACCGAACACGGTGCCCGCCGCGTGCCCGGAGACCTTGACGATGCCGACAGACTCCTGGAATTCCCCGCCGCCTGCCCCGGTGCTGTCTTGAACGAAGCCGCGGACGACGGTCTTGGCGGACGTGAGATCTTGGATCTGTCCGGCGACCTTGACCTCGTAAGTCTCTCCTGGCTGGAGCGTCTTACCGGACCTAACGCGTTCCAGTTCTCCCCAGCCGGGATCGAACGGGACCGACAGGTCGGACGGATCGCTGATGAACTGGAACACCTTGAGCCCCACAGCGGGGACGGTGCCGGTGTTCTTGATTTTGAAAGTGAAGGTGACGTTCTCGTCGGTCCGGAATTCGCTCTTGTCGAAGGCGACCGACGATACGAGCTGCAGCCGCTCGGCCTGCGGCTTCGGCGCCACCGGAGGTGCGCTTCCCGCAGCCGACGAACTAGGCGGCGCGCTGGAACTCGCCGGTGCCTCGGATGTCGCCGGCGCACTCGACGCGGGTGACGAAGGTGCCGGATCCGCTCCGGCGGGCGCGGCGAATACGCCGGTCAATGCCGCTACCGCGGCGAAGGTCGCGAGATAGACCGCCCCAGTACGTGAGCGGGATCTACCACTTGGCGATTTGTTCACGCAGAGTCACCCCTGATTACCAGATGGAAATGCGCATAGCCCCCGAATCGCGTAGAACCGGATCACCCTATCGGGATTCGCCAGGAGCCAGGACCCATTTCGGGTACTCCGGAAACGGGAAGGGCCCCCGCCGGATCGGCGAGGGCCCTTCTCGTGGATTTCGCTTCGGTCAGCGGAAGTCGCGGCCGAAGTCGTAGTCGTCCAGCGGCACCGCGGCGCCCGGCGTGGAGCCGAACACGTCCGGGGTGTAGTAGCCGTCGTCGTAGGACGGGATCGCGTAAGCGGCGACCCGCGCCTCCTCGGTCGGCTGCACCTGGATGTTGCGGTACTTGTTGATCCCGGTACCGGCCGGGATCAGCTTACCGATGATCACGTTCTCCTTGAGGCCCACGAGCTTGTCCGAGCGGCCGTTGATGGCCGCGTCGGTCAGGACACGCGTGGTCTCCTGGAACGAGGCCGCCGACAGCCACGAGTCCGTGGTCAGCGAGGCCTTCGTGATCCCCATCAGCACCGGGCGACCCGAGGCCGGCTCGCCGCCTTCGGCGACCGACGCGCGGTTCTTCGCCTCGAACTTGGTCCGCTCGGGCAGCTCGCCCGGCAGGAAGTCCGTGGCACCGGAGTCGATGATCGTCACGCGGCGCAGCATCTGCCGCACGATGACCTCGATGTGCTTGTCGTGGATCGACACACCCTGCGCCCGGTACACCTTCTGGACCTCGTCCACCAGGTGCATCTGCGCCTCGCGCGGCCCCATGACCCGCAGGACCTCGTGCGGGTCCGGCGTGCCTTCGAGCAGCTGCTGGCCGACCGCGACGCGGTCACCATCGCCCAGCGGGCCGTTCGGGGTGTTCGCGAGCCGCTGACGCTTGGACAGCTTGTCGAAGACGATCTCTTCGCTGCCGTCGTCCGGGATCAGCGTGATCTTCCAGAACCGCTCGCTCTCCTCGATGCGCACGCGGCCATCGACGTCGGCGATCGGCGCCTTGCCCTTCGGGACCCGGGCTTCGAACAGCTCCTGGACACGGGGCAGACCGGTCGTGATGTCGTCACCGGCGACACCACCCTGGTGGAACGTACGCATCGTCAGCTGCGTACCCGGCTCACCGATCGACTGGGCCGCGACGATACCCACGGCCTCGCCGACGTCGACGAGCTGACCGGTCGCCATGGACCGGCCGTAGCAGGTGGCGCAGATACCGACGGCCGACTCGCAGGTCAGCACCGAACGCACCTTGACCTTGGAGATCCCGCTCGAGATGAGCTTGTCGATCGCCGGGTCACCGATGTCGTCACCGGCGTTGAGCACGACGTTGCCCTTGGCGTCGACCGCGTCGGTCGCCAGGTTCCGCGCGTACACGCTGGTCTCGACGTGCTGGTCGCGCAGGACCTTGCCGTCGCCGATGTCCTCGCCGATCGGCATGTTGATACCGCGGGTGGTGCCACAGTCGATCTCGCGGACGATGACGTCCTGCGACACGTCCACCAGACGACGGGTCAGGTAACCCGAGTCGGCGGTACGGAGCGCCGTGTCCGCCAGACCCTTACGGGCACCGTGCGTCGCGATGAAGTACTCCGCCACCGACAGGCCTTCACGGAAGTTGGCCTTGATCGGACGCGGGATGTACTCACCCTTCGGGTTCGACACCAGACCACGCATACCGGCCAGCGAACGGACCTGCGTCATGTTGCCCGCCGCGCCCGACTTCACGATCATCGCGATCGGGTTGTCGTCCGGCAGCGCCGTCTCCATGATCTTGTGGACCTCTTCGGTGGCCTGCGTCCACACCTTGACGAGCTCGTTGTTGCGCTCGGCGTGCGACAGCTGACCACGCTGGTACCGCTTCTCGACCTGGTCGGCCTTGCCTTCGTACTCGTCCAGAATGGCCTTCTTGCCTGCCGGGACGAGCACGTCGGAGATCGCGACCGTGACACCCGAACGGGTCGCCCAGTAGAAACCGGCGTCCTTCAGGCGGTCCAGGGTCTGCGCGACCTGGGTCATCGAGTAGCGCTCGGCGAGGTCGTTCACGATCGCGGCCTGACGCTTCTTCGGCATCGGCTCGTTGATGAACGGGTAGTCCGCCGGCAGCAGCTCGTTGAACAGCACGCGGCCCAGGGTCGTCTCGGCCAGCCACGCCTTGCCCGGCTCCCAGCCGTTCTCCGCGAGCCTCGCCTCGTCGGCCTTGGCGGGCTGACGGTCGGTGACGCGGATCTTGATCGGGGCGTGCAGGCTCAGCGCCTTGCGGTCGTACGCCATGATCGCCTCAGCGGGCGAGGAGTAGGCGTTGCCCGCACCGTCGGCGTTCTCGTTCAACCGGGTCAGGTGGAACAGACCGGTCACCATGTCCAGACGCGGCATGGCGAGCGGACGGCCCGACGCCGGCGAAAGGATGTTGTTCGCCGACAGCATCAGGATGCGGGCCTCGGCCTGCGCCTCCGCGGAAAGCGGGAGGTGCACGGCCATCTGGTCACCGTCGAAGTCCGCGTTGAACGCTTCACAGACCAGCGGGTGCAGCTGGATGGCCTTGCCTTCGACCAGCTGCGGCTCGAAGGCCTGGATACCGAGGCGGTGCAGGGTCGGCGCACGGTTCAGCATCACCGGGTGGCCGGTGATGACCTCTTCGAGCACGTCCCACACCTGCGGACGCGACCGCTCCACCATCCGCTTGGCGGACTTGATGTTCTGCGCGTGGTTCAGGTCGACCAGCCGCTTCATGACGAACGGCTTGAACAGCTCGAGCGCCATGTCCTTCGGCAGACCGCACTGGTGCAGCTTCAGCTGCGGACCGACGATGATGACCGAACGGCCCGAGTAGTCGACACGCTTGCCGAGCAGGTTCTGACGGAACCGGCCCTGCTTGCCCTTGAGCAGATCGGACAGCGACTTCAGCGGGCGGTTACCGGGACCGGTGACCGGGCGGCCGCGGCGGCCGTTGTCGAACAGCGCGTCGACGGCCTCCTGCAGCATCCGCTTCTCGTTGTTCACGATGATCTCGGGCGCGCCGAGGTCGATCAGCCGCTTCAACCGGTTGTTCCGGTTGATGACCCGGCGGTAGAGGTCGTTCAGGTCGGAGGTGGCGAAGCGGCCACCGTCGAGCTGGACCATCGGGCGCAGGTCCGGCGGGATCACCGGGACGGCGTCGAGCACCATGCCGCGCGGGTCGTTGCCGGTGGCCTGGAAGGCCGCGACGACCTTGAGCCGCTTCAGCGCGCGGAGCTTCTTCTGCCCCTTGCCGTTGCGGATGGTGTCGCGCAGGCTCTCGGCCTCCGCCGCGACGTCGAACTCGGTGGCCAGCTTCTGGATGGCCTCCGCGCCCATGCCGCCGGTGAAGTACTCGCCGTACCGGTCGATGAGCTCGCGGTAGAGCAGCTCGTCGGCGATCAGCTGACGCACGTCGAGCTTGGTGAAGGTCGTCCAGACCTCCTCGAGACGGTCCAGCTCGCGACCGGCGCGGTCACGCAGCTGACGCATCTCGCGCTCGCCGCCTTCCTTGACCTTGCGGCGGACGTCGGACTTCGCGCCCTCCGCCTCCAGCTCGGCCAGGTCGGCTTCCAGCTTCTGCGCGCGTGCCTCGATGTCCGCGTCGCGCTTGGTCTCGAGGTTCTTGCGCTCGACGCCGATCTCGTTCTCGAGGGTCGGCAGGTCGTTGTGCCGCAGCTCGGTGTTCACACCGGTGATCACGTAGGCCGCGAAGTAGATGATCTTCTCGAGGTCCTTCGGCGCCAGGTCGAGCAGGTAGCCCAGGCGGGAGGGAACACCCTTGAAGTACCAGATGTGGGTGACGGGAGCGGCCAGCTCGATGTGGCCCATCCGCTCACGGCGCACCTTGGCGCGGGTGACCTCGACGCCACAGCGCTCGCAGATGATGCCCTTGAAGCGGACCCGCTTGTACTTACCGCAGTAGCACTCCCAGTCCCGGGTCGGGCCGAAGATCTTCTCGCAGAAGAGGCCGTCCTTCTCGGGCTTGAGCGTCCGGTAGTTGATGGTCTCCGGCTTCTTCACCTCGCCGAAGGACCACTGACGAATGTCGTCGGCGGTGGCGAGGCCGATGCGGAGCTCATCGAAGAAGTTGACGTCCAGCACGTCTTTACATCCCCTTGGGGTTGATGCGACTAGAGGAGTTGGCGAGCGGAGGCGGGAGCCCACGGGAGGCAGGCTCCCGCCTCATCGCGGGTCAGTGCACGACGTCGTCCACCGAGGGCGACTCGTTGCGGGACAGGTTGATGCCGAGGTTGGCCGCGGCACGCTCGAGGTCCTCGTCGTCGGAGTCGCGCATCTCGATCGCGGCGCCGTCGCTGGACAGCACCTCGACGTTGAGGCAGAGCGACTGGAGCTCCTTCAGGAGCACCTTGAACGACTCGGGGATACCCGGCTCGGGGATGTTCTCCCCCTTGACGATGGCCTCGTACACCTTGACGCGGCCGACCACGTCGTCCGACTTGATCGTCAGGAGCTCCTGCAGGGTGTATGCGGCGCCGTACGCCTGCATCGCCCAGCACTCCATCTCGCCGAACCGCTGGCCACCGAACTGCGCCTTACCACCCAGCGGCTGCTGCGTGATCATCGAGTACGGACCGGTGGACCGGGCGTGGATCTTGTCGTCGACCAGGTGGTGCAGCTTCAGGATGTACATGTAGCCGACGGAGACCGGGTACGGGTACGGCTCGCCGGAGCGGCCGTCCAGCAGCGTGGCCTTGCCGTTCTGCTTGACCATGCGCTCGCCGTCGCGGTTCGGCTTGGTCGCGCCGAGCAGCCCGGTGAGCTCCTCTTCCTTGGCGCCGTCGAACACCGGGGTCGCGGTGTTCGTGCCGGGGTCGACGTCGTAGAGCTCCTCGTTGAGGTTCTTCGCCCAGTCGGGCTGCCCTTCGATCTTCCACCCCTGCGACGCCAGCCAGCCCAGGTGAAGCTCCAGGACCTGGCCGATGTTCATACGACGCGGGACACCGTGGGTGTTCAGGATGATGTCGACGGGCGTGCCGTCCTCCATGAACGGCATGTCCTCGGCGGGGAGGATCTTGCCGATGACACCCTTGTTCCCGTGGCGGCCGGCGAGCTTGTCGCCCGGCTGGATCTTCCGCTTCTGGGCCACGTAGACGCGGACCAGTTCGTTGACGCCCGGGGGCAGCTCGTCGTCGTCCTCGCGCGAGAACACGCGGATGCCGATGACCTTGCCGGTCTCGCCGTGCGGCACCTTCAGCGAGGTGTCGCGGACTTCGCGGGCCTTCTCGCCGAAGATCGCGCGGAGCAGGCGCTCTTCCGGGGTCAGCTCGGTCTCGCCCTTGGGCGTGACCTTGCCGACCAGGATGTCGCCGTCGCGGACCTCGGCACCGATGCGGATGATGCCGCGCTCGTCGAGGTCGGCGAGGACCTCCTCGGAGACGTTCGGGATGTCCCGGGTGATCTCCTCGGCGCCCAGCTTGGTGTCGCGGGCGTCGATCTCGTGCTCCTCGATGTGGATCGACGTGAGCACGTCGTCCTGCACCAGGCGCTCGGAGAGGATGATCGCGTCCTCGTAGTTGTGGCCCTCCCACGGCATGACCGCGACGAGCAGGTTCTTGCCGAGCGCCATCTCACCGTTCTCGGTGGACGGGCCGTCGGCGATGACCTGACCCTGCTCGACCCGGTCGCCCTCGTTGACGATCGGGCGGTGGTTGAAGCAGGTGCCGTGGTTCGAGCGACGGAACTTGTACAGTCCGTAGCTCTTCCGCGTGCCGTCGTCGTGCATGATCGTGATCAGGTCGGCCGAGAGCTCCTCGACCACACCGGCCTGCTCGGCGACGAGCACGTCACCGGCGTCCACCGCGGCACGCAGCTCCACGCCGGTACCGACCAGCGGGGCCGAGTTGCGCAGCAGCGGAACGGCCTGACGCTGCATGTTCGCGCCCATGAGCGCGCGGTTCGCGTCGTCGTGCTCGAGGAACGGGATCATCGCCGTCGCGACCGAGACCATCTGTCGCGGCGAGACGTCCATGTAGTCCACGTCCAGCGGGTCGATCAGCTCGACCTCGCCGCCCTTCTTACGGACCAGGACGCGGTCTTCGACGAAGGTGCCGTCGTCCGAGATCGGCGCGTTGGCCTGCGCCTTCACGAAACGGTCTTCCTCGTCCGCGGTGAGGTAGTCGACCTGGTCGGTGACGCGACCCTCGACGACCTTGCGGTACGGGGTCTCGATGAAACCGAACGGGTTGACCCGCGCGTACGAGCAGAGCGAACCGATCAGGCCGATGTTCGGGCCTTCCGGCGTCTCGATCGGGCACATGCGGCCGTAGTGCGACGGGTGGACGTCACGGACCTCCATGCCGGCGCGCTCACGCGACAGACCACCCGGGCCGAGGGCGGACAGACGACGCTTGTGCGTCAGCCCCGACAGCGGGTTGTTCTGGTCCATGAACTGCGACAGCTGCGAAGTACCGAAGAACTCCTTGATCGCCGCCACGACGGGACGGATGTTGATCAGGGTCTGCGGCGTGATCGCCTCGACGTCCTGGGTGGTCATCCGCTCGCGGACGACGCGCTCCATCCGGGACAGACCCACGCGGATCTGGTTCTGGATGAGCTCGCCGACGGTGCGGAGACGACGGTTGCCGAAGTGGTCGATGTCGTCGGTCTCGACCGGGATGACCTGGTCGCCGACGGTCGCCTTGTCCTCGCCCGCGTGCAGGCGGACCAGGTACTCGATCGTCGAGACGATGTCCTCTTCGGTCAGCGTCCCGGTGTCGTACGGCGTGGTCAGGCCGAGCTTCTTGTTCAGCTTGTACCGGCCGACCTTGGCCAGGTCGTAGCGCTTCGGCTTGAAGAACAGGTTCTCCAGCAGCGTCTGCGCGCTCTCCTTGGTGGGCGGTTCGCCCGGGCGCAGCTTGCGGTAGATGTCGAGCAGCGCCTCGTCGGTGCCGGCGGTGTGGTCCTTCTCGAGGGTGGCGAGCAGCGTCTCGGAGAAGGAGAAGCGCTCGCGGATCGCCTCGGTGGTCCAGCCGAGCGCCTTCAGCAGCACGGTGACCGGCTGGCGGCGCTTGCGGTCGATGCGGACGCCGACGGTGTCGCGCTTGTCGACGTCGAACTCGAGCCACGCACCCCGGCTCGGGATGACGCGGACGTTGAAGACGTCCTTGTCCGTGGTCTTGTCGACGCTGGTGTCGAAGTACACACCCGGCGAACGGACCAGCTGGGACACGACGACACGCTCGGTGCCGTTGATGACGAAGGTGCCCTTGTCGGTCATCACCGGGAAGTCACCCATGAAGACCGTCTGGCTCTTGATCTCGCCGGTGTTGTTGTTCACGAACTCGGCGGTCACGAACAGCGGGGCCGCGTACGTCATGTCCTTGTCCTTGCACTCCTCGACGGAGGCCTTGACCTCGTCGAAGCGCGGGTCGGAGAAGGACAGCGACATGGATCCGGAGAAGTCTTCGATCGGCGAGATCTCGTTGAGGACCTCTTCCAGGCCGCCGACCGGGTTTTCTTCACCTTCTTCGACGCGGCGTTCGAACCACGCCTCGTCGCCGGTGAACCATTCAAAGGACCTGATCTGCACGTCGAGCAGGTTCGGGGTGCTGAGCGGCTCGCGAATCTTTGCGAAGGAGACCCGCTTGGGGGCTCCCGGGATTCCCGTGGACTCCGAGCGAGATACAGCCGAGGTGGTCGCAGCAGTGGCCTGGTTCGCGGGAGAGACTGCCAAGATGCGTCCTTCCGGGGACAATGAGCGGTGAGCAGCCGCGTCAGCAACAGCTGATGCGGTCTGTCAAGGGTGCCGTGTGCCCACTATCCTAACTACCGGCTCCGGGCAGCCTGAAAGAGGGCAGCGCAAAGAAGCAGTCTAGCCCGAACGTCGCGGTCTGTCCAGGGGGCGCTCCCGATGGGGCCCAGCCTGCATCGCAACGTCTTCAGGTATGCCTCTCCTCGGCCTCCCCGGGCCGTCCCTCCCGCAAGGGCACCGCCGGTTCTCACCGTTGCCAGTAAGCGTGACCCCACAGGGGCTCTGAGTCAAGATGCCGCGCGGTGGTCCCGCCGGTTGGCGCAGCGTGGAAGTAGCTCCGCAGCGGGCGCTTCACAGGACGATCATCCTGGTTACCGCCCGGTACCCGCAGGTGACGGCGCCGGCGCGCCGACCTGCGTTTAGCGGGCTAAACGCGATCCGGCCGCCGGGGCTTCCCGGACGGTCACCGGGTCGGGCCAGGCGACCGGCGGGGTGCCCATGGCGGACTCGGCCCGTGTGACCGCTGTGACCGGTGGGCCGTCTGGTGCGGTGCACAGGCGACGCGACGCACCTGCGTTTCGCGGGCTAATCGCGACGCGCGCCGGGTGGGCGCTGCCAGACTGGGCGGCGTGAGCGAAACGTGGGAGCAGGACGCCAGCGCCGAGATGCCCCCGGTCTTTCTGCGGCCGGAAGCCGAACTGCGGCAAGCCGCGGAGCGGAGCCCCCTCCTCGGCGAGGTCCTCGGATACGTCGCCGGGGCAGCCGGCGACGATCCGCTGATTGCCCGATGGGCGGAGGTGGCCGGGCTGGTCCGCGACGTCGACGGCAAGCACGTGCCCGTCGAGGAGAACGCGACGCTCGTCGACGACCCTCTCCGGCTCTGGGAGCGGCTGTATTCGACGATCGGCGAGGCCGAGCGTCTGCCCTTCGGACTGGTCGCGACGATCACACTCACGCTCTACCGATCTGGTCCGGTCGCTGTGCCGGTCGAGCTCCTTTTCGAAGCCCTCGAACTCGGGCAGACAGCGGACGAGTCGACGCGGTACACCTCAACTGTCGCGCTGGACCTGTTGGAACGGCTCGGCGCGATCGAGAAGGGCACCGCGGACCCGGCCGGGCTCGCACTGATCGCCGAGATCGCCGGGAAACCCGATCCCTCCCCGTTGCTCCTCAGCCTTACCCCGATCGCCGTCTGGGCGATCAACAGGGAGCTTCGCGAGGCCGGAATGAGCGCGCCGGTCATCGGTGAGGCGGCGGAAAAGAGTCTCGGCGAGCTGAGCCCACGCCTCGCCGAGTCCGGGCCGGGGATCATCGACGCGGAGCTGAAGGCCTGGGTGCGGCACCGGTCACCCTCCGACGCGGCAGCGGAGGCGAGTGAGTTCCTCCGCACGGCACGGCTCCCCGTGGAACGACTGTTCGCCTTGATCGTGCTCGGGGAAACCGGCGAGTTCGGCCTCGAGACCGCTGCCGGAGTCCGAGCCGAAGGCGGTCTGGTCGGCGCGGCCGCCGCGATGTGGCTGTCCGAACGTGGCGCGGTCGACCGGGAAACGATCACCCGCGACGAGGTCGTCCTCGGGATGGCCGACCATTACGCGGCGATGCACGCGCTCGGCGCGTTCGTCCATCAACTCGCCGACATGGACGACCGCTTCGACATCGTGGACCTGCTGACGTCCTCCGGCCATCCGGACCGGCTCCAACTCCTGAACGTCGTCGGCACGGACCACCCGGACCCGAAGATGGCCAAGAAGGCACGCACGGCGAGCTACAAGCTCCGGTCGAGCGGTGGCGCCTGAGCCCCCTGGTCAGCGCGCCGACGCGTGACGTTTAGCCCGCGAAACGCAGGTCAGCGGGGTCGCGGAGCCGGATCGCGTTTAGCGGGCTAAACGCGATCCGGGGCGGGTCACTTCGAGGGGGCCGGGGAGGCCGGGGGTGAAGCGGGGGCCGAGGAAGCGGTGGGGTTCGGCGGAGCGGCGTAGGTGTTCATCGCCGTGATCTTCCACTTGTCGCCCTGCAGCTCCGCGTTCAAGTGCAGCTGCGCGCTCCCGGCGGTGGTCTTGTTCGTGTCGGCCCGCGTCGAGCTCTGGTCGACGAACACCATCACGTCGGCCCGGTCGCCTTCCAGCCGGATGACGGCGCTGCGGGTGACCTTGCACGTCACGACCATCTTCTGCTGCGGGGCCAGCCGCTTGACCTCGCCCATCAGCAGGTTGTACTTCGCCCGGACGTCGTCGTTGACCAGCAGATCGGCCGCCGCGGTCTCGGTCTTCGCGATGTTGTTGTAGTCGTACGAGAACAGCGCCTCGGTCGCCTTCGCGACCTGGTCCTTGACCTGCGCGGTCTTCGCGACGTCCAGCAGCGCCGTGTTGTTCGTCGAGCTGGACACGTCGTCGGCCTGGATCTTGAAGAGCACCGCGGTCGCGGCCAGCAGCAACCCGACGACGACCAGCGCGCCCGCCAGGATCAGCTGCTTCGAGCCCGGCTTCTTCTCGTCCTCCGAAGATTCGTCGACGTCGGCTTCGGCCTCTTCGAGGTCGTCCGGCTTCTCCTCGGCGACCGCGCGGGCCTTCGCACGCGGGGTCGGCTTCGCGACGACCTCTTCTTCGGGAGCGTCGGGCTCTTCAGCGACCTCGGTGTCCTCAGCGGACTCAGCGGACTCAACGGCCTCGGTGTCCGAGACGTCCTCGTCGACCTCAGGCTCCGGCTCAGGCGTGGGCTCCGGCTCAGGAACCGGAGCCGGCCGCGGCGACGGACGGCGAACCGGCGCCGGCTTCGCCACCGGCGTCTCGTCGACCTCGACCTCCGAAACAGAAGCCTCCGAAACATCCGAAACAGGAGCGGAAGCAGGAGACGCACCGGGCCGTCGCAGGCCGGCCACCCGGGGGCGGCGCACCGGCGGAGTGCTGCGAGGGGGCTGGCGACGGGAGGGGGGCACTACGTGGCTCCGTTCTAGGTGACGCTCTTACTGACCGGCCGCGACGAGGGGCACGTTGTCGATCCCGGACAGCTTCCACTCATCGCCGACCCGGGTCATCGAGACCTCCAGGCGCAACGCCTTCGAGCTCGCCTTGTCGCCCTGGGTGACCTGGGTGGAGATGGCGGCGAGGAAACTCGCCTTGCCCTCGTGGTCGTCGAGTTCCTCGACCGCGATGTCCTGGATGGTGGTCACGACCTTGGTCTTCGCGTCGCCGAGCGCCTTGCGGTAGGTCGGCTCCAGCTGGGCCAGCTGCTGGCTCATCTTCTCGTCGGAGACGGCCTTCTGCTTGTTGAAGAACTCGTCGAGGTTCTCGAAGTCGACCTCGGTGTACGCCTTGATCGCGGTGCCGCCCGCCTTGACCACGTCGTCCCGCGAGCGCGCCAGGTCGGCGTTGTCGTCCGACGCGGCCACGGCCCACATGACACCGAAGATCGCCGCGGCGAGGAAGGCGGCCAGCGCGAACGCCGCCGCCCCCAGTACCAGGGTCCGCGATCGAGAAGAACTCATGACACTCCAGGGTAGGTATACGGTCTCGGGCTCAGCCGGGCAGGCCCAGCAGCGTGCCGAGGGTGGGCAGGCTGACCCCGGGGCTCTGCAGGACGCTCGGCATACCCTGCGCCGCGCGCAGGCTGGCCAGCTCCTCGGCCGAGCGGCCCGCGTTCGCCGCGACGTCGCCTTCCGACGGGATCTGCGGGACCCCGTTGTACGGCACGTTCTGCGAACCGCGCACGTTGATCGGGCTGCCCTTCGGCTCGGCGCAGTATGCGTCGTCCTTCGGCGCGCGAGGCGTCGTGTCGGTGCCTTCGCGGTACTTGTCGAGGCCGATGTAGCCCTTGGTGCACGAAGGCGGGTTGAACAGGTTGAGCGCGAGGCCCAGGTGCGCGGTGCCGTCGTTGGCGACGCTGTTCGCGCCCGCGGCCAGCATCGGGTACGTCACCAGGCCCTGTTCGAGCCCGTCGAGCCGGGTCACCAGCAGGTTCGACGTCGTGAGCAGATTCGCGGTCAGCGCGCCCAGCCCCGGTCCGGATTCGGCGAGCACCTCGCTGATCTGGGTCGCCACCTGCGGGGTGATCCCGATCAGCTTCCGGATGTCGGCGTCGGAGTTCTTCAGCGTGCCCGAGAGCTTGTTGAGGTCCGCGCTGAACGACTTCATGGAGCTCGACATCTCGTTCTGCGTTTCGAGGACCTGCCCGCCCTTTTCCAGCAGCTGGATCGTCTGCGGCAGGTACTCCTGCGCGGTCGTCGTGAAGCTCCGCGCGGTGTCGAGCAGCCGCTGCAGGTCCGGGCCGGTGCCGTTGAAGGCGTTGTACGACTCGTCGACGACCTTGCGCAGCGAGTCGGTCGGCACCGAGGCCGCGAGGCTGTCGAGGTCGCCGATGAGCTGCTCGGTCGGCACGGGCGTCTTGACCTTGTCGGCCGGGATGACCGAACCCGCGTTCAGGAACGGTCCCTTGTCGCTCTTGGGCTTCAGGTCGACGAACTGTTCGCCGACCGCCGACCGGTTCGCGACGACGGCGTCGAGATCGGCGGGCACCAGCGGGGCGTCCGGTGAGATGTTGAGGTCGGCTTCCAGTCCGGTCTTGGTCAGGCGCAGCTCGCCGACCCGGCCGATGTTGAAGCCGCGGTACGTGACCTCGGCGTTGGTGAAGATGCCGCCGGATTGCTTGAGCTGCAGCTTCACCGTATAGCCCTCGTCGCCGAAGACCTGGCCGAGCCCGGCGAACCGGATCAGCGCGTACACGATGGCGACCACGGAGATGATCGCGAACGCGACCAGCTGGATCTTCGTCCTACGGACCAGCATCAGCCGGCACCTCCCGAAAGCACGCCGAAGATACCGGCGGGTCCGGTCTGTTGCGGCTGCCCGCCACCCTGCGGCGCGCTCGCCTGGCCGCCGGCGACACCGCCGACGCTGTCCGGGATCGGCAGCGGCGGATTCGCCCCCGGTCCCTCCGTCCCGCCGGTGAGGCCCGGCACCGGGATGACGTCCTGGAGCGGGTTCTGACGGCTGCGGCCGAGGTTCTTGAGGATCTCGTTCAGGTTCAGGTCGATCTTCGCGAACAGGTTGAAGTAGTCGCCCTTGACGCCGTCGTAGGCGGCGTCGCTGAACGGGAAGGTCAGCAGGATCTCCAGCGCCTTCGGCAGATCCGCGCCAGCTTCGCCCAGCTTCTGCAGCGTCGGCTGCAATGCCTTGAGGTCGGCGACGAGGTCTTCCTTGCTCTTGTTCACCGTGTCGACGGCGACACCGGAGAGGTGGTTGAGCGCGTTCAGCATGGTCACCAGCTGACCGCGCTGCTGCTCCAGCACACCGAGCCCGGGGCCGAGGTTGTCGACCGCGCCGACCAGCTTGTCCTTCTGTCCGTTGAGCGTGAGCGAGAGCCGGTTCAGCCCGTCGAGCGCCCGCGTGATGTTCGCGGACTGCTTGTCGAGGTTCGTGACCAGCTCGTTGGTGTTGTTCAGCAGCGCCTTGAGCTCCGGCGAGCGGCCGGTGGTGGCATTGTTGAGCTCCTTGGTGATGGTGTTGAGCTGTTCCACCCCACCACCGTTGAGCAGCAGCGAAAGCGCGCCGAGCAGTTCCTCGACCTCGACGCTGCGGTTCGTGCGGGCCAGCGGGATCACCGCGTTGTCGGCGAGCTTCCCCTGTCCGTCGGGGGGTGCGGCCAGCTCGACGTACTTCTCGCCGAGGAGGCTCGACTGCTTGACGTTGGCGAGCGCGTTCGCCGGCAGTTTCACGTCGCCGTTGACCCGCAGGGTGACCTCGGCGTTCCAGCCGTCCTGGGTCAGGCCGATCGCTTCGACGCGACCGATGGCGACCTCGTTGACCTTCACCCCGGCCTGCGGGGTCAGGTCGAGGACGTCGCGGAACTGCACCTTGACGGTGTACGGGTGGTCGCCGAGCTCGGCGCCACCGGGCAGCGGGACGTCGTAGATCCCGCTGAACCCGCAGCCGCTCAACGTCAGCGCCGCGACGGTCCCGACGGCCACGAGGGCAATTTTCGTACGCATCACTTCGCCGCCGTTCCGTAGAGCTGACCCGCGATCGGGAGCGGCAGCGGCGGCAGCTGGCCCGCCTGCGACGACTGGATCACCTGCGCGATGGACGGCAACGGAACCAGCCCGTCGACCAGCCCGGCGACGCCCTTGCACGCGTCGCCCAGCGCGTCGAGCGCGTCCGGGGTCTGCTTGAGCAGGTTGCACACCATCACCAGCGGCGGCTGGGTGAGCTCGTTGAGGTTGGCCCGCGCGTCGAGCGTGCCCGACGAGGCGTTGTAGGTGTTGACCAGGTTCCCGAGGCCGACCGGGGCGACGTCGAGGATCTCGGCGAGCGCGCCGCGCTGGTCCACGAGCACCTTGGTCACACTGGCCAGCTTGTCCACATTGGACTTGAGCCGGTCGCGGTTCTTCTCGATGAACGCCTGCACCGCGGTGAGCGTGTCCGACAGCTGCTTCACCGTCGCCGAGAGGTTTTCCCGCTCCCCCGCGAGGAATCCGCTGACGTCGGCGAGCTGCCGCTCGAAGTCGCGGACCTGCTTGTCGCTGTTCACCAGCGTCTTCGAGAAGGAGCCGAGGTTCTCGACGGTCTTGAACAGGTCGTCCTTGTTGCCCGACAACGTGCCAGCGGCCTGGCCGAGCTTCGTGATCGTGTCGTGCAGCGCCTGCCCGTTGCCGTCGAAGTTCTTCGCGGCGGTGTCGAGCAGGTTCGACAGCGAACCGTTCTTGTTGGCGCCGTTGGGCCCGAGCGACTTGCTGACCCGGGAGAGGCTGGCGGCGAGCTCGTCGACCTCCAGCGGGACCTCGGTGCGGTCGAGGCCGATGACGGCGCCGTCGGCGATCCGCGGTCCGCCCTTGTACGCCGGGGCGAGCTGCACGTAGCGGTCGCTGACCAGTGACGGCGAGACGATGATCGCCTTCGCGTCCGCGGGCACCGCCACCGAACGGTCGTATTCGAGTTCGACGCGGACCTGGTTGCCCATCGGCTGGATCTTGGTGACCGTGCCCATGTCCACGCCGAGCATGCGGACACTGTTGCCTTCGTAGAGGCCGACGGTGCCCGCGAAGTACGCGGTCACGTGATTGCGGCCGGCGTCCTTGAGCGTCCACCACAGCGCGCCGGCGACGACCAGCGCGAGCACGATCGCGATGGTGAAGCCGCGCGCGAGGCTGGAACCGAGACGGGTACTCATTTCTCGTAGCACCCCTTGTCGTTGATCGGCCCGAACGACGGCAGGACCAGTCCGCAGATGTAGTTGTCGAACCAGCGGCCGTTGCCGATCGTGTTCGTGAACACCCGGATGAACGGCGCGAACCGCGCGATGCCCTGGCCGAGGGCGTCCTGGTTGCGCTGCAGCATCGAGGTCAGCTGGTCGAGCTGGGCGAGCACCGGGTCGAGCTGCGCGTCGTTGTCGTCGACCAGGCCCTTGAGCTGGGTCGCGAGATTGCGCGAGCCGTCCAGCAGCGCGGAGATCGCCTCCTTGCGCTTGGCCACCTCGCCGAGCAGCTTGTTGCCGTCGGCCAGCAGCTTCTGGAACTCGGCGTCCCGGTCGACGAGCGTCTGCGAGACCTGCCGCGTGTTCGCGAGCAGGCTCGACAGCTGCGAGTCCCGTTTGGCGATGGTGTCCGAGAGGCGGGAAAGGCCCGTCAGGGCGCCCTTCACGTCGGCCGGGGTGTCGGCGAAGGTCTCCGTGATGACGTCGAAGCTCTTCGCCAGCTGCGTCGTGTCGATGTCGTCGACGGTCTGCGAAAGACCGCGGAAGGCGTCGAGGACGTCGAACGGCGACATCGTGCGCTCACGCGGGATGGTCGCGCTCGGGTCGAGCGTGCGCTGCCCCTGCGGATCGAGCGCCAGGTACTTCTGGCCGAGGACGGTCTTGATCTTGATCGCCGCGCTGGTCTTGTCGCCCAGCCAGGCGTCCTTGACCTTGAACGAGATCCGGACCTTGTCGCCGTCGAGCTTGATCTCGGAGATCTTCCCGACCTTCACACCGGCGACCCGGACGTCGTTGTCCTCCTGCAGACCCGAAGCCTCGCTGAAGTCCGCGGTGTAGGTCGTCCCGCCGCCGATGACCGGCAGGTCCTCGGAGTTCAGCGCGGCGATGAAACCGAGCAGCAGCACCGAGATACCGACCAGCGCGATCGGGATCGGATTGCGTTTCTGGAACGACTTCATGCCGTGCACCTCGCCCGGTTCACCGGCAGCAGCGGCAGGTTGATCGGCTCGTTGATCAGCGGAGGCAGGGCGACGGCTCCCGTCATCTCACAGGCGAAGAAGTTGAACCAGGAGCCATAGTCGGCGGTGCGGGTCAGCGCCGTCACCTTCTGCGGCAGGAACTGGATGAAGTGCTCGACGATCGGCTGGCTGTCGTTGAGGTTCTTCGACAGCGTGCCGAGCGCGGCGATGTCCTGCTTGAGCGGCTCACGGGCTTCACCGAGCAGACCGGAGGTCGTCTTGGCGAGGGTGCCGAGCGAGTCGATGGCGTCGCCGATCGGCTCGCGGTCCGCGGCCAGCCCGGAGACCAGCTGCTGCAGCTTGACGATCAGGTCGTTCAGCTGCGGCGTGTGCGCGTTGACCGTGTCGAGCACCGAGTTCAGGTTGTCGATGACCTCGCCGATCACCTTGTCCTTGTCGGAGATCGTGGTGGCCAGCGACGCGGTGTGCTTCAGCAGGCTTTCGACCGTGCCGCCCTCGCCCTGCAGGACCTGGATGACCTCGTAGGACAGCTTATTGATGTCGTCCGGGTTGAGCGCGGTGAAAAGCGGCTTGAACCCGTTGAACAGCTGCGTCAGGTCGAGCGCGGGCGTGGTCCGCTCCAGCGGGATGTTCCCGCCGGGCTCCAGGTTCTTGCCGGAGGAGTCGGTGCCCTGCCCGAGCGAGACGTAGCGCTGGCCGACCAGGTTCCGGAACTTGATCTGCGCGGTGACCCCGGCGGGCAGTTTGCGCCCGGCGTCCACTTCGAACTCGACCTCGGCCTGGCGGCGGTCGACGATGCGGACGTCCTTGACCTGCCCGACGCGGACGCCGGCGATGCGGACGTCGTCGTTGGGCAGCAACAGGGTGGCGTCGCTGAACCGCGCCTTGTAGGCGTTGGTGCTGGTGGTGTTCACGTTGGCGATGCTGATCCCGAGGATGGTCGTGAACAGCACGGTGACCACGATGAAGGCGCAGAGCTTGATCAGCGGAGCGAGCAATCCCCTCACTGGACGTGCACCTCCGCCCCGCGATAGAGCGGACCGACGAGCAGCGATCCCCAGCCGGGCACGTCCGAGGCGGACATGCCGACCTGCGGCGCGACCAGCTGCGCGAGGAAGTCCGATTCGGACGCGCTGTAGGACGGGCTACCGCCGGGCGCTCCCCCGCCGTTGTAACCGCCGACGTTCGCGAAGCCGTTCGACGGCGAAAGGCCGTCGTTCGCCGAGCGTGCCGGCTGTTTGACCGTGCTGCCGTCCTTGATCGGGCCGTCCGGCGGGTACTGCGGGAACGGGTCCGGGAACTGCTTCAGGTCGTAGCAGCGCGGACCGCGTTTGTCCTCGAACCGCGGCTCGTCCTTGCCCGGCAGGTACGGCCCGCGGTTGACAGTGACCTCGATGGTCGCGTGCAGACCGGGCCGGTCGGTGCCCTTGCCGAGGGCCTTGTCGATCTTCGGCAGGTTGGCCGCCATCTGCCCGATCACGCACGGGTATTCCGGCGCGTACTTCGCGAGCAGCTCCGCCGTCGGGCGGGCCGTGTCGGCGAGCCGGATCAGGTTGTCGGCGTTGTTCTGCAGGAACGTCTGCAGATCGACCGAAGCCTGCGTGACGCTGCCGTAGAGGTTCGCCAGGTTCATCTTCTGGTCCACCACGGTGCGGGTGGTGGTGCTCAGGTTGTCCAAGGTCTGCACCAGGTCCGGGGCGACGGCGTTGAGGTTGTCCGAGAACTTCGCGAGCTCTTTGAGGTTCTGCTGGAGCTTCGGCTCGTGCGGGTTCAGCTGCCCGACGTAGTCACCGAGCTGCGCGAGGGTGTCGCCGAGCTGGTCACCGCGGCCGTTGAGGGCGGTGGAGATCGCCGAAAGCGTGCTCGACAGCTTCTGCGGCTGGACCGCCTGCAAGACCGGCATCAGATGAGCGAAGGCCTGCTCCAGCTCGACCGCGCCGGACGTACGGTCCTGAGTGATCACGTCGCCTTCGGCGATCGTCTTCTCCGACGGCGCGTCCGGGATCTCCAGGGAAACGAAACGCTCACCGAACAACGTCTTCGGCAGGAATCGCGCCGAAACGTTCTGCGGGATCAGTTTCGCCGACTCGGGATTCAGCGCGAGCGTGAGCTCGGCACCGTCCGGCGTCGCGGCGATGTCCTGGACCGAACCGACGATGAGGCCGCGGACCTTCACATCGGACTGCTTCAGCAACTGGTTTCCGATGTTGCCCGACTGGAGCTTCACGCTGACGACGGGCGTGAACGCCCTTTGGTACAGCGCGATGCTCAGCGCCACCCCGCCGATGAGCACGGCGACCAGAAGCAGGCCCAGTAGCCTGCGCCGGACTGTCGCGATCATCCTGCGATCCTCACCGTGACGTCGGTTCCCCAGATCGCGAAACCGATGAAGAAGTTCATGATGGACACCGTGACGATGCTCAGCCGGACCGCTTTACCGACGGCCACGCCGACACCGGCGGGGCCACCGGAGGCCCGGTATCCGAAATAGCAATGGGACAGGATGATCAAGACGCTGAACAACAGCACCTTGATGAACGAATACAACACATCCTGTGGTGGTAGGAACAGGTCGAAATAATGGTCGTAGGTACCCGCTGACTGGTTGTAGATGTAGATAACGACCAACCGCGACGCGAGATACGAACTCAGCAGGCCGATGACGTACAGCGGGATGACCGCGACGAAACCGGCGATGATCCGCGTCGTCACCAGGTACGGGAGGCTCGGCACCCCCATGACCTCGAGCGCGTCGATCTCCTCCGAGATCCGCATGGCGCCCAGCTGGGCGGTGAAGCCCGCGCCGACGGTCGCCGAAAGCGCGAGGCCGGCGACCAGCGGGGCGATCTCGCGGGTGTTGAAGAACGCGGTCAGGAAGCCGGTGAAGGCCGAGGTGCCGATCGAGTTCAGCGCCGAGTAGCCCTGGAGACCGACGAGGACACCGGTGAACAGGGTCAAGCCGACCATCACGCCGACCGTGCCGCCGATGACGGCGAGCGAGCCGGAACCGAAGCTCACTTCGGCCAGCAGCCGCAGGACTTCTTTCATGTAGCGGCGAAGCGTCCTCGGCGTCCACAGCAACGCGCGGCCGTAGAACGACATCTGGTCACCGAGGTTGTCCAGTGTCTGCAAAGGACGGTTGGCGACCCGCTTGGCGCCCTGGAGGAAGGTCATGCGTCAGTCCAGCTTTCCGGGCACGATCTGCAGGTAGATCAGCGTGATCACGAAGTTCACCACGAACAGCATGAGGAACGTGATGACGACCGACTGGTTCACCGCGTCGCCGACGCCCTTCGGGCCGCCGGACGGGTTCAGTCCCCGGTAGGAGGCGACGACCGCGGCGATGAAGCCGAAGATCAGCGCCTTCAGCTCGCCGACCCAGAGGTCCGGCAGCTGGGCCAGCGCGGAGAAACTCGCCAGGTACGCACCCGGCGTCCCGCCCTGGAGGACGACGTTGAAGAAGTACCCGCCGAGCACGCCGATGACGCTGACCATGCCGTTCAGCAGGAGCGCCACCAGCATCATCGCGAGCACACGCGGCACGATCAGCCGCTGCACCGCGGAGACGCCGAGAACCTCCATGGCGTCGATCTCTTCACGGATGGTCCGCGCGCCGATGTCCGCGCAGACCGCGCTACCGCCGGCGCCCGCGACCAGCAGCGCGGTGACCAGCGGGCTGGCTTGCTGCACGGTGGCGAGCACCGACCCGGCGCCCGTGTAGGACTGGGCACCGAGCTGGCGGGCGAGCGAACCGAACTGCAGCGAGATGACCGCGCCGAACGGGATCGCGACGAGCGCCGTCGGCAGGATCGTGACACTCGCGATGAACCAGGCCTGCTGGATGAACTCCCGCAGCTGGAACGGGCGCTGGAAGATGCCACGAACGATGTCGAGGCCGAGAGCGAACAGGTTCCCGGTCTCGCGCACCATGCCGATTCCGGGGATCTTCGCCGATGAAGCGGGAGAGCTCACGCGCCACCTGACCCCGGATCTTGTGGCCGCAAGCGGTGGTTGCCCGCTCTCCCGGGGTGCGGGATGTGGGCGACCTGGTCGTCGGGCAGCTGGCCCTGGTGGTGGTTCGGGATCGAGCTGTCGACCGGCGCCGACCGGTGGCCGGCGGTGGCGAGACGCTGCGGGCGGACGCCGTAGCGCTGCTGCTCCTCCGGGGAAAGCGACTCGATGATGCTCTGCTGCGCCTCGGGCGGCAGGCCGTGCAGGATCTGCATGACGCGGTCCTTGCGGCGGACCGCGCCCATCCGGGTGGGCACGCCGGGCGTCGGCTGCATCTGCGGCGGCACCCCGCTGACGTCCTCGACACCGCCCGCGTGGTGACCGGCCTCGAACATCGCGCGCTCCGCGGCGAGCTGGGCCGAGTCCTTCTCCTCGCTCATGCCGATGGGGCCGTCCATCTTGCCGTTGAGGAACTGCTTGACGACCGGCTCCTCGCTGGTCAGCAGCACCTCGCGCGGGCCGAACATGACCAGTTCCTTGCGGAAGAGCATGCCAAGGTTGTCCGGGACGGTGCGGGCGAGGTTGATGTTGTGCGTGACGATCAGGAACGTCGCGTCGATCTGCGCGTTGACGTCCAGGAAGAGCTGGGAGATGTAGGTGGTGCGGACCGGGTCGAGACCGGAGTCCGGCTCGTCGACCAGGATGATCTGCGGGTCCAGCACCAGCGCGCGGGCGAGACCGGCGCGTTTGCGCATACCGCCGGAGATCTCGCCGGGCAGCTTCTTGTCGGCGCCGTTGAGACCGGTCATCTCGAGCTTCTCGAGCACGATCCGGCGGACCTCGGTCTCCGACTTCTTCGTGTGCTCCCGCAGGGGGAAGGCCACGTTGTCGTAGAGGTTCATCGAGCCGAACAGCGCGCCGTCCTGGAAAAGGACGCCGAAGAGCTTGCGCACCTCGTAGAGCTGGTGTTCGGAGCACGTCACGATGTCGACGCCGTTGATCATGCACCGGCCCTTGTCGGGCTTGAGCAGACCGATCATCGACTTCAAGAAGACGGACTTACCGGTTCCGGACGGTCCGAGCATCGCCGAGACCTCGCCCGGAGGCAGGGTCAGCGTGACGTCCCGCCAGATGGCCTGCTTACCGAAGGACTTGGAAAGACCTTCGATGACCACCTCGGCACCCATCGCACCTCCAGGAGCTGTTCCGCGTCGTCGCGCACTGCCTTCCCGTGCCACTGGCCCGAGAGGACGCATGCGTTCGCGCAGCGATACCCGCGTCAACCAGGTGCAACGAGCTGAGTGCGAACAGGTTACTCACCAGTTTTCTTTTCTGGCCAGACCCGCGGGTAACTTTTCGCACAGCCCGCCGCCTGCCCGTGCACCGCTTGCAGCACCGTAGTGCACGTCACTCCCGCGCGCAGATCCACGACCTGCCCCGGCCCAGGCCGGATCGCGATTAGGGGGCTAAACGCAGGTCGTGGGCACAGCGAAGGGGCGGGCACCCGTGTGGATGCCCGCCCCTTCGACGGTGCTGCGGTAGGCGCTGACGCGCCCGAGATCACTTGATGGCGATCTTGGCGCCCGCGGCCTCGAGCTTCTCCTTGGCGGCCTCGGCGGCCTCCTTGTCGACCTTCTCCAGGAGGGCCTTGGGAGCGGCCTCGACCAGCTCCTTGGCCTCCTTCAGGCCCAGACCCGAGACGACCTCACGGACGACCTTGATGACCTGGATCTTCTTGTCACCGGCGGACTCGAGAACGACGTCGAACTCGTCCTGCTCCTCGGCGGCCGCGGCGGGGGCGGCACCCGGGGCGGCGGCGACGACGGCAGCCGGGGCGGCCGCGGTCACGTCGAAGGTGGTCTCGAATTCCTTGACGAACTCGGACAGCTCAAGAAGGGTGAGCTCCTTGAAGGCGTCGATCAGCTCGGCGGTGCTCAGCTTCGCCATGGTGGCTTTCCTCTCTGAAACGAACTAAAAGTTCGGGGTGGGGGGTGTTCAGCTCTCGGCGGGTGCTTCGGCTGCTTCGGTACCGGCGTTGCGCTGCTTCTCCTCCAGCGCGGCAGCCAGGCGAGCGACCTGGGACGCCGGCGCCTGGAACAGCGCGGCGGCCTGGGACAGCTTCGCCTTGAACGCGCCCGCCGCCTTGGCGAGCAGGACCTCACGGCTGTCGAGATCGGCGATCTTGGTGATCTCGTCCACGGACAGCGTCTTGCCGTCCATGTAGCCGCCCTTGATCACAAGCGCGTTGTTGTCCTTCGCGAAGTCGCGAAGCGCCTTCGCGGCGTCAACAGCTTCACCTTCGACGAAGGCGATCGCGGTCGGGCCGACGAACAGGTCCTCGAGACCCTCGATGCCGGCGTCCGTGGCGGCACGCTTGACGAGGGTGTTCTTCGCGACCCGGTACTTGGCATTGGTGCCGAGAGCGCGGCGCAGCTGGGACAGCTGGGACACGGAGAGGCCGGTGTACTGGGTAACGACTGTGGCCGAGCTGCTGCGGAAGCTCTCCGCGATCTCGGCGACGGCCGCCTCCTTGTCGGGCTTCGCCATGGTCGCCTCCTCTCTTGGCTAGTGGTCCACTGGCCTTGAGAGCCCTGAAACGACGAAACGCCCCAGCGCAGACAGGCGCGGGGCGTCAGGGCACACGACGACATGCATCGTGGGCGAGCCTCGTTCCTCCTGCGCGGGTCGCCCGCCCTAGCGGGGCCTTCGTTCTCCAGGCCGTATGACCAGGAGAAGACCAGCGGTCTTCGGTAGAACCTTGACAAGGGTACGTGACCCTCTTCCGCCCTCCGCACGGACCCCCTTCCGGAGCGCGTTTAGCGGGCTAAACGCGACCGGCGGAGTGCGCGGGAGGCCTCGCGAGGCATCATGGTGACGTGGCGGAGCAGCGTGATGACGGAAAGCCGGGTAGCGAGCCCGGCACGGACATCGAGCCCAAGGCGGGAGGTCAGCCCGCGCCCCGGCTGGATGAGGAGCAACTGCGCCAGTTCCAGCAGTTTCAGCAGTTCCAGGACTATCTGAAGTTCACCGAGGCGCAGCAGCAGGGCCTCGTGCCGTCACAGACCACGCAGCCCGTGACCCAGCACTACGGCGGGCAGCCACCGGCACCTCCGGGACCGCCGCCCGGCGAACTCGTGCACGCCCCTCGCCCGCGCATGCCGCGCTGGCTGCGACGTCTGGGCGGGAAACTTCTCGCCTGGATCATCGTGATCGTGCTGCTCTGCGTCGGCGCCACCATCGTCTACCGGCAGATCTTCCCGAGCGACGCCGGGCAGGACACGGCGACGTTCGTCCAGGGCGGCGGCGGCAAGCACCACACCAACCGCGTGCTCGCCAATAATCCGTGGGAGGCCGTGCGTGCCATCTACGACACGATCGGCAAGCCGTACCCCCCGGATGTCCGGGTCGAAACGGTCTGCCTGGCGATGACCGAACAGGCGCAAGCTCAGTTCGCCCGCGACCTCGGCTATCCGGACTGCGCGACCGCCGTCCCGGCGCTGAACGCCAAGGTCACCGACATCACGCCGTACATCTACGCGGTGCGCCCGATATCGAGCGTGGTCCCGCGCCAGAACCTGACGATCCACTCGTGCTGGTACAACATCCGCGGTGGCCCTCTCCTGGGCAGCTTCACACTGCAGGAAGTCGAGATGGGCCAGTGGCTGATCACCGGCCACGCGAACTCTCCCGCCCCCTGCCCCGCCCCGCCGACCACCAACTGACCTGCACGTCTTCCCCCACAGATCGCGTTTAGCCCGCGAAAGGCGACGCGCCCGCCAGATCGCGATTAGCCCGCGAAACGCAGGTGCGGGCGCCGGATCGCGATTAGGGGGCTAAACGCAGGTCGCGTCAGAGGTCGTGCGAAGTCAGGAAGCCGGTGAGGGCGGAGCCGAAGGCGGGGTGCATGACGGCGGCCATGTGATCGCCGGGGACGCGCACGAGGCGGGCGCCGGCGATGGCGGCGGCCAGGCGTTCGGGTTCCGCGGCCAGCGGATCGGTGTCCCCGGCGAGGATCAGGGTCGGCACGGCGATCGCCGTCAGATCCAGTTTCGGATTCGCCGTCCCGCGCGCGACGGCCGCCAGCGCGATCCGGTCCGCCCGCAAAGCGTCGGCCAGCGCGCGGAAAGGCGCCGAAGACGGCGGAAGCGTCGAAGGGTCCGAAGCGAGCAACGCCTCGCTGATCGCCTCAGGCGTGACGACGCGGGTGTCGACGCCGCCGAAGTCGACGATCCCCGACCCGACCCCGCCGATCGCGAGGCACCGGATCCGCGGGTCCGCGGCCACCGCGCCGAGCGCGATCATCGCGCCCATCGAGTAGCCGACCATCGACACCTCGTCGAGCCCCAGGGAGTCGAGCAGCGCCGACACGTCACGCACCATCGCGTCGTCACCGTAGCTCGCCTCGTCGTGCGGTTTCGCCGACCGCCCGTGGCCGCGCGCGTCCAGGCTGATCACGGTCAGCCCCGCGTCCTGGAGGGTGTCGACGACGCCGGGAGCGATCCAGTTGGCGTTCGTGTCCGCGGCGAAGCCGTGCTGCAGCAGTACCGGACGCCCACGGCCTTCCCACACGGTGTAGCTCAGCTGAAGCCCGTCGAAGGACGCGAAGGTAGGCATGCCCTCCAGCAAACACGAAAAAGGGGCGGCCCCGCCGTAGCGGGACCGCCCCCTTCTCAGTGATGTCTAACTCAGACTCACGCGTCCTCGGAGAGGAGGTTGCGGGTGCGGGCCGGGTCGACCGGGACACCCGGGCCCATCGTCGTGGAGATCGTGACCTTCTTCAGGTAGCGACCCTTCGCCGACGACGGCTTGGCACGCAGGATCTCGTCCAGCGCGGCCGCGTAGTTCTCCACCAGCTTGTCGGTGTCGAACGAGGCCTTGCCGATGACGAAGTGCAGGTTGGCCTGCTTGTCCACGCGGAAGTTGATCTTACCGCCCTTGATGTCCGAGACGGCCTTCGCGACCGCGGGGGTCACGGTGCCGGTCTTCGGGTTCGGCATCAGGCCACGCGGGCCGAGGATGCGGGCGATACGGCCGACCTTGGCCATCTGGTCCGGCGTCGCGATCGCGGCGTCGAACTCGAGCCAGCCACCCTGGATGCGCTCGATCAGTTCGTCCGTGCCGACCACGTCCGCGCCGGCGGCCTCGGCCTCAGCGGCCTTGTCACCAACGGCGAAAACGATGACGCGGGCGGTCTTACCGGTGCCGTGCGGCAGGTTCACGGTGCCGCGGACCATCTGGTCGGCCTTGCGAGGGTCGACACCGAGGCGCATGGCGACCTCGACGGTGGCGTCCATCTTCTTGGAGGAGGTCTCCTTGGCCAGCTTCGCGGCCTCGAGCGGGGCGTAGAGCCGCTCGCGGTCCACCAGCTCAAGAGCCTGACGGTAGGCCTTGCTGTGCTTGGGCATTGCTTCTGTCCTTAACTCTTCAACGGATCAGTGTGGTGTTGGAGCCAGCACTGGCTCTCCCACGGTGGTGCTGGGTGGAACTCAGTCGACGACCGTGATGCCCATCGAACGGGCGGTGCCGGCGATGATCTTCGCGGCCTGGTCGATGTCGTGCGCGTTCAGGTCGGATTCCTTGGTCTTCGCGATGTCGCGGACCTGGTCCCAGGTGACCTTGGCGACCTTGGTCTTGTGCGGCTCGCCGGAACCCTTCTCCACGCCCGCGGCCTTCAGCAGCAGCTTCGCGGCCGGCGGCGTCTTGAGCTTGAAGTCGAACGTGCGGTCTTCGTACACGGAGATCTCGACCGGGACGACGTCCCCGCGCTGCGACTCGGTCGCGGCGTTGTAGGCCTTGCAGAACTCCATGATGTTGACGCCGTGCTGACCCAGCGCGGGGCCGACCGGCGGCGCGGGGTTGGCCGCACCCGCCTTGATCTGCAGCTTGATGATCGCCGCAAGCTTCTTCTTCTTGGGTGGCATTTCGTTTGTTCCTTCTTACTGACTTGAGTCCCCCGCACACCTGCCAGTACGCGGGGACTGCCGGCCGTCTGGCGGCCGTCAGATCTTGGAGACCTGGTTGAACGACAGCTCGACCGGGGTCTCCCGGCCGAAGATCGACACCAGGACCTTCAGCTTCTGTCCGTCCACGTTGACCTCGGAGATCGTCGCGGGCAGCGTCGCGAACGGGCCGTCCATGACGGTGACCGACTCGCCGACCTCGAAGTCCACCTCGACCGCGGGGGCACCCAGCTGAGACTCAGCGGAAGCGGCCTCGCCCTTGCCGGGCTTGGCGGGGGCGGCCGTCTCGACCTTGGGCGCGAGGAACTTGAGCACCTCGTCCACGGTCAGCGGCGACGGACGCGACGTGGCGCCGACGAACCCGGTGACACCCGGCGTGTTGCGCACCGCGCTCCACGAGGCGTCGTTCAGGTCCATCCGGACCAGGATGTAGCCGGGCAGCACCTTGCGCTGCACCTGCTTGCGCTGGCCGTTCTTGATCTCGGTGACCTCTTCGGTCGGGACCTCGATCTGGAAGATGTAGTCCTCGACGTCCAGCGTCTGGGTCCGGGTCTCGAGGTTGGTCTTCACCTTGTTCTCGTAACCCGCGTACGAGTGCACGACGTACCACTCACCGGGAGCGGCGTTGAGTTCCGCGCGCAGTTTGGCGACCGGGTCGACGTCCTCGTCGGCCTCGGGCTCGGCGGCGGTGTCGTCGTCCTCGGTGTCGTCGGTCTCGACGGACGCCTCGTCGGCCTCCGCGACATCTCCGGCTTCGTCGACCTCGTCGCCTGCGGCGGGCACCTCGACGGAGTCCAGGTGCTCGGACTGCTCGTCGCCGAGTGCCGCGTGCACCTGCTCGTCGGAAAGCTCGGTCAGCTCATGACCGGCTGCTGTGCCGTTCTCGGAGGTCACGTTCCGTCCTCTCAGTTGATCGGTTGCCGTGGCGCAGAGGCCACCGTGCGGCGCCCTCAGGCACCGCGAACGGCTGCCTCAGCTGCCGAAGACGGCACCGACGACCTCTTTGAAGGCCAGGTCGAGGCCGCTCACCAGCGCCACCATGAACACCACGAAGACCAGCACCACCGCGGTGTAGGTGACCATCTGCTTGCGGTTCGGCCAGATGACCTTGCGCAGCTCGGCCCAGACCTCACGGATGAAGCGCATGAGCCGGGCGAAGATCGACGCCTGCTTCGGCTTGCGGTCGCGCTTCGGGGTCGCCGTGCCTTTGGCGTCCTTGGACTTCTCGGTCTTGTCCCCGGCCTTCGCCTTGCCGGCGGGGCGGGTCTTGTCGTCCGACTTGGCGTCGGCCTTACCGGACGGGCGCGCGGACGCACGGCGCTCACGCCGGGCAGCGGCGGTCACCGGGCGGGACTGCTCGTCGGGCTTCTGCCCGGCGTCGTCCTGCGCCTTCTCACCGCTGGCGTCGCTGTCGCTCACGACCACTCCTCCGCCTTCACCAGTTCGCTTACGCAGGGGTGACAGGACTTGAACCTGCAACCTGCGGTTTTGGAGACCGCTGCTCTGCCAATTGAGCTACACCCCTTTGGAACCCCGATGCTCTGGAGCTCCCGAGGACGCATTCCATCGTCCCCACCGCCGTGGCGGGGATGACCGTAGTGCGTTCCGAGACCAGAAGTCTACGGCAACCCCCGAACAGCTTCGCAACCGCGCCCCTCAAAGCGGCGCGGAGCAGCCTTCCGCGGGGAAACTCCCCCACGGCCGACCCCATGATCGTGCCACGATGTCGCCATGAGCGCTCCCGCACCCTCGCCTTCGCCCGCCGCTCGCGTTTCGGCCCGCATCGGCGGCATCACGCCGTCGGCCACGCTGGCCGTCGACGCGAAGGCCCGGGAGCTCAAGGCGCAGGGCCGTCCCGTGATCGGGTTCGGCGCGGGGCAGCCGGACTTCCCCACCCCGGCCAACGTGCTCGAAGCCGCCGAGGCGGCGGTCCGCGACAAGGTCAATCACGGCTACACCGCCGCGGGAGGGCTGCCGGAGCTGCGCGAGGCGATCGCGGCGAAGACCGTCCGCGACTCCGGGTTCGAGGTCGACCCCGGCCGCGTCCTGGTGACCAACGGTGGCAAGCAGGCGGTCTACTCGGCGTTCGCGACGCTGCTCGACCCCGGCGACGAGGTGCTGCTTCCCGCGCCGTACTGGACCACGTATCCGGAGTCGATCGCCCTCGCCGGCGGTGTCGGAGTGCAGGTCACGGCGGACGAGACGACGGGCTACCTGGTCACCGTCGAGCAGCTCGAAGCCGCCAGGACGCCGCGCACGAAGGTGCTGCTGTTCGTGTCGCCGTCGAACCCGACCGGCGCGGTGTACCCGCGCGAGCAGGTCGAGGCGATCGGGCGCTGGGCGCACGAGAACGGCCTCTGGGTGATCACCGACGAGATCTACGAGCACCTGGTCTACGACGGCGCCGAAGCGCCTTCGATGCCGGTCTTGGTCCCCGAGCTCGCCGACCGCACGATCGTCCTCAACGGGGTCGCGAAGACGTACTCGATGACCGGCTGGCGGGTGGGCTGGCTGCTCGGTCCGCAGGACGTGGTCAAGGCGGCGACCGCGTACCAATCCCACTTGTGCGGCAACGTTTCGAACGTCGCGCAGCGCGCGGCACTGGCCGCGGTGAGCGGGCCGCTCGACGCCGTTTTCGCCATGCGCGAAGCGTTCGACGCCCGGCGGAAGAAGGCGCTGTCCCTGCTTTCCGAGATCCCGGGAGTCGAGACTCCGGTGCCCCTCGGTGCTTTCTACGTTTATCCGTCGATGAAAGCGTTGCTGGGCAAGGAGATTCGCGGCGAACGTCCGGCCGACACGGTGGCGCTGGCCGATCTGATCCTGCGCGAGGCCGAGGTCGCCGTGGTGCCCGGCGAGGCGTTCGGGACACCGGGCTACTTCCGGATTTCCTATGCCCTGGACGAAAACGATCTCGCCGAGGGGATCGCCAGGATGGGCCGTCTGCTCGCGGAAGCACGGTGACCGTGGTGCGCTTGGGAATCGCTCTTCCGCAGTACGGTCCCCTGGCGTCGATGGACGCCGTCACCGGTTTCGCCGCGGCGGCCGAGGAGCTCGGCTACGAGTCCCTGTGGGTCGGGGATCGGGTGCTGGCGCCGGTCTCGCCGTCGGATTTCTACCCCGGCGGCACACCGGAACGGCCGTATCCGCCCGAATTCGTCACGTTCGCCGATCCGCTGATCCTGCTGACCGTCGCCGCGAGCGTCACGAACAAGGTCCGGCTGGGCACCAGCACGCTCACCGGGACGGTGTACCCGGCCGTGGTGCTCGCCAGGATGCTCACGTCACTGGATCAGGTGAGCGGTGGCCGTCTGGACGTCGGGCTGGGCATCGGGTGGCTTCGCGACGAGTACACGGCGACAGGCACACCCTGGAAGGGGCGCGGCGGGCAGCTGGAGGAGCTTCTGGACGTCCTTCGGAAGTTCTGGACCGGCGACCCGGTCGAGCACGAAGGCGAACGCTGGCGGATCCCGGCGTCGAAGGTGGGGTTGCGACCGGCTCAGCGCCCTCATCCGCCGGTGTTGCTCGGCGGGCTGTCCCCGGTGGCGCTGGATCGCGTCGGCCGTCGCGCGGACGGCTGGCTCCCGGCGGGACTGCCCGCGCCGTATCTGGCGAAGCTCTGGGACACCGTGGTGACCGCGGCCGAGAAGGCGGGCCGTGACCCCGGCACGCTGCGCCGGGTGCTGCGGATCAACCCGAAGCCGGGAACGGACCTCAAGGACGTCGCGGCTCAGCTGGAAGCGGCCGCCGAAACCGGGATCGCCGAAGCCTTCGTCGACCCGCACTACCTCGCGCGGGACGTCACGCACGCCCTCGATCTCGCCGCCGAGCTGCGCGACCTCGTCCCGAACGGCTGAAGGCCCTCCCCGTTCGCCGGGAAGGGCCTTCAGAAGGTCAGGATTCGCCGTCGGCGAGCTGGACGAGCGCGTGGGCCTTCGCGGCGTACTTCCAGTTGCCGAGGTCCCGGATGGTCTTGATCTTGAGCTCGGCGAGGAGTTCGTCGTGCTTCTTGGTCAGGCCTTCGAGCGCGGACGGCGGCGCGTCCAGCAGCTCACCGATGCCCTTGTCCTCCCATGCCTTGTCCACCAGCTTGTTCAAGTTCAGGCTCACGGTTTTCCGCCTTTCCTCGGGGGCAGGTACGCGCACCACCCTGAACGTGATCCACGTCTCAGGCAACCGGAGATCACCCGTTCACGCTCAGTTCACCGACGGTCGGACCGATGACAAACGTGACCCAGGTCGCGTACAACGAACGGGTGACGCAGCGGAGAACGGGCGGCGGCTGCCTCTTCCTGGTGATCGTGCTGTCCGTCCTGGGGATCGCTTACCACCTTTGGGAGCGTGGAACGGCGGTGACTCCGCCGGGGGTCACCACTTCGGACGGCGCGGGCCGGTACGTGGCGCTGGGCGACTCCTACACGGCCTCGCCGGGCACCGGACGGCCCGCGGGCGCGCCGGCGGGCTGCGATCGCTCGGACAACAACTACCCGAGCCTGCTCGCCGCGAAGCTGCGTCCGGCCGAGTTCGTCGACGTCAGCTGCGGCGGCGCCACGACCGAGCACCTCACCGGCGAGCAGAAGACCCGTGACGGCACGAACGCTCCCCAGCTCGACGCCGTCGACGGCGACACGACGCTGGTGACCGTCGGGATCGGCGGCAACGACGTGGGCTTCGTCGGCTTCGCGAGCCAGTGCGCGACGCAGGTGCAGACCGCTTCGCCCTGCAAGACCCAGCTGACCGCGGGCGGACGCGACCAGCTCGCCGAACGGATCACCGCCGCGGCGGACCGGCTGGGCGGGATCCTGGACCAGATCCGCGCGAAGGCCTCTTCGGCGCGCATCGTGATAGTGGGGTACCCGACGGTGCTTCCGGACGACGACGCGGGTTGCTGGCCCGTTCTGCCGGTCGGCGCGGGGGACGTGGCGTACTTCCGCGACTCGCTCGAACGGCTCAACACAGCCTTGCAGGACACTGCGAAGGCGCACGAAGCCGGCTTCGCCGATATGTCGACCGCGAGCAAGGGGCGGGACATGTGCAGCGCCGCGAACCGGCGCTGGGTCGAGGGCCCCGCGCCGTCGGTGCCCGCGGCGCCGCTGCACCCGAACGCCCGGGGTGCGGCGGGGATGGCGGAAGTCCTCGAGAAGCTGCTCAAGCTCGCGTAGAGCAAGGGACCTATGCTACCACTTACTTAGGCACGCTAAGCGAGTGGTAGCAAAGGTCCCTTGCTCCCCTGAGCGTCAGTTGCGGACGACCGCCTGCGCCTTGCCGAGGACGGCCTTGCCCTCGAACTTGGCGGTGATGTCGACGCGGGCGGTGCCGTCGTCGTTGACCACGGCGACCTTCCCGGTGAACTCGATCGTCGCCGCGCCTTCGTTCGGCACGACCACAGGGCGCGTGAAGCGCGCGAAGTAGTCGACGAGGCGTCCGGGGTCGCCGAGCCAGTCGGTGACGAGCCTCGCGCCGAGCGCCATGGTCAGCATCCCGTGCGCGATGACGTCGGGAAGGCCGACCTCCTTGGCGAAGGCCTCGTTCCAGTGGATGGGGTTGAAGTCGAGCGACGCGCCGGCGTAGCGCACCAGCTGGTCACGGGTGACGTCGATGGTCAGCGGCGTCAGTTCTTCCCCGACGGTGAACGTGCTCACGCGTCCTCCCCTCGGACCACGAGCTGGGCGTTCGTGGTGGCGATCAGGCCGCCGTCGGCGCCGGAGATCTCGGCGCGCAGGTTGATGAAGTCGTTCCCGGCGCGGGCCATGATGTTGTCGATATACGTGGTGAGCGACAGGACGTCGCCCGCGTGCACCGGCCGCGTGTAGGTGAACCGCTGATCGCCGTGGACCATCCGCGAGTAGTCGAGACCCAGCTCGGGGTCCGAGACGATCGCGTTGATCGAGGCGAGGTTGATGATCGTCAGGAACGTCGGCGGCGCGATGACGTCGGGGTAGCCGGCCGCCTTCGCCGCTTCGGGGTCGCGGTAGAGCGGGTTCGTGTCGCCGAGCGCGTCGGCGAACTCCCGGATCTTCTCGCGACTCACTTCATAGGTACTGGTCGGCGGGTACACCCGCCCGGTGAACGACTGGTCCAAGGCCACCCGAGCAGGCTACCGAACCCGAAAAATACCCGAAGCCGCCCTGGTGACCAGGGCGGCTTCGGGTAAGACAGGTAGAACCGCTAGACGCTCAGCGGGTCTCTTTGTGAGTCCGGTGCGTACCGCAGTTCGGGCAGAACTTCTTCATCTCCAGGCGATCCGGGTTGTTGCGCCGGTTCTTCTTGGTGATGTAGTTGCGGTGCTTGCACTCCTCACACGCGAGCGTGATCTTCGGTCGCACGTCAGTGGCAGCCACAGCATTTCCTTCTCTACTAGGCCTGGGATACCCAGGATTACCGCGTAGCGGTGGCCGGACTTGAACCGGCGACACAGCGATTATGAGCCGCTTGCTCTGCCAGCTGAGCTACACCGCCTTACATGAACCTGGCCGCGACACGCTTGCGTGACGCGGCTGAGGTTCTGAGCCCCTTTACGGAATCGAACCGTAGACCTTTTCCTTACCATGGAAACGCTCTGCCGACTGAGCTAAAGGGGCCTGGCCTCTCGCGAGGACTTGGAAAGATTAGCAAGTCCTCGCGCGGGCCTGAAACAGGGGGGTACGTTACCGCGAAACCTCAGGTCAGCAGGGTAAGGACGGTCTCGGAGTGGCGTCCGGGCGAACGCGCCGTGCGGGCCTGCAGCCACGCCTCGAGGCGGTCCTCCGGCAGCGGCCGCGAGATGAGGTAGCCCTGGGCGACGTCACAGCCCATCGCTTCGAGCTGATCCCGCGCGACGTCCTCCTCGACCCCCTCCGCCACGACCGTGAGGCCGAGCGAGTGGCCCAGCTCGACGATGGAGCGCACGACCGCGAGGTCGCCGAGGTCGGTGCCCATGCCGAGGACGAAGCTCTTGTCGATCTTGACCTGGTCGACCGGGAGCTGCCGCAGGTACGCCAGCGACGAGTAGCCGGTGCCGAAGTCGTCGACGGCGAGCACGATGCCCAGCGAGTGCAGCTCCCGCAGGATCGGCAGCGCCTTCTGCGGGTCGGACATCACACCGGACTCGGTCAGCTCGAAGGTGAGCAGCTCGGGCGGGATGCCGAAGCGGTCGAGCTCGCGCGCGACCTTCGTCGGGAAGTCCTCGTCGGCCAGGTTCCGCACGGACAGGTTCACCGCGGCGGAGATGCGCAGGCCCTCGTCGAGCCACTTGCGCACGCGCTTCAACGACTCTTCGAGCACGAACGACGTCAGGACGCCGATGAGGCCGGCGGCTTCGATCGCCGGGACGAACTCGTCCGGGCCGAGCCTGCCGAACTCCGGGTGAACCCAGCGCACGAGCGCCTCGACACCCTGGATCTGCCGATTCGGCAAGGTGATCTTCGGCTGGTAGTGGACGCTCAGCTGGCCTTCTTCGAGCGACTGCCGGAACTGCGTGACCATCTGGAACCGGCGCATGAAGATCTGGCCCATGCTGGCCATGTAGCCACGGACCTCTTCGCCGCCCTTGGTCGCGCGGACGGCGACGTCGGCGCGCTGCAGGAGCCCGTCGACGTCGACCTGCTCGTCGTCTTCCGCCGAAGAGGTGGCGTAGCCGATCATCGCGTTGGCTTCGACGGAGAGCCGGTCGACCGGGTACGGGGCGACGAGTTCCGCGCGAAGCAGTTCCGCGGCGGCCTGGGCGCGTTCCGGCGCGCAGCCGACGAGGAGCGCCGCGAACGACGCGCCTTCGAGCCTGGCGAGCGGGACGTCGGGGCCGAGCGCGTCGCGGATCCGGCGGCCCGCGGCGATGACCATCCGGTCGGCCCAGACGTAGCCGAGGGCGTCGCTGACGGTGGAGAAGACGTCCAAGTCGACCCGGAGCACGACCGCGTCGACCTGTTCCCGCAACGGTTCCTTGGCGACCTGGCGGAAGCCCGGCCGGTTGAGCAGGCCGGTCAGCGGGTCGTGGTACGCGTCGTGGCGCAGGGTCGCGAGCAGGCGCCGGTTGTCCAGCGACGTCGCGAGGTGGCTGGCCATCGTGCCGAGCAGTTGGACGTCGTACTTGCCGAACCCACGCCAGCGGCTCAGCCTGTCGTGCGCTTCGACGACGCCGAGGAGCTGGTTCGCGCTGCGCAGCGGGACGACCAGCGCCTCCTGCGCGCCGCGGTCGAGCAGCGCGGAGCGGACGTCGGGATTGGCTTCGGTGATCCGGAAGTGACGGACGTGCGCGCCGGGCAGGCGCAGCAGCGGGTCGTCGGCGGCCGGGTCGACAGGCGGCAGTTCGTCGCCCGCGACGACCATCCGCATGGTGTCCTTCGGCTCCAGTCGAAGCCTCAGCACGACGCGGCCGGCGGCGAGTTGGTCCTTGATGCGTTCGGCGATGGTCGCCCACTCACGGACATCGACGCCGCCGACGAGTTCGTCCGCGCGCCCGGCGGGCCGTGCGGCGGCCTGCTGACCGGAGCGCGCGACCATCAGGCTGACGTCGGACAACGCTTCCATGTCGCGTTGCTCGCGCAGCAGATCCGAGTACGCCCAGTACAACGCGGTGAGCCCGAGGAACACGGCGAGCACGAGCGGCCAGGCCTTCGGCGTCCCGGAAATGACCAAATAACCGGAAAGACCGACCGAGGCGTTGACGAAGCCGACGACGAGGATGCGGCCGGTCAGCCGGATCGCGGTGCTGACGCGCATGCGGCGGCGCAGCACGCGGACGGCGGCGAGCGCGAGCAACGTGCTGACCAGCGGCGCGGTCAAAGTACCGGCCAGCGCGGCGATCCAGGTCATGTCGTGGGCGCCGGAGGCCTGTTTCACCAGTCCTGCCACGGCGAACGCGCCGGTGATCTCCAGCAGGAAGGCGCCGGCGTTGTAGAGCACGCGTCCGGCGACCTTGCGGGCAAGCAAGGTCCCGATCCCCGCCGCGAGATGCGCGGCGAGCACGACTTCGAAGGGAGCGACGAAGAAACCGATGACCAGCGGGATCTCGGTGAACGAGATCGTCCACGAGATGCCGCTGCGGACGTCGACGTTGATGCCGAGCTGTTCGGCGAGCAGGAACGCGAGGGCGAGGATCGGCCCGATCCACAACAGATCGTCCGAAGCCTCGAAGTCCAGCCAAAGGCTGACCGCGGCCGCGGCGGCGATGCCCATGGTGAGTACCGCGAAGGTGTAGACGCGGAACCGTCGCTCGTCGGTACGAGCCTCCGTAACGGCGCCTCCCTTGCCCGCTGTCGCCTGTGCGGCGCTCCCGGGCCTGCCGTTCGTGTCCGGCATCCGACCTTCCTTCCCGGCTGCCCAACCGGTCTTGTCCTACCGCGACCTCGGGGACGAGGGCAATACAGTACCCCGGAGGGCGTACCCAAGTCCCATTCGAGACAGTATGAGATCACCCCAGGGTTAACAATGGGCGCGTCGCGCTGACCTGCGTGGACCAAGGGGTGAAATGGGAGCGTTATTCGCGTTCCTTCCGACTACCGGAAGTCACCTGGCGCCACGCTCCGGCCAATCTCGTGAAGTTCCCGGCGGACCCGTCAGTAGGGGCTTGAATAGCCCTATGAATAGCCACGCCATCGCCGCCGGGCACGCCGAGCGGCTCGCCACCGTGGACGCCCTGCTCCCCGAAATGCCTGCACTGGAGCCTGTCGAGGGCTCCGTGTCACTCTCCGCGACGGCAGGCGACTCGGCCGCCGCCGGATTGTCGGTACGGACCGAGGCGGGTCCCGATTCCGTTGACTCTCCGTGGCGGGCCCTCGTCGAGCATCGCCTCGAAGCCCGCCTCACCGGACCCCGCCCGGAAGCCGCCCTCGACGCATTACTCACCCGATGGGATGAACATCTGAAGACCGTGGCCCCACCTGGGGATGTCGAGACGGCGGCGACCGTGGTGCGGCCCAGCCGGGACTCCCCCGGCTCGGCCGAATTGCTGCGCCGCGGCTTCGCACCGGTGCTGGTGATCGCGGTCCGCCCGGCCGACCGGCTCGCCGTGACCGGACCGCCCGCCACTCCCGGGGTGCACATCCGGCCCGCCGAAGCGGATGATCTCGAAACCGCCGTCGGACTCGAACTGGAATTGCAGCGTTATGACGCGCAGTTCGGTTCTGTCACTTTGCGCGAGGGCGCGGAGGAAACGATCACGGCGGACCTGTCGAAACAGTTGGGCCGGGAAAATCCGACGTTGTGGATCGCCGAGCTGTACGGCCGTCCGCTGGGCATGGTGCGGGTGCAGTTCCCCGGCGACACGGCGTGGATCCGCGGCCGGGTCGCGGCCGAGAAGGTCGGCTACCTGTCGTCGCTGGCGGTGGCGGAACAGGCGCGGTCGAGCGGGGTGGGGACGGCGCTTGCCGCGCACGCGCACCAGGTCTTCGACGAATGCGGCACCGACGCCGTGCTGCTGCACCACGCGCTGGCCAATCCGCGCTCGACGCCGTTCTGGTATGCGCAGGGCTACCGGCCGCTGTGGACGTACTGGCAGCGGCGTCCCGCGGTGCCTTGATCCGGATAGGCTCGTTCTCGTGAAGAGGGACGATGACGCGGCCCCGGTGGCGCCGACCGGGGTCGACACCGAAAAGCCGTCCGCGGCGAGGATCTACGACTGGTTCCTCGGCGGGACCCACAACTGGGCGGTCGACCGCGAGTTCGCCCGCGCGCTGGAAAAGCAGTGGCGCTGGGTCAAACCGGGCGCGCGGCACAACCGCGAGTTCATGAACCGGGTCGTGCGCGCGGCGCTGGACGCGGGGATCCGGCAGTTCATCGATCTGGGCTCCGGTGTCCCGACGGCCGGGAACGTGCACGAGATCGTGCAGGAAGAACTGGAGCCGGGCGAGACGGCGAAGGTCGTGTACGTCGACTACGAGCCGGTGGCGGTGGCGCACGCGGAGCTGATCCTCGAACGCCACGAGGCGACCGACTGGGCGGGGATCGTCCATGCGGACATGCGGCGGCCGAAGGACGTCCTGCGGCATCCGGAGACGCTGCGGCTGATCGACTTCGACCAGCCGGTATGCCTGATGATGATGGCCGTCCTGCATTTCGCCGGCCCGCACGACGATCCGCCCGCGCTGGTCGCGACGTACCGGAACGCGCTCGCGCCGGGCAGCTGGCTGGGGCTGTCGCACATGAGCTTCGGCGGCCAGACCGGCGAGGACGCCGACGGGCTGCACTGGATGGTCGAGCAGTACCGGAAGACGAGCAACCCGGTGTGGATGCGGGACCGCGAAGAGATCGAGCCGCTCTTCGGGGACTGGCCGCTGCTGGAACCCGGCATCGTCCACCTGCCCGACTGGCGGCCCGTGCGGGAGCTGCGGCGGGACGAAGAAGGCGCCCGCCCGTTCGCCTGGTGCGGTGTCTCGGTGCACCCCTGACCTCCGACCTCTCACTGGTTCGCGTCGCGTTTAGGGGGCTAAAGGCGACGCGGACCGAGCAGAGGTCGGATGAATGAGTGATCGCTGACGGCGAACGCGGAAAGGAAACAAACGGGTCGATCGGAGAGTTGAGCTAGGCAGACTCAACTAACCGAGGAGTGCACAGATGACCGACAACCGCCTCCTGCCCGTCCTCCCGCTCGATGACGACGTCGTGCTGCCGGGCATGATCGTCCCGCTCGACCTCGCCGACACGGAGACGCGCGCCGCGGTGGAGTCCGCCCAGGCCAACACGCCTGCCCAGGCTTCCTTCCCGGGGATCCGGTCCAGCGCCGCCACCAAGGCCGAGGTGCTGATCGTCCCCCGCGTCCACGGCGAATACGCCGAACTCGGCACCATCGCGACCGTCGAACGCATCGGGCGCGTGCCCGGCGGCAAGACCGCGGTGCTGTTGCGCGGTACCCGCCGCGCCGTCGTCGGCCGCATCGCCGACGGTCCCGGCGCCGCTCGCTGGGTCCACGCCGAGGTCGCCACCGAGACCACCGACGACAACTCCGCGAAGCTCGCGTCCGAGTACAAGAGCGTCGTCCTCGCGATCCTCCAGCAGCGTGGCGGCTGGCAGATGATCGACGCCGTCCAGGAGGTCGAAGACCCGTCCGCGCTCGCCGACCTCGCGGGCAACTCGTCATACCTCAAAACCGAGCAGAAACTCGAACTGCTCTCCACCCTCGACGTCTCGGCGCGGCTCGAGAAGGCCCTCGAGTGGAGCCGCGAACAGCTGGCCGAGCTCGAGGTCACCGACACCATCCGCAAGGACGTCCAGGAGGGCATGGAGAAGCAGCAGAAGGAGTTCCTGCTGCGCCGCCAGCTCGAAGCGATCCGCAAGGAGCTGGGCGAGCTCGACGGAACGGCCAACGACGACGACTACCGCGCCCGCGTCGAGGCCGCCGAGCTGCCGGACGCGGTCAAGAAAGCCGCACTGTCCGAAGTGGACAAACTGGAGCGTACTTCCGACCAGTCCCCCGAGGGCGGCTGGATCCGCACTTGGCTGGACACGGTCCTCGAACTGCCGTGGAACGAGCGCACCACCGACGTCCACGACATCGCCGCCGCGCGCGACATCCTCGACGCCGACCACGCCGGCCTCGACGATGTGAAGGAACGCATCATCGAGTACCTGGCCGTGCGCAAGCGTCGTGCGGAGTCGGGGCTCGGCCCGGTCGGCGGACGGCGGTCGGGCGCGGTGCTCGCGCTCGCGGGTCCTCCGGGGGTCGGCAAGACGTCGCTCGGCGAGTCCGTGGCGAAGGCGATGGGCCGCAAGTTCGTCCGCGTCGCGCTCGGCGGCATCCGTGACGAGGCGGAGATCCGCGGTCACCGCCGCACGTACGTCGGCGCGCTGCCCGGCCGGATCGTCCGCGCCATCAAGGAAGCGGGTTCGATGAACCCGGTCGTGCTGCTCGACGAGATCGACAAGGTCGGCGCCGACTACCGCGGCGATCCGACGGCGGCGTTGCTGGAGGTGCTGGACCCGGAGCAGAACCACACGTTCCGCGACCACTACCTCGAGGTCGAGCTGGACCTGTCCGACGTCGTGTTCCTGGCGACGGCGAACGCGCTCGAGACCATTCCCGGCCCGCTGCTGGACCGGATGGAGCTGGTCACCCTCGACGGCTACACCGAGCACGAGAAGGTCACCATCGCCCGCGATCACTTGCTCCCCCGCGAGCTGGAGCGCGCCGGTCTCGGCAAGGACGACGTCACGCTGACCGACGGCGCGTTCAGCCGCATCGCCGCCGAGTACACGCGGGAGGCCGGGGTGCGCAACGCGAACCGGACCATCGCGAAGGTACTGCGCAAGGTGGCGACCAAGGTCGCGCTGGACGAGGTCGCGCTGCCGCTGACGATCGACGCCGACGGGCTGGAGACCTACCTCGGCCGCCCGCGGCACCTGCCGGAGTCCTCGCTGCCCGCGTCGACCCAGCGCACGTCGACCCCGGGGGTGGCCACCGGGCTGGCGGTGACCGGCGCCGGCGGTGACGTCCTCTACATCGAGGCGTCGCTGGCGGATCCGGAGTCCGGCTCCACCGGGCTTCAGCTGACCGGCCAGCTGGGCGAAGTGATGAAGGAATCGGTGCAGATCGCGTTGTCGTACCTGCGTTCGCACGGCGCTGAGCTGGAACTCCCGGTCGGCGACCTGAAGGACCGCGGCATCCACGTGCACGTCCCCGCGGGCGCGGTGCCCAAGGACGGGCCGAGCGCCGGCATCACGATGACGACCGCGCTGGCGTCCCTGCTTTCGGGCCGGGTCGTGAAGTCGGACGTCGCGATGACCGGTGAGGTGTCGCTGACCGGGCGCGTGCTGCCGATCGGCGGGGTCAAGCAGAAGCTGCTGGCCGCGCACCGGGCCGGGATGAAGACGGTGATCATCCCGCAGCGCAACGAGCCCGATCTGGACGACGTCCCGGCCGAAGTGCTGGCACAGCTGGACGTCCACGCCGTGGCGAACGTCCGCGACGTGCTGGACATCGCGCTGGCCCCGGCGACGGCTCCGGTCGCCCAAGCGGCGTAACGGCGCGAGGCCGAAGCCCCGGATCCCCTCGTGGGTCCGGGGCTTTCGGCTTGCCGAGATCCGGACGAACCCGGACATTGACTCGCCTTAAACTCCCTATCACGTTTTGATAACGTACATTGCGTGCCACCCAGCCGGGGTGCGTGATCCTTGAGAGGGCAAGGTCATGAGTCAAGGAATTCTTTCCCCGTTGCGGCCGAGGCGCAGGTGCGTTTCGGCCGGTCAGATCGTCTGCCTGAGCATCCTCACCGGATTCACCGCGACGCTGACCTTCGCCGGCACCAGCGCCACTATCGCCGCGGCGATCGCCATCACCCTGTTCGGCGCCGTTCTCCGTCACCCCGCGCCCGCCAAGGCACCCCGATGAACACGGAAACGGAGTTCATGGCGCGACTGCGCGAACTCCGTGACCGAAGCGGCCTCAGCATCCGCGCGCTGGCCGCCGCGACCGGTTGGTCCCGCAGCACCTTGGCCGACCTGTTGGCGCGGAACACCTTGCCCGGCAACGAAAACCAGATGCGAGTCCTGTTGCGCGCCCTGCTCCGGACGGTCCCCGACGAGCGCGGGGTCGACGAGTATCTCACCGACTGGCGTCACCTGATCGGACGTCGCCACCACCGCAATGGCGGATGCGCACCGCTCGACCGGATACTCGTCGCCCTGGAAATCGCGGCACAGCGCGGCGGCTCCGACGCACCGGGCCTACGCAAAGCGAAAGAAATAGTGCTGCACGAAGGTTCCCTACGAAAGTTCCCTCCTCGCGGTGAATACGCCGCGAATTCACCTGGATGTCCCGTTCCGCCCGTACTCTCCGACCCGCTCCATCCCGCACCACCACATCAGCGGATGTCTCGGAGGCACGAGTGAAGCGACGGAATTTCCTGCGCGCGGCCGTGGTCGGCGCCGGTGTCACGGCGTTCGGCAACAGGCTCTCGGGAGCGGCTCTCGCCGCGCCCGCCCAGAACGGACCCAGCCCGTACGGCGCGCTCCAGGCCGCCGACGCGAACGGGATCCAGCTGCCGGCGGGATTCACCAGCCGTGTCATCGCCAGGTCCGGCCAGAAGGTCGCGAGCACCGGGTACACCTGGCACAGCGCCCCGGACGGCGGCGCGGTGTTCGCCGACGGCAGCGGCTGGATCTACGTGTCGAACTCGGAGATCACCCCCGGCGGGGGCGCGAGCGCGGTCAAGTTCGACGCGAGCGGGAACATCACCGGCGCCCACCGCATCCTGGCGAACACCCGCCAGAACTGTGCGGGCGGCAAGACTCCTTGGAACACCTGGCTTTCCTGCGAGGAGACCGATCTCGGGTTCGTCTACGAATGCCAGCCGAACGGCCCGGCCACGGCCGCCGTCCAGCGGCCCGCGATGGGGAAGTTCAAGCACGAGGCCGCGGCGGCCGACCCGGTGCGCAAGGTCGTCTACCTGACCGAAGACACCTCCGACGGCTGCTTCTACCGCTTCGTCCCGACGACCTGGGGCGACCTCTCCGCCGGGACGTTGCAGGTGCTCAAGGCGGGCACGGCGACCTCGGGCAGCTTCACCTGGGCGAACGTGCCCGACCCCGACGGCTCCCCCACCGCCACCCGCAACCAGGTGTCCGGCGCGAAGCGGTTCAACGGCGGCGAAGGACTGCACTACGCCAACGACACCGCGTGGTTCACCACCAAGGGCGACAACCGCGTCTGGCAGCTCAACCTGACGAACAGCACCTACGAGCTGGCCTACGACGACTCTCTGGTCAGCCCCGGTTCGGCCCCGCTGACGGGTGTCGACAACGTCACCGGGACCTCGTCGGGTGACCTGTACGTCGCCGAAGACGGCGGCAACATGGAGATCTGCATCATCACGCCGAACGACATCGTGGCCCCCTTCCTGCGGATCAACGGCCAGAGCTCGTCGGAGATCTGCGGCCCCGCGTTCACTCCGGCGGGAAACCGGCTGTACTTCTCCTCGCAACGCGGTACCTCCGGTTCGTCGTCGGGCGGGATCACCTACGAGGTGACCGGCCCCTTCCGTTCCTGAAAACCGGCGTGCGGGGGCGTCGACGGCCCGGCGCCCCCGCACGGCTCAGGCGTTGGTGCGGTTCTTCTCCCGCAACCGGTTCACCACGAAGAGGGTCAGGGCGATCGCGACGGCGGCGATCACGAAGTACTGGAAGAACCCGGCGTATTCCTCGACAAGATGCCAGCTCTCCCCGAGGGCGTAGCCCGCCAGGACGAACACCGTGTTCCAGATCAGGCTGCCCAGCGTGGTCAGGGTCAGGAACCGCCAGAACGGCATGCGTTCGATTCCGGCGGGCAGGGAGATGAGGCTGCGGAAGATCGGCACCATCCTGCCGAAGAACACCGCCTTGGTGCCGTGTTTCTTGAACCAGGCTTCGGTCTTGTCGAAGTCGGACGCCTTGACCAGCGGGATCTTCGCCATCCAGCGCCGTGTTCGGTCGCGGCCCAGCAGCAGGCCGAGGTAGTACACGATGATCGCGCCCGCGACCGAGCCGAACGTCGTCCACACCAGTGCCTCCATCAGCGTGAACGTGCCCTGACTGGCCGAGAACCCGGCCAGCGGGAGCACCAGTTCGCTGGGGATCGGCGGGAAGAGGTTGTCCAGGCCGACGATGATCGCGGCTCCAGGACCGCCCAGCGCGTCCATCACTGACACCGCCCAGCCGGCGAGTCCTCCCATCGGTTCACTGGCGGTTTGGGCGAGGAGGAGGTTCATGGCGGCCTTTCGTGGTCGTCTGCGGATGTCAACGAACGTACGAATCGCCCGGGTTCCGCACACTGGGGTGAAGCGGCACAAATCACTGCGGTAAACCGCAGTACCGATCTCCGGCTACCCCGCTAACCTCGCGTTATGCCCATTCCGCCCGCGATGCGCCGCTTCCTGCGCAGAGCACTCCGCGGCACACTCGGTCTGGCGATCGGCGCCATGACCGCGGTCGCGGAGTTCTTCTATGTGCTCTTCGGCGGCCTCGCGCTCACGGTTCCCGCGCTACGGCAGCCTGTCCTGGCCGGTGCGCGTGTGCTGTCCGAAGTGGAACGGCGACGGCTGGAGAAGTACTTCGGCGAAGAGAACTCCACGAACTACACCGATCGCCGTGCGATGGCCTACCTCGTCCCGCGGTGCGTCATCGGACTGCTCTGCGCCGCGATCTTCGTCCTGATCCTGCTGGGCGCCGCATCCGGGGTGATCATCACCGCTCAGCTCTTCGCGGGTCAGTCGCCCGGAGGAGGAGCACCGGCCGACTGGTACGACCCGGTCACCACCGCCCTCTTCGGCGGGTTGCTCGTTTTCCTTGCCTTGCAAGGACTTATCGGAGCCGCGACGCTGGACGTCAGGCTGGCGAAGCGCTTTTTCGGTCCCAGCAAGAGCGAACAGTTGCGCCGGCGACTCTCCGAACTCACGACCAGCCGGGCGGAAGTGGTCGAGGCGGTCAACGGTGAGCGCCGCCGGATCGAACGTGACCTGCACGACGGCGTCCAGCAGCGGCTCGTCGCGCTCGGGATGCTGCTCGGCCGGGCCCGTCGCGCGACCGACCCGGAACACGCGTCGGATCTGCTCCGGCAAGCGCACGAGGAATCCCAGCGCGCCCTGGTGGACCTGCGAGAGGTCTCGTGGCGGGTGTATCCGATCGCGCTGGATTCGGACGGACTGCATCCCGCGCTGGAGGCGCTGGCGGAACGCTCGGGCATCCCAGTCCACCTGCGGGTCGACCTGCCGGAACGGCCACCGGCGGCCATCGAGACCGTCGTCTACTTCGTCGCTTCCGAGGCGGTCACCAATACGATCAAGCACGCCGCGGCGACGCGGATCGACATCGACGTGGAGCGGGACGGGAGCAAGGTGCGGGTACGGATCACCGATGACGGCACGGGCGGGGCGAGGGAGTCGGGCGGCGGGCTTTCCGGCCTCGCGATGCGCGTCGCAGCGGCGGACGGACGGTTCACAGTGGACAGTCCGCTCGGCGGCCCGACCGTGGTGACCGCGGTGCTGCCGTGCGGGTGATCCTCGCGGAGGACTCGACCCTCCTGCGCGAAGGGCTGGTCCGGCTGCTGGTCGAAGAGGGACACGAGGTCGTGGCCTCGGTCGGCGACGGCGACGCGCTCCTCTCGACGACGGCCGCCTACCGGCCGGACGTGATCGTCACCGATGTCCGGATGCCGCCGACCCACACCGACGAGGGCCTTCGCGCGGCGCTCGAGATCCGGAAACGCTGGCCGGAGATCGGGGTACTGGTGCTCTCGCAGTACGTCGAGAAGCGCTACGCCACCGAACTGATCACCGGTGACAGCGAACGCGTCGGCTATCTCCTGAAGGACAGGGTCGCTCAGGTGGGCGAATTCCTGGACGCGCTCGAACGGGTCGCCGCGGGCGGTGCCGCGTTCGATCCGGAGGTGGTGCGACGGCTGCTCGCGCGGACCACGCACACCGATCCGCTCGCGAAACTGACCCCCCGCGAACGTGAAGTGCTGGAGAAAATGGCGCAGGGGCACACGAATCCCGGAATCGCCGAGTCGTTGTTCATCTCGCTGAGCGCTGTCGAGAAGCACGTGAACGCTCTCTTCGACAAGCTCGAACTGGCCAGCACCGCCGGCTACAGCCGTCGCGTCCTGGCCATCCTGCGCTACCTCGGGTCCTGACCCCGAGTTGACAGGCAAGTGACGGCTTGCCTATAACTGAGTCGTGGACGGCGACCTGTTCAAGGCGATCGGCGACGCGACACGACGCACCATCCTGGACGAGCTGACCGAAAAGGACGGTCAGACCCTGTTCGAGATCTGCGGCAGGCTGACCATGAAGCATGGCTTGACCTCGTCACGGCAGGCCATCTCGCAGCATCTCGCGATGCTCGAACAGGCGGGCCTGGTGCGCACCCGGCGACAGGGCCGCTACAAGTTCCACCACATCGACACGAGCCCACTGCGGTCGATCGTCGAGCGGTGGCCCATCGACCGAGAGGAACCGAACCCGTGATCCGGATCAACATCACCAGCGTCTTCGTCGACGACCAGGCGAAGGCCCTCGACTTCTACACCGAAAAACTGGGGTTCATCAAGAAGAACGACGTACCCGCCGGGGACGCCCGTTGGCTCACCGTCGTCTCCCCGGCCAATCCCGACGGCGTCGAACTGCTGCTGGAACCGGACGGGCACCCCGCGGCGAAGCCGTTCAAGAAGGCGCTGGCCGACGACGGCATCCCGTTCACCCAGTTCGCCGTCGACGACGTGTACGCCGAGGTCGAGCGACTCAAGGGGCTCGGCGTCGAGTTCACCCAGGACGCCGTGGACATGGGCCCCGTGGTCACCGCCGTCTTCGACGACACCTGCGGCAACTTGATCCAGCTCGCCACGATGAAGTAGACCCGGCGAGGCAAAGCGGGGCTTGGCCCACTGTGGACCAAGCCCCACTTTGACGTTTCCCTACTGCTGCACCCACTCCACGAGCTCAACGGGCACGCCGTTCGGGTCGGTGACCATGAAGAGACGCTCTCCCCACGGTTCTTCCCGCAGCGGCAACGTGATCTCGACACCTTCGTCGCGCAGGCGCTTCTCCTCGGCCTCGAGGTTCTCGACCGTGAAGGCCACGATCACGCCGGACGCGCGCTGCTGCCGCAGGTTCTCCGGCAAGACCTCGATCCCCGCCTGAAGCAGGACGATGCTCACCTTCGCGGTTTCGTGCCCGAGGGAGACGAAACCCTCCGCGGCCATCTGCTCGGTGAAGCCGAAGTGCTCGGTGAAGAAACGGCTGGACGCGGTGACGTCGTCGACGGTCAACGAAATGGTGGAGGCAAGGACGTTCATGGGCTATCCCCTTCGGTCGGCGTTGAGTTTTCGGATGAGCTGAGCGGTCAGTACGACCGGCGGCGCGGGACGCCGATCGAGCGGCGCACCGGCATCGAGCGGCCGGGGAACGGCTGCTGATGACGGCGGTCGTTCCGGCGGACCTGGGCGCGGTTGGTGCCTTCGTTGCCTTGGGGGATTCGAGCGGTCAAGGAGCCTCTTCTCTCGTGGTCGGTAGTACGGACGTAAGTTTACATCCGACCTACTGGAAGTCAAGAATATTTTTACGACGGTGGTAAACTTCGCTCATGACCAGCACGGATGTGGGCCTCCGGGAGCTCAAGAAGCAGGAGACACGGCAGCTGATCTCCGACCAGGCGACGCTTCTCTTCATCGAGAAGGGCTTCGAGGAGACGACGATCGCCGAGATCGCCGCCGCGGCGAGAGTCGCGAAGAAGACCGTCACCAACTACTTCGCGCGCAAAGAGGACCTGGCGCTCGACCAGCACGAGGAGTTCACGAACGGGCTGGCGAACGCCGTCCGCGACCGGAAGCCGGGTGAGTCGGCGCTGGCCGCGCTACGGCGCACCTTCCTCGACGCGGTGGCGGAGCACTCTCCCGTGATCGGCTTCACCGGGCCGGTCTTCGCGAAAATGGTGCTGGAGAGCCCGACCCTGACCGCACGGCTGCGTGAACTGCACGAACTGCGCGAAGCCGCGCTCGCCGACCTGCTCGCGACCGAGACCGGAGCCGACGCGGACGACGTCACGCCGGTCATGGCCGCCGCCGAGCTCAACGCGATCGACCGCGTCCTCTTCCGCGAGGTCCTCCGGCGTTCCCACGCCGGCGAGAGCAACGACGAGATCGCCGAGGCGCTGACGAAGGCCACCAAACGAGCTTTCGAGCTGCTGGAGCCCGCCTTCGGCGACTACGCGATCCGCGAATAGCCCTGGGTTTTGTCGGGGGTAACCGCTAGGTTTCGCCTCATGTCTGAGGGGACCTTGCTCGACGTCGTCTACTGCGAAGGCTGGGACCCGGCCGCCCGCGCGCTGATCGGAAGGTTCTCCCCCGGAATCGCGCGGGAACGCGACGCCTCCGGGGAGCAGTACGCCGTCGCGTTGGTACGTCCCGGCTCCGGAGTTCCGTTGGTACTGGTCGAAGTCGCTTGGAAGCACCACTTCGCCCGCTCCGCGCACTTCGACGAGCGGAGCAGACGCCGTGGGTTGTTCGAGTTCCGTGTGCTCGAAGACGGCTCGCTGTTCCTAGTGAAGGTCGAACAGTGGACCTACCATTTCGATGACCAGGAGGAATTCGACGAGCAGAACGCCGGCCGTGTCGAGCTGTCCTTCGGCCCCGACGGCGACGGCTGGATGCACAAGGCTCCTCGGGGTTACGGCGGCGGTTCCAGCAGCGGCCGCGTGCGAAAGCCGTTGTCCGAGCTGAGGATGCCGAAGCCCACCTTCGGTGACTGGGAACCCTTCACGAATTCCAAGGAGCTGACTCTGCGGACGCCGGACACCCCGGTCACCGATCCACCGCTTCCGGTCGAGGAACGCCCTTGGCGGCCCTCCGTTCCCTTGCGCCCGTTCGGTATCGACGAGATGTTCACGGCGGGCACGCGCTTCTCCCTGAGCGGCGGCCATGGCGTCGTCGAGATCGGGCTTCGGGACGCCGGGACCCTCCGCATGACGAGCGGCAGGCTCGTCGCGGCGGATCCGGCCTTCCTGGATTCGGACGCCGCGCACTTCACGGTCACCGTGCCTCCCGGCGAGTACCGGGTGGTGGTCTCGGTGATCCGGTTCGTCGACGAGCCGTCCCACGAACGGGTCGTGGCCGCGAAACTCGTCGTCGCCGACGTCCCCGTCGCCACCTGGGAAGCAGCGCTCTGGCCAGGGCAGAACGCGCTTTTCCTCGGTGACGGGGAGTTCTACGGCTATGGCGTGGACAGCGGCACGGGCTGCTTCACCGATGCCGACGCCCTTCCCGAAGAGATGGACGACGAGCTGCTCGAGAAGTTCGAGGAGGTGGACCCGCATATCGACGTCACCCCGGACGGCGCCGACGGCAACATCATCGCGTTCACCACCGGCTGGGGAGACGGCAGTTATCCGACCTGGATCGGCCGGGCGGCCGACGGCACGCCGGTCTGCTTCGTCACCGACATGCTGATCCTGAACCGTGCCCGGATTCTCACGGCCTGAGCGGGGATCATGGCGCCATGACCTTCACCGGAGAAGAGATCGCGTACCTGCGCTCGCAACCGTTGGCCCGCTTCGCGACCCTGTCGGAGGACGGTGAACAGCCCGACGTCGTCCCCTTGGCGTTCGAATTCGACGGAACGGATTTCTGGGTTGGCGGCGCGGGCGCATCGGTCCTGGCGACCCGGAAGTTCCGCAATATCCAAGCGGGACAACGCAAAGTCGCCTTGCTCGTCGACGACCTCGTCTCGCTCGACCCGTTCATCGCGCGCGGTGTCCGGATCTACGGAGAGGCCGCCGACCCGGTCGAACGGATCGGAATCGTCGGCCCGGGCATCTACTCGCGCGTGACGCCGAAGGTGTCGTGGAGCTGGAACATGGCGGGCGAACCCGCGGGCGAGGCTTGGTATCCGTCGAGGCGAGCGGTTCACGGCGACACGTAGAGGAGCATGTCCATTCCTCGGCTTGTTGCGAGGTCGGATGCGCGGGAAGGCCACCGATGAGCGGGATGTAGGGATCTTCGCCGAGTTCCAGGGCGAGCCCGACATCAGCGTCGGTGAACTCGCGAAGGACGACGGATCCGTGGGCGGGCGGCTCGGTCATCGGTCCATTCTTGTCGGTGGGTGGCGGTACCTTCGAATCCATGCGGGAGCTGATCGTCACCGAGAACTGCACGATCGACGGCGTGATCGAACTGACGGGCGACTGGTTCAGCCCGGGCGACACCGATCCGGACGTGGACCGGTCCGACGTTCTGGCCACGCTCCGGGAACAACGTGAGAACGCCGACGCGTTCCTGCTCGGACGCGTCACCTTCGAAGACATGCGCGGGTACTGGCCGCACCAAACCGAAGACACGACAGGCATTTCCGCTTATCTCAACACCGTGAACAAGTACGTCGTCTCGAGCACGCTCACGGAGCCGGAGTGGGAGAACACCACCGTGCTCTCCGGTGAGCTGCGCTCGGAGATCGAGAATCTGAAGGCCAGTGAAGGCAAGGACATCGTGACCACCGGCAGCGTCTCGCTGGTGCGATCGCTCATCGCCGACGGGCTCGTCGACGAGTACCGGTTGTTCGTCTATCCCGTCGTGGTCGGCGAAGGCCGTCGACTGTTCGAGGGCGCCACCGGTGTCCCGAAGCTTCGGCTGGTGGAGGAGAGGTCGTTCGCTTCGGGAATCGTGCTGCTGCGCTACCGGGCGGCGTCGAACTGACGGCTTCACCGGGTCGTGCGGCGGGAATTCCCTGCTCACCCGCTGCTGAGTAGGGTCGTGCTCCGGTTCGGCGACGGGAGAACGACGGAGGTGGCGCGCATGGCCGACGCGTCGAAGTTCACGGCCGAGGTGTTCCGTCGCGCGTCGGAACGGCCCGAGGTCCCACCGAGGCTGGCCCGGGCGGCGACCTGCGTCCGGGAAGGCAAGTTCACTTGGGAGGAGGTCGCTACCGGGAATTGCGAGCACCCGCTCGCGCAGGCGTTGTTCGCGCCCAGGGCCCAGGAGAAGCTGTGGCCGCTGCTGGCCGAGGTCGCTGCCGAGCTCGAGTCGGAGCCTCCGCCCGCCGAACCCCGGCGCGCGCGACGAGCACCGACGACGGACGACGACTTCAGTGAGTACACCTACCTCGAAGACCTGGCCGACCAGAACACGCGTCCCGCATGGCCGCAAAAGCGGGGGCGTGGCCGGTGAGCGTCCCCCGTAAGAAAACAGGATGAGGAGCGCACGGTCCCGCGCGTAGCGTCGGCGACCGTGATCGGTGAGACGGGCACAGGAGACGACCCTTCGGACGGCTGGTTTCCCGAGAGCGTGGCCGCGAACTACGACGAGCCGGGCGGAGCGAACGCACCCGACGTGGTGACGCCCGCGGTGGAGGTCCTCGAAGACCTGGCCGACGGCCCGGTGCTCGAGTTCGCCGTCGGAACCGGACGGATCGCGATCCCGCTGGCCGCGCGTGGCGTGCCGGTGAGCGGTATCGAACTGAGCCGGGCGATGGCGGCACGGATCGCGGGCAAGCCGGGGGGCGGCGCGGTCGGCGTCACGATCGGAGACATGACGGAAACGCGGGTGGACGGCGAGTTCTCGTTGGTCTACCTGGTGTTCAACACGATCGGCAACGTGACCACCCCGGACGGGCAGGTCGACGTCTTCCGCAACGCGGCGGCGCATTTGCGGCCGGGCGGGCTGTTCCTCGTCGAGGTGGGCCTGCCCGCTCTGCGCCGCCTGCCGCCCGGACAGGACACCGTCCCGTTCGCGATGGCGCCGGGCTATGTCGGTTTCGACCAGTACGACGTGGTCACGCAGGAGTTCACGTCGAACCACGTCACCGTGGCACCGGATGGGCAGGGGCGGTTCCGCCGCATCCCCTTCCGGTACGTCTGGCCTGCCGAACTGGACCTCATGGCACGCATCGCCGGGATGCGCCTGAAGCACCGTTGGGCGGACTGGGACCGCTCGGAGTTCACTGCCGAGAGCACGAAGCACGTGTCGGTCTGGGAGCGCGGTTCGTGAGGATGATGGCCGCGCTGACGGCGAGCAGAGGCAAAGCCCACAGGGCCGTCGTGAGGTAGCCGGCCCGGGAAGGGAGCAACGTGCCGTCCGGGGTGGCGGCGGCGAGCAGGAGACCGGCGAGAGCACTGCCCACGGCCATCCCGATGCTGCGGGCGATCTGGTTGATCGAGAGCACGCTGGCCGTTTCCCCTTGGGGCACACCGGCCAGAACGAGTTTGGGCATCACCGCGAAGACACCTCCGACGGCGAAACCGAGCAGGGCGATCGCGACGAGGACGAGAAGGAACGACCGGTTGCCGATGGCGAACAGCAGCGCGCTCGCCACTGCGATCAGGACCGCGAACGCGTAGGTCCACCGTTCGGTGAGGCGTGCGATGAGCCGCGGGATCGCTTTTCCCGCAACGAATCCGAGCAGTGAGAAGGGGATCAACGCCGCACCCGCGGCGACTCCAGGAAGCGCGAAACCGTAGTGGGCGCCGGCTGGCGTCTGCACGTAACGAGTGAACAAGCTGAACAGCAGGTACAAACCCGCACCGGCCACGAGAATCGCCAGATTCGCGCGGAGGATGCCGCCTTGGCCGAGCAACCGGAGGTTCACCAGCGGCGCCGTCGTGCGCAGTTCGATGAACGCCCACACGGCCAGGACCGCGATGGACCCGGCGAGAACACCGATGCCCAGCCACGCGGTCGTCCAGATCGACGGCTCGGCGATGACCAGGAGGATCCCGAGCGTGCCGAGTGCGAGCAGCAGCGTGCCGGGAACGTCGATCCGAGGAAGCTCACCGGGTGCTTCGTCGGGCAGGAACCGCCAGGCGATGACGAACGCGACAGCGGAAAGGAGGAAGCCGAAGCCGTATGCGACACGTAGTCCCGCGAGCTGGTCGAGAAGGCTGACCACCGGGTAGCCGACGCCAATGCCGACCGTCGACGCGACCGAAAGGGCGGCGATCGTCGATGTCGCGCGCTCAGGCGGCAGGTGTGCGCGGGCGACGCTCATCAACAGCGCCCCGGCCGCGACCCCGAGGCCCTGCATGCCGCGTCCGATCAACAGCGCCGCGTACGGGAGCGGGAGCACCGTCAGCAACCCACCCGTCATGACCAGGGCCAGGGTGCCCAGGATCGTGGCGCGGCGGTACGGGCCGCTGCCGAGCCTGCCCAGCACCGGGCCCGCGATCGCGCCGCTGAACAACGTCACCGTCAAGGTCCACTGCGCGGCGTCCAGCGAGACGTGCATGCCCGTGGCGACCGGAGTGATCAGGGGCGCCCCGACGCTGCCGATCACCGCGCCCGCCAACGCCGTGCACACCAGCGCGGGGCTCAGCCGCTCGTCGTGCCGGACGGGGACACTCATCGGTTCGTCTCGGTGGTGATGTGGGTGAACAACCCAGGCTGGATCCGGGTGCGGACGCCCTCGGCCCAGGCGTCGCCGACCTGCTCGACGTCCATCGCGGCGCCGGTGTTGAGCAGCATTCCGAAGGCGAGGAACGTCTTCACGGTCACCGGGTCGAGCCCAGTGCCGTCCTCGGTCGTGCCCCACATCCGCGCGAAACAGGACCGCACCGTGTCCCGCACCTCCGGGTCACCACACGCGGCGAAGCCCTGAAGCTGCAACAACAACCCGGTCCGGTCGGCCAGGAGGTCGTAGTACTGCGCGCCCATCGCCGAGAGCGCGTCCAGGCCGGTCTTCCCGTCGCCCGCGTCCCGCATCGCGTCGCTGAGCCGCTCGAACGCGGCTTGGACCAGCTCCAGGAACAGGGCCTTCTTCGTCCCGAACATCCGGAAGACGTACGCCTGCGTGATCCCCGCCGTCTTCGCGATCGCTTCCGTCGACGCCCCGTGCAGCCCGTGTTCCGCGAACTCCTTCGCGGCGATGGCCAGTACTTGGGCACGTCGTTCGGGTCCGCTCATCCGTCCAGCCATCCCTCTAAGTTACTGGTTACTAACCACTAACTAAAGGTGGCCTACGCAACAAACAAAGCGGCCCCGTGACTGGGTCACGGGGCCGCTTTGGTGTGGCGAGTGAGGGATTCGAACCCCCGAAGGCAGTGCCGTCTGATTTACAGGGAAACGACTGCAACGCGCTGACCTGCACGTTTGCCGATCTATACCCCAGTGCGCCCGCAATGCGCCCGTCGGGAACTCTCAGCGCGCCGTCCCAGCGTCTTCGCGCCGCGGCTTCAGCGCGTTCGCCAAGATCCACTGGCGGTGCCATGAAGCACCCTCTCCGGGCGTTCCGAGAGGGTACGTGACCCAACCAACCCAATGCCCCGTGACGGTGATGGCCCATGTGCTCAAAGTCCCGGGGACGATGCCCGTGAGGTCAAGCCCGTCCGGAAGCGACCCCCGCGGGACTCCGACCGGGAACACGCGACGCAGATCGACCCAAACAGGCTTGGGCGGCTCCACCTCATGCACGTACGGCACACCATCCGCAGGCGTCGTCAGATCAGACACATGTTCGAGTATGCGACCAGCGACCTGCTGAACCAAGGGCACACACCTGGGGGCTTGCAGCCCTCCAGCACTAGGACCAAGATCGGCGAAGTGAACGAGTTGGCGCTTACGAATGAACGTCGGGACGAGCTTGCAACGCTACTTGCCGATGAGCAGCGACTTCGTCGCGAATACCCGAAAGTTGCCGACTACCTCGACATGGCACCTCAGTTGCAGGGAACCGGCGATGAGCGAGTAGATGCGGCCTTCGATCTGCGAATCATCCACTACATGACCGCCGACCTGCCTATCGGCTCGAACCCATACTGGGACATCGTCGCCCCCTTCGTGTTCGAGCACGAAGGACGCCGCGTCGTGAACGGCGGACAGGCAGCAGGTAGCAGTCGCCTCAGCTATGCAGCAATGCTGTTACAGGCCGCATATGCTTACGCCATCCCATCACCGGAAACCCTCGAATGGGTATCTACTGAATCCGCAGGGCGCCCATTGATCGAATTGGGATCCGGCCGCGGGTATTGGGCCGCCCAACTAGCCCAACGAGGCCTGAAAATTGAGGCATACGACTTCGAACCCCCACATGCGACCAACAACCCTTCCTTCCCAAGCGCCCAGGGCCAGAGAGACGAATGGCACCAGGTACGAACGATGGAAGAATTTCAGCAACAACACCAGGATCAGGAAAACACGATCCTATTCTTATGCTGGCCACCCGGCTGGGGCAACGAGATGGCTTCGGACTCTCTGCATGCTTTCGAAAAGGCCGGAGGCGCCGAGATGATATACGTCGGCGAGCCAAAGGGCGGAAAGACGGCTAACGATCAGTTCTTTGATTTACTATCGAAGAACTGGACGCTTAGGTCTCAAGACGCAAACTTTGTCTCGTGGTGGAACTTGAAGGACACTGCCCAGTTTTGGACCAAATCCTAAATCGGGCAGGGCGACGGAAGTTCTGTCGCCCTGCCCGATTTCCAACTCGCCGCTAACCGCTCAGCGCAAGCGAGACGACTAGTCGAGCGTCATCCGAAACACGAATGCGTCGTATCGGTCACGCGGATATGAAACGTCCGAGATCATGACTACTTCACCATTCGCGTCAACGAACCGCTGATGTATCGACTTCACCAGGTCCCCCGAACCCACCCGCAGCCACTCCGCATGCTCCGGAGACGGAATTCGATCCCTGATCGTCTCTTCGAGGACCGTAGCCGTTGAAATACCCTCAACCCGCGCGGGCTGATAGGTGTCCGAAATCGAAATCGGCCGCCCACCCTCCGACGCCCGAGTAACGACTCGCGAAACTTCAGACCCCACCTCTAAGCCGAGCGCCTCGGCCGCGTCCGACGTAGCAGGGACCCGTTCGACATCCCGCTCAACTCGAACCTCCCGCTCGGTTTCATTTCCAAAGGTGGTTTCAGGGTCCTGCATCTGCCGCTCAGGTGAAATCCGGACGAGGTTAGTCCGACTGGCGACAAACACCCCCCGGCGACGCACAGAGCGCACTAGCCCCTGATTCTGCAATAACTCGATCGCTTTTCGGACGACAATATCCGAAACGTTGTTCCTTTCAGCAATTTCCGCATAGCTCGGCAACTGAGTCCCCGACGGAAGTTCTCCCGTCCGGATGCGACGCGCATAATCGCCCGCAATGGTGACATATGCTGGCTCCGCCACGGTTTAATCCCTTCATCGAACTCCGAAATACCCGGCTGACCATAGTATACCCAACTTCGTATACGTAAGCCAGATGAAGGCCATTCCCCGCCGCGCATTCCCGAAGTCGGGACGCCCGAAGCCGACGCTACTCATGTGACACGCGCTTACCTGAGTCACAACCTTGCCATTAGGCCAAACGAGTGAACCTGCGCCCTACGTATACGTAGAGCTTGTGCGTATACGAAGCTGCGTATACGTTGAAATGGCAAGGTTCACCGCCCCACCGGCGGCCCCCAGCGACCGCGACACATAAGGACCAAAACCATGAGGAACATGCGCCCGAGCCGCCGCCAGATCGAGATGAACGCCGACGACCTGGACTTCGACTTCTTCGCTGACACGACCGGCCTGGCCGGCGATGTGCCCACCTCGATGGCGTTCGGTGGTGTCGCTGACCTGGCCGACCTGTTCGCGGAGATTGCGGAGTTCGACCAGGAGCTGCGGCTGCTCGATGCCGAGTTGCTGGCGCACGAGGTTCACCACGCGGTGGGCGACGCCATCGTGCTCAAGCTCCGGCTCGGGGAGATCAGCACGGTGCGGGGGTGGGCGGCGTGATGACCATCGACCGCCTTTTCGTTCCGGCCGCGTTCTGTGGCCTGGTGGCGACGATGCCGCCCGCGTCGGCGACGCCGTTCGAGCGGTTGGAGTGGCTGGACCGCACCGTCGACCAGCTGCGCAGCGAGGTTCGCGGCCCGCACGGGTTGAGCGCGCTCCGGCTGGTCGAGGCGATCGACCAGGTACGTCACGCCACGCACGACGAATTCGCTTCCGCCGCCTGACCTTCTGATTCTGGGCGCGTTTCCGCGCCATATTCCCGAAATTTTCCGCATTCGTTCCGGGGCACCGCCATGCCTTGTGCCGGTTCCTCTTGCTCGGAAGGACTTCCCATGACTCGCACGGTGAACACCGAGATCGCCGCCCGGTTCCACGACCTGGCCGACACGCTGGTCCGCAATGCCGCGGTGCTGACCTCGGCGGGGCTGCCGGAGTCCGTGACCTCGGTCCGCGCGGCGGTCTATGGCGATGTCGCTGAGCACCTGCGGTTGCTCGCGGATGACGAGTTCGACGAGGGGCAGTGCTTCCCGCTGGCACGGCCGGTCGGGGAGGCGGAAGTAGCCAGCATGGTGGCGCGCCGTTTCGAGATGTTCGCCGGGTTGCTGCACGCCAACGCCCGTGTGCTGACCAGCGGCACGACGGAACCCGTGATGGCGCAGCGTGCCGCGGTGTACCGGGACGTCGCGTCCCAGATGCGCATCCTCGCCGGTGAGGTGCACCGGCTCGGTGAGCCTCGGTCACGCGTGTCCCGGCCGCCGTTGTCGAACGTGGCCCCGGTGAGCCCGGTGGTGGTGCGGGCCGCGACCCGGGCGCCGAAGGTCCGGCCGGCGTTCCTGGAGAACGTGGTGGCCGCGATCGCGAAGCGCCGTTCCCAGGGCTGGTCGGTGGCGCGCCTGACCCGCTGGCTGGGCACCAGCCTGCGTGACCCGCAGACCGACCAGGTCCACCCGTGTGCCCAGCGCTCCTTCGTCTCCTACGTCACCGACCTGCTGACCACCCCGGCCGCGACCGCCCGCGCCGCCTGACCCTGCTCGGTTCCTGCCCGCTGCTGCTCGTGTCCGGAAAGGACTTCTCCTGATGTCGCTGATCGGTTCGCTCGCCGCGAAGATCGCCGCGAAATTCGATGACCGTGACCCGGTGTTCTACGCCGCCGATGTGCTGCTGTTCGCCAAGTCCCGCACCGGCCTGGTGCACGTGCTGCTGATCGAACGGGGCTGGAACCCGCACAAGGGCAAGATCGCGGCCCCGGGCGGCCACGTCGATGCCGGGGAGACCTCGGCACAGGCGGCCCGCCGGGAAGCCGCCGAGGAAACCGGCCTGGACCTGACCGGGGTACGGCTGCACCGGGTCGGGATCTACGACCAGCCCGGCCGGGACACGCGGGGCCGGTACGTCTCGGTCGCCTACACCGCGCTCCTGCCGGACATGCCCGCCCCGATCGCCGGGGACGACGCGGCAGCAGCGGCCTGGATGCCCCTGCACATCGCGGCCCGGCTGGCCCGCCAGGGCCGGTTCGCCTTCGACCACGCGGACATGCTCCTCGACGCCTGCCGCATTCACCAGTGGTGAGCGGGAGACCCGCCCTCGCCGACGCCGCAAACTGTCCTGAAAGGACACGGACCGTGAGTCATTCGCCCTACTCCCACGAAGTCCTGCGCGAGATCTCCTACGCGATCAGCGACTTCGGCCAGCTGATGGCCCACGGGGCCATGAACCCGGACCTCCGGGTCGCCGAGCAGGCCGACCGTGTCGCCGCCCTGCTCGAAGAGAAGGCCCGCCACTTCCGCCAGGTCGCCGGTCTCTGGCGGCCGCAACGAGCGACGCAGGAGGAGCCGTGACACTGACCTTTCCCGCCACCGCCGTCCTGAACGGACAGCACCGGGTCCCGGTGTTCCTGACCTACGACGTCGCGGATCCGTGGGCGGTCACCCTCGCCGTCGGCGCGCGGCTGTGGCTGTTCGCCCGCGACCTGCTCGCTTCGGGCGTGTACGAACCCGCCGGGGACGGAGACGTGCAGGTCCGCCCCGACACCGGCGGCGCGTTCGACGCGGTGCTCGTAAGCCTGTCGAGCCCGTCCGGAACGGCGGAACTCGCGGTGCCGCGCGGCACTGTCGAGGCGCTGCTGGACGCCGCCGACGCGCTCGTGCCCGCCGGTCACGAACAGATCGACTGGGACACCGAGTGGTCCCGCCTCACCGAAGGTCCGGCCGCCGCCTGACCTCGCACACGTTCGTCAACCCCAACGTTCTTTCCTGGAAAGGGAATTCGCCATGGCTTACATCAAACTGACCGCCCACTATGCCGAGCAGTCCGGCGGTCGTGTCGCCGTCGGCGCCTGGCACCTGTACATCACGCTGAAAAACGGGACCAAGGTGGACTTCCCGGCCCCGTTCGTGCCGCTGAACGAGACGCTGGCGGTGACACCGGTCATCGAGCCCGACGGTGACGCCGGGGTGCGGATCGACTTCACCCGCTGGTCGCCGATGCGTTACGGCGTCGCAGGCAGCACCGGTTTCCCGATGTGGATGTCCTCGCAGGAGATGGCGGTGCGAGTGGCGCGCGCGTTCGACGCTGACCCGGCCACCCGCTGGTCCGACTCGCCCGACGACATCCGTACGTGGCTGCGGTCGTGGCTGGCGGCCAACGACGCGCCGCAGACGGCCTGAGGCGGGTGGCGTGATGAGCGTGTTCGAGATCGCGAAGGAGCACGGATCGTGGCGGTTGGCCGGGTTCGCGGTGGCGGTGCTGCTGTTCCTGGTCGTCGGGTTGCTGCGCTGGCCGCTGCTGCTGACCGCCAGGTTGCTGCTGGCGGTGCAGTCCGGGTTGGACGCCCGGATCACCCACAGTTTCGCCGGGACCGTCCCGGCCCCGCAGGAGACCGGGTGAAGGGAGAAACGATGGCAGACAACGAGATCCGTCACCGGGACCGCGGTGACCTGGCCGCCCCGGAGCTGGGCGGGCCGAGGGTGGACCGGGCGATCGCCCGGGTCGGATGGTGGCTGCCCGAGGCCGCCGCCGCCGGGCTGCTGGCCGGGCTCGCCGCCTGGGCCGGATGGGACTGGGCACTCTGGCCGATCGGGTTCGGCCTGGCGGTGCGGATCGGGTGGGAGTGGGCCCCGGCGCGGCGCTCGGCCCGGTTCATCACCACGGTGATCGGCTGGCTCGCCGGCCACATCCGCCGCTGGCGGCAACGCCACCACGACCGCTCCAGCTCGCTCGCCACACCGGACGCGCGCGACGCGGAACAGCGGGACGAGGTCGCCTCATGACCGCCCGCACACCGCACTCCGCGCCGGATGCCGGTTTGAGACGCAGGACGGGAGGTGAATACCCATGACCCTGTTGGGGAAAGTTGGCGCGGCCGCCGCGCTGTTCGTGATCGCCGCGGTCGCCGTCGGCTACACCAAGGACGAAGGCCTGTTCGGCGATGACGTGGGCCTGGCCGCCGAGGCCGGGCCCGGGGTCGCGGACATCCCGCCCGCCTACCTGGCCCGCTACCGGGCGGCCGCCGGAACCTGTCCCGACCTGGACTGGGCGCTGCTGGCCGCGATCGGGAAGGTCGAGACCAACCACGGCCGCCTCAAAGCACCGGGCGTGTCGTCGGGGGCGAACTTCGCCGGGGCGGCCGGTCCGATGCAGTTCCTGCCCGCCACCTTCGCCGGAGTCCGCAAGCGCCACCCCGGCCTCGGCGGCAACCTCTACGACCCCGACCATGCGATCCCCGCGGCCGCGCACTACCTGTGCGACTCCGGCCTCGCCCGGGGCGATGCCTATCGGGCGATTTTCGCCTACAACCACGCCGACTGGTACGTCGACAAAGTGCAGGCCCAGGCCGCCGCCTACCGCCGCGCCGCCTGACCCTGCTCGGTTCACGCCGAACGTCTTCCGGCACCTGTACCGGCGCTGTTCTTGCGCCGTAGCAACCGTTCCACTGTTTCAGCCGCTTCACCGCTCGACGGGGCGCGGTCGCATCGTGGCGCCCGCATCCCGGCTCCATCCCTTGTGTCACAACAACCCTTGGAGAAATCCCATGAAGCTCCTCGCCTTCGTCGTCGCCGTCATCACCGCGTGGCTCACCTGGGGCGCGACCAGCCTGCACCAGAAGAACCCGGCCGAGTACGGCCTGACCCTGCCGCTCGTCCTCGGCGCGATCACCGTGCTCGCGCTGGCGGTCACCTTCTCCGGCAAGGCCAAGGCCAAGGCCAAGTAACACCGCTTCACCACGTTCACGGGACCCGGGTTCCGGGCGGCCGCACACCGATGCCCGCCCGGAACCCGACCCGCCAACACACTGACCTGCAAAGGAAAGCCTCTATGCCCTCATCCGCACCTGCAGCCCGTCGGGGCGCGCTGCGCTGGCTGGCGCTGCTGGCCGTGCCGATCACGGCCGCGTCGCACGCCGCCTGCACCGCCACCGGTGACACCCGCCCCGACGGTCCGGCCTCGCCGGCCACCGCCGGGCCGTGGCTGATCGACCACTTGACCGGCGAGGAAGACGCGACCACGTCGCTGGAGCGCTACGTCGCGTTCTGCGCGCCGCCGGACGCGTTCGGCCCCACCCGCACCCCGGCCGCCGACGAGCTGGTCCCGGTGGCCATCACCGCGGCCGACTTCACCCGGCTCCGACCGGGCGTCCCGTGTCCGGCCGACCTGCGCGGCACGCGATGACCGGATCCGAGCAGGTACCGGGCGATGGTGTTCCTCCGGTGGCCGAGCCCGCGAGGGCCTACCCGATCACCCCGGAGGCGTCGGACACGCGGTTCACGTTCGGGCTGGTGCTCGACGTCGCCGCCGTGCTCACCGCGCACGGCTACCCGCCGCTGGCCGGGGGCGCCGATCACGTGGACCTGCAACAGGCGCTGTTCTCGTTCCTGTACCGAAAGGACTGATGCCCGGTGCGCATCATCATCGGCCTGGTCGTGTTCGTCGCCCTGTGGGCGATGTTCTTCCTCGGCTACCGCGTCACCCCGCCCGCCGTGAGCCCGCCGCCCCCGCGCACGTCGGCGCCGTGCCCGACACCGCGCACGGATCCCGACGGCACCGCTCCGATGGTGCCCGGCACGACCGCCGGGCCGACGGCGAACGCACGTCCGGCGCGAGACGCGGCCTGCACGGCGACCACCACCGTCACCGTCACCGCGGCGCCCACCCCGTGACACACCCTGACCCCGCGGGGAGTGCCTGATGCCGTGGTGGCTGTGGCTGCTGCTGGTGCTCGCCATCGTCACGGTCGTGTGTGTCGCGACCGTGGCGGTGGCGGTGTGGCGGATGTTGTGGCGGGTCCGCAATCAACCCGAGTTCGCGCCGTATCGGCCGACCGGAGTGGTTGGGGACGCGGCCGCCCGTGTCGCTGAGCAACGCCGCAACGACATCTGACGCAATCCCCGCTCGCTCCGTGATCCCGGCCGTGATCCAGGCCAACCCCAACAGCCCCACACGAAATGAGTCAGTGACCACTGTGGACACCCGGCCCCTTTGCCGCTGGTGTTTTCCGGCCACGAGAGGTTGATCATGTTCGAGATCTTCAAGAGGAAGACCAAGTCCGCCAAGAAATCCGGCACACGCAAGGCCGCTCCCAAGCGCGCCGTCCCCCGCAAGACCGCCAGCGCGAAAAAGGCCACCACCGCCCGGAAACCGGCCACGCCGCGCAGGACGCGGGCGCTGTGCGTGGTGTGCAGGGAACGGTTCCAGACCAACCCGGCACTGCGGATCTGTGGCCGGAAACGCTGCGCCGCCGAGCTACGGCAGCGGTCGCGGACCACGTCCACACCGGCCAAGCCGCCCGCGCCGCGTCGGGCGCCGCGCCGCCGGGCGGCACCGTCCACACCGGCCCGATCGCAGACCGCGTCTGCCCCGGGCGCCGCGCCGAAGATGACCGCGGCTGACCTGGCCGCCTGGTGGGGGAAAGCCAAGGCCAGCGGCCAGCAGTCCCAGATCAGGGACTGGAACCACCACCACCCCCGGTGGCGGGACGAGATCGTGCGCAACGCCGCCGCGCTCAACCAGGCCGCCGCGCTGCTGTCCGGGCCCGACCGGGCCGCGCTCAACGACATCGCCCGCGCCGCCTCGGCCATCACCGACGACCAGATCCGCCGGGCCGCCGAGGCAGACACTCACGCCAACCGACCGAGCAGCATCGCCCACCGGCTCATGGCCCTCGGCGACCAGCTCACCGCGCTCACCACCAAGTACGAGCGTGCCGGGGTCATCCAGGTGAAGCGCTCCGGCGCTGCCAGGACGACCCCGCCGGCCGGGACCACGGTCACCAACGTCAACCACGCCGCCCCCGGATCCACGGTCGGCTCCCAGCACGACGTGACCACCGACCGCACCCGAGTCACGCGCAACGTCGCCGACGGCAACGACGTCGTGGACCGGCAGGTCGGCATCGACCTCCGCCGCGACCAGTAGGCCACGCACCCACCGACGCCCCGGCGCCACGGTTGCCGCGCGCAGCAACAGAAACACGTCACTGCCCACTGTGGACACCCGGCCCCGTGCCGCTGGTGTTCCCCGGCGAAGAGAGGTTGACCATGAGCTGGCAGGAAGAGATCCGGGCCAACCGCAAGGCCAAGGCCGAGGCTGCTCGGTTGGACGAGACCGCGCGGACCGGGAACGAGATCGCGCTGATGAAGGCGGCGGCGGATGTGGCCCGCGCCGACCGTGACCAGGACGCCGCCCACGCCGAACGCGAACGGGAGATCCGGGAGAAGGAGCGGGAGAAGCGCCGCGCCGACCGCAAGGCCAAGTGGGGCAAGGTCACCGCGTTCGCGAAGGCGCATGTGGTGGACGGGCTGATCTACGGGATCGCGCTGGTGTCGTTCGCGATGGCGGCCCCGGCGATGTCCGGCTACGGCGAGGACGTCTACCGGTCCCCGCTCGGCGGGTTCCTGCCGCTGATCACCGAACTCGGGATGTGGGCGTTCGCGATCGCGGTGCTCGTCGCCCGCGTGAAGGCCCCGGATCGGCCGGTGTGGGGATTCCAGGCCGGGGTGTGGGTGTTCGGGACGCTGGCGTTCCTCACCAACGCCGTCCACGGCTGGTCCCGCGGCTTCGACGCCGCGCTGATCATGGGCGTGGTGTCGGTGGCCGGGGTGGTCGCGCACCAGCTGGCGATCGCGACCCCGCCGAGGTCGAAGGCCCAGCGGGCGGCGGACAAGCTCACCGCCGCCCGGGTCGCGAAGACCCACGCGGCGGCCCGCGCGGCGCTCAAGGCCGCCGCCGCGCAGATCGACGCCGACGGCAACGCCCGCCTCACCTACGCCCCCGGCACCTTCGAGATCCGCCGGTTCCGCCGCCGTCTGATCCCTGTCGCGCCCGATCTGGACGTCGTCGGCCCGCCGGACGCGTTCGATGCCGAATTGGCGAACCTGCTCGGTTCGAGCCACCTCGACCCCGAACCGGGACCGGGTGGTGGGGTCGCCACCGATCCCGGGCCGCCGGACGGTGTCCCGGGCCCGGCATCCGAGGGCCCGCCGGCCGCACCGGATCCCGCAGCACCCCGCCCGGCCGGTTCGCCGGGGCCGGGGAAGAAGACCGGGAAGCGGTCGCGCCCGGCGGCTCGCAAGGCGGGACGGGACGCGCACTGGGAGTCGGTGCAGGCCCGGTTCAGCGAGGCCGTCGCGGCCGGTGACCTCGACCCCGGAACCGACTCGATCTACAAGATCGCGAAACAGCTGCGGTGCGGGAAGACGTTCGCCAAGCGGCTCAAGCAGACCGGCGGCTGATCCCGGCCCGATCCGGCCCGTCCCGCACCCCGGCCCGTCGATGGGCGGGTGCGGGACGGGACCGGTCCGCGCCGGGGTCGCGCCGTCCCCTTCACTCCCCGCCCGGCGCGAGTTCGAGAAAGGAACAACCGATCATGAGTCACGACACCCCCGCACCCCCCGGGACCGGGGACAACAGCACTGACGGGCCGGTCTGGACCGGCCCGCTGAACGAGGGTTCCGGACCGGCCGGAACCGGGCCCGGGACGGGCACGACCGTCGTCCCGTTCCGCCGTCCCGAGACGCCCGCCGACCCGGACACGATCGACGGGGAAGTGATCGAGGACGGACGATGGATCGAGCGGTCCGAGACCCGGCAGACGTGGGGCACCCGGGTGCTGCACGGCACCGGGCGGGTGCTGGCCGGACCGTCGGACGAGACCCGCGCACGGCTGGCCATCGCGACCGTGGATGCCGCCCACGTGACCGGGTCCGGGATCCGGTCCGGCGCGCGGGCGCTCAAGCGCGGCGGCCGGGTCCTGCACCGGCACGCCTCGATCATCGGCGCCGGGATCGAGGCCGCCCGGCAGCGTCGCCGTGCCGACCACGACCACACCGACCTCAAGGCCGCCCGCGCGGCGGCCAACGAACGCGGCGACGCCACCGCGGTCGAGGCCCTGACCCGGCAGCACAACGAATCCCGCCACGTCGGGGTGGACGCGGCCGCGAAGAAGTTCGCCCTGGCCTGGTCGATCCTGTGGCGCGGCAGTGCCGCCCTGGGAGTGCTGTTCGTCGTCTCGGTGATCGTGGGCGGGATCAACGGGTTCGGCCGGTGGCTGGGGGTGTTCAACGCCAACGACGTGCTCGCCGTCTGGCGCGACGCCCTCGCCATCGTCTACACCATCGCGGTGGTCATCGTGACCTGGTGGTGGGCCGTCCCCACCGGCTGGATGCTGCTGAAGCTGTCGCGCTGGTGGCGGGACGGGAACCGGCTCGGGGAACAGGTTCTGCCCGTTCACCTGCGGAAACAGGCCGTGGGGAATCTGCGGGTGGAGCTGTCGGAGTCCGCGATCGTGCAGGCCTTGGGCAACATCGGCAACAGCAAGCTCAACTCGGTGATCAAGGCCGGGTGGCCCAACCGCGAGACCGAGAACCCGTGGGTGCAGCCGCCGATGGTCGATGGCAAGGGCTGGTCGACCAAGATCCGGCTCCCGCAAGGGGCGCCGGTGTCCCAGGTGGCGAAGGCCAAGGAGATGCTCGCGCACAACCTGGCCTGCCGCCCGATCGAGCTGTTCATCCGGCCCGACGCCGAAGACCCCACCGTGATGGACCTGTTCCGGCTCAACCACGGGGTGTTGCGTGAGCCGGTCGATCCGTATCCGCTGCTGCATGACGGTGCCACCGACTACTGGAACGGAGGTTTCCCGGCTGGAGTGAACCTGCGCGGTGAGCCGATCACCACGACCATGCTTGAGCGGAACTTCGCGTTCGCCGGGGCGCCGGGGTCGGGCAAGTCCACGCTGATGATCGCCCTGACCGCCGGGGCGATCCTCGATCCGCTGGTGGACGTGGATGTGTTCGTGTTCGCCCAGAACAACGACTACGAAGCGTTCAAACCCTGCCTGAACACGTATTCCGCCGGTGTGGAGCCGGAAAAGGTGGATGCCGCGCTGGAACACCTGCAGGCCCTCTACGACGATCTCACCGTGCGGGGCCGTCTGCTGCAGAAGCACAACGTGAGCAGCGTCCAGGAGGCCGGCCGGGCGATCGTGGCGAAGGAGCCGGGGTTGCGGCCCCGGATCGTCGTGCTGGAGGAGTGCCAGAAGCTGTTCCGCCAGGACAAGGCCGAAGATCGCCGCAAGGTCGTGAACCTGGTGGTGAACCTGTTCATGGCGGCCCGGAAATACGCCGTCCACATGGCGTTTCTCACCCCGAGCCCGTCGGATCAGTCGTTGCCGCGGGACCTGATCGCGGTCACCACGAACAAGGCGTGCGGGGCGATCGGCGACAAGACCCGCAACAACGTCGTGCTCGGGGAGAAAGCCCACGAGAACGGCATTTCCGCGCTCAGCCTCAAACCCAAGACCGAGACCGCACTGAACGACGTCGGGACGCTGGTCACGGTCGGGTTCATGGACGAGCCCGGCGCGCTGCGCTCTTACCACCTCACGTCCGCGCAGCGTGAACAGATCGCGGCCCGGGCGGCCGAGGCGCGCGGCGCCAGCGCCGTCACCGAGATCGAGGTGGTGCGCGATCCGCTGGCCGACATCCTCACCGTGATCGCCGACATCACCCCGCGCGAGGGAGAGCAGCACCCCCGCGCGGCGGCGATCGCCGCCGCGCTATCCGCCCGCTGGAACCACTACAGCAAGTGGAAGAGCAAGCAGGTTCTCGACGTCCTCGACGCCGCGAACTACAAGGTTCCGACTACCGACCGTATTTTCCCGGTCGACCCGGTCCGGGTCGCCGACGCTCTCGCCGCCCGGGAGACCCTCCCGGGCGAATGAGCCCCGGCCCGGGGCCGCTCACACCCCGAAACCGGGGCTTCGAGCGGCCCCGGGACCGGCGACTCATCCCGCTCATTCACTTCATTCCCGCTCATTTTCGCTGATCAGCGCCCCGACCTGCGAAGTCGCCCCGAAAATGAGCAAGCTCATTCGCTTTCGCAAAACTCATCCGGAAACTCATCCCGGACTCATTCGCCCGCCCGCCCCGGCGCGGGCGGGTTCCCCGATGCCGCGACCCGCCAGAAAGTCACGATCAGTGACCAACCGGCGGGTGCGCTGCGTTCTCACCCGGCGGGCCGTCGACCCGCGTGTCGCTCACTCACCGTGAAGGGAAGCCCCGTCATGACTTCTCCCGTTTCGCTGCGCCTGCCCGCTCACGGCACCACCGGTACCCGCCTGCCGCCCCGGACCCGGTGGGCGTGCCGCTCGTGCGGGGCCCGCAACCGGATGCGGCAGCGCTGCTGCCACCACTGCCGCCAGATCCGCCCCCGCCGCTGAAAGGAGTGATATCGCGTGGACGAGACCGACACGGTCCGCGTGCCGATGCTCGAATATCGGGCGCTGATCGCGGACGCGGGCGCCTGGCGGTTGCTGAACACCAGCCCGCATGTGGCGCACCTGCTGGCCGAGTGGGTCGAGTGGGACCGCCGCGCCACCGCCCGCGCCACCTCGAACGCCATCTCCGGGGGCGCGGCCTGGCGGGCGATCGCCGGCGGGCCCAGCTACGCCGAACTCGCCCGCCGCCGCGCCGTGCACACCACCGAACCGCTGACCCCGGACCAGATCCGGGCCCGCGCCACCGCGTCCTGGGCCCGGGTCGAGCACTGGATCGCCGCCCGTACCGCCGCCTGACAACAGAGAGGACTTCTTCGCCATGACCATCACCGCACCGCCCGCCGCGAACACCAGGCGGGCCCGTCGCGACCAGTTCCCGCGCCATCCGATCCCCGCGGCCGAGACCGCGCTCGCCGAGCTCGCCCTCGCCAACAGCAACGGACTGGCCCCGATGGTCGGGGAACGCGGCTCGCTGCCCGGGCTGGTCCTCACCCCGCACACCGCCGGGAAAGTGCTGCGCTACACCGGCAAATGGGTCCTGACCCACGTCCGGTCGGGGCGGCGGGTGTCTCCCTCCGCGAGCTTCCTGCACACCCACGAAGCCATGGCGTGGCTGGAAAACCAGGACGTCGACTGGGACCGGCCCACCGAGGACATCCTCGCCGACCCGGCCGCCAAGTCCGCCTTCCACGATCTGTACTTCGCGATGCGTCGCGCTCAGGACGACGGCCGCCCGCTGGTGTACGCCCGTTCGTCGTGGCTGTTGCGGCCGCCGCTGTGGCGGATCCGTCACCGCTACGTGGTCTCGGCCGAAGGGTTCGAGACGTTCGAGGACGCCGCCGCGCTGGCCGAGGCCGCGTGTGAGTACCCGGGCAGCGAGCCGCTGTTGTACCCGGCCGCGGTCATCCTCCGCGATCTCCAGCCCGCCGGGTGGGGACTGCGGTGTTCCTCGATCGGCTGTGCCGGTGGCGAGACGTGGATCCCCGACGACTGGACCGGCAACGCCGCCACCGGGACCCGCGCCGAGCTGGCCGCCCAGGCCCGTGCCCGGGGATGGGCCGAACACGACCCGGGGCACTGGACCTGCCCGGCCTGTGCCTGCCACTACCCGCAGACCTGGGAGGCGTGATGGCCGCGATCGCGCACCGCTGTGCCTGCGGGCACCTGGACTTCTTTCACAGTTCGGTCACCGGCGCGTGCACCACCGGCGGGTGCCCGTGCCAGACGCTGAACTCCGGGCCGCCGGAGGTCATCGCGACCTGGCGGGCCGACGGGTCGCCGACCGGGCCCACGGTCGAGGAACCGGCCGTGATCGTGCCGGGCACGCGCGGCGCCGGGATGGGCGAGCTGTGCGGCTGCGACGCGTGCCAGACCCTCTACGCCTCGGTCGCCGGGAACGCCGCGTGATCCGCACGACCGCCCGCCGAGCCCGCACGTATCACCGGTGCGAGGGCTACTGCCACCGTCCGATCACGCCGGGCGAGGTCTACGTCGAACACGTCGTCCTGCCGAACCACGACGTCCTCCCGGCGTGGTGGCGGTTCGCCGAGTGTTGCCACTGCGCCGCCTCGGCCAACCGCGGCGGCCTTGTCGACGCCAGGGAGGCGGCTCCCTGACTGACCACTTCGGACAGACGAGTAGGGCCGGACACCACCGAGTGTCCGGCCCTGCTCTGTTCGCGCCACATGCCCGTGAAAGCGAGTGTTGCCATGACCACCAACCCCGTGGCCAACCCGGCCACGTTCCCCGTGCTGATCGAGGTGGCCGCCGAACGCGGCCGCCAGGACGCCAAGTGGGGCCGCCAGGACCACGCCGACGGCACCGGCCCGGACGAAGCGAACCAGGTCCGGTTCTGCGTGACCACGGCCGAAGCCGCCGACTTCGCCCGCTGGCGCACCGACCTCGCCGCCCGCCACGACGGGCCGACCTTCGCCGACCTGCTCACCGAAGAGACCTTCGAGGCGCTCGCCGAGGCTGACCCGGCCGCACTGCGCGCCGAGCTGGTCCAGGTCGCCGCCGTGGCGGTGTGCTGGATCGAGGCCATCGACCGTGGCACCCAGCGGTCACGGCTCGGGTTCGCCCCGGGTGACGTGGTGCGCGACCGGGACACCGGCGAGCTGCTGACCGTCACCGGCGACCCCGACCCGTGGGACACCCGCGACTACGAGCCCGCCGACACCGCCGGTGGCGGGGAGGTCGCGTGAGCCCCACTCTGATCGCCACGATCGGCCCGTGCGGGGCCGGGAAGACCAGGTGGCGCACACGGCACGCACCGCCCGGGGCGGTGGTGGTGTCGCTGGACGAGTCTCGCGCGGCGCTCTCGCCCTGTGGCTGCTCGGGAAACCCGGCCGTCAACGCGGCCGCCGTCGCCGCCGGGTACGCCACGACCCGCGCAGTGCTGGCGGCCGGGGGCACGGTGGTGTGGGACGTCACGAGCTTCCTGCCCCGATTCCGTGCCTCGCTGCTCGACATCGCGGCCGCCTACCGCGCCCGCACCGTGGGGTTGGTGATCTTGCCGCCGCTGTTGCGCGTGCTCGCGCAGAACGGCCGCCGCGACGGGAACCGTTGCCCTGACTGTGGAACCGCCCGCCGTGTCCCGGAACCGGTGGTGTGGCGGATGCACCACGACATCACCGCGGCGCTTCCGCGCCTGCACACCGAGGGCTGGACCGAGCTGCACTACCTGGCCCTGCCGCCCTACCTCCGTCCCCACACGCACCGACGATTCGAGGAGGCACGATGACCTGGACCACCTATCACGAGTTCGCCGGGTTCGGCGGGGACACCATCGGTGTGCTGCGGGTGCCCGGCACCCGGGGCGTGCTGGCCGCCAACCACAACGCGGCCGCGATCGCCACGCACGAGCTGAACCATCCCGACATGGACCACTACTGCGGGGACATCGCGAAGGAGGACATCGGGAAGTTCCCGCGCGTGGACTTCTTCGCCTCCACGCCATCGTGTCCGCCGTGGACGGACGCGCGCGGGGTCAAGCGGGACTTCGACCAGTCGACGCAAGGCGTGCTGTTCGACCCGGTGCGCGGGCCGAAGGCGCTGAACCCGGACACCGCGCGGGCACGAGCCCTGATGGAGGAGATCCCGCGCTACCTGCAAGCGATGAACCGGCGCGGCAAGCCTGTCCTCGGCGGCCTGGTGGAAAACGTCGTGCAGGTCGTGAAATGGGACCAGTTCAAACGCTGGCGCCAGGAGATCGTGGCCGAGGGCTACCGCACCCGCATGATCGCGCTCAACGCCATGCACGTCACCGGCCCCACCCTCGGCAAGATCGCCCAGTCCCGCAACCGGTTCGTCCTCGCCTACTGGCACGAGATGCTCGGCCGCGACCCGGACTGGGACAAGTGGCTGCGTCCCAAGGCGTACTGCCCGGTGTGTGACGAGATGGTGGCCGCGGTGCAGGTGTTCAAGAACCCGCGCACCAAGATGGGCGTCTACGGGATCCGGCACGGCCAGTACGTCTACCGATGCCCGCACCGCTCGTGCCGCCACCAGATCGTGGAACCCGGCGTGCTGCCCGCCTCGTCCATCATCGACTGGTCGCTGGATCCCGGCCCGAAGATCGGCGAACGCGCCAGCTACGGCAAGGACCCGCTCCAGCCCACCACGATGGCCCGCATCGAGGCCGGACTCGCCCGCCACGTCGGCGCCCTGCTCACCCCGGCCGGCGGCACCTGGCGCACCGACGCCACCAGCGTCGATGTGCCGCTGCCGACCAGGACCACGCGGGACAACGACGCGCTCGTGTGCCCGCCCCTGCTCGTGTCGTGCGCGGCGCGGGCCGGGATCGGCACCGCCACCACCGTGGAGGATCCGATGCGGACGCAGACCTGCCGCCGGGAGACCGCGGTGGTGGTGCCGCCGTTCATCTCCATCCAGCGCAACGGCGGATCCGCCACCGCCGCCTACCCCGTCCACGGGCCGATCCCGACCGTGTCGGCCGAGGGCAACCACCACGGCCTGGTCGGCCCACCGACCCAAGCCGAGCAGGTCGAGTTCCTCATGGCCTACTACGGCAACGGCGGCACCCAGCAGACCGACCGTCCGATCGGGACACTCACCACCCGCGACCGCTACGCGCTCATCGGCGGCACCCCGCCGGTCGAGCAGTGCACGTTCCGCATGCTCGAACCGCACGAGATCGGCGCAGGGATGGGCTTCCCGCCCGGCTTCAAGATCCCGCCGCACGTCGCGAAGTCCAAACGCAAGGTCGTGCGCGGCTTCGGCAACGCCTTCCCTCCGGCCATGTCCGAAGTGATCGCCTCGGCCGTAATCGAGACGTTCTCCGGCGAACCGCTCGATCCCGCCGCCTGACCCGCCGGTGACACGGCACCGGTACGTCCCTTCCACCCTTTGACGGAGGCAACCGATGACCCTCTCCACCCCCGGCCTGGACCACCCCGACGTCCTCGCGGACACACCCCCGCCGGAACTCGGCGGCGGGACCCGCACCAGCCACCGGTGGGCGACGATGCCCGGCAACTGGGACAAGCTCAACTGCCGCGCCCTGTGGCCCACGGACAACCTGTGGGGCATCCCCGCCCTGCCGAGAGCCACGTTCGAACCTGCTCGGTTGGTGGCCTACACCGACCGGCACGCGGCCGCCACCGCCGGGCCCGGGGCCGCGGTGCACTTCTTCCTCGACGACTACCGGTTCGAGGTCGTCTGGTCCAAACCGGAACGCGGGCTGTCCCGATGCCGCACCGTCGGTGCGGCGCTGACCCCGGATTTCAGCCTGTACCGGGACATGCCGCTGGCGATGCAGCTGTGGCAGGTCTACCGCTCACGCTGGTGCGGGGCGTGGCTGCTGCACCACGGCGTCACCGTCGTCCCCACCGTCAGCTGGTCCACAGCGGACTCCTTCGACTTCGCGTTCGCCGGGATCCCGCCCCGGTCGGTGGTCGCAGTGTCCACCGTCGGCGTGTGGCGCGACCCCGTGGCGCGCAGACTGTTCGCCGCCGGGTACGCCGAAATGCTGCTCCGCCTGGAACCGACCCTGGTCCTGGTGCACGGCAAACCACCAACCGAGCAGGTTCGCGGGGCGACACCGATCCGGTGCTACCCGTCGCGCTGGGACGGTGACCACTGATGGGCGGACGAGGAGCAGCCTTCGGGAAAGGCGGCGACCACGGTGGCGGTGGCGGATTCACCGGCGGGAGCCCGGCGCAAGTGGAACCCGCCGTGCCCGCGACCGAGCAGCCCAAGGCCGAGCCGGAGACTGACGCCCCGGAGCCGCCCATGCCCGTGCCGGAACCGGCCGCCGACCGGGCGCGGTCGACCGAGGACCGCATCCGCGACGCCGTGGCCGAGCTGACCAGAGGCGATGGCGGCTGGGCCGGGATCACCGACATCCGCAAGGCCCTCGCCGACGTCGACCACGACGAAGTCACGCAGACCCTGCGGGACATGGCGCGCAACAACCCCAACATCCACCTCGCCCCGGAATCCAACCGCAAGACCCTCCAGGAGGAAGACCACGCCGCCGCGATCCCCGTCGGCGGTGAACCACAGCACCTCATCGTCATCCAGCCGGTGCAAGACCCGGACGCACTCGGACGCGTCCAGGCGGCGGGCTTCGCGAGTGCCACCGACGCAGACCTCGAAGCCGCACGCGTCCACCACGGCACCCCGTCCACGGTCTACGACCAGATCCGGGCCGAGCAGAAACGCCGCGCGCAGCAGTGACCAACCCTGCTCGCTTCGGTCACTGACCAGCCGGGCGCGGCCGCCCGTCCCACAGCGGCCGCGCCCCCGGCTGTCAGCACCCGTTCCACACGAAGAGATCGCGGAGGTACGTCATGTCCGCAGAACCCGTCACCAACATCCGGGACTTCCCGGAACGTCCCCCGGCCGGAAACCTTGAGCCTCCCAGCGACGACGGACCGTCGCCCTGGCCGGACCGGCCCGCGCCGCTCTCGACCTTGCGGGCGTTGTCGAAGTTCCCGAGCGAGGCGCTACCGGGGTGGCTGGCGGACTTCACCGACGCGGTCGCCGAGACCATGCAGACCCCGGTCGACCTTCCCGGCGCGCTCGCGCTCGCCAGCTTGTCGACGGCGGCCGGCGGCCGGGTGATGGTCAAGGTTCGCGACGGCTGGGCCGAGCAAACCACCCTGTTCACAGTCGTGATCATGGAACCGTCAGCGCGGAAGTCACCGGTGTTCACGCTGATGACCGAACCCATCCGGACCCTCGAACGGATGCTGCGGGAGGAAGCCCGCCACAGCATCGAGACCGCGCGGATGCAGCAGCAGATGGCCGAATCCGCCCGCGACAAAGCACAGAAGAAGGCCGCCACGATCACTGGGGAGGAACTCACCGACCAGCAAGCCCAAGAGGAAGCCATCGCCGACGCGGTCGACGCCGCGCTGCAGGCCGACTCGATCGCGATCCCACACCCACCCCAGCTGATCGCCGACGACGTCACACCCCAGAAGGTCGCCACCATCCTCGCCCAACAGGACGGCCGGCTGGCAGTCCTCTCCGATGAAGGCACCATCTTCGAGATCGTCGCCGGACGCTACTCCGGCAACGTCAACGCCGAAGTGTTCCTCAAGGGCTACAGCGGAACCGAACTCCGGGTCGACCGCGGCGACCGCTCCGAATACGTCGCCCGCCCCGCGCTCACCCTCGGCCTGACCATCCAGCCCACCGTGATCGAGGACCTTCCGCCGAAACTGCGCGGAAACGGGTTCCTCGCCCGCATCCTGTTCGCCCGCCCCGCCCCGCTGTCCGGCCGCCGCAAGATCCGGCCCGACCCAATCCCGCAGGACGTCGCCGACTCCTACACCGCCAATATGCTCGCCATGGCCACCGCGCTGCACGGCTTCGAAGAACCCGTGACGCTCACGTTCTCCCCGGCCGCCGACGACCTCATGGCGAAGATCGAAGAACAGATCGAGCCCCGGCTCGACCCCCAGGGCGGGGAATGGGCCGACATCGCCGACTGGGCCGGGAAACTCGCCGGGCAGACCGCCCGCATCGCCGCCCTGCTCCACCTCGCCGAATATCCGCGCACCGCGTGGAACAACCCGCAAATCTCCGACACCACCGTCGCGAACGCGTGGCGCATCACCCAGTACTACGCCACCCACGCCCAAGCGACCCTCGAATACATCGGGCAGGACGACACCATCCGGATCGCCCGCCGCATCCTCGACCGCATCAGCCGCCGCGACTGGGAACTCGGCGACCGGTTCACCATCCGCCAGGCATTCCAGAAGATCCGCACCAAACAAATGAAGACCGACGAATTCAAACGCGGCCTCGAACTGCTCGCCGACCTCGGCCACGTCGCCGCCGAAACCCAGCCCGAACGCGCCAGCAAAGGAGGACGACCACCCAGCCCGCACTACTGGCGCCACCCGATCTACCGGACCACCTGACCCGAACCCGCCAAAGACGGGGTGCTCACAGAACCCACAAAACCCTCACAACCTCCCGGACGGCCAGTTTTCGCAGGTCATAGACCCACCCGGGCGGCGTGCCGACGTCACACAGAACCTCGCACAGAACTTCTGTGCGCACACAAAACCCCCGCCAACCGCCACGGCACCGACACGATCAGCCACCACCGACAGTCACCAAAACCGCCCTCGGGGCCGAGTCCGCCGACCCGGCCCCGAGGTTCTGTGTGCGCACAGAAGTTCTGTGCACGGTTTTGTGCACGCAACCACCTCACGACAGAAACCGGCCCTGAACTGCACGGACCCGCCAGTCCCGGAGGTTCTGAGGGTTTTGTGCGTTCTGTGCGCACCCCATTCCGCAGGGTCGGCCCGCCGACCACGAACCGTAACGCCCGAGAGGACCACCTGTCATGGCCGCCAAATCTCGTGCGACAAGTCGCACCCCCCGCACGCACCGGGCGATCACCACGTCGGTGGTCGACGACGAACAGCTGACTATTAAGGAGGTTTGCGACCTGCTCAAGATCGCCCGTTCCACGTTCAGCGATTGGCGCGACAGGGGCGAGGCTCCGCCGTGCACCCGACTTCCGAACAACCAAATCCGTGTTTCTCGATCGGCCTTGAACGGCTGGCTCGCCAGCCGTCTGGAGGCTGCATGACGGCCCAGGTTTCCTACGACGTGAAGATCTGGGCGCTGAAATCACGTCGGCACCGCAGCGGAAAGGTGTCCTATCGGGTGCGGTGGTCGGTGGCCGGCCGGGAGTTCGGCGAGCCGTTCCAGAAGTTCAAGCTGGCCGACAACTTCCGCAACGACCTGATCGCTGCCACCAAAGCGGGTGAAGGGTTTCTGGTCGAGAAACCCGGGTTGCCGACATCGATGATCCGCAAGGAGGCCACGAAGCTATCCACGTTTCAGCTGGCCTGCGCGTACATCGATATGAAGTGGCCGGACGCGTCACCGAAGTACAGACGATCGTTGGCGAGTTCCTTGACCGGTATCACGGTGTCGATGTTGAAAAGCCCGACCGCGGTGGACGGCAAGGTTCTCAGAAGGGCACTCACACAGGCGTTCAACACCACGCAGCGAAACGAGGGTCTGCCGCCCGACGTTGCCGCAGTACTCGACGAGATCGCGGCCATATGTCGGCGCGCGGACGAGTTCGCGGAACCGGACGTGCTGCGCTCGGTGCTCAGTGGGATCGATCGCAACATCGACGGCTCGAAGGCGGCGCCGGACACAGTCCGGATCAGGCGAGTGGCCTTACGGGACCTGCTCGATTTCGCCGTAGAACGGGAGGTCTTCGACGCAAACCCCCTGGAGGAGATCAAGGTCAAGAAGCGCAGCTACGAAGTCCAAGAGGTTGACCCGGGTGTAGTGGTGAGCCCGATCCAGGGGCGGATGCTGCTCGCGGCGGTGCGCGAGACCCATCCCGAACTGGTCGCGTTCTTCGCGCTCATGTACTTCGCCGGCCTTCGCCCCGAGGAAGCCGCCAACCTCAAGAGGTCGAATCTGCCCGTGTCACTCAACGGGGCAGGTTGGCTCACGCTGGAAGGTGCACGCCCCGAGGTCGGCGGGGAGTGGACGGATTCCGGCGAGGCATCGGAAGCGGGGCCGCTCAAGCACCGGAACGACGGGGCGACCCGCCAGGTCCCGTGCGCTTCGGAGCTGGCTGCCCTGTTGCATGCGCACCTCGTGATCTTCGGAACCGCCCCGGACGGCCGCCTCTTCCGTGGCGTACGCGACGGCGGGCGGCTGAGTAGCTCTGTCTACGGACGAGCGTGGGCGACCGCCCGCGCGGCGGTTTTCACGCCTGAAGTGGCCGCTGGCCCGCTCAGCAAACGACCGTACGACCTTCGTCACGCGGCGGTGTCGACGTGGCTCAACAACGGCGTGGAACCCACCCGGGTCGCGAAGTGGGCCGGGCACAGCCTGGCGGTGCTCCTGCGCGTCTACGCCAAGTGCAGAGCCGGAGGGGAGGTAGCCGCCCTGCAGAAGCTCGAACAGGCCTACAGCCTGACCTGAGCAGGTTCGGCCGTGCGCCCGTAATGCGCCCGTGGATTGACCCGCACAGCCGGTTGCAGCCGTACAGAACCGGACAACACAAGATCGGCCCGGTGACCTGTTCTTGCTGGTCACCGGGCCGATCTTGCTGGTGTGGCGAGTGAGGGATTCGAACCCCCGAAGGCAGTGCCGTCTGATTTACAGTCAGATCCCTTTGGCCGCTCGGGCAACTCGCCGTGGCCGGGTGTCCCCGGCCGAGACGAAAGAATACCCAATGCCGTGGCGGGCCGGTCAACCGGGTTCCGCAGGGCTAGGGTGGAAGCTCCTGACAAGCGAGTACGAGGTGTGAGAACACGTGGCGGATCCCTCTTTCGACGTGGTGAGCAAGGTCGATCGCCAGGAGGTGGACAACGCCCTGAACCAGGCCAGCAAGGAACTCGGTACACGGTTCGACTTCCGGGGTACCGGGACCAAGATCGACTGGTCCGGTGAGGAGGCGATCGCGATCGAGTCCGAGACCGAGGAGCGGGCGCTGGCGGCGGTCGAGGTGTTCAAGGAGAAGCTGATCAAACGCGGCATCTCCCTGAAGGCCTTCGAGGCGGACGAGCCGGCGTTGTCCGGCAAGATCTACAAGATCGGCGGCAAGATCCTCCAGGGGATCGCGTCGGACAAGGCGAAGCAGATCGCCAAGTTCATCCGCGACGAAGGCCCCAAGGGCGTCCAGGCGCAGATCCAGGGCGACCAGCTGCGGGTGTCCGGCAAGAAGAAGGACCAGCTGCAGGACGTGATCGCCTTGCTGAAGGGCAAGGACTTCGAGATCGCGCTGCAGTTCACGAACTACCGCTGAGCACGGCGACGACGAGGCCACCTTCGGCAGAAGGTGGCCTTCGTCATGTCTAGGACGCGGTGACCGTCCAGCTCCCGTCGCCTTCCACCGACACGAAGGCCGGGCCGGACACGGGAACGCTGCCCTTGTAGTCGCCGAGTTGGTTCACCGGGAGCTCCGAGTAGTCGCCACTGTGCACCCACACCGCCGTGCGACCGCTGTTCTTGGTCGTGATGGCGACCGCCGAGACTCCATCAGGCGCGGCGAAGACCGCTTCGCTCTTGCCCGACAGGGGCTTGCCCGGCGTGAGTGCGGGCAAGCCGCTTTCGTCGGTGATGGTCAGCGTCCAGGCGGCGTTGGCCTTGACGGTGAACGTCTTCGCCTGACGGCCGGGCATGTCGTTGATCCACTGCGTGCCCTTGTACGGGCCGATGTCGTTGACGATCAGCTCGTTCTCGGTGTTGACCGCGACGTGCCCGGAACACTTCGGACACTCGAAGGTCACGAAGCCGATGCGCGACGGCCAGGCCATGGCGACCGACGCGTTCCCCTTCCCCGAGTGCTTCTCCTCCGGCTGCGGGCCGGGCTTCGGGGTGGTGGTCGGCGTGGGCGTCGTCGATGGTGAACGCAGCCCTTCCGGGGCGGCCGCACGCGGGACGACACGGCCCAGAGCCGGCGGCGAGCAGGCCATCAGGCCCGCGGTCAGCAGCACGGCACTCGCGGCCGCGCACAAGCGCCTGATCACGTGTTTCCCCCTAGTCGAACCCGTCATCCGATCTTCGCCGACCGATAGCCCAGCGTTACCGGATCACTCGGCCGAGCGATTCAGGCCACTCGGACGTGGGTTTCCGCCGCAACGCCTCCGCGAGAGTCCGAAAGGGACAAAAGCCCGTGTTGTAATCCGGCGATCGCGTTCGAGGAAGGTCACGATGAGACGCCGTTTCAGCTCCGCACTCGCCTTCGCGCTGTCACTCACGGTGATCGCGTCCCTGTTCACGTCCGCGCAGGCCGCGGAGCGCCAACAGCTCGTGCCCGGCTACGGCTCATACCCGCGGCTGATCCGCCTGGAGCATTCCCCGATCGGCCGCGGCCGCATCCTCGCGTCGCTGACCAGCGAAGACGCGAGCGGCAAGTTCACCCCGATCATGGAGAGCACCGACGAAGGCCAGACCTTCCACAAGATCGGCGAGGTCCGCGACCGCGACGGTCGCCGCGGCATGTGCTGCGGAACGCTGTACGAACTGCCGCAGCGGGTCGGCAGGCTGCGCGCCGGCACCCTGCTGTGGGCCGCGAGCTACCGGCAGGACGCCGGTCCGCAACGGCGGATCGGCATCAGGATCTGGTACAGCCGCGACGCCGGCCGTTCGTGGGCCTTCCTGTCCGAGGCCGCGCGCTCGCACAACCACGACGGCATCTGGGAGCCGGAGTTCGTCGTCGACGCGGGCGGCACGCTCTGGCTGCACTACGCCGACGAGACCGAGGCGCCGCAGTTCGCGCAGGTGATGAACCGGGTCGCTTCCACCGACGGGGTGAACTGGGGCACCAAGCAGCGCACGATGGCGATCCCGCCGCATCGGGTGCGGCCCGGGATGCCCATCATCCGCCGCCTCCCCGACGGCCGGTACTACCTGGCCTACGAGATCTGCAACTACCGCGATCGCTACTGCGATCCGTACTTCAAGATCTCCCCCGACGGCGCCAACTGGGGCGATCCCCTCGATCCCGGGACCCGCGTCACCACCGCCAGCGGCAACTACTTCCAGCACGCGCAGACGATCACGTTGTTCCCGGGTGGCCCGAACGGGGTGCGGCTGGTGATGGTCGGGCAGATCTACACCAACGCCGCCGGGGTCCCGCAGGCCAAGAACGGCCAGGTCCTGCTGGCCAACGACAACTTCGGTTCCGGGCACTGGTACGAACTGCCCGCGCCGGTGCATGTCGTCGGGATCCACAACAACTTCTGCCCCAACTACAGCTCGACGCTGCTGCCGGTCGACGGCGGCAAGAACGTGTTGCAGATCTCCACCGAGTACAACCTCGGCTGCAAGGCGTATTTCGCGAAGGGCCCGGCGTTCTGAGCCACCCGGTAGTGTGAGGTCCCGAGCGATCGGCTACGAAGCGGGGGCATCGCATGAAGGGCATCGTGCTGGCCGGGGGCAGTGGGACGCGTCTGCATCCCATCACCCAGGCGATCTCGAAACAGCTGCTACCGGTCTACGACAAACCGATGATCTACTACCCGATCTCGGTGCTGATGTTCGCCGGGATCCGCGAGATCCTGATCATCTCGACCCCCGTCGACCTGCCGCATTTCCGGCGCCTGCTCGGCGACGGCAGCCAGTTCGGGCTCAGCTTCAGCTACGCCGAGCAGGCCGCCCCGAACGGGCTGGCCGAGGCGTTCGTCATCGGCGCGGACTTCGTCGGCGAAGACGACGTCGCGCTCGTGCTGGGCGACAACATCTTCTACGGCCAGGGGTTCTCCAGCAGGCTGCAGGCGGCGGCGTCCGCGCTCGACGGCTGTGTGCTGTTCGGGTACCCGGTCAAGGACCCGCAGCGGTACGGCGTCGGGGAGATCGACGCCGACGGCAAGCTCCTCTCCATCGAGGAGAAGCCCGAGAAGCCGAAGTCGAACAAGGCCATCACCGGCCTGTACTTCTACGACAACCAGGTCGTCGAGATCGCCCGCGACCTCAAGCCCTCCCCGCGCGGCGAGCTGGAGATCACGGACGTCAACCTCACTTACCTGCGGCAGGACCGCGCGACCCTGGTCGACCTCGGCCGCGGGTTCGCCTGGCTCGACACCGGAACGCACGACTCGCTGCTGGAGGCGGGCCAGTTCGTGCAGGTCCTCGAGCACCGGACGGGTGTCCGGATCGCCTGTCTCGAAGAAGTCGCGCTGCGCATGGGCTTCATCGACGCGGAGCAGTGCTTCGCGCTCGGGGCGAAGCTGGCGAAGTCCGGCTACGGCGAATATCTGATGAACGTCGCGCGCACCCAGGGTGCTACCGGCTGAACAGGTGTTCCCGCAGGGTGTCGCCGGTGTAATCGGCCCGGAAGACACCCCGTTCCTGAAGCCGCGGGACGACGTCGTCGATGAACGCGTCGAGCCCACCCGGGGTCAGATGCGGCACCAGCACGAAGCCGTCGGCGGCGTCGCTCTGGACGTACTCGTCGATCGATTCCGCGACCTGCCGGGCGGTGCCGACGAACTGCTGGCGCGCGGTCACCTCGATGACCAGTTCACGGATGGAGAGCTTCTTCTCCTCCGCGATCGCTCGCCATTTCGCGGCCACGGCCAGCGGATCCTTCTCGTGCCGGACCCGGCCCCAGGTCAGCGGCTCGGCGTCGGGGTCCGGGTCGATCTCGGGGAGCGGGCCGTCGGCGTCGTAGGCGGAGAGGTCGCGGCTCCAGACCTGTTCGAGGAACTGGATCGCGGTCGCCGGCCGCACCTGCTGATAGCGGATCTCGCGGGCCTGCTCGTGCGCGTCCTCCTCGGTGTCGCCGAGGACGAAAGTGGCGGCGGGCATGATCAGCAGCTCGCCGGGCTCGCGGCCATAGGCGGGTAGCCGTCGCTTGACGTCGGCGAAGAACTCCTTGCCGCTCTCGAGTGAACCGTGCCGGCTGAAGATGACGTCGGCGGTCTTCGCGGCGAACTCCCTGCCCTCGTCGGAGTCCCCTGCTTGGATGACGATCGGCTGCCCCTGCGGGGTCCTCGGCACGGTGAATTCGCCGCGGATGTCGAACTGCGGTCCACTGTGGACAAAGCGCTCGATACCGCGGGCGAAGACGCCGTTCTCCTTGTCCCCCACCACCGCGTCGGGCGCCCAGCTGTCCCAGAGTTCGCGCACGGTGGCGAGGAACTCCTCGGCGCGGCGGTAGCGGTCCTCGCGTTTCAGGAAGCCGCCGCGGCGGAAGTTCTGGCCCGTCCACGCGTCCGGTGAGGTGACGACGTTCCACGCGGCGCGGCCGCCGGAGAGGTGGTCGATGCTCGCGACCTGCCGCGCGACCTCGTACGGCTCGTTGAAGGTGGACGACAGCGTGCCCGCGAGGCCGAGCCGGGTGGTGACCGCGGAGAGCGCGGCCAGCACGGTGGTGGTGTTCGGCCGCCCGACGACGTCGGAGTCGAGGATCTTGCCCGCGTGTTCGCGCAGGCGCAGGCCCTCGGCGAGGAACAGGAAGTCGAACTTGCCCCGCTCGGCCGTGCGCGCGAGATGCTCGAAGGACGAAAAGTCGATTTGACTACCCGAACGCGGGTCACTCCACACGGTCGTGTTGTTGACGCCGGGGAAGTGCGCGGCGAGTTTGACCTGTTTGGGCATTTGTCACGCCTCCGCGTACTGGTTGGCGGCGACCCCGAGGCCGAGATGGTCGCGCAGGGTGGCGCCGGTGTAGGTCTGCCGGAACGCGCCCGCGGCCTGGAGCGCGGGCACGGTCTCGGCGGTGAAGAGCGCCAGGTCGTCGGGCAGGACCGCGGGCCGGATGTGGAAGCCGTCGAGGCTGTTGGACGCCGCGAGGCGGGGCAGCTCGGTGGCGAGGTCGGCGGGAGTTCCGGTGAAGCTCGGACCCGGCGGGAAGGGCGCGTAGGCCTCCAGCGTCCGACGGCGTTCGATGGCCGCCTGCTCGGTCTCGGCGAGCACGATCGACAGGCCGGCGAGGAGTTTCGCGTCCGGGAAGCGCTCGCGGGCGCCGCGGATCTCGTCGACCAGGACGACGTCGGCGCCGTGCGCGTACGGCGAGTCGCCGTACACCGCGACGACGGGGTGGCCCTGCGGCGGGCGCGGTGTGATCGAAGGTCCCTTGATGCTGAAGAAGCGGCCTTCGAAGTCGACGTAGTGCAGCTTCTCGCGGTCGATGAAGCGGCCGGTCGGCTCGTCGCGGATGATCGCGCCGTCCTCCCAGCTGTCCCAGAGGCGGGCGATGACGTCGACGACCTCGGCGTTCTCCGCTTCGGCGTCCACCTCGGACGGCAAGGTGCGCCTGCCGAAGTGCGCGACCTCGGCTTCGGTGCGCGAAGGCACCGCGAGGACGCCTGCGCGGCCGCGGCTCGCGAAGTCGAGCGAAGCGACGGCCGTCGAGATGTGGAATGGCTCGGTGTGCGTGGTGGTGACCGTGGGAACGAGGCCGATCCCGCTGGTCACGGGGGCGAGTGCGGCGAAGGTGAGGAGCGCGTCCAGTCGGCCTCGGACGACCTCCTCGCCTCCGGGTTGGAGCGCGAGTGTGTCGTCGAGGGTGACGAAGTCGAGCGAAGCCGCTTCGGCGAGCTTCGCGTGGGCGAGGTAGTGGGCGGCGGTGAACAACGCGGACGGGCGGACGTCGGAGACCCGCCAGGCGGCCGGATGCTGCCCGGCCCCGTCGAGCGCGACCCCGAGGTGCAACTGCTGTGCGGAACCCATGCCCGGGGAACTCACGCGCCCGGCCCTCGATTCCCGCTCCCACGAGGTGAGATCCCCGGCCCGACCTGCGTTTCGCGGGCTAAACGCGATCCGGAGGCGCGCGCGTCGCGATTAGCCCGCGAAACGCAGGTCGGGGGGCGGGGCCGGGAGCGGATCGCGTTTAGCCCGCGAAACGCGACCTGGGGGGCGGGGTCAGTAGGGGCGGCGGGCCATGTCTTCCAAGCGTCGGATGCGTTCGGCCATGGGCGGATGGGTCGAGAAGAGCTTCGAGAGGCCTTCGCCCGGACGGAACGGGTTCGCGATCATCAGGTGCGACTGCGAGACCAGCTTCGGCTCCGGCACGAGCGGCGCCGCGCGCGTCCCGCTGTCGAGTTTCCGCAGGGCGGAGGCCAGCCCGAGCGGGTCACCGGTGAGTTCCGCGCCCGACGCGTCGGCCTGGAACTCCCGCGAGCGGCTCACCCCGAGTTTCACGACGGCGGCCGCGATCGGCCCGATCAGCACCAGCAGCAGCCCGACCAGCGGACTGTCGCCGTCCTCCCGGTTGCCGCCGCCGAAGACGCTGGTGAACATCGCGATGTTGGCGATCACGCTGATCACGCTCGCCAGCGCGCCCGCGACGCACGAGATCAGGATGTCGCGGTTGTAGACATGGGACAGTTCGTGCCCGAGCACCGCCCGCAGTTCGCGTTCGTCGAGCAGGTCGAGGATGCCGGTGGTGCAGCACACCGCCGCGTGCCGGGGGCTGCGGCCGGTGGCGAAGGCGTTCGGGGCGACGGTGGGGCTGATGTAGAGCCGCGGCATCGGTTGCCGCGCCGTGGTCGCCAGCTCCCGCACGATCCGGTACATCGCCGGCTGCTCGGCCTCGGACACCGGCCGCGCGCGCATGGCCCGCAGCGCCAGCTTGTCGGAGTTGAAGTAGGCGTACGCGTTGACGCCGAGCGCCACCACCAGGCCGATGACCAGCGCGCCCCGCCCGAAGAAACCGCTGATCCCGACGATCAGCGCGGACAGCAGGCCGAGCAGGACGACGGTCTTCAGCCCGTTCTGGTGCTTGTGCACGGCGTCCTGCTCCTTTCTTTCTCAGGGTGGGGGTTACTCATCGGAAACAACGCGATCGGGGGACGCGAAGTTCCTTCGCGTGCTCGGATCGCGGGTTATCGTCGAAGCCGGGAACGATCATCGGGAGGCGCCTGTGCGAGGACCCGAACTGAGCCGCCGAGCCCTGCTCACGCTGGCCGCGGCCGGTGCCTCCGCGGTCGCCTTCGCACCGGCGGCCAGAGCCGAAAAAGTGCTCCTCGTCGAGGTCGGGGGCACCCCGGAGGCGGTCGCGGTGAATTCCGTCACCGGCTTCGCGTACGTTTCGGACCCGTCCACCGGCACGATCGTCGTCCTCGACTCGCGGTCCGGCACGGTCGGTGACGTGATCCCGGTCGGCGGCGAGCCCGCCGGGCTGGCCGTGGACGCGGTGACCAACCGGGTCTTCGTGGCGAACCCGCCCGCCGGGACGGTCCTGGTCTTGGACGGACGGACCAACGACGTCGTCAGCGTGGTGCCGGCCGGGCCCGGCGCGTCCAGTGTCGACGTCGACGAGCAGGCGAACCGCATCTACGCGGTCAGCGATCTCACCGGGACGCTCGCCGTCATCGACGGCGTGAGCTGCCGCCTGCTGGACCTGGTCCCGGGCCCGACACGGGGGTTGTCCTCCACAGCGGTCGACAGCGGGCGCAAGCTCGCTTACTGCACCAGCACGACCACCGATTCGCTGGAGGTCTTCGACATCGGCGCGGGCGAGTTCACCGGCGGGATCCCGGTCGGCAAGTCGCCGACCGGCGTGGCCGTGCACGGCGCCACCGGCACGGTGTTCGTCGCGAATTCGGCCATCCATCATCTGTCCATCGTGGACACGGGCACGCGCAAGGAAAAGGCGACCGTGCTGCTGCGCTCGGAGTCTTCGGCGCTCGCGGTCCACGAAGGATCGAACACCGTTTACGCCAACGGCGGCCCCAACGGCATCGCCAGGATCGACGGCAGGACGAGCCTGCTCACCGGCGACCTGTCACTCGGCGTGAACCCCGGCGCGGTCGCGATCGACCAGCGCACCAGGACGGTGTACGTGGCGGATCCCTTACGCGGCAGGGTTTCCCTCATCAGGGACTTCTGACGCCGGAACGGGCATGATGGCGGGGTGAGCGAGTACGCATTGCGTGGCGGGCTGCAACCCGACGTATCGGCGGTCACCGCCGTATTGACCCATCACGGTGTCGAAGGGCCGGACGGTCAGGCACCCGGCGAAGCGCTGGTCTTCGCCGCGTCCGGTGGGATCGGCGCCGGCTACATCCTGTGGGACTTCGCGCACGAGACGACGTCGACGATCGTGTTCGGCTTCCGCGCGCGCTGGCAGTATCCGCAGGAATGGCTCAAGTCCACAGTGGACCGTCTTGGGCTCGCCGCCGACATCCACACCACCGGCGGCAAACGTGCCGCCGCGAAACGGCTTTCCGCGAATCTCGAAGCGGGACGGCCGTCGATCGTCCTCCCCGACCGCGAGTCGCTCGGGTACTGGCGGCTGCCGCCGGAGATGTCCGGCGGTGGCGGCCACTTCATCGTCGCGTACGGCGAAGAGGACGGGCGGGTGCTGGTCGACGACCGGAACCTCGCCCCGCTGACGGTCGACCGGAAGACGTTCGACGCCGCGCGGGGCCGGGTCGGCTCGTACAAGAACCTGCTCGCCACGATCGAGCCCGGCGAGGTCCCCGACTGGCGGGCGGCCGTGCGCGGCGGGCTGACGGACTGCGCGCGGAACCTCTCGGAGCCGTCGAAGTCGTTCTCACTGCCCGCCTGGGGGCGCTGGGCGAAGGCGATGACCGACGAACGTGACCCCAAGGGCTGGCCGCGCGCGTTCGGTGAGCGGCGCGGGCTCGTCGGAGCGCTGTTCAACGTATGGGAGAGCGTCACTCCGGCGGGGATGGAGGGCGGGCATCTGCGCGGGCTGTTCGCCGACGCGCTCACCGAGGCCGCCGCCCTGCTCGAACTCCCGGCGCTGGCCGAACAGGCGTCGACCTGGCGCGGGATCGCCGAGCGCTGGGCGGAGCTGGCCGAGGCGGCCGTTCCGGTGGCGAACGCCGAATTCGCCTGGATGCGCGGGCTCGTCAGCGCGGTTTCCGCGGGTGTCCGCGAGGGCGACGCGGGGCAGGAAGCCGCCGCAGCCGCCGGTGAGGAGATGTGGAAACTGCGCGCGCACTACAACGACGAAACGCCGTTCACCGACGTCGAAGCCCGTGAGCTTTTCAGCACGATGGGCACCCTGCTCCGGGACATCCACACCGCCGAGACCGCCGCGATCCGCGAGCTCTCCGAAGCCCTGATGGAGTGAACCGGGCCGGTGTCCGTTGCGCCGCGCGGCCGGAACACCACGCGATCATTCAAGATCCACTTCGTGCACGCACATCCGCTGGGGACGACCAGTGCGCGTCCCGCTCCCGAGATCCACCTCCACCGCCATCGCCTGCGTGTCGCCGACCTGGACCATCTCGGCCACGTGGGGAATGTGCGGTTGCTCGACTATTTCCAGGAAGCCCAGGTCGCGATGCTCGACCCGCGGCGTGAGCACCTCTTCCAGGCCAAGGGACCGGCGTATCTCATCGCGAAGCACAACGTCAGCTACCTGCGCAGGCTGACCTTCCGCGACAGCCCGGTCGAGGTGGAGACCGTGGTCGGCCGGATCGGGACCTGCGACGTCGTGGTGAACAGCAGGCTGCGTGACGAGCGGGCCGTTTACGCGCGCTGCCGCACCATCTGGGTCGCGTGCGTCCTGCCCGAGGGCAGCACGCGAAGACTCGGCGACGAGGAACGCGAGCGGTTGACACGGTTCAGCGGCGCGATCGACGAGCTCTCCTGAATCAGTTTTTAACCGTTTATGCTCCATTTCCCGCAGCACCGGAAAACGGCTGGGCCGTTCAGCGGCTGATCATCCCGCTTTTCGGCCGGTACCTTCGGAAGACCTCTCCCCTGCAGAGCTCCCCGGAGGTATTTCATGCCACGGTCGAAGTCTGTCCGCTTTCTCGCGCCCTTGGTCGGCGCGATGCTACTGACGAGCGGGGTGGCCGTCGCCGCCCCGGCCGCCGAAGATCCCCAGTTCATCCGCCTGGCCAGCAGGACCTTCGATCCGCTGAGCCAGCGCACGGCCGCGAGCCAGGACTGGAAGGGCGCCTACCTGCTCCAGGTCCGGAGTGCGCTGACCGACGAACAGCGTGGGCGATTGCGTTCACTCGGCGTGCGGATCGGGACCTACATTCCCGATTTCGCCTACGTGGTCCGGCTGAAGCCGGAGAACCGCGAATCGGTCGCGAAATTGAATTTCGTCCGCTGGCTCGGCGAATACCGGGCGGACGACAAGGTGGAGATCTCACTGGCCGCGACGGGCGGTTACCTGGTGACGCTGGTCGAATCGGACGCGCGGGATCAGCGCGTGGTCGCCGAGCGGATCCTGCGGCTCGGCGGGAGCATCGAGGCGATCTCTCAGAGCGGGCAGCACATCGTGGCGAAGCTCGGCCCCGGTCAAGCCGCCACCGTGGCGCAGGGGGCCGAGGTGCTCGCGGTCGGCGCGATCACCGCGCCCGAGACCGACATGGCCAACGCCAGGGAGAGCAGCGGCGCGAACTACATCGAGAGTGTCGGCGGCTATCGCGGCCAGGGCGTGCGCGGCGAGGTGATGGACGGCGGACTGCGCGTCACGCACCAGGAATTCAAGGCCCGGCCGACGGTGATGCACGGGTCGAACTCCACCAGCACCAGCCACGGGACTTCCACATACGGCCAGATCTTCGCGTCGGGGGTGAGCGCGCCGCAGCGGGGGCTGCTGCCCGAGGCGCAGGGGATCTTCGCGACCTACAACAAGCCGGACCGCTACGCCCACACCAAGGAACTGGTCGACCCGGCCGGCAAGTACCGCGCGGTGTTCCAGAGCAACAGCTGGGGCGGCGGGCTGACCACGGCCTACAACTCGGTCTCCGCCGAGCTCGACAAGATCGTCTTCGATCACGACTTGCTGATCTGCCAGTCGCAGAGCAACGCGGGCACCCAGCAGTCGCGGCCGCAGGCCTGGTCGAAGAACGTGCTTTCGGTCGGCGGGCAGTACCACTACAACACGCTCGGCCGCACCGACGACAAGTGGAACGGCGGCGCCAGCATCGGCCCGGCCGCCGACGGCCGGATCAAACCGGAACTTTCGAACTACTACGACCGGATCGACACCACGTCGTCCGGCAGTGACACCTCGTACACGACGTCGTTCGGCGGCACGAGCGGGGCGACCCCGATCACCTGCGGAAACGCCGGACTGCTGTTCCAGATGTGGGCCGACGGCGTGTTCGACGGCGGCCCCGGCAAGGGCCGCGACGTCTTCGCGAGCCGCCCGCACGCCGCGACCGCGAAGGCGCTGCTGATCAACGGGGCCGACCAGTTCGCGTTCAGCGGCACCTCGCACGACATGACCCGGACGCATCAGGGCTGGGGCACCGCGAACGTGCGGTACCTGCACGAACAGGCCAAGGCGAACGGGTGGAAGCTGCCGGTGCTGGTGAACGAGACCGACCTGCTGGGCACCGGGCAGTCGAAGAAGTACACGGTCGCGGTGAACGGGACCAAGCAGTTCAAGGCCACGCTGGCCTACACCGACCCGGCGGGCTCGCCGAGCGCGTCGGTCACCAGGGTCAACGACCTGACGCTGAAGGTCACCGCGCCGAACGGGACCGTCTACTACGGCAACAACGGGCTGAAGGCGGGCAACTTCTCGACCGCGGGCGGGTCGCCGAACACCGTCGACACGGTGGAGAACGTCATCCTCGAGAAGCCGGCCGCCGGTACGTGGACGGTGGAGGTCGTGGCGACCCAGGTGAACGCCGACGGTCATCCGGAGACGTCGGCGACCGATGCGGACTACGCGTTGGTGGTTTCTTGACGGTGTGACGGGCCGGATCGCGTTTAGCCGGCTAAACGCGATCCGGGCCGGGGGCACGTGGCGATGGGATGTCGCGAAAGCCACTTTCGGGACATCAGACGTCGCGAAAGTGGCTTTCGCGACGTCTGCGGAGGCCTGACGAGTCGCGTTTAGCGGGCTAAACGCGATCCGGGCCGGGGTCTGGCGGGTCGCGTTTAGTCGGCGGAACGCGATCGGGCGGGGTTGCCCGCGCCCGGATGGCGGAGACGTCTGCGCCGATGGCCGAGACGACAGGTTTCGGTTGTGAGACGGAAGCGTGAGACCCCTGGAAGGCATGTAACGAGGCGACCCGAGGTGCCGACGTCTGGGATACGTGACGCGAGCCAAGGAGCCTCTCGATGACCACCTGCCGACTCTGCGGCTCGGCCCATCTCGCCAGTGTCGTCGACCTCGGGGCGACGCCGCCGTGCGAACGATTCCTGACCGCGGAACAGCTGCAGGAACCGGAGCCGACCTACCCCCTGCACCTGCGGGTCTGCACGGAATGCTGGCTGGCCCAGATCCCGCCGCTGATCACCCCGGAAGAGACTTTCACCGAATACGCGTACTTCTCGTCGTATTCCGCCTCTTGGGTCGACCACGCCAAAACGTTCGTCGACGGCGCCGTCGAGCGGCTGGGGCTCGACGAGTCCTCGTTCGTCGTCGAGGTCGCCAGCAACGACGGTTATCTCCTCAAACACGTTGTGGCGCAGCAGATCCGTTGTCTGGGCGTGGAACCTTCGGTGAACGTGGGCCAAGCCGCGCGTGACGCCGGGGTGCCGACGAAGACCGCCTTCCTCGGTCCCGAAACCGGACGTGACGTCCGCGAGGAGCACGGTCCCGCCGACCTCGTCGTGGCGAACAACGTTTACGCGCACATTCCGGACATCATCGGTTTCACGCACGGGCTCCGCGCCCTGGTCGCCGATGACGGCTGGGTCAGCATCGAGGTCCAGCATCTGCTGACGCTGATCCAGGAGAACCAGTACGACACGATCTACCACGAGCACTTCCAGTACTACACGGTGGAATCCGCGCGCCGGGCCCTCGCGCGCGGCGGATTGTCCGTTGTGGACGTCGAACTCCTGCCCACCCACGGCGGTTCGATCCGGTTGTGGGCGCGCCCGGACGCCGTCGCCGGTGAGCCGAGCGAGCGGGTGATGCAGGTCCTCGACGCCGAAAAAGCGGCCGGACTGCACGAAATGTCCGGCTACACCGAATTCTCCGAGCGGGTCACCAAGGTCCGGCTCGAGCTGAACAAGTTCCTCACGGACGCCGCGCTCGAAGGCAAGACCGTCGTCGGTTACGGCGCCCCGGGCAAGGGCAACACGCTGCTGAACCACTGCGGCATCCGCCCGGACGTCCTGCGGTACACCGTCGACCGCAATCCGTACAAGCACGGCCGGTTCACCCCCGGCACCCGGATCCCGATCCTGCCGCCGGAACGCATCGAAGCGGACCGGCCCGATTACGTGCTCGTCCTTCCGTGGAACCTCCGGAAGGAACTGACCGCCCAATTGTCCTTTGTGGACGAATGGGGCGGGAAACTGGTCTTCCCCATCCCGCACCTGGAAATCGTCGAGGTGAAGTCGTGAAGGTAGTCCTCTTCTGCGGCGGCTACGGCATGCGGATGCGCAACGGTGACGCGTCCGACGTGCCCAAGCCGATGGCCATGGTCGGCCCCAGACCCCTGATCTGGCACGTGATGCGGTACTACGCGCATTTCGGGCACACCGAGTTCATCCTCTGTCTCGGCTACGGCGCGCACCACATCAAGGAGTTCTTCCTCAATTACCAGGAGACCACCTCCAACGATTTCGTCCTGCGCCGCGGCAAGGCCGAACTGCTGTCGACCGACATCGCGGACTGGTCGATCACCTTCGTGCAGACCGGTCTCGAATCGGCCATCGGCGAACGGCTGCGCCGGGTGCGCCCGTATCTCGAGGGCGACGAGATGTTCCTCGCCAACTACGCCGACGTCCTCACCGACGCCCCGTTGCCGGAGATGATCGAGCGGTTCACGGAATCCGACGCCGGCGCGTCGATGATGGTCGTGCCGCCGCAGTCGTCGTTCCACTGCGTCGAAATGGGTGAGGACGGCCGCATCGGCGCGCTGACCCCGGTCAGCGAGATGCCGCTGTGGGAGAACGGCGGGTACTTCGTGCTGCGCCAGGAGGTCTTCGACCACATCCCCGAGGGCGGCGACCTGGTGGCCGACGGCTGCGGCGAGCTCGCCAAACAGGGCAAGCTGCTCGCGTACCCGTACCGCGGGTTCTGGAAGCCGACCGACACCGTCAAGGAGCGCGTCCAGCTCGACGACGCGTACGCGCACGGAGACCGTCCGTGGGCACGCTGGGAACGCGAAGCGGCGAGCACGGCGTGATCGAGCTCGGCACCGGCGGCGTCCAGCGGATCGTCGCGCTCGGCGCGCACTGTGACGACATCGCCATCGGGGCGGGCGGCACGCTGCTGACGATCTGCGCCACCAATCCGGGTGTCCGGGTGGACGCCCTCGTCCTTTCCGGCGGCGGCACCGAACGGGAGACCGAGGAACGCGCGGCGCTCGCGGCCTTCTGTCCGGGCGCCGACGTCGAGGTCACCGTGCTCAAACTGCCCGACGGCCGTCTTCCCGCGCATTGGGAGGAGGCCAAGAACGGGCTGGAGGAGCTGCGTCGCCGCACCGATCCGGACCTCGTCCTCTCCCCGCGCACGGCGGACGCGCACCAGGACCACCGCGGCCTGGCGAAGCTGGTGCCGACGGTGTTCCGCACCCATCTCCAGCTGGAGTACGAGATCGTGAAATGGGACGGCGACCTCGGCAAGCCCACCGCGTACGTCCCGCTTCCCGCGGAGCGCGCCGAAGAGAAGGTCCGTCTGCTCCAGGAGCATTACGCCTCCCAGCGGCACCGGCCCTGGTACGACCGGGAAGCCTTCCTCGGCCTCGCCCGCATTCGCGGCATCGAATGCGGGCAGCGCTATGCCGAGGCCTTCGACCTCAAGAAACTGACGCTCGACCTCACTCCGAAAGGCTGAAAGCCATGCGTGTGCTGCTGACCGGGCACAAGGGTTACCTGGGCACGGTGATGGCCCCGGTGCTGGCCGCCGAAGGCCACGAGGTGATCGGCCTCGACTCCGGTCTCTACGACACCTGCGTCCTGGGCCCGAAGCCCGAAGATCCCGAAGGCTTCGAGGTCGACCTTCGTGACGTCACGGCCGAGCACGTGGCCGGTGTGGACGCGGTGATCCACCTGGGCGCGCTGTCCAACGACCCGCTCGGTTCGCTGGCGCCGGAGCTGACCTACGACATCAACCACCACGCTTCGGTCAAGCTCGCGAAGCTGGCGAAGGACGCCGGAGTCAAGCGGTACCTGTACGCCTCGACGTGCTCCGTGTACGGCGCTTCGGGCGGCGACGGCCTGGTCGACGAGGACGCGCCGCTGCGCCCGGTGACGCCGTACGCCGAGTCGAAGGTGCGGGTGGAGGACGACGTCCAGGAGCTCGCCGACGACGACTTCAGCCCGGTGTACATGCGCAACGCCACCGCGTTCGGGTTCTCGCCCCGGCTGCGCGGCGACATCGTGCTCAACAACCTGACCGCGCACGCGCATCTCTCCGGCGAAGTGCTGGTGCTCTCCGACGGCACGCCGTGGCGGCCGCTGGTGCACGCCAAGGACATCGCGCGTGCCTTCGCCGCGGCCCTGGTCGCGCCGAAGGAAGCCGTACACGGCAAGGCGTTCAACATCGGCACCGAACGCAACAACGTGACCGTCGCCGAGATCGCCGAAGAGGTCGTCGAGGCCGTTCCCGGCTCGACGCTGCGGATCACCGGCGAGGCTGGCGCGGACCCGCGTTCGTACCGGGTCGACTTCTCCCGGTTCCGCGCGGCGATCCCCGGCTTCGACTGCGACTGGTCGGTCAAGGACGGCGCGCTCGAACTGATCGAGGCCTACAAGACCCACGGCCTGACCGAACACGGCTTCCAGCGCCTGTTCACCCGGCTCGCGCGGCTGCAGGACCGCACCGCCGCCGGCGAACTCGACGACACCTTGCGGCGTCGCTGATGTCGCACGGGGACCTGGAGACGAGCGCCGACCTGCGAAGGCTGGTCGAGCGCCTGTATCCGCTGTGCCGCAGCATCACCGGCGACGGCGTCCGCCGCACGCTGGAGATCGTCGGCGAGCACGTCCCGCTGGAGATCCACGAGGTCCCCACCGGCACCCAGGTACTGGACTGGACGGTGCCGCAGGAATGGAACATCCGCGACGCTTACATCAAGGACGCCGCCGGCCGCCGCGTGGTCGACTTCCAGGAGTCGAACCTGCACGTCGTCGGCTACAGCGTCCCCGTGTCGCGGAAGATGCCGCTCAGCGAGCTGCGGGAACACCTGCACACCCTGCCCGACCAGCCGTCCTGGGTGCCGTACCGGACCAGTTACTACGCGCCGACGTGGGGTTTCTGCCTGGCGCAGGAGACGCTCGACGCGATGCCGGACGGCGAGTACGAGGTCCGCATCGACTCCACGCTGGCCGACGGGAGCCTCACCTACGCCGAACACGTCGTGCCGGGCGAGGTCACCGACGAGGTGATCATCTCCTGCCACACCTGCCATCCGTCGCTGGCGAACGACAACGTCGCCGGGATCGCGATCGCCGCCGCGTTCGCGCGGACGCTGGAGAAGCCGCACTACACGTACCGGTTCCTGTTCATGCCCGGCACGATCGGCGCCATCACCTGGCTCGCGCGCAACAACGACCGCGTCGGCCGGATCAAGGCCGGGCTCGTGCTGGCGTGCGCCGGTGACCCGGGATCGTTGACCTACAAGCGAAGCCGCCGGGGCGACGCCGAAATCGACCGCGTGCTCGCGTACGTCCTCGCCGATCGCGCGCACAAGATCGTGGACTTCTCGCCGTACGGCTACGACGAGCGCCAGTTCTGCTCCCCCGGCTTCAACCTCGGCGTCGGCTCGCTGACGAGGACGCCGTACGCGGGCTATCCCGAGTACCACACCTCGGCCGACAACCTCGATTTCGTGTCCACGGAGGCCATGGAGGAAACCCTTCAGACCTTGAAGGACACCTTCGCCGTCCTCGACCGCAACCGCAGCTACGTCAACCTCAGCCCCTTCGGCGAGCCACAACTCGGCAAGCGCGGGCTGTACGACTCGCTCGGCGGGCGAAGCGACGCCAAACAAGCCCAGATGGCGATGCTCTGGGTGCTCAACCTCTCGGACGGCGAGCACAGCCTGCTCGACGTCGCCGAGCGGTCCGGGCTGCCGTTCGATTCCGTCGTCGCCGCCGCTCGGGCGCTGCACGACGCCGGATTGCTCAAGGACTAGAGATGCGATCACTTCTGCGTTCCCAAGCCGTCCGGGCCATGGCCGGACGGCTCAGCTGGGGCCTCGGCGACCAGGCCGTTTCCAGTATCACCAACTTCGTGGTCGGGCTGTTCGTGGCGCGCTCGCTCGGCACGTTCGCCTTCGGCATGTTCAGCCTCGCTTGGGTCAGCTACGGCGTGGTGCTCAACCTTTCGCGCGGGCTGACGACGGATCCGCTCATGGTGCGGTTTTCCGGGGTGTCCACGGAATCCTGGCGGACCGCGACCGCCAAGGCGACCGGGACGGCGCTCTCCGCGGGTGTCGCCGCCGGAGCCGTCAGTGTGGTCGCCGGTCTCGTGGTGGGTGGCCCCATCGGCGGCGCGTTCGTCGCGCTCGGCTTCGTGATTCCGACGTTGCTGCTGCAGGACGCCTGGCGGTTCACCTTCTTCGCCGCGGGACACGGGAAGAAGGCGTTCGTCAACGACGTCGTCTGGGGTATCGCGCTGATCCCGGCGCTGTTCATCGCGCACCGGTGGTTCGACACGGTCGTCGCTTTCATCCTGGCGTGGGGCATTTCCGGGGCGGTCGCCGCCGGCTACGGCTGCCTGCAGGCCGGGGTCCGGCCCGCGCCGCGCGGCACGCTCGACTGGCTCAAGCACCACCGCGACCTCGGCACCCGCTACCTGATCGAGAACGTCAGCAACAGCGGCTCGACCCAGCTGCGGATGTACGGGCTCGGCGCGATCGCCGGGCTCGCGAGCGTCGGCGCGGTCCGCGGCGCCGAACTGCTGCTCGGACCGTTCTTCGCCCTTCTGATGGGACTTTCCCTGGTCACGGTGGCGGAAGGCGCGCGGGTGCTCCAACGGGCCCCGCATCGCCTCCGCCACTTCTGCGCCGTACTCGGCGCCGGCCAGGCGGCCGCGGCCCTGCTCTGGGGTCTCGCCTTGCTTCTGGTACCCCACGACGCCGGCCGGTTCGTCCTCGGCGACGTGTGGGATCCCGCCTCCGAACTGATCCTCCCGGTGACCATCGGTATCGCCGCGGCGGGATTCAACACCGGGGCGGCCGCCGGATTGCGTGCGCTCGGCGCTGCGAAAAGGAGCCTTCGCGCCCAGCTGATCAACTCGGCCGGCTACGTCGGTTTCGGGCTCATAGGCGCCTTCTTGGCCGGGGCGTCCGGGTCCGCTTGGGGGGTCGCCTTGGCGATCACCAGCGGGTCCGCGGTGTGGTGGCTGCAACTCCACTCCGCTCTCAAAGAGCATCTGACTTCGGAGAAGGAAGAAATGAGGACGTCATGAGCACCGCTCCTCGGCTGAGCATCGGGCTCCCGGTCTACAACGGCGAGGATTATCTCGCCGAATCGCTGGACGCACTCCTCGGCCAAAGCTACGAGAACTTCGAGCTGATCATCTCGGACAACGCGTCCCTGGACCGCACCGAAGAGATCAGCCGTGAGTACGCGAAGCTGGACTCCCGTGTCCGGTATGTCCGCCAGCCGGTGAACATCGGCTGCGCGCCCAACCACAACTACTGCGTCGACGTCGCCCGCGGCGAGCTGTTCAAATGGGCGTCCGACGACGACCTGTACGCGCGCGACCTGCTGGAACGCTGTATCGAGGCGCTGGACGAGCATCCCGAGTTCGTCCTTTCGCACTCGTGGACGGCGATGATCGACGAGAAGGCCGTCGTCACGCAGGCACTGGAATACCCGCTCAACACGGTCTCGCCGCACGCCGCGGAACGCTTCCGCAGCACCCTGTTCGCGCCCGGCGGGGACGACGACGGCGCGGTCATCCGCACCGAGGTGCTGCGCCGTGTCGCACCGCTGGACAGCTACCACCACGCCGACCGCACGATCATCTCGGAACTGGCCCTGCACGGCCCGTTCCACCAGGTGCCCGACTGGCTGTACTTCCGGCGCGACCACCCCGGCCGCTCCGAACACGAGCACCCGACCGTGCGCAGGCGTGCCACCAACCTCGACCCGAAACGGGCCGACAAGCTGCGGCACCCGATGGTCCGGCTGCTCGGCGAATACGTCCTCGGCTACGTCAAGGCGATCCGCAACGCGCCGATCTCCGGCGCCCAGAAGCGGGAATGCTTCCGCTACCTGCGGCAATGGATGCTGAACCGGGCGGGGAACCCGGCCATGGGGCGGATGCCCGTCCAGGCCGAGGCCGAAGTGGGCCCCCGTGAAGTGTCCGTGGCCTCGGTCGTCGCCGGCCAGGAGGGACGAGTCCCTTGACCCCGCCCGTGAGAATCGGGCTGTTCGGGCTCCTCGGATCAGGGAACCTCGGCAACGACGGTTCCTTCGAGGCGGTTCTCGGGTATTTGCGCGCGGAGCATCCGGGCGCCGCGCTCAGCGTGATGTGCGGCGGTCCGGACGTCGTCGCGTCGCGCTACGGACTCGAAACGACCGCGTTGAACTGGTACGAGGGCGAGTACCGAACGGCATCGGGACCCTTGTCCATCGCCATGAAGGGCTTCGGGAAACTCGTCGACGTCTTCCGCACGGCGGCCTGGGTACGACGGCAGGACGCGGTGATCGTGCCGGGGATGGGTGTCCTCGAATCCACCCTTCCCTTGCGCCCCTGGGGATTCCCGTACGCCCTGCTGCTGCTTTCGGTGTCCGGCCGCCTGGTCGGTACCAAGGTGGCGCTGGTGAGCGTCGGTGCCAGCGTGAGCACGCACCGGGCCACCCGGTCCGTGATCGGCTGGGCCGCGCGGCTCGCGGCGTTCCGGTCCTATCGGGACGAACCGTCACGCGACGCGATGCGCACGATGGGCGTCGACGTCGCGAACGACCGCGTCTACCCCGACCTCGCCTTCGCGTTGCCCGCGCCTTCGGAACCGGTGCTGCCCCGATCCGTCGGCGTCGGGGTGATGGCGTACCACGGCGGGAACGACGACCGGCACCGCGCCGCCGAGATCTACGAGTCCTATGTGGACAAGATGACCCGGTTCGTCGCCGGGCTGATCGCCGACGGCCGCCCGGTGCGGTTGTTCATCGGCGACCGGGCCGACGCGCAGGTCGTCGACGAGATCATGCGGGAACTGGAATCCCCGCTGATCGCCGCCGCCGACACGGCCACCTTGGACGAGGTGATGCGGGCGATGTCGGCGGTCGAGACCGTCGTCGCCACCCGGTACCACAACGTCCTGTGCGCGCTGAAGCTGGCGAAACCGACGTTGTCCATCGGGTACGCCCGCAAGAACGAGGTCCTCATGACCACGCTGGGACTCGGTGAGTTCTGCCAGTCCGCCAAGGAGATCGACTTCGACGCGCTGGTGCGCCAGTTCGCCGAGCTCGAGTCCAGGGCGGGCGAACTGACCGAGATCGTCGCGAAACGAAGCGCGGAGCAGGCGCGGCTGCTGGACGAACAGTTCGCCGCGCTGTCGGCCGCCTTCCTGCCGATGGGAGTCCGATGAAGGTTGTCCCGGTGCCCGCGATCGCGGGCGCGTACCTGTTCGAACCGACCCCGCACGCCGACGAACGCGGCTTCTTCAGCCGCACCTTCGACGCCGACGTCGTCCGATCGGCCGGGATCGACCCGAACGGGTTCCTCCAGGACAGTGTTTCCCGCTCCCGCAAGGGAGTGCTGCGCGGGATGCACCTCCGGTCGGGGCTCGGTGAGGCGAAGCTGGTCCGTTGCTCGTGGGGCGCCGTCTTCGACGTCGTCGTCGACCTGAGGCCGGATTCGCCGACGTACCTCGGCAAGGAGACGTTCGAACTCTCCGGGGAGACGCAGGTTTCGCTGTACATCCCGGCCGGGTGCGCGCACGGGTTCCAGGCACTCACCGAGTACGCCGACGTCTCCTACCGGATCGACCGCGCGCACGACCCGGCCGAGGACGTCGCGATCGCGCACGACGACCCGGAACTGGCGATCCCGTGGCCGCTTCCGGTGGCGCTCATGTCGGAGCGGGACCGGCGCGCGCTCCCGCTTTCCGCGGTACTACAGAACACGAGGTGAGAGCATGACCCGTCAGCTGCCCAAATCCATGCGGGCCAACGAGCGCCTCCACGCGATGATCCCCGGCGGGGCGCACACCTACGCCAAGGGTGACGACCAGTATCCGGAGAATCTGGCGCCGGTCATCTCGCACGGGCTCGGCGCGCACGTATGGGACGTCGACGGGAACGAATACATCGAGTACGGCTCGGGGCTGCGCGCGGTCAGCCTCGGGCACGTGCACCCCCGGGTGAGCGAAGCCGCCCACCGCGAGATCGACCGGGGAGCCAACTTCGCCCGTCCGTCCATTGTGGAGGAACGGGCGGCGACGAAGTTCCTCGAAACCGTGCCGACCGCCGAGATGGTCAAATTCGCCAAGAACGGCTCGGACGCCACCACGGCCGCGGTCAAGCTCGCCAGGGCGGCCACCGGCAGGCCGCTGGTGGCGATCTGCCGCGACCACGCGTTCTTCTCCATCGACGACTGGTTCATCGGCACCACCGCGATGTCTTCGGGTATCCCGGACGGGATCACCGATCTCACCGTGTCGTTCCCCTACGGCGACCTCTTGTCGACGGAACGGCTGCTGCGGGAGAACGCGGGCCGGATCGCCTGCCTGATCCTGGAGGCGTCCACCCAGCTCGAACCGCCCACCGGCTACCTCGTCGGCCTGCGGGAACTCGCCGACCGGTACGGCTGCGTGCTCATCTTCGACGAGATGATCACCGGTTTCCGCTGGTCCGAGGCCGGCGCGCAGGGGCTCTACGGGGTGACGCCGGACCTCTCGACGTTCGGCAAGGCGCTCGGCAACGGGTTCGCCGTCTCGGCGCTGGCGGGCAAACGCGAACTGATGGAGCTCGGCGGGCTGCGCACCGGCGAGGATCGCGTCTTCCTGCTGTCGACCACGCACGGCGCCGAGACGCATTCGCTGGCCGCCGCGATCGCGGTCATGGAGACCTACACCGAAGAAGGCATCGCCGCGCGGCTGCACGCGCTCGGCGACCGGCTCGCCGCCGGGGTCCGCGAAGTCGCGGACTCGGCCGGGGTCGGGGAACACGTCGTCGTGCGCGGCCGGGCGAGCAACCTCGTCTTCGCCACGCTCGACGCCGAGAAGAACCCGTCGCAGGACTACCGGACGTTGTTCCTGCGGCAACTGGTCACGGGCGGGGTCCTCGGGCCGTCGTTCGTGGTCAGCAGCGCGTTGTCCGAAGAAGACATCGACCGGACGGTCGAAGTGGTCTCGCAGGCCTGCCTCGTGTACCGCAAAGCGCTCGACGCGGATGATCCGGCACCGTGGCTGGGTGGCCGTCCGGTGAAGCCGGTATTTCGGAGAAGGGTATGAGTTCAGGGATCGCATATCGCTCGACCGGCACGCGGGTGTTCTGCGCCGCGTTGTCCGTACTACTGCTCCAGGTCGTCGTTGAAACAACAGCGGCGGCGTCCGAAGAGCCGGCTCGAGGGGTGTGCGGCACGACCGTCGGCGTCCCTTCCGCCCCGGAAGGCGCCCAGGTCGTCGATCCGGGCACCGACCTGACCGACAAGACCCGGTTCAGCCCGCCGGGCACCACGTTCTGGCTGTCACCGGGCGAGCACACGCTGAGCCCCGACCAGTTCGGCCAGGTGATGCCCAAGGACGGCAACGTCTACCTCGGCGCGCCCGGCGCCGTGCTCAACGGACGCGGGATCAACCGCGCGGCCTTCACCACGTCGGCCAAGGACGTGGTGATCCGCGGGCTGACCATCCGCGGCTTCGTCGCCGAACGCGACCAGGGCGTGGTCAACCACGACTCCGGTGAACGCTGGACCATCGAAGGCAACGTCATCGAGGACAACGACGGCGCCGGGATGATGACCGGATCCGGCCAGCGGGTGATCGGGAACTGCCTGCGGAACAACGGGCAGTACGGCATCAACGCCTACCGCTTCGGCGGCGGGCTGACCGATCTGGTGATCGAGGGCAACGAGATCACCGGGAACAACACCGGTGACTGGGAGACGAAGATCCCGGGCTGCGGCTGCAGCGGCGGGGCGAAGTTCTGGGCCGTGAACGGCGCCGACGTCACCGGCAACTGGGTCCACCACAACCACGGTGTCGGGCTCTGGGCGGACACGAACAACAACGACTTCCTCATCCAGGACAACCTGATCGAGGACAACGCGTCCGAGGGCCTGTTCTACGAGATCTCCTACAACCTGGAGCTGATCGGGAACACCTTCAAGCGGAACGCGCTGGTGCAGGGCCGGAAACGGGCCGCCAAGGGCGACAACTTCCCGGTCGCCGCGGTGTACCTCAGCGAGTCCGGCGGCGAACCGAGGCTGCCCGCCCGGACCAGCCGGATCGACATTCGGGGCAACATGTTCTCCGACAACTGGTCGGGGATCACGCTGTGGGAGAACGCCGACCGGTTCTGCAACAGCCCGGCCAACACGTCCACGCTCTCGTGCACGGCGCTGGTCTCCCCGACGTCCTCCTGCTCCGATCCGGGCATCGCGACCGAACCGCTGTACGGCGACTGCCGCTGGAAGACGCAGCGCGTTTCGGTGCACGAGAACACCTTCGAGTTCGACTCGGCCATGGAAGGCTGCCTCGGGATGTGCGGGCGGATGGCGGTGCTCTCGAACTACGGGACCTTCCCGGCCTGGTCTCCGTACCGGGGTGCCGTGATCTCGGAGGCGATCACGTTCCGGCAGGAGAACCGGTGGTACGACAACCAGTACTACGGGCCGTGGACGTTCGTCGCCCACGACACCTCACGGCGGCTGACCGCGGCACAATGGCAGGCGGCGCCCTATCTGCAGGACAACTGCAGCGGCTTCGGGGAGACGGTGACCTGCTGAAGTTTCACCTGTAAGTGTCCACCTGGGACCGTCCATACTGGCTTACCGTTTTCAGTATGCCCGCGTTCCTCGTTGTACTGCTGCTGCTCGCGACAGGAGTCGTCCCGGCCTCGGCGGCTCCTGTCGCGGCCTGCGCCGCGGGACCGGTGAGCCCGGGGAAACCGGACGGTGCCGTGGTCGTCTCCCCGGGAACGGACCTTTCCGCGAAGACCCGCGAACTCCCGGCCGGCACGACGTTCTGGCTGACCGACGGCAAGCACACGCTGGGCCCGGACGAGTTCGGGCAGATCATCCCCAAGGACGGCAACGCCTACCTCGGCGCCCCCGGTGCCGTGCTGGACGGCGGTGGCGTCAACCGCTACGCGTTCACCCAGCAGGCTCGCGACGTCGTCATCCGCGGCCTCACGATCCGCGGTTTCGCGGCCCCGCGCGATCAGGGCGTGGTGAACCACGACTCTGGTGAACACTGGACCATCGAGGGCAACACGATCGAGGACAACCGCGGCGCCGCGATGATGGCGGGGCCGCGTCAGGAGATCCTCCGGAACTGCCTGCGGAACAACGGGCAGTACGGCATCAACGCCTACCGGGCGGGCGACGGGATCACCGGGCTGCTCGTCGAGGGCAACGAGATCACCGGCAACAACACCGACGACTGGGAGACGAAGGAACCCGGCTGCGGCTGCACCGGCGGCGCGAAATTCTGGGCGGTGGACGGCGCCGACATCCGCGGCAACTGGGTGCACCACAACCACGGCGCCGGGCTGTGGGCGGACACGAACAACAACGACTTCCTCATCGAGGACAACCTGATCGAGGACAACGAGGCGGAGGCGTTGTTCTACGAGATCTCCTACAACGTCGTGGTCCGCGGGAACACCATCCGCCGGAACACGCTCGTGCAGGGCCGGGCTTTCGCTGCACGCGGCGACGACTTCCCGGTCGGGACGGTGTACATCTCGGAGTCCGGCGGTGAGCCGCGGGTGCGGGCCAGGACTTCGCTGGTGGAGATCGTCGACAACGTCTTCGAGGACAACTGGTCCGGAATCACCCTGTGGGAGAACGCGGACCGCTTCTGCAACAGCCCGGCGAACACGTCCTCCGGCTCTTGCACGCTTCTCGTCCCCTCGGTCTCTTCGTGTTCCGCGCCGGGCATTTCGTCGCGTCCGCTGTACGACGACTGCCGGTGGAAGACGCAGCGGGTTTCGATCCATGGCAACAAGTTCTCCCACGGTTCTTCCTGCTCGGGATACTGCGGGCGGATGGCGCTTTTGGCGAACTTCGGGACTTATCCGGAGTGGTCGCCTTATCGGGGCTCTTCCGTTTCGGACGCGGTGACGTTCCGACAGGAGAACCGGTGGTACGACAACGCTTATTCGGGTGGGTGGCGGTTCGTGGTTCATGACACTTCGCGGACTGTGGGGGTTTCGGGGTGGCAGGGGGCTCCTTACTCGCAGGATGCTTGTAGTTCTTTTGGGGACGGTGGGTGCTGAGCGGTCCGCTGGCGGTCTCCGCGTTTCATGATCAACGGAAGATCGGGGACGTTGAGTGTCCCCGATCTTCCGTTGATCATGAAGACTCGCCGCGAAAGGTCCGGTCACGCGGAGAATGAGTGGATCTTCGCTATGGAAGAGCGCATCGTGAGCCCGTGCGAAGAGGAACCTGGTCGGACGACCCACTCCTGACCCACGCCGACGTGGCTCGCGTCGCCGAACTGAAGGCAGCCGGTGTACCCGGCCGGACCATTTCACGCCGGAGCACCACCGGCGGCCCTTGGCAACGCCTGCTCCCGGGGATCGTGCTGCTTCACTCGGGGCCGCCAACCAGGGAACAACGGATCCGGGCCGCGCTTCTGCACGGCAGGGACCGGTCGGTCCTTTCCGGAATATGGGCTCTACACCTTCAGGGGCTGGAGAATCTGCCACCCGCCAAGGATGTTCACATCCTCATTCCCGAGGAGCGCCGAATCGCCTCCGCAGGATTCGTGCACGTCGAGCGCACCACACGGCTGCCGCGGCCCCACTTCCGCGGCGACCTCCCCGTCGCCCCCGTCCCCAGAGCCGTCATCGACGCCGCCCGAAGACTCACCGACGAAGACGAGATCCAGGCGATGATGGCCGAGTCCGTCCAACGCCGCTTCTGCACCACCGACATGCTCACCCACGAACTGGACCAAGCGGGTCGAACCGGCACCGCATTACCGAGAAGGGCCCTGACCCCGCTCCTCGCCGGCGCGAGATCGGTCGCCGAGGCCGACGCTTGGCGGCTCTGGCGAAGATCCGGCCTCCCGCCGGGCCGGTGGAACGTCCCGGTCTTCGACGCCAACGGCACCTACATCGCCACCCCGGACTTCTGGTGCGACGAGTGCGCGTTCGCCTGGGAGATCGATTCCTACCGCCACCACGCCGACCTCGACGGTCATCGCGCCACCGTCGCGCGCAACGCCCGTTATGTCGCCGCGGGGATCGTCGTGCTCCAGACGCTTCCGTCCCGGCTACGAGCCGAGCCGGAACGAGTCGAGCGCGAGTTGAAAGCAGCGTTCCGGACGGCACAGGCACGGCCTCGGCCGAACGTCAAGCTGGCCGCGTGAACCGGTCCACCGCCCACCCCACCACCGGCACCACCGCGACAGCGACCCCGAAGCCCCCGAACGTGTCCGTCGGATAGTGCGCCCCCAGCGCCACCTCGGCCCACCCCATCGCGAGCCCCGCGAACGCGATCAGCCCCACCAGCACCGAAGCGCCGCCGACCGGCCCGAGCCCGCGCACGTCGACCACCAGCAACCCCACGACGGTCGCGACGGTCACCGCGAAGGCCGTGTGCCCACTCGGATACGACAGGAACTCGCCGTGGATCAGCCTGCCGACCAGGGGTTTCAGCCCGGTGGTCAGCGCCACCGTCACCGCGCTCGCGGCCACCATCAGGATCGCGATCCGCTGCCGCCGGTGCCGCAGGCACAGCCAGCCGAACAGGGCGATCACCACGACCGCGCCCACCGGTTCCCCCGCGAAGTCGATGGCGGTCGCGAGGTACCAGAGCGGGCCCTCGACGCGGTCGACGACGGGGAGCACGAGGGCGTCCAGTCCGGCGGTGTGCGAGCTGCCGGCGTAGCGCAGGCCGAGGACGAGGGCGACGACGAAGCCGAAGGCGCCCAGGGTCCAGAGCGGGATTCGCGCCCGCGGCGGAATCGCGGGCGGGCCGGTGATCACGCGTCGATCGCTGCCTGGTAGCCACCGACCAGCCGTTCGAGACCGACCTTCGGCGTGAACTCCTGCTCGTACACCAGCCGCGCCGCCCAGCCCATCTCCTGGTTCCGTTCGGCGTCGCCGACGATCTCCCGCAGGCGGGCCGCGAGCGACTCGGGGTTCCCGGGTTCGTGCAGCAGGCCGGTCACGCCGTCCTCGACGAGTTCGCGGAAGGCGCCGTGGGCCGCGGCGACGGTGGGGACGCCGGCGGCCATCGCCTCGACCACGACCAGCCCGAACGCCTCCAGCCATTCGGACGGGGCGATGACGGCGTTCGAGCGGACGATCAGGTCTTGACACTCCACTTTGGACTGAAGGCCGACGTAGCGGACGTCGTCGCGGCCGTGGGCCCAGCGCGCGACCTCGTCCTGCATCGGGCCGGTGCCGGCGATCACCAGCGGCGGCAGCGGACCACCCGCAGCAGCGAGCTGATCCCAGGCCTTCATCAGCAGGCCGATGCCCTTTTCTTCGGTGATCCGGCCGAGGAACAGCAGGTGCTCTCCCGCGCCCTTGCGCGTCTTGCCCGGGTCGGTGACGTAGTTGTACTTCACCGCGAGCCGGTCGGCCGGCATCCCGGCGGCGATCAGGATCTCGCGTTGCGCGCGTGAGATGCAGAAGAACTTCGAGACGCCGGACCACCAGCGGTTGCGGTTCAGCATCATGCTCGCCGCCATCGGCACGGTCGCGAGCCCCGAACCGCGGTAGCACCCGTGCCGCACCGCCGGGATCGGCTTGCGTCCCACGCAGTCGGTGCAGATGTAACCCTCGCGGTACAGCGTGCCGGGCGGGCAGATCAGCGTGTAGTTGTGCACGGTCGCGACCGTCGGCACCCCGGCGTCCGCGCACGCGGCCAGCACGGACGGCGAAAGCAGCGGGAACGTGTTGTGGATGTGGACGACGTCGGGCCGGTCGTCGGCGAGGCGCCGGGCCAGTTCCGCGCGCACGGCCCGGTTCCACGGCACCTGCAGCGGGACGACGGCCTTGCGCGGCAGCGACATCTCCGCGATGTCGTCGCTGCGCCGCTCGAACAGGTCCACCTCGTGCCCGGCCTCGGCCAGCAGCGCGGTCTCTTGGTCGACGACGTTGTTCTCGCCGCTCGGCTGCTCGGATCGGTACCGGTTGTGGATCACGAGGACCTTCACACGGGCTCCTTGGAAAGCTCAGAGTCGCCTCGCACCAGCAGCGACGCGGCCAAGGCCAGGTGCAGCAGGTACGGCGACGCGTCGCCGAGGCCCGCCTCGGTGTAGGAGGCGGAAAGACAGTAGGTGATCAGGAAGATCGCGCAGGCCCTGGCTGGCGACGGCGGCCGCAGCACCGCGACCACGACCAGCACGAGCAGGAAGGCGGCCACGATCGCGATCCCGACATAGCCCTGCTCGTGGTAGACGGCGAGCCAACTGCTGTCGATCGGGAGCCCGTCGTAGGACTTGTCGGTCAGCCCGACGCCGAACAGGTACTCCAGCGTCGTCCGCGGCGCGTCGAGCAGCGCGTCCCACACCTTCGCGCGGCCGGTGAGGCTGGAGAAGTTCTCCTCGGACTGCCCTCGCAGGAACCAGGTCTGCAGCAGCCCGCCCAGCGCCACCACGCAGAACACCCCGGCGAGGACCAGCCCGGTGAACACCTTGCGCGCGCGGGCGCTGGACATCCACTGCGACATCAGCGCCACCACGGTCCCGGCCACCAGGCCGAGCATCGCGGTGCGGGTGTGGGTCAGCAGCAGGACCGCGAACGACGGCACGATGACCACCAGCGCGTTCCGCCGCTCCAGTTTCCCGCCGAGCCACAGCAGCACCGTGAGGCCGATGACGATGGCCGCGTACTGGCCGACCTGCGGCGGCGTCAGCGGCCACAGCGTGCCGGTGAGCCGTCCGCCGTATTCGAACGGCAGCGCGTTGCCCGGGCCCAGCGCGAGCCCGATCACCACCGTCACCAGCACCACGCCGTAGGCCCGGATATGCGTGCGGACGAGGTCGAGGCCGCCGTTCCACCAGCGGGTCAGCAACCACAAGGTGCTGATGAACAGCGCGAACCGGAAGCAGCGGAACAGCGCGCCGAAGCCGCCTTCCAGGTTCAGGCTCGCGACCACGCTCAGCACCAGCAGCACCGTGAGCAGGAAGAGATAGGCGCTCGGCCTGATCTTCAGCCTGGCGTTCAGCGCGAGCGCGATCACGAACGCGGCGCCCAGCGCGCCCATGGTGATCAGCTGGCTGACCGACCTCGGCAGCGGGATGACCGTCTTCGCGCCCGTCGAGCCCAGCGTGTTGATGATCAGCAACGTCCAGGCGATGCCGACCGCCTTCGGGGTGCTGCGGATCGCCACCGCCGGACGGACCGCGGGTTCGAGCATGTCAGCCACCTCCCGCACGGGTCAGTTTGCTGCCCTGGTCCTGTTTGTAGGGCGCGCCCTGCCACTCGCCGAAGCCCAGCACGCGGCTCGGCTCGAACGCGACGAAGTTCCACGGCCCGGAGTAGACGTTGTCGTAGAGCCGGTTGCCCTGGTGGAACGTGATCGCCTGCTGGACGACCTCGCCCTTGTACGGCGACCACTCCGGGAACGTGCCGAAGTTCGCGAGCATCGCCATCCGCGCGCAGCTCTCCTCGCACCCCGCGACGGCCGGGTCGAGCACGAACCGGTTGTGGTGGATCTCGACGCGCTGGGTCTTCCATCGGCAGTCGGCGTTCAGTCCGCCCGACGCGATCGCCGGCTGCGCGCAGTTCGCCTGCTCCGGCACCAGCCGGGTGCAGGAACCGGACGACGTGTTGGCCGGGCTGTTGCAGAACCGGTCGGAGTTCTCCCAGAGGGTGACGCCGTTCCAGTTGTTTTCGAACGTGTTCCCGGAGATCTCCAGTTTGTCCGTCCGCGCCTTCACCCTCGGCTCGCCGCCGGATTCGGACACGTAGATCGACGCCACCGGGAAGCTGTCGCCGCGGTCGATGTAGCGCTTGCCGTCCACCCAGTTGTTGCGGCGGATGGTGTTCCCGGCGATCACGGCGTTGTAGCTGGTCTCGTACATCAGCGCCGAGCCGTCGTTGTTCTCGATGACGTTGGCCTCGATGCGGAAGTCGTTGTTGTTCGTGTCGGCCCACAAGCCGACGCCGCGGTTGTCGTGCACCCAGTTTCCGGTGACGTCCGCGCCGTCGACCGACCAGAACTTGATCCCGCCGGAGCAGCCGCAGCCGTCGATCTTGGCTTCCCAGTCGCCGGTGTTGTTGCCGGTGATCTCGTTGCCCTCGACGACGAGTCCGGTGATCTTGTTGTTCTGCGCGTAGGCGTTCATCCCGTACTGCCCGTTGCGCCGCAGGCAGTTGCCGCGGACCTGCTGCCGCGCGCCCGCCATCAGCGCCGCGCCGTCGTTGTCCTGGACGGTGCTCTGCTCGATCACCCAACCGTCGGCCGAGTCGTGGTTGACCACGCCTTCGTCGTGCGGCGCGGCGAAACCCTGCACGGTCAAGGTGCGGATCTTGACGTCGGCGGCGTTGCCGGAGAAGGCGTACTGGTTGATCTTGCGGCCGTCGAGGATCGCCTTCGGACCGCCGATGTAGACGTTGCCCGGCTTCGGGTTGACCTGGTCGTAGCGGTCGTCGCCGAGCCGGTGCGTGCCCGGTGCCAGCCAGAACGTCGTCCCGGCCGGGTTCGAGCGGGTCTTCGTGGCGAGATCACCCGGCACCGCGGGGTCGATCTTCACCGCCCCCGCCGGCGCTTCGGCCGGGCCCTCCGGCAGCTTGTCGCACACTTGCGCGACGGAACCGGACGGCGGCTTGGCCGGATCCGGTCCCGGCTCGTCGGCCGGGGTCGTGCAGGCGGTGAGCGTCAACGAGCCGAGCAGCACCAGAAGCGCTGCCCGGCGGAGGCGGTGCGGTCGTGCGATCACAATGGTGGATCCTCGTTACCCGATTCGAAGGTGAGCACGCTGGTGAACGCGGCACCGTCGGCGGCGGTTCCGCCACCGAGCAGGGTCCACGCGGGCTCGCGGCGGCCGAAGCCCGCCGAGTACCAGCCCATCGGCGGCGTGGTTTCGCCGCGATGCGCCGACCAGGTGAGCTCCGGTGGGAGCTCGAACGTGGCCGACCTGTCCTGGCCGTCGACCGTCCACGACAGGACGGCCCTGCTCCCGGTCAGGGCGACCTCGACGGCGGGGCCGAGGTGGAACGCGAGACGGCAGTGCCGCGCCTCGCCGCCTCGGACCTCGTCCAGAATCCTCAGTTCGGTGCCGTCCAGCTCCACCGAACGCTGGTGCACCGACGGCGCGTAGCCGTCGTGTTCCGCGCTCCAGCGCGACGGCGTCCCCGCCGCGATCACCGTGGTGACCGCGTGTTTCGTCCACAGGAACGGCCCGCCGGAGACGGACTGGTCGGTGCGGGAGAGTTCGAGCGTGTTGTGCCCGGCCGTGGACCGGAAGTACGACCGCCAATTCGGTTCGCCGTGGTAGCAGTACGTTCCCGGGTCGGCGAGGATGTCGACGCCGTCGTGCCGGACCTCCACCGAAAGCGCGTCCGCGTGCGCGTGGGCGGCGATGGACAGGAACCCGTGCGGCCCGCCGTCGCACCGGCACCAGATCCCGCCGTCGCGCAGAATGGTCATCCCGGCGTCGGCGAAGTCGTCCCGCCGCCGCGCCGGACGCCGCGCACCGACCTGGATATCCTTGGCCAGCGCGGAGAAGAGCTGGGTCCGGACGTCTCCGCCCGGAGTCTCCGGCCACCAGTCCAACCGTCCGAAAAGGACGGATCCGGTGTCGATCAGCGAAGCCCAACGGCTGGTCTCGTCGCCGTCGACGATGAGCCCGAAGCCATCATCGGCGTCGCCTTGCCGCGGCGGCCGCAGCTTGTTGTCCACAATGGACGCCAGCGCGTCGGTCATCCGGAGCAGCACGAGCCAGATCGACTCGGGCACCGTGACCCCGGCGGCCTTCGCCTCCAGCGCCCCGGCGAGCCCGAGCTCCAGGACGAGCCCGTGGTACTCGGTCGCGAGTTCACGATTGAGACCGGAGTCGAAGGTGTTGTGCCGCAGCATCTTGTCCAGCGACGCGAGCGCCGAATCCCGCCACTGGCCGGACTCGGGGAACCAGGCGAACGCGCAGGCCGCGGCGAGCTGTCCGGCGTCCTCCGCGATCACGTGGTTGTTCGCCGACGAACCCCGGCTGGGGAACGCGGCCAGCCAGCGCTGGTGATGCCAGATCTGGTTGAGCGCCACGGGGTTGTCCTCGAACAGCGCCGAAACCCGCGACCAGCCGTCGAGCAGCCGCCGGACCCACACCCACGACAGCAGCCGGATGCCGAGTTCGATCCCGCTGACCCAGTGCACCCCGCGCATGGGCGGGTTGGCCGCCCACCACGACGCGAGATGCGCGGCCACGCGTTCGGCGTATCGGTCGTCGCCGGTCAGGGCGTACGCGGCAGCCAGCACGGTGAGGTGCTGATGCCGCGACGGCTCCCAGATCTGCTTGATGTCGCCGACGGTCTCCTCGCTCCGGTACTGGATGTCGAAGGAGTACACATCGGACGGTGCGCGACGGCCGGTCTTCGGGTCGTACGACCAGTCCGGATCGACGAGGTCGTCGCGCTCGACGCCGAAGTACTCGGCGCGCCCGTCCATCAACCGGTCGGCGGTGACGAGCAGATCCTTCACCGCTTCGCCCGAGACGGCGGCGAGGACGTCCTCACCGGGCACCGTCGCGAACCGGCGGTCCGGCAGCCAGGCCGCCTTCTCCCCCGCGACCCCGCGCCACTGGCGTTTGCGCACGACGTCGGTGACCCGGCCCGCGATCTCGGCAGGCCCCATCCTCGACAGTCTTCGCAGGTACCAGGACGGATCCATCAGCCCAGCCCCTCCTTGGCGTTGATCCGCACCGGTGCACCGGTTTCGAGACTGCGGTTGACCGCGAGCGTGGCCAGCGTCGTCGAAACGAGCGACTCGACGGAAACCGGCATCGAGACGCCGGTCGTCAGCGCGTTGACGAACGCTTCGAGCTCGGCGGCCTGCCCCTTGTCCCGGCCCTTCGGGATACGGGAGCTCGCCCACTTCTTGCGGCCGAACACCGACGCGCGCGCGAAGTCGTCGAACTTCAGCACCTTGCCGTCGGCGGTGACGTCGATCGTCTCCTTGGGGAACGCCGGCGAACCGCTGGTGGTGTACGCGATCGACGCGGTCGAGCCGTCCGGGTAGCGCAGCAGGATCTGCAGGTCCTGGTGGCCGGGGGTCGCGGTGGCGTACACCGACACCGGGTCGGAGCCGAGCAGCCAGCTGACCGTGTCGATGAAGTGGCCGCCCTCGCCCGCGAACCGCGAACCCTCGCTGTCGGCCTGGTTGTACCAGCTGTTCGCGTCGAGCTGACCGGCGTTGACCAGGTACCGCACGGAGGCCGGACCGATCCGCGGTCCGAAGTGGAGCATCGACTCGTTCAGCAGCGGCGCGAACCGGCGGTTGAAGCCGACCTGCAGCCGGTCGTTGCCGGATTCCTCGATCGCGCCGAGCACGATCTCCAGTTCCTTCTCCGACAGCGCCAGCGGCTTCTCCACGAAGACCGCCTTGCCCGCGAGCAGCGCGCGCCTGGTCAGCTCGGCGTGCGAGCTGTGCCTGGTCACGATGAACACGGCGTGGATCGAGTCGTCTTCGAGCATCGCGTCGACGTCGGTGGAGGCGCGGGCGAAGCCGAACTTGCGTTTGGCGTTCGCGCCGGAGAGCGCGGACGTGGTGACGACTTCGAAGAGGTCGAGGTACTCCATCTCCGCCAGATGCGGGAGAAGCATCGAGGACGCGTAGTTGCCGGCGCCGATGAAGCCGACCCGCAGAGTGTCGATCTTCGGCACCGCGCGGGTGGTCACCGGCGCCGGGAGCGCGACCTCGGCGACCTGCTCGGTGGCCGCGACGGCGCGCTTCTCGTACTCGAACAGCACCGCGACGGCCTTGAGCTCGCCCTCGTTCAGCTTCCGGTACGTCTCGACGGCGTCGGAGAATTCCGAGACGTGCGAGATCAGCGGCTCGACGTCGAGACGGCCGCTGCCCATCAGGTCGACGACGCAGGCGAGGTTGCGGCGCTCGGTCCAGCGGACCTGGCCGATCGGGTAGTCGCGGCCCTCGAGTTCGTACTCCGGGTCGTACCGGCCGGGGCCGTACGAGCGGGAGAACCGGACGTCGAGTTCCTTTTCGTAGTAGGCGTTCCACGGCAGGTTCAGCGAGCATTTGCCGATGTCGATCACGCGGCCGCGGTCGCGCGCCAGCTTCGCGGCCAGCTCCACCGGCTCGTTCGTGCTGCCGCCCGCGGCGAGGTACACCTGGTCGACGCCGTGCCCGGAACTGATCTCCGCCACCGCTGTGTCGACGACGCCGGACGCCGGATCGCCGCACTTCAGGGCGCCGAGCTGCTCGGCCAGCGCGCACCGGGACGGGTCCGGGTCGACACCGACCACGCGGACCCCGGAAGCGACCAGGAGCTGCACGACCAGCTGGCCGATCAGGCCGAGCCCGATGACCAGCGCGATGTCGCCGATCTGCGGTTCGCCCTGGCGGACACCCTGCATCGCGATCGAGCCGACCGTGCCGAACGCGGCGTGCCGCGGGTCGACGCCGTCGGGCACCTTCGTGTAGAGGTTCTTGGGCACCCAGTTCAGTTCCGCGTGCAGCGCGTGCTCGTTCCCCGCGCACGCCACGTAGTCCCCGACGGCGACGTCGTCGATGCCCGCACCGACCTCCTCGACCACGCCGCACAGCGAGTACCCCAGCGGCGTGTACGAGTCGAGTTTGTTCATCGCCTTGCGATAGGTGGCACCCAGCCCGTTCGTGGCGACGCTCTGCATCACCTTCGCGACCTGATCCGGCCGGGCCTTCGCCTTGCCCACCAGCGAAAGACTCGCCTCGGACACCTTCATCATCTCGGTGCCGGTGGAGATCAGCGAATAGGCGGTGCGGACCAGCACACCCCCCGCTTTGCACGCGGGCACTTCGACGTCGAGGAGCGCCAGCTCCCCGCTCTTGTAGTTCTGCACTACCTGCTTCACGTCGCTCCTCAGCGATCAGGTGGTCCGGGCCGAAACGGCGCCGCGATACCAGTACTCGAGGGTCAAGATGTGCCAGAGATGCTTGGACCGGTCCTGCTGCCCGGACGCGTCTTCGTCCACGAGCTTCCGCAGGGCCTCCCGGCGGAGGAACCCGGCCTTCACCAATTCACCTTCGTTCGTCACCTCGCGCACCAGCGGCGCGAGGTCGCGGCTCATCCAAGCCCGCAGCGGTGCGCTGAACAGCCCCTTCGGCCGATGCACGATCTCGGCGGGGAGAATGGACAGCGCCGCTTCCTTGAGCGCCATCTTCCCTTGGCGCTTCACGATCTTCTTGTCCCCGGGGATCCGGAACGCGGCCTTCACGACCTCGATGTCGACGAACGGCGTCCGCACCTCGGTGGAGGCGGCCATGCTGGACCGGTCGGTGTAGGCGAGGTTGAGCCCGGGCAGGAAGAGCCGGGAATCGGCGAGGCACATGCGGTTCACGAAATCCGACAACGTGTTGTCGTGATAGGTGTCCGCGTGTTCGGTGATCACGTCGTCGACGGCGCCCGCGAGGTCCGGGTTCAGCAGACCGGCGAGTTCGGCCTGGTCGTACATCGTGTAGCTGCGCCGGAACGCGGTCTCCTCGGGCAGCTCCGCGAACGAGAGGAACCGCTTGGCGAACCGGACCGACCGGAACCCGCGCTTCGAGGTCGCCACCGGCAGTCTGTCCACAAGGGACTCGACGGGCCGCCGCACGAGACCGGGGACCCGTTGGTACTGGACGGCGATCTTGTTCGCGAGATGCTTGCGATATCCGGCGAACAGCTCGTCGGCGCCCATCCCCGAGAGCATCACCTTGACCCCGGCCTCGCGGGCGGCGGTGCAGATCAGGTAGCTGTTGATCGCCGCCGGATCGCCGATCGGCTCGTCGAGGTGATACGTCATCCTCGGCAGCAGGTCGAGCACCTGCGGCGCGATCTCGATCTCGTGCAGGTCGACGCCGAACTTCGCGGCGACCTTCTTCGCGTACATCAGGTCGTCCGGCATGGCCTCGAACTTCGCGTCCTCGGCCCGGAAACCGATGGTGTACGCGGAGATCCCCGGCCGCTCGCGCGCGGCGAGCGCGGTCAGGTAGCTGGAGTCGAGCCCGCCGGAAAGGAACGTCGCGACCGGCACGTCGGCGATCAGGTGCTTGCGCGTGGAGTCTTCGATGACGGCGTTGAGGTCGAACTCGCCCTCATAGGCGGCGCCCTCTTCGGCGACCTGGCGCAGCGACCAGAAGGTGCCGCGTTCGACGTCGCCGTTCGGCCGGAACCGCGCCCAGCTGCCCGGCGGCAGCTTCTCGGCCTCGCGGAACGCGCAGCGGCCGTCCGGGACCCAGTAGTAGAGCAGGGAAGCGACGAGCGCGGTGTCGTCGACGGTCAGCGAACCGCCCAGCTCGGCGGCCAGCGCCTTCAACTCGGACGCGAACGCGACCCCCTTGCCGCGGCGCACCAGGAAGAGCGGTTTGATGCCCAGCTGATCGCGGACCAGCACCAGCTCACCGGAACGCTCGTCGAAGACACCGAACGCGAACATGCCGCGGAGCCGGTGCAGCCCCTCGGTGCCCCATTTGCGCCAGGCTTCCAACAGGACCTCGGTGTCGGACGTGCCCCGGAAGCGCACGCCGGCGGCTTCGAGTTCCTTCCGCAGCTCTGGCGCGTTATACAGCTCGCCGTTGTAGGTGAGCGCGAGCCCGTCCTTGACCATCGGCTGCGCGCCGGTCTCGGTCAGGTCGACGATCGACAGGCGCCTATGTCCTAAATGGACCTCTCCGTGGTCGTACCTGCCGGAACCATCCGGTCCGCGGTGGGCGAGTGTCTTCGTGAGCCGATCGGTGAGCGGTCCCCCGTCCGGCCAGAAGTAGGCCCCTGCGATGCCGCACATCTGCTTTCGCTCCCCCTACAACGCTTCCGCGTTATCCGGTGACACAGGCGAGAATCGTTTGGTCGGCGCATCGGCGTTGTCGTCGGCGCGTTTGTACGGGGTCGGATGCCGCCGCGCGGTCTTCTTCTCCCGCGGGAACATCTCGACCGGCTTCACCACCGGCCTCGGCGTCCGTCGTTCCGGCGGGGCCTTGCGCTCCGGCACGGCGCCGGCGCGACCGCGCAACGCGGTGTGCAGGCCGTCCCACAGCGTCCCGTCGGTGTGGTCGCGCGGATCCGGGTCCACCACGACGACGCCGATGATCGGGATCCGCCGGTCCGCCAGCTGACGGGCGACGGTGTGCAGCCATTCGGTGTTCGCGTGCCCGGTGCGCACGACGAGGATCGTCTCCTGGCCGAGGGATTCGAGGTCGGTCCACGCCGTGCCGGGCTCGATCGAGCCGACGCCGATGCGCCGTTCCTGCGCGGCCATCGGGGCGTCGCCGCGGTCCAGCACCTGGATCGGGCCTTCGCCCGCCAGCTCGCGGAGGTTCGTCTTCGGCAGGTCGTCGACGAGCGACACCGGCCCCTTTTCGGCCAGCTCGCCCGCCATGTCGACGGCGAGCGCGGCGGTGACCTGGCGGGCACCGAGATCGAGCAGCGACACCGAACCGCCCTCCTGGCGGACCGCGCGGACCAAGGTCGCCGCGACCCGCCGCCGCCGGGTCACCGCGCGCGAGCGGCGCAGGAACCGGGGCGGCTTGGGCAGCTGCGCGATCACGGAGGCACCGAGGTGCTGCGAGATCTCGCGGCGCAGCACCGGCCGGTCCTTCACCACGCTCGTGATGGCCGCGAGCCCCAGCCCGGCGAGCAAGCCCAGCGCGAAGCCGATCCCGGCGTCGGTGGCGAGGGTCTTGAGCAGCGAACGCGGCAGGATCCGCGGCGCGTCCACGATCTGCGTCCCGGCGGCCACCTTCGGCGTGCCGATGCCCGCTTCCTGCGCGCGGCCGTCGTAGTCGGAGATCTTGGACGTCAGCTCCGCGCGGCGCGAGTAGAGCCGCTCCAGCTGGGCGGGGTTGGCGTTGCGGCCCTTGGCCTCTTCGGTGACGATCGACGCTTCGATCGGGGTGAGCTCGTTCTGGGCCTGGTTGCGCTGGTCGAGCAGGGCCTTCTGCTGTGCCGCCGCGGCCGCCTGGTTGCGGCCGATGTACTCGGCGATGAAGGCGTCCGAGATCGCCTGCGCGCGGGCCAGCGCCTCGTCCTTGGTCTTGCCCTTGACCGTCAGCTGGAGCACGTTGTTCGTCAGGCCGAGCCCCTCGTAGTCCTTGAGGAACTCCTCCGGCGCCTGCGTGCTGTTCAGCTTCTTGAGCGCCTCGCCCGCGGTCTTCGTCGTCTCGAGCACGGCGACGTCGGTCCGCATCAGCGTTCCGCTGTCGGTCGGCGAGTCGTCGGGGTGGATCACGAGGATCTGCGCGACCGCGGTGGGCGGCGACGGCAGGAGCATCGCGACCAGCCCGCCGGCGATCAGCCCCAGCAGGGCGGTGGCCACCCACATCCGGCGTCGTCTCCGTACCGAGACGACCAGCCGCTGCAGATCGATGAGCGGTTCTGACTTCGCTTTTTCGGCGCTGGTCACGCGGTACCTGCCAGTGCTTCGTGGTCGGACGGGGTGGGCGCGCCGGGCCGGGCGCGGGTCGGCCGGACCGGCCGGATCAGCACGGTGCCCACCATGGCGAGACCGGCGTCGGCGACCGCTTCGGCGATCCCGACCAGCTCCCACGCGGACCGGGAACCGAGGCTCGTCACGACGACGACCCCGTCCGCGTCGGTGTCCGCGACGACCGGCCGTGCCGGGGACACCGTCACGACGGTGAGCCACCGGCCGGCGAGCGCGGCGAGCCGTTCGGCTGCCGCCTGCCCGGCGGGGTCGCCGTCCGCGGCGAGCACGAGCAGCCGCCGGTGCGGCAGCCGGGAGACCAGGCGCCGGTACAGGACGTCGGAGTCGATCTCGTCGGCGGCGACGTCGATCCGCGGGACGTTCCACGGCCTGTCGTCACGGAGGAGTTTGGCCCGCACCGTGGTGCCGGCGGGCGGCCGCTCCACGGCGTCGAAGGTGGCGAGCACCGGGCCGCCGATCGCCGCGGCGATCTCCTCCTCGTCCCGCAGCCGCCGGTCGGTGCGGGCGGTGAAGAGGTGACCGAACAGGCCGATGAGGAAGAACAGCGCCGCGCCGCCGAGGGCGAGCTGCGGGAGCGTGGGCGCCGCCGCCGAGGACGGCAGCTCGGCCGAGCCGAGGACGACCATGTTGCCGAGGCCGCTGGCCGTGTCGGCCGCGTTCAAACTGGACATCGCCGACTCGATCGACGAGCGCAGGCCCTGCAGTTCGGTGCGGAGCTGGACGCTCTCCACGGTCGTCTTGCCTTCGTTGACCTTCGCGGAGAGTTCGCTGATGCGCTGGTTCGTCTGCTGGACCTGCTGGCGCAGCGTCTCGCGGCGTTCCTGCGCCAGCTGGACCGCCGCGTCACCGGAACCGGCGATGATCTGCGTCGAGTACTTCACGAACTCGCTCGCGATCTGATCGGCCATCCGCTGCGTCTGTTCGGCGGTGTCACCGGTGGCCTCGATGGTGATGACATTGCCCTGTGCGACCGAGGTGGCCACCCTGTCCCGCAGCTCGGCGCCGGTCATCCCGTCGCCGAGGCCGGCGGCGGCCCGGTCGAGCACGACCGAACTGGTCGCCACCTCGGCCTGGGTGAGCAGTTCGTCCGCCTCGCGCGGGCCCTGCAGCAGGACACTGGACGTCGTCCGATAGCCGGGCGAAAGGATCACCGACGATCCCGCGCCGATCAGGGCGCCGAGCACGGCGAGGACCACCAAGGTCCGCCATCGCCCGCGCAAGACCTGTCCGATCATGGACAGGCGCACCGTGTCGTCAGTCAAAGCCGGGGTCTCCCATCGGTGCGTGCGGGTGCAGCATCAATCCCGTCGGAGCGACCGCGATGTTGGTTACAGGATTGCCCGAGTCTTGTTCAAAACGCGACCGGGATGTCGATCACCGGACCGCGGCCGCGTAGGCCGCGAGCAGGGCTTTCTGGGAGTTCTCCCACGAGAGCGGACCGGCGACGCGTGCCCGCCCCAGCTCACCCATCTCCGCCCGCTGCTCCGGCGAGTCGAGCAGATGCGCGATCAGCTTCGCGAACTCCGGTTCGTCGTTCGCCGGCGCGTACAGCGCGGCCTCCCCGGCCGAAACGCGGGCCTCCCGCAGTTCGAAGGAGACGATCGGACGGCTCATCGCCATGTACTCCATGATCTTGTTCATGGTCGACACGTCGTTGAGCGGGTTCAGCGGATCCGGCGAAAGGCAGACGTCGGCCGAGGACAGGTAGCGCAGCAGATCCTCGTCGGAGATCCGGCCGGTGAACTCGACCTGATCGTCGAGCTTCAGTTCCTTGGACAACGCCACCATGGCGTCGAAGGCGTCACCGGAACCGATGAAGACGGCATGCCAGTCGTCGCGGCCGACCTCGTCACGCAGCGAAGCGAGCGCGCGCAACGCGTAGTCGACGCCGTCCTGCGGGCCCATCACGCCGAGGTATGCCAGCAGATGCGGCTTGCCCTTCTTCAGTTCGGGCTCGGCAGGCACCAGGTGGAACCGCTCGACCACCGGCGCGCTGCGCACGACGAAGACGTCGTCCGGCGACTTTCCGCCGCGTTTCACGGCGACGTCCTTATAGCTCTCGTTGGTCGCGATGACGACGTCGGCCGTCTTGTAGGTGCGGCGCTCCAGCGCGCAGACCGCGCGGTACAGGAAGTCCTCGCCGCGGTCGAAGCGCGAGAGGTACAGCTCGGGACAGAGGTCGTGCTGGTCGAAGATGAACCTCGCGCCCTGGCGCTTGAGGTACAGCGCGACCAGGAACAGCAGGTCCGGCGGATTGCAGGCGTGCACCACGTCGACCCGGCCGACCTTGCGGGCGAGCCGGAGCGTGTGCCACAGCGCGGATCCGTACTCCTGGACGTATCCGGCCGGACCGCCGGTGGCGGCCTTCAGCGGGTACCGCAGGATGTGGACGCCGTCGATGGTGACCTCGGCTTCGGTGTCCCGTTTCGTCCCTTGTGGACAGATGACGTGGACTTCCCAGCCGGCGTCGCGGAGGGTCTGGCACTCCTGCCAGACGCGGCGATCGAAGGGGACGGAAAGGTTCTCGACGAGGATGAGAGCTTTACCAGGCAAGACCGACATATCCCTCTTCAGCCCGGCGCTCGGCGGCGTCGGGTACGCGGACGAGATCGATGATGGTGTGGCCGCCACCGGCCGGGAGCGCCGCGAGGACCTCCGGGTCGGAGGAGCCGACGAGGCAGACCTCGGCGTGGTCGACGACCTCGCCGATGGAGCCGGCCAGCAGCTGGCCGAGATGCGGCAGCCTGCCCTCGATGTACTCGCGGTTCGCGCCCATCAGCCGCGAAAGGCTGACGTTGGCGTCGTAGATGCGGAGGTCGTAACCCTTGCCGAGCAGCCGCTCCGCGAGCTCGACGAGCGGGCTCTCGCGGAGGTCGTCGGTGCCGGGTTTGAACGACAGGCCGAACAGGCCGATCTTGCGTTTTCCGGTGCGCGCGACCAGGTCGAAGGCGCGCTGGAGGTGTTCGTCGTTGGAGGGCAGCACGTGCGAGAGGATCGGGACGGCGACGTCCGCGCGGTGCGCGGCGTAGACCAGGCCGCGCAGATCCTTGGGGAGGCACGAGCCGCCGAAGGCGAACCCGGGGCGGAGGTAGGCGGGGCTGATGTTGAGCTTGCGGTCGGCGAGGAAGACGTCGATCACCTGGTGCGAGTCGAGCCCCAGCGCGCGGCAGATCGCGCCGAGCTCGTTCGCGAAGCCGATCTTGAGCCCGTGGAAGGAGTTGTCGGCGTACTTCGTCATCTCGGCGACCGGGATCGCGACGCGGAAGACCTCGCCGGGAAGCCCTTCGTACAGCGCCGCGACGACGTCGCCACTGGCCGGGTCGAGCTCGCCGATGACGGTCTTGGGCGGGTCGAAGAAGTCCTTGACGCTGCTCCCCTCGCGCAGGAACTCGGGGTTCACCGCGACGCCGAAGTCGACGCCGGCGGTGCGGCCGGACGACTTCTCGAGGATGGGGACGAGCAGGTCCAGGCAGGTGCCGGGGAGCATGGTGCTGCGGAAGACGACCGTGTGGCGCTCGGTCTTGTTTCGGAGCGCTTCGCCGATTTCCTCGGCGACGCGCTCCAGGAACGCCGTCGACAGGCTGCCGTTCGGCGCGGACGGGGTACCGACACAGATCAGGGAGACTTCGCTGTCCGCGATCGCCTGTCTGACGTCGGTGGTCGCTCTCAACTTGCCCTCGGCGACCACTTGCGCGGTCAGTTCCCCGATCCGCTCCTCGACCACCGGCGCCTTGCCGCTGGAGACGAGTTCGATCTTCACCGGGTTCACGTCGACCCCGACGACCTCGTGCCCGCGTCCGGCCAGGCACGCCGCCGACACGCAACCGACGTAACCGAGCCCGAAGACACTGATCTTCATGACGAATTCCTCCAGCCGCATTCCGCTGCCCGTTGGTCGGCCGTGGGACCGGGTTCGTTACCGGTGTCCGTCGTTCGCCTGCTTTTGGCGGAATGCCTGTGCGGCAAGGGAATTACTCATCGTCCGAGGGGCGCGAAACGCTACAGGGCGCGCGTAAGGGACGCGTAACGATCTCGGGAGCGCGCGGGCTGCGGTGCGGGATGGGTCCGGTTGGTCGTGAGTGGCGTTTCGGGTTCTAACCCGAAACGCCACTCACGACCAACCGGACCCAGCTATCCACAGCCACGTCGTCTCTCACCCTTGTTATCCACAGATCCGTTCCATGCCCGCCACACGTATCGCTCAGCGACGATCGTCGAAGGGTGCCTCTTCACCAACGCTGGTCGGCGGAATCCATCCCGGCCGAACAACGCCCGAGCTGGCCGGTCCTCCTGACGGAACAGCATGGAGTCGTCGACACCCGCCAGCTTCGCGCCTACGGCCACTCTGTCGCCGACATCGAAGCCAATCTCGAGGCCGGACGCTGGCAGCGGGTGCTACCGCGTGTTTATGCGATGTTCACCGGCCCACTCCCCAGGTCTGCCAGGATTCACGCCGCGCTGAGGTACGGCGGCGGCCACGCGGTCTTGAGCCACCGCACCGCCGCCGAGGAGTGGGGGCTGATGCCCGTCATCGAAGGCCCTGTCGAAATCACTGTTCCGTACACGTTCTCGGCGGTTTCCTGCCCACCTCTGGTAATCGTGCACCGTTCACGCGCCCTGCCGCATATCGCGCTCGGGACGTCTCCCCCACGGACCCGGCTGACCGACACGATCCTGGATCTGGCCACCGCGCAGAGAACTCCGAAAAGGGCGACCAATACCGTCGTCGACCTCGTCAGTCGAAGCAAAGTCTCGTTGACGGAGATGGAGGCGTGCGTGTTCTTCCGGCCGCCCTTCCGTTACCGGCCCGCCATCCGCCATGGTCTCGCGCTCCTCGGCGGCGGGCTGATGTCGGCACTCGAAGTGGAGTACAAGGAAGCTGTCGAAGACGCACACGGTCTCCCGCAAGGCAGTCGACAAACGCCTTTCGAGGTGAAAGGCAAGATCCTCTGGGAGGACGTCACCTACGACCCCCACGGTGCCGCGGTGACGGTCAGGCTCGACGGCCGTGCCACCCACGTCATGCCGGACATCGCCTTCCGAGACCGGAATCGGGACAACGCGGCCGAACTGGCCGGCCGGGCACGCCTCGTCTACGGCTGGATCGACGTACGGAACTCCCCTTGCGAGGTCGCAGCCGAGGTCCGGACCATTCTTTGCCGCGAAGGCTGGGAGCCGACCGGCGGCCGCGCCCCGACCTGCGGAAAGTGCGGAAAGCGGGGCCGGTGACAAGAGGGCGGCGGGTGGCGCGTCGGTCCGGTTGGTCGTGAGTGGCGTTTCGGGTTCTAACCCGAAACGCCACTCACGACCAACCGGACCCAAGACTCACCGCAGCCGCCCCTTCCCTTCTGGTCAACCGAACGTTCAGGCTCTAGGTTCGGAATCGTCGACGACGAACGCCGTGGGGGCGCCCGCCAACAGGGCGGGACGTGCGTCCAGGCGTGACTTGGGGGAACTACCGATGCGAAGAACCCTGCCCGGAAGATCGCTCCGCACCGTCGGTGCGATGACCGTGGCCCTGACCGTCACCGGTGTCCTGGCGGCGACACCCGCCTCCGCCGAGCCGGGACCGAACCTCAAGGTGACGGCCACCGTCCAGCAAGGCCGTTGGCTGCCGACGGATTCCATCCCCATCGACCTGACGATCACCAACACCGGTGACGCGACCGCCCAGCAGGTCAAGGGCTACGACTCCCCTCAGTCCGGGGAGTACTTCCAGTTCGCGCAGAACACTTGGGGCGACCTGGAGTACCGAGGCAACGGTACGACCTTCGCGCCGGGCGAAAGCCGGACCTATCGCCTGCACGGCAGCGTCGGCAGTCTCGCCAGCGGCGACCCGGTGCTCGAAATCAGAGTCTCCGGTTCGGCCGAAGCCGATCCTTCGGACAACTTCACGACCGTCACAGTGGGCCTGGTGCCCGCCGGCACGACCGAACGCGTCGCGGGACACCTCTACGCGGACGCGAATCGCGATGGCCTGCCGTCCCCCGGCGAGGACGTGGCCGGAGCGCAAGCCCGGATCGGCGGTCCGGGAATTCCCCAGGATCTGGTCTCGGTCACCGACGCCAACGGCAGGTTCGTGATCGACGGCGTTCCGGCGGGCACCCAGCGCTATCTCTTCTTCTGGGGCCTACCCGACGGCTGGCTGGTCCCGTACCGGCCGGCGTTGCGAATCGACGGCAGCGGCCCGCACACCGGCATCGACAACCCGATCAAACGGCCGCTGTCCGAAGCGATCCAGGCGAGCATCACCCTCGACAAGACGAGCTACCAGCCAGGCGACGCGGTCAAGGCGACGGTCACGCTGACGAACGTCGGAACCGTGCCGCTGACCGGCCTCTATGCCGCCTGCGATCCGGTCGGCGCCGCGAACGCCGTGGAAGTCACACCGTCGAACTGGGGCCCGTTCAGTCCGCTGACCCAGGCCGGCTCGCTCGCGCCCGGCCAGCGTCTCGTCCTCGATGTCGCGGGCAAGGTGCCCGCGAAGGCTCCGTACTTCGGCTCGACCCACCTCCATTGCCTCTTCGAGGGCAAGACCCACCTGAACGGTCCGGGCGCGACAGGCCAGGCCAAGGCTCCGGGTATGAGCGGAGACAGCCGCGGACAGCTGTGGCAGGACAAGAACGGCAACTACCGGCCGGACCCGGGCGAAGGCTTGTCGAACACCACCGTCACCCTGACCCGGGAGGGCGACAAGCGGCTCGTGTCGTTCGCGCGGACGGACGCCGATGGCTTCGCGACCTTCAGGAACGTCGCCATGGGTGAGTACCTGCTTCACGTGACCGGTTCATGGCGGCCGGCCGAGCATTCGATGATCTACCACTACGCCCCGCCGCACGATTTCGGCTGGGATTTCCGGGTCGTACCGAGCTGACCCGCTGAACGAAGAACGGCCCCGGGCGCGAAAGCTCCCGGGGCCGTTCGATTTTCGTTAGCCCTGAACGAACTTCGCCGCGAGCCCCTCCCCAACGGAAGTCGCTTTCCCGTGGTTCTCGATGGGCGAGACCTTCGAGTTCTTGAAACAGATGTACGTGACGCCCGAGTCGACGCCGCCGTTCTTCGGGTCCGGGTTGATGCCCAGCGCCTTCGCGGTCGCGTAGGACGCTTCGCCGATGATGTCCTTCGGGCCGGTGTCACCGATGACGGTGTAGAGCACCTTGTTGTTGTAGATCACCGCGCACGAACCGGCACCCTTGAGACCGGCCTTCTCGAAGTTCCACGTGCTGCTGATGCTCGGCACGACGACGTAGGGCGTCTCGTCGGCGACCAGCGCCTTGCCGTCGGAGCGCGGGTACGCGGTGCCGTCCTGGAACCACGGGTCGGTGTTCTTGTTGCACCGCGCGGTCGGCTGCCCGTCGCAGTCGACGTCCATGTCGGCCTTCCAGAACACGGCGCTCCCCGCGTCGCAGACCGCGATGGTCCGGCCGGTCTCCTCGTCGGTCTTGTACTTGCCGTTCGAGACCTGCTTGCAGCTGGTGGTCTTCGCCAGCAGCTGCTGCGCCGTCGGACCCGCCTGGATCGAAGGGGCGGCCGCGGCCGTCGCCGCGGGGGCCAGTCCGGCGGCGACCACCATCGCCGAGAACAGGAGCAGTTTCCGCATACCGAGCACCCCTTAGTTAATAAAGCTTCTTTATCGAGGGTGCTCAGAATGCCTTCGCCGATCGCTCAGCTCAAGGGTTATTTTCCCACTGCACAAAGAAAACCGGTCAAAAGCGGGCAAGCCTGGCGACCCGCGCCATGGCCCGTCCCGCTCGGCGGCACAGGCCATCCCGGTTACTGAGCACGCCGTCGATCCATTCCTGGTCGATGTCGTGCCGGACCTCCGTGCGCGGCCGCAGCCAGCTGTCGCGCGACACCGCCCCGCCTTCGTGCGTGTAGACCCGCGTCGCGCCGGAACGCCGGAGCCTGCTGAGCACCCGCCGGTCGTAGGCGCCGAACGGCGGCGCGTACGCGCGCACGGGTTCGCCGCTCAGGTCCTCGAGCAGTTTCGGCGCGATTTCGAGTTCGCGCCGGGCGTGCCTGCCGTCGAGCCGCCGCCAGTCGCGGTGCTCCCAGCCGTGCGAACCGATCGACATCCCCGCCTCGACCAGTTCACGAAGGCCGTCGGCGTCGAGGAAACCCCGCTGCCCGATCCGGCCGGCGAGCGGGAAGAACTCGGCCGTGAGATCGCGCTCCACCAGTCTGGGGAGCGCGATCTCGACGTCCGAGACGTTGCCGTCGTCGAAGGTGAGCCCGACGTCTTCGCGTCCGGCCACCGAGTCGAGCACCCGCTCGAACTGCTCGACGGTCACCCATGTTTCGTTTTCGCCTGGATCCAGCGCGCGCACGGGTTTGCCCACGCCGCCAATCGCCAGGATCACCATCCGCGCCTCATTCGGGACCGAGTGTGTTTCCCGATTAATCGCGTTGGCGAATGGAGTAGTTACATGATCCCGCAAGGTGTCCACTAATGGATTACTTGCGGATCTCCAGGGTGCAGCACTTCGGGCCGCCGCCGGCCTTCCGCAGCTCGGAGATGTCCAGGAAGACGACCTCGTAGCCGCGTTCGGTCAGCCGCGCCGCCAATCCGGTCGCCTCGACCGGCAGGACGACGTTGCGGCCGTCGGACACCCCGTTGAGGCCGAAGCACTCCGCGTCGGCACGGTCCGCGATTACCGCGTCGGGGAACATCCGCTCCAGCACCTTCCGCGACCCGGCCGAGAAGGCCTCCGGGTAGTAGGCGATCTGGGCGGACGTCGTGTCGGTCGCCTCGGCCAGCACGAACAGCGCGGTGTCGAGGTGGTAGTAGCTCGGGTCGATCAGCCGCAGCGAGACGACCGGGACGCCGAGGACCTCCTGCGCTTCGGCGTGCGCGGCCGGGTCGGTGCGGAAGCCGGTACCGGCGAGGAGAACCTTGCCAGTCCAGGCGAAATCGCCTTCAGCCTCGTTGATCTTCTCGGGCATGGTGATGTCGCGGTAGCCGTGCTCGACGAACCAGCGGCGGAAGTGCTCGGCCTCGGCGGTGCGCTGCGGGGCGCGGAACCGCGAGCCGAGGACCCGCCCGTCGACGACGGTGCCGGAGTTCGCGGCGAACACCATGTCGGGCAGGCCGGGCTGGGCGTCGATCTCCTCGACGGTGTGGCCGAGGCGTCGGTAGGTGTCGCGGAGTTCGGTCCACTGCGCCATCGCGGCGTCGACGCTGACCGGGACCGACGGGTCCATCCACGGGTTGATGACGTAATCCACCGCGAAGTACCGCGGCGGGCACATGAGGTAGCGGCGCGTCGTGGGTACACGGGGCTGCTGCTCCAGTTCCGGCATACCCGAAGGGTAAGGCTCACCTAATTCCGCAATCAATCGCTGTTCGCTGCGCATATACCTGCTAAACATTGCGTGTGAACACCATCGACCAGCGAATCGTTTCATGCCTGATGGCCAATGCGAGGTCCAGCTACGCCGACATCGGCAAAGTCGTCGGCCTGTCCGCGCCCGCGGTGAAACGACGGGTCGACAGACTGCTCGAAACCGGGGTCCTGCGCGGCTTCACCGCGGTCGTGGACCCCGAGGCGCTGGGCTGGGGCACCGAGGCGTTCGTCGAGATGACCTGCAACGGCAACATCACCCCGGCCCGGATCCGGGCCCGGCTGGAACCGTTGCCCGAGGTCGTCGCGGCCTACACGGTGTCCGGCGCGGCCGACGCGATCGTCCATCTGCGCGCTTCGGACATCCATCACCTGGAGACCGCGCTGGAACGGCTGCGCGGACTGGAGATCGTCGACCGCACGGTGTCCACCGTCGTCCTGTCCCGGTTGCTGGAGCGCCCGCCGACGCCCGAAGCGTGACACCCTCGACCGCGTGACCGATCAGATCCACTCCAGCCATGACGGCGGGGTCGCCGTGCTCACCATCGACGCGCCCGCGACCCGCAACGCACTGACCCTCGACCTGTCCGCCCAGCTGGCCGAGGCCGTCTCGCGCGCCGAAGCCGACGAGAGCGTCCACGCCTTGGTCGTCACCGGCGCGCCGCCGGCGTTCTGCGCGGGTGCCGACCTGGACACGCTCGCCGGCGCCCGGGAGGACGGACTCCGCGCGATCTATGACGGTTTCCTCTCGGTGGCGCGGTGTTCCCTGCCGACGATCGCCGCCGTCGGCGGGGCGGCCGTGGGCGCCGGTTTGAACCTCGCGCTCGCCGCGGACGTCCGCATCGTGGGACCGAGGGCGAAGTTCGTGGCCAGATTTCTCGATCTCGGCATCCATCCCGGCGGCGGGATGACATGGATGATCCAGCGGCTCGTCGGCCCGCAGAAGGCCGCGGCGATGACGCTCTTCGGTGAGGTCGTCGGCGCCGAAGCCGCTGTCGAATGCGGGCTCGCGCTCCGGCTCGTCGAAGGAGATCTGGTCGAGGCCGCCCGTGAACTGGCGAAACCCGCCGTCGACGCTCCGCGAGACGTCCTTCTGGCGACGAAGCGCACGCTTCGGCACACCTCCGCACTGACCGACCATTCGGCCGCCGTCGACGCCGAGATCGAGCCTCAGGTGGCGTCACTCACCGCACCCGCGTTCACCGAAAGGCTCGCCAGGCTGCGGGCGTCGATGACCGGCCGCTGACCGTTCCTCGACCGGACTTCACTACGCTGGAAGGAGATACGGCTCACAATCGAGCCGCATCGCCGACCGTTACCATCGGTAACAGATAAACCGGATAACCCCCGCTCAGCGACGAGCTCAGGACACTCGAGAAGTAGGTCCGGCCCGTTTTTACGGCAACCTGGGAAGTGTCCCGAGGACTAACCTCGGGACATGGCACCTGTGACCTGGCCGACATCGCCGGGCGAGGCACGCCGATCTCCGGCACGGCCGGGGACGACGCACGTCGGGAGAGAGGGAATCCCTGTCCTATGAGCACGAGTGCGAACGGCAACGGCTCCTTGTCGGCCGTCAGGCCCACCGAGGTCGCCAAGCTGGACCGGGTGGTCATCCGGTTCGCCGGCGACTCCGGTGACGGCATGCAGCTGACGGGCGACAGGTTCACCTCGGAAGCGGCCGCCTTCGGCAACGACCTGTCGACCATGCCGAACTTCCCCGCGGAGATCCGCGCACCACAGGGCACCATCCCGGGCGTCTCGAGCTTCCAGGTGCACTTCGCCGACTACGACATCCTGACCCCGGGCGACCGGCCGGACGTCCTCGTCGCGATGAACCCCGCCGCCCTGAAGGCGAACCTCGCCGACGTCCCGGCCGGTGGGACGATCATCCTCAACACCGACGAGTTCTCGAAGCGGAACCTGGTCAAGGTCGGCTTCGAGAACGACCCCCTCGACGACGACACCCTTTCGGCCTATCAAGTCCACCGGGTCGCCATGTCGACCTTGACCAGGGGCGCGCTCGAAGAGACCGGACTGTCCAAAAAGGACGCCGAACGCGCGAAGAACATGTTCGCGCTCGGCCTGCTCTCCTGGATGTACCACCGGCCGACCGAAGGCACGGAACGCTTCCTGCGCGAGAAGTTCGCGAAGAAGGCCGACATCGCCGAGGCCAACATCCTGGCCTTCCGCGCCGGCTGGAACTACGGCGAGACGACGGAGTCGTTCGCGACGACGTACGAGGTCGCGCCCGCGAAGCTGAACCAGGGCACGTACCGCCAGATCACCGGGAACACCGCGCTGGCGTACGGGCTGGTCGCCGCCGGGCAGCAGTCGGGCCTGCAGATCCTGCTGGGCACATACCCGATCACCCCGGCGTCGGACATCCTCCACGAGCTGTCCAAGCACAAGAACTACGGCATCCTCACCTTCCAGGCCGAGGACGAGATCGCCGGTATCGGCGCGGCGCTCGGCGCCTCCTACGGCGGCGCGCTGGGCGTCACCTCGACGTCCGGTCCCGGTGTCGCGCTGAAGTCCGAGGCCATCGGCCTCGCGGTGATGACCGAACTGCCGCTGGTCGTCGTCGACGTCCAGCGCGGCGGCCCGTCGACCGGTCTGCCGACCAAGACCGAACAGGCCGACCTGCTGCAGGCGATGTTCGGCCGCAACGGCGAATCGCCGGTGCCGATCGTCGCGCCGCTGTCCCCCGCGGACTGCTTCGACGCGGCACTGGAGGCCACCCGGATCGCGCTCAAGTACCGCACGCCGGTGTTCCTGCTGTCGGACGGCGCGATCGCGAACGGCTCCGAGCCGTGGCTGATCCCGAACGTCGAGGACCTGCCGGATCTGCGCGTGGAATTCGCCACCGAGCCGAATGCCGAGGACGGTTCCGGGGAATTCTGGCCGTATGTACGCGACCCCGAGACCCTCGCCCGCGAGTGGGCGCTGCCGGGCGCCGCCGGGCTGCAGCATCGCATCGGCGGGCTGGAGAAGGCCGACAAGACCGGCCACATCTCCTACGACCCGGACAACCACGACAAGATGGTCCGGCTGCGCCAGGCCAAGATCGACGGCGTCGACGTCCCCGACCTCGTCGTCGACGATCCGAGCGGCGGCAAGGCGCGGGTGCTGGCACTCGGCTGGGGCTCGTCCTACGGACCGATCGGCGCCGCGTGCCGCCGCGTCCGCAAGGACGGCATGCCGATCGCGCAGGCGCATCTGCGCCATCTCAACCCGTTCCCCGGCAACCTCGGCGACGTACTCCGTTCGTACGACACCGTCGTCGTCCCGGAAATGAACCTCGGCCAGCTTTCGATGCTCTTGAGGGCCAAGTATCTCGTCGACGTGAAGTCGTACACGAAGGTCGCCGGGCTGCCCTTCAAGGCCGAAGAGCTGCAAGGCGTCTTCACGGAGATCATCACCAGTACGGAGGGGGCGAAGTGACCGCGATCGACCTGGGGATCCCCACCCTCGGCGGCTTGGACCTTGTGCCGACCGAGACCGAACCGCAGAAGGCCAAGGACTACAAGTCGGACCAGGAGGTCCGCTGGTGTCCCGGCTGCGGTGACTACGTCGTGCTCAACGCCGTGCAGTCGTTCCTGCCGACGCTCGGCCTCAAGCGCGAGAACATCGTGTTCATCTCGGGCATCGGATGCTCGTCCCGGTTCCCGTACTACCTGAACACCTACGGCATGCACTCGATCCACGGCCGCGCGCCGTCGATCGCGACCGGGCTCGCGACCGCGCGACCGGATCTGTCGGTGTGGGTCGTCACCGGTGACGGCGACGCGCTGTCCATCGGCGGAAACCACCTGATCCACGCGCTGCGGCGCAACGTGAACATCAAGATCCTGCTGTTCAACAACCGGATCTACGGCCTCACCAAGGGCCAGTACTCGCCGACGTCCGGGCCGGGCATGGTCACGAAGTCCACCCCGATGGGCTCGGTCGACACCCCGTTCAACCCGCTTTCGCTGGCGATCGGCGCCGAGGCGTCGTTCGTGGGCCGCGCGCTCGACTCGGACCGCAAGGGCCTCACCGAGGTGCTGGAAGCCGCCGCGAAGCACCGCGGATCGGCGCTGGTGGAGATCTACCAGAACTGCCCGATCTTCAACGACGGCGCCTTCGACGTTCTCAAGGACAAGGACGAGGCCGCCACCCGGCTCATCCCGCTGAAGGCCGGCGAGCCGATCAGGTTCGGTCCGCAGGGCGAATACGGCGTCACGCGCGGCAACTGGGCCGGGCTGGAGGTCGGGAAGGTCGCGAACATCGGCGAGGAGAACCTCGTCGTGCACGACCCCACGATCGAGGACACGGCGTACGCGTTCGCGCTTTCGCGGATCGGCGACCAGAACCTGAACCACGTGCCGACCGGCATCCTGCGGCAGGTCGAGCGGCCCACCTACGACGACCAGGCGCGTGCCCAGGTCGCGGAGGCTCAGGCGGCTCGCAAGCCGGACCTTCAGGGCCTGCTGCGCGGCAAGGACACCTGGACCGTCGTGTAGGTCACCCCTCCCCGAACGCAATGAAAGGTCCTTTCCTCGCAAATTTTGCGAGGAAAGGACCTTTCCTTGCACTCAGGTAAGGGGCCGGAAGCCCACTCGCTCCGCGTCGGCGGCGGTCCGGAACCAGACCTCCGCGACCATCTTCGGGAACTGCTGCGAGTCCTCGGTGCAGTACCGCAGGGCGGTCACGCTGGCCTTGACCGCGAAGTCGTCGGCCGGACGGCCACCACCCGGCCGCGGCATCGCCGAACCGGGACCGAACGGGCCTGGCGGAACGGACTCGGCCACCGGAGCGGAGACCTGCCGCGCGGGCGGAGGCTCCGGCGCCGGCATCGCGTCGCCCGGCTGGACGGCGGGCTCGAACAGCGAACCGCTCTGCCCACCGGACAGCTCCGGCTCACGGCGTTCGATCGCCCGCATCGACGGCTGGATCGGCTGAGGCGGCTCGAAACCGCCGCGGACCGCGCCCCGCGGCGTGCGCTTGGGCAGCACCTGGGTGGCTTCGGCGGGCGTCTCGGGCTCCGAGTCGAGGTGCCCGGCCTTCGCTTCTTCGTCCGACCCGAACGCGTACGCGGGCGGATCGTGCAGCTCCTCTTCCCGCTCGAACCAGTTGGTCTCGACGGGCGCCTGCTCCGTCTCCACGCGCGACGCGGGGCTGAACAGCGACACCGGCTCCGGCTGCGTCTCGACGCCTTCGGGGTCCAGCTGCATCTCCAGACGGGACCGGTACGGCCCTTCGCCCGGCAACGGCGGCTGGGGTTCCGGCTCGGGTTCCGGTTCCGGCTCGAGGTCCAGCTTCGACGCGGGCTGGAGATAGTCGGTCGCCGCGGCGACGTACGGGTTCTCCGGCTCGGGCTCAGGCTCGGGTTCCGGCTCCGGCAAGGCCGCCGGGATGTACTGCGTCCGCTCGGCCGAGGGCTCCGGCTCCGGGTCGGGTTCGAGCTCCGGTTCCGTCTGCTCCGCTGTGCGGTACTCGGCCTCGTACTCTTCTTCGGGCTCGAAGGTCTGCGTCGCGGTCGGGGAATGCTCCGGCTCCTCGGCAACGTCCTGAACAGGCTCCTCGGCAGGCTCGGTCCACTGCTGCGCGGGCTCCTGCTCGGTGAGCGTCTCGGGGTACGCGGGCTTCGGCTCCTCGACCGCCGCGAACTCCTCGTCCAGATCGTCGTGCGACGGCTTCGTGAGGTACGCGGTGCCGCCGGCGACGGCCGCGGCACCCGCGCCGAGGCTCACCCCGGCGGGCAGCCGGGACGTCTCGGCGTGCGCGGTGGCCAGCGAGCTTTCGAGCTCACGGATGCGCTTGCGCGCCGGGATCACCAGCACCAGCCAGGTGAGCAGCGCGCCGACGACGAACGCCAGCAGACTCCACAGCCAAACCTGTCCGAAAATGGACATCTAACCTGCCCTTTGTCAATGCGTTCGCGCGACCAGGTAGTCGGCGACCGATTCGCAGGCGTCCCGGGCGGGCGACGCGGGCAGCGCCGCGAGCTCGGCACGCGCCCGACGAGCGTAGTCGGAAAGAGTTTCGCGTGCGCGTTCGAGTCCGGACGAGGCCCGCAGCAGGCCGAGGGCCTCGGCGACGAGCTTGTCGTCGGAGATCGGGCCGGAGAGCAGCTCGACCAGGCGCGGGTCGGTGGCCGGGTCGGCCAGCGCGTACAGCATCGGAAGCGTGCGGACGCCTTCGCGCAGGTCCGTGCCCTGCGCCTTGCCGAGCTCGTCGGAAGCGGACGCGATGTCGATGACGTCGTCGGAGATCTGGAACGCCGTCCCGATGATGTCGCCGAAGCGGCGAAGCGCGTCGATGTAGTCGTCGGGCGCGCCGGACATCATCCCGCCGAACCGGCCGGAGGTGGCGATCAGCGAACCGGTCTTCTGCGCGATGACCGTGAGGTAGTGCTCGACGGCGTCGTCTCCGTCGGCCGGGCCGACCGTCTCGCGCATCTGACCGGTGACCAGCTCGCCGAAGGTCTCGGCGATGATCCGGGCCGCGTCGGTGCCGAGGTCGGCGACCAGCCGCGAGGCGTGCGCGAACAGGAAGTCGCCGGTCAGGATGGCGATGGTGTTGTCCCAGCGGGCGTTGACGCTCTCCGCGCCGCGGCGCATCGTCGCCTCGTCCATCACGTCGTCGTGGTACAGCGTCGCGAGGTGCACCAGCTCGACGGCCGCGGCGGCGGTGACCACCTGGTCGCCCTGCTTCGGCCCGAACTGCGAGGCCAGCAGCGTGAACAGCGGACGGAAGCGTTTGCCGCCCGCCTCCACCAGGTGCGAAGCGGCGTCCTCGACGGCCTTGACGTCACTGCGGACGACCTCGCGGAGCAGGGTCTCGACGTCGGCGAGACCGGTCGCGAGGGTGCGCAGGAGCTGCTCGTCGGCGATCTGGAGCCCCACGGACGCGCGCAGGTCCTCGATGGCACCACCTGGGGCAGGTGAAGACACAGACACGTCGGCTCCGCTCTCTTTGACACCGTTCGGGGTTGGTCCCAGCGTAGTGGCTACCCGCTGAGGCCTGTTGACGTGCTGTCCTGCGGAAACGGTGACGAAGATGACACCCCCGCCGAGTATCCCGGCCGCTCGGGCGCGAACGGGTCAGCGGCGGCGGATCTTGATGTCGTCCATGCACGTCGCCTTGCCCGCGACGTCGCGATACGGATAGCCCTTGGCGTCCAGCATTCCCATGACCTTCAGCTGGGCCTCGTCGAGCACGTCGCGTTCTTCTTCGCCTTGCAGCGTGATCCGGAAGGTGAACGCACCGAGGTGTGCGCTGTAGGTGAGCAGGCCGTCCTCGGTGAACCCGATCGCCTGATGGTCGCCCAACTCCGCGAGAAGCCGGGTACGGGTGTCGGCGTCGGGGTGGTCGAACTTGCCGTTGACGAGGACGCGGTAGGTCGGCATACGCACGAATATACAGACCTGTATCCGGATACGAATCCGAATATCCAACGGGTGCCCATGATCCACGGTCGAGTGAAACGACCGTCACGCGCGCAACGGGCGAATCCGACACGCAGATAGTGATGACAAAGGAAGAACGGCCAACCGGCTCGCTCTCCGTCACGTGAGGAGGACGTGGAAATGCGCATCACCATCGCAAGCCGGGCAGGCCTCGTCGGCGCACTGCTGCTGGCAGGTCTCGGCGCCGGAGTGTCTCCGGCCGCCGCGTCGAACCCGGCCGGAGTGGCTTCGCTCGGCTCCGCCGCCTTCACCAAGGGCACCTCGGCACCGATCTCCATCGCCTCGCTCGCCGACTGCGCGGTCGAGGGACCGACCAGCAACTCTTCCGGGGTCGTGACCAGGACCGGGATCACGTTCGGTGGCGGTACGACGACGTGCACGACCACCGTCGTCGACCCCGAAAACGACGTGACCACGACGAAGTCGGAAGCCAAGGGGCAGAACTTCGAGCTGTCGGCGCTGGTGTCGTCGAGCGGGCCACGGATCAAGATCAGGTCCTACTCGGTCAGCTGCACGGCGACCCAGACCAGCACGAACGCCAGCTGGACCTACGGCGGCGCGACCGGGCTCGGCACCCTGCCGTCGCCGGTGCCGGTCGGCTACGTCAAGCCGATCACCAAGTCCAACGGCACACTGCTCGCCGAAGCGATCTTCAACGAGCAGAACCTGCCGGGCGACGGCAGCATCGGGCTGACCATGCTGCGGATCAAGTTCGCCCCGGCCTCGAACATCACCGGCGAAGTGGTCATCGGGCGCACAGCCTGCTCCCCCACTCCGTAAGCCATCTCGCCGGGAAAGGGGCGTCCGGAACCTGCCGGGCGCCCCTTTTCCATTCTGGCTTATATAAGCCTCTGCTGATATCTTGGCGGCAGCCGAGCAGAGGAGGGCACCGATGGTCGACGTGACCAGCCAGATCGACTCCGTCCAGCGCAAACTGGGCAAGCGCGTGATCGAAGCGGGCGAGGCGGTGACGGCGACCGTCAGCCAGGTCTACGACACCGGCCTCGACGACCTTTGGGACGCCTGCACCAATCCCGAACGCATCCCGCGCTGGTTCCTGCCGATCAGCGGCGAACTGCGCGTCGGCGGCAAATACCAGCTCGAAGGCAACGCGGGTGGGACGGTCGAACGCTGCGACCCGCCGAAGAGCTTCGCCGCGACCTGGGAGTACGGCGGCGACGTCAGCTGGATCGAACTCCGGCTGAGCCCCGAAGCCGACGGGCGCACCCGCTTCGAACTCGACCACACCGCGGTGCCGAACGAGCACTGGAATCAGTTCGGGCCCGGCGCGGTAGGCATCGGCTGGGACATGATGCTGAACGGGCTCGCGCTCCACCTCGAATCCGGCGAAGCCGCCGATCCCGAAGCGGCCATGGCCTGGATGACCAGCGAAGAAGGCGTGCGGTTCATGACGCTGAGCAACGAGGCCTGGTACGAGGCCGACGTCGCCAACGGGACGGACGCGGCCACCGCCCGCACCCGCGCCGACGCCACCCTGGCCGCTTACACCGCGCCGCCGGAGAGCTGAAGATCTTCGGCGAGCTCCGGGGCGCGAAGCAGGTCGATGAGCTCGTCGTCCGCGCGGAACACGGCGCGGGCGCCCGGCATCCGCGCCTGGCGAAGCATCGCGTGGAGGACGTCGGCGTGCGGCTGGTCGAGCAGGGTCCAGACCATCGCGCGCCGTTTCGCCTCGTCCCCCAGTTCGCGCGCGGTCCACCAGGCGAGGACGAGCGCGCTCACCTGGTTGACCGCGGTTTCCCGCCCCCGCGCCAATTGCGCGCGGTTCAGCCCGCACACCTTGATGGTCTGTTCGCCCTTTTCGGTCAGGGCACGGTAGGTCCCGATCGATAGCACCAGGAACAGGTGCTCCAGCGGATCCTCGGCGGTCGGATCGACGAGCAGGCTGTTGCCGTCGTCGTCCACCGGGAACAAGTCGCGTTTGTGGTGGCTGTTGCAGTATTCGCAGGCGAGCACGTGATTGAGCCAGTCGAAGGCGCGTCCTGGATTCCTCGCGATCGGCTCGAAATGGTCCACAGTGGACCCAAGGCCGTCGCCGCAGTACATGCAGTAGCCGCGGCCGGCGGCCATGATGTCCAGCCCGGCCCGCAAAGAACGCCGCACGGCACGGGAAACCCGCCACAGTCGCCGGGCTTCTTTCGTGTCACCGGAAGGGATCCGCGCCGTCAGCTCTTCGAGATCGGCCACCACCTGCCCCGGCAGCGCGATCCGGCGGATCCCGATCACCGATCGTCGGCCTCGAACCGCCTGGCCACCTCGTCGACCCGGCTCGGCGGTGAACTGCTCAGCATGCCGCGCAGGCGTTCCCATTCCCGGACGCCGTTCGCGTCCGCCCGGCCGGAAGCCACCTGGAATTCGAGCTCGGCGAGATGCTCCCGCAGTTCGACCGCCTGCGGCGAATAGGGCGTGTCCAAGCCGAAAAGGTCGGACAGCACCGCGTCGTCCCCGGAGCCGAACACGACCCGCTCGTACAGCTCCTCGGAGACCACACGCGGCGGAACCTCTTCGTCGGGCCCGGAAAGCCGGATGAGCCCGCCCGGGTCGGCGGCCTGGCAGACGTAAGGGCTGTGCGTGGTGACGATGAACTGAATGCGCGGGAAATGCGCCTTGAACCACGGCCCCATGCGTTTCTGCCACGACACGTGGAGATGCGCGTCCACCTCGTCGATGATCACGACGCCGGGACTCTCGTGATCGAGGCCGGCGCCGTGGAGCTGTTTGAGCAGATCGACCACGAGCGCGGTCACCGTGCGGTAGCCGTCGCTCATCTCGCGCAGCGGGAACCGGTCGCCCCGGTACTCGACCCAGAGCCCGTCCGAATCGACGTCCCGGATCCGGTAACCACCCGGCAGGAGACCGTCCCCGAGGATCTCCAACGCCTTGTCCTTCAGCTCACGCGCGCCCGCTTTTCCTTCCAGGGCACGGAGATGCTGATTGATCAGCCACGTGACACCCTCGGCGAGGGAGGCGTCTTCGTGGAACAGGCTGGCCATCCGCGCCAGCGAACCCGCGCCGCGCATCCACGACTCGGCCTCGCCACTGCCGCCCGCGAGCCGCCGGAACGGTCCATACGCCGCGCAGAACGGCTGGCCGGGAGGAAGTCCGGAGATCGGCAGGAGACCGGAGTCGAGCCAGCGGACCTCGACCGGCGCCGGGCCCTCCTCGCGCATCACCGAAAGCTCGATCGACCCGGACGTCTGGTCCGTCGAGATCCAGCTGCCTGCGTCCGACAACAGGCCCCACGCGACGTCCGGCGCCGCCGCGACCGCGATGGCGCGCAACAACGACGTCTTGCCCGAGCCGTTGCGCCCGGCGAGGACCACCCAGCCGGGGCCGGGCAGCCGGAGGTCGACGGCGCGGGCGCCGCTGAAGCCGCGGATGTTCTCCAGCCGGACCCGCTCGATGTACATGGAGGAAGCTTACGACGGCGTGGACGTCACCTGGGCCCCCGAAAGTGGGTCGCCATCACGAAATCCATCACAGCGAGCGCCTTGCCGACGTCCAGATCCGAAACGACCTTCGAGCGGTCCCAGTCTTTGATGCCTCGCTCATGCTCGGGCACGATCCGCAGCCGGACATGCCCGCGGACGTCGATGTTCCCGAGCGGTGAGGCGTAAAGGGCGAATTCGCGGTCGTCCTGCGTACGGAACGTGACCCCAGGGCTCTCGCCGAACGTGATCAGCTGGTGGTCTTTGTAGGTCTTGTTCGGATCCGCGAGCCATTCCCCCGGCGCACCGCCGTTCGCGGTGGCCCCGGCCTCGATCTGCAACCGGTGTTTCGGCTCGACGAAGTAGCACGATCCCGGCGTGGCGATCGGCGCGAAGTCCGGGCCGAACGCCATCCGGACCGCGTCACGGAACACCGCGCATTCGACGTTCGGATCGGCGGCACCGGCGGCGATGACCGCCTCGGCCCCGGTCGGCACTTCGACCTCGACCGCCGGATCGCAGTTCTCACCCTCTTCAGTGGAGACCCAGTCGGCGCAGGCTCCGACCCGGGCACTGTCTTGACCGTCCGGCGGATAGACGAGGTCGCGAGGCAGTTTCGCGGCGCCCACGGTGGCGAAGTCACGGAGGAGCTCGCAATCCTTGCCCCGGCTGGCGCTGCCGATCTCGAACGTGATCGCGCGCTCGAAGCTCACCGGCACCGTGATCTCGCAACCATCGAGACCACCCATGCGCCGTGTTTCGGTCTGATAGCCCTTCACCCCGCCCAAGTCGATGACGGCACCGTCGACCCGATGGAGTACGAGGTGACTCGGGTCCATATCGCGGACCGAGATGAGGTCGTAGCCCCCGCGGAACAGCGAGCACTGCTTCCTGCCGTGCTTGACCTCCGCTTTCCTCTCGACCGGCCGGGTAACGTCTCCCCTTCTGCGGTCGTAGACGGCGAGGTCGATCAACTCGCAGAGATCCAGCGTCGCGAGCGCCGCATCGACGGCCTTCTCGTCACGATCCGCAGGACGCGGTTGTTTCGGCTGCCATTTCGGAAACTGCGGTGGCGGAGGGGGCGTATCCACGGATTCCGCACAAGCCGTCAGCAGGCCCAGGAGTACTGCGCCGAGAATCACTCTTCGAAACTTCATTACGCAGAGTATGCGAATTCGGCGCGTCTCCTACCAGGTAGAACCCTGTTTCCTGGGGATCATTCACACGATCGGTTTTCACGGATAGTCACTGAGTTGTCCTCGGCTATTCAGCAGGGAACGTGGCTTTATGCAGTCGGGCTCACCGGCCCGGGAACCCTGGTAATCTTCCCGGCGTCGGATTACGCAGGGTGCATCGGGGAGACGCGCCTTGTAGCCACGGGAGGGGCACATGACGACGGTGACTTCGGGACGGCTTCGGCCATTCAGCGGGGAACGGTTCGGCGCCGCGGGGGTGCATGGCCGTGCCTGAGGGATCGCCGGTCTACAAACCTGGCTTCGACCCGGGCTCTGTGTGCAAGGCCCCGCCCACCGGGGGCTCCTACGGGACGCCTGTCGCTGAAGGCGCGGGGTTCAAGTACGACGAGGCGACGCTGCATGAGCTGGTCAAAGAGTGGACCGACCTGGCCAAGGAGTACACGGATGACCGTTTCGATGCAGAGCTGATCGCCGTGGCCCAGCCTCCGGGCCTGGAGTATGCGAGCGGGGACAACGCCGAGATCACCAGGCAATCCGGCAGAGCTCTCATGGAAGCACTGGATCAGCGTGTTGCCTACTGCGAGAACATGGCCGCCAAGTACGTCGCCGCTCTCGGCAAGTACGCCTCAGAGGACGAACGAGCCGCCTCCGCCGTCAACCAACAGCCGAAGGGCATCCTCTGATGCGACGCACCACCATCATCCTCACCCTGACTGCCCTCACGCTTGTTGCCTGCTCCACCCCGCAAAACGGATCCCCCGAACCCACTAGGGCGGGAGTCAGTCCGAGCTCTTCTGCCCCGGCTGGCCCGCCTCCCGGTGTTCCCAAGGTCGAGCACCCGATCGATGTGACACGGTTCAAGCAGGACCCCTGCACCACTCTCGTAAAAAGCCAGGTCGAAGAGCTCCTCGGGCCGAAAACCGAGACCGCTCCTCGGGCGGGTTTGGCGGGACCCGCCTGCAGGTGGTCCATTCCTTCCACCACCAGGCCGCGGATCGACGTGATCTTCCCCGATCTTCCGGACAGCGGCACCGCTTCGTTCTATGCCGCCAAGGGCACGACCTATCAGCTCCTCGAACCACTCGAATCGATTGAGGGCTATCCGCTAACGGCCTACGGGGACAAAGACAAGCGCGCTGAAGGCGAGTGTTCGGTGGCTCTCGGAATCAGTGACACTCAAACGATCGGCATCCCAATGCTGCAGTCGTCGGCGAACATCGGCAAGAAGGACCCGTGCGACGCGGCCCGTGAAGCCGCGATCAGGGTGCTTGCGACCGTTCGAGGAGGCAACTGATGGCGGCAGGACCGCTCACCGCAGCCCAAATCTACGAAATGGTGACCACAGGCGAAGGCACCGATTCCCTGTCCAGGGCACAGGCGGGTGCCCTGAGTCTGGCCTCCCGACACTCAGAGCGCATTCAGCGGATCACCGCCCTCAGCCAGAAGACCGCCAGCGGCTGGCAGGGCGGCGCCAGCGATGCGGCTGTTGCCGCGACCAAGCCATTAGTCGAGGCGGCGACGGACGACGCTATGCACGTGTCGATCGCGCAGAACTCGATCATGAGTCAGATGGGCGCGTTCGGCACGGCCAAGAACTCGGTCAAACCGGTGCCGCCCGAGCAGCCCGCGCCGACGGCCGAGGACGTCAAGGCCGTCATGGGTGGCGGCCTGGTCGGCTACTGGAGCAGGGTTCAGGGGTACCAGGCCGACAGCCAGCACAACATCGACACCTTCGCGTCTTACCACTCCGCCAGTACCGCCAACGGCGACGAATTGCCTGCCCAGTACGCGCAGCTCACCGACCCGGGCGGCAGCGTCACCTTGGACGAGGGCGGCGCCGGGAAGCCCGCGGTGAAGGGGTTCGGCGACGGCTCCGACGGACGCGAGCACGGCGCAGGCGAGCCCTACCGAGGACCGAGCGGACCCAGTGGCCCCAGCGGTCCCAGCACGCCGAGTGGGCCCAGCGGGCCGAGCGCCCCAGCGCCCGACAGCGGCCCTCAGCCCGGCCAAGGGCCTCAGCCTGGCCAGTACCCGGGCCAGCATCAGCCCGGCGCGCAGCAGCCGGACGACGGGACCCGCGCGAATTCGTACACGCCGCCCCAGACCACGCCGGTCGTACCGCCGGCGGCGAACCTCGACTTCGGGCCGACCGGCAAGCCGAGCCCCACATACAACACGCCCGGCGCTTTCCCGCCCGGGTACGGACCCGGGACGAGCGGGCCCGGCGTCTACGGTCCCGGCGGCAGGCCGCCAGGTGCGACAGGCGGCCCCGGCGCGACAGGCAGGCCCGGCGGGACAGGGCAGCAGCCCGGCATGGGTGGCCGTAGCGGTGCCGGGATGCCCGGCGAGGGCGTGGCCGGCCGCGGCACGGCGGGGGCGGCAGGCGCCGCCGGTCGTGGTGGGGCGAACGGCATGCCGATGGGAGCGGGCGCTGGGCGCGGCGGGAAGGGCGAGGAGGACAAGGAGAAGAAGGCTCCGGCGTACCTTCAGAACCCGGATCCCGACGAGACCTTCGGCGGCTACATCGAAAAGCCGACCCCGCCGGTGATCGGCGAGAAGAAGAAGTAGCACCACAGTCCCAGGGGAGGGAGGCACGTGGTGCTCGCGCGCCCGGTCGAAATCACGCTCGACACACTGTTGACCGCGTTCCGTCACGCCGGATGCGGAGATCCGCATCTGATCTTCGCGGGCGGGCTGCGGTACATCCCGCCGTCGTCGCGAAACGGCGAAGACCGGGCGGCGTTCGAGGAACTCGGCGGGCTCGGGTTCACCGAAGGCAAACGGCTGACCAGCGACTTCGAGGACGTTCTGCACATACTCGACCGGCCGAACACCGAGTACTACGCGACGGTCCGCACGGAGACGGAGCAGTACAACGTGCTCGTCGCCGTGCGCGGGCGCGCCGCGGTGACGGCGATCTGCGAAGGAAACCGGGTGTGGCTGAAAGGCGTGCGGACCGCCGACCGCGCGGCCGCGCTCGTGATGAATCTGCCCGAGTACCCGCCCGCGCGATTCTCCCCGTTCTCCTTGCCCCAGGACGATTTCAACGGCGACGGCGGCAACGACCTCTACGACGAACCCGCGTCGCGAAGCCGGGAGGCTCGGCAACTGGACGAAGTGTTCGAGCAGCCCTATTTCGGTGTCGGGTTCTTCGCCGCGGCCATGCGTCCTGACGGGGGAAGACGCACGGAGGCCACGGACGACCTGACCTATCTCGACCTCGACGCCGGCCGGGTGGCCATGCACGTGAGCGGTTCTCCCCGGAACCGGTACATCACCGTCCTCCCCGGCGAACCCACGTTACTGGCGCAAAAGCTCGCCGCGCTGCGGGCGAGCCTCGACCACTGACTCGATCAGGCGCACCGACCGGGCGGGATCCAGCGCGACAGCGTCCACAGTGGACTGGACATAGGGTGCGACATCACAGCGCCGGTGCAGGAACAGCCCGGTTCCCCGGTGTTTCAAGTGGACCAGCGGCCGCGCGGGACCGAATTCCAGCAGAACGTAGTCGCCGCCGGGATACGCTCCGGCGGCGAAGGGGATGACCCGGAGTTCGACGGTGGGCCGTTCGGCCACCTCGATGAGATGCTGGAGCTGGTTCGTCATCACTCTCGGCCCACCGACCTGGCGGCGCAGCACCGCTTCGTCGAGGTAAGCGGCAAGTCTCTTCTGGCCCAGCACCGCGAAAGAAGAGTTCGTAGCCCTCGCGTAGGCAGGTGTTCGGAGCGGCTCGGGAACCAGCGTGGTCCCGAAAGCGACGATCTTGGTGGCCTCCTTTCCATACTGTGCAAGCGTTTCCCGCTGGACGGCCAAGTCGGCGAACCACCAGGGCCCGTTGTCGCGAGCCAGCGAGAGCAGCGTCTCCCGACGCTCCCCCGTGACTTGATAGACGGCGAGCAGCGCCGAAACTTCCTCGGCGGACGCCGCACGCAGGCCGGTTTCGATCCGGCTGATCGTCGACTGGGACCACGCCAGCTTGTCGGCCACTTCGGTCGCGGCCAGCCTGGCGGCCTTCCGGGCGACACGAAGTGCCTCGGCGAGCGCTCTCGCCTGGGGTGTGGGCTTCGACTTCGGCATCGCGAGCACCTTGCCCGGTGCGCCACGGCAAGTCATTCCCCGAGGCGGGCGACCTCGCGAACAGCCCCCGAAATAGCGGTGAAGTCCTTCTTCAGCAGGGCGCCGTGGTTGCTTTCGACCTTCGCGCTCACCTTGATGTTCAGGTTGCGGGCGGTCACCGCGTCGAGCCCGGCGCGGATCTGTTCCTGCTCGTTCCCCTTGCTGCCGAACGAGGTTCCCGACGCGACCACGTACCGGGCCGGGACCTTGATGTCGTCGAGCACCGGTCCCAGCTCCGACTCGCGCGAGAGCTTGCCGAGTTCGATGTTGCTCTCCGCCTGCTGGGCAGCACTCATCCGCGGCGTCAGACCGGTCGGGCGCAGCAGCGGCATGACCAGGTTCAGTCGCTTGAACAGCTTGCGGATTCGTTGTTCCATGGCGTCGTCCAGCCAGTCGTAGGGAAACGCGCCGTCGACGAGCACCGCGCCGATGGTCCGCTCCGGGTTCCGGGCGGCCCAGTGCGCGGCTACGACCGCGCCGTAGGACCAGCCCACCACGACGGCCCGCTCCACTCCGCGGGCCGCAAGGACGGCGTCGACGTCGCGGACTGCGGCCTCGAAGGAGTAGTCGGCCGAACGCCGCGATTTGCCGCGGGCGCGCTCGTCGTAGGTGATGTGGCGGAAGTCCGTGCCCAGGTCGGCGAGGATCCGGCGCCAGTAGCCCTGGGTCGCGAACTGGCCGTTGAGATAAACGATGGGGATGCCGGGGCCGCCGGTGTCCGTGACGGCCAGCGCGGTGTCTTCGACGGGGAGCATTCCGGTCCAGGAAGAGGAAGTCATGAGGGAACTATCGAGGTCCGGCCTGACACCGCTCTGACGTCGCCCTGACACGAAAAAGCCCCCTCACGACAGCGAGGGGGCCTTCCGCGAAGCGAGGACTACTTGAGGGCGAAACCGCCGGAGCCCGCCCAGTCGAGGGCGAAAGCCGGGAGCAACCCCAGCACCAGCGTGACGATGACGCCGAGTGTGATCGCCGTGGTGGTGAACGCGCCGGGCACGGTGACGGTCGGACCGTCGGGCGCCGGCTCGGAGAAGTACATCAGCACGATCACCCGCAGGTAGAAGAACGCGGCGACGGCGCTGAAGATCAGGGCGACGACGACCAGCGGCGCCATCCCGTCGGACAGGGCCGCCGAGAACACCACGAACTTGCCGACGAAGCCGCTGGTCAGCGGGATACCGGCCAGCGCCAGCAGCAGGAAGGTGAACACACCCGCCAGTACCGGAGACCGCTTCGCCAGGCCCGCCCAGGCGGACAGGTGCGTCGCCTCGCCGTTCGCGTCCCGCACCAGCGAGACGACACCGAACGCGGCGAGCGTGGTGAAGCCGTAAGCCAGCAGGTAGAACAGCGTGCTCGACAGGCCTTCCTCGGTCATCGCGATGGCACCGACGAGCAGGAAGCCGGCGTGCGCGATGGACGAGTAGGCGATCATGCGTTTCACGTCGGTCTGCGTCAGGCCCAGCACCGCGCCGATCAGCATCGAGATGATCGCGACGGCCCAGAGCACGCCGCGCCATTCCCAGCTGGTCGACTCGAACGCCACCTGGAACACCCGCAGGATCCCGCCGAACGCGGCGACCTTGGTGCAGGCACCCATGAACGCGGTGACCGGCGTCGGCGCGCCCTGGTAGACGTCCGGGGTCCAGGTGTGGAACGGACCGACCGAACCCTTGAACAGCAGGCCGACCGCGAGCAGCCCGAGCCCGGCGAACAGCAGCGTGTCCGACCGGTCCGAACCGGCGGCGGCGTTGGCGATGTCCGACAGCTTCACGGAGTTCGCGTAGCCGTAGAGCAGCGCGAGACCGTAGAGGAAGAACGCCGACGAGAAAGCGCCGAGCAGGAAGTACTTGACCGCGGATTCCTGCGAGAGCAGGCGACGGCGACGGGCCAGACCGCACATGAGGTACAGCGGCAGGCTCAGCACTTCGAGCGCGATGAACATGGTGAGCAGGTCGTTGGCCGCGACGAACGCCATCATGCCGCCGAGCGCGAACAGCGTCAGCGGGAAGACCTCGGTCTGCATGCCGGTGGTGCCGACCTGCGCGCGGTCCTGGACCGTGCCGGGACGGATACCGGCCTGCGCGACGAACGCGCCACCCGGCTCGACCGAGCGGTCGGCGATCAGCAGCAGCGCACCCAGCGCGAGTGCCAGCAGCGTGCCCCACAGGAACAGCGACGGCCGGTCGACGGCGATGGCGCCGCTGAAGGTCGTGACGCCGCCCTTCGGCGCGGAAGTGCTGGCGTACCAGGCGAGGAAGACGCCCGCCGCCCCGATCCCGACCAGGGACAGGAAGACCTGCGACGGCCACCGCATGTGCTTGGGCAAGAAGGCTTCGAGCAGCACGCTGACACACGCGGCCCCGAGGATGATCAGGATCGGCGTGACGGCGAAGTAGTCGATCGACGGCACCTGCACCGGTGGCGCCTGAGTCAAGAAGAGCACGGTTTACTTGCCTCCCTGCACGGACGACAGAGTCGCCTGCACCGACGGGGTGATCGTGTCGAGCACCGGCTTGGGATAGAACCCGAGCGCGATGATCAGCACGACCATCGGCGCCAGGATCGCGATCTCCCGGCCGCCGAGGTCCTTGATGGCTTTGGTGGCACCGAGTTCCGGAGCCATGGCCGTGCCAGGGCCGCCACCGGCGCCGATCAGGGCGTCACCGCGGACGGGGCCCTGCATGACGCGCTGGTAGAGCCAGAGCACGTAAGCCGCGGCCAGCACCATGCCGACCGTCGCGATGATCGTGTACACCGGGTAGTCCACAAAGGACCCCAGCAGCACCAGGAACTCACTGATGAAGGAGTTCGTGCCGGGCAGGGACAAAGTGGACAGACCGGCGATGAGCAGCATCCCGCCGAGCAGCGGGGTCACCTTCGCCATGCCGCCGTAGTCGGAGATCCTGGTGGATCCGCCGCGCATCACGATCAGGCCGACGACCACGATCAGCATGCCGGTGGCGAGGCTGTGGTTCAGCATGTACGACACCGAGCCGACCATCGCCTGCTCGTTGAAGGTGAAGATGCCCAGTGCGATGAAGCCGAAGTGGGCGATCGACACGTACGCGATGAAGCGCTTCATGTCGCGTTGCCCGGCCGCGAGGATCGATCCATAAAGGACACCCGCGACGGCGAGCACCAGCACCCATGGCGCGAGTTCCTTGCTGGCGTCGGGGAACATCGGGAGGCAGTAGCGCAGGAACCCGAACGTGCCGACCTTGTCCAGCACGCCGACCAGCAGCACCGCGACGCCGATGGGCGCCTGGCCCGCGGCGTCCGGCAGCCAGGTGTGGAACGGCACCAGCGGGGCCTTGATCGCGAACGCGAGGAAGAACCCGAGGAACAGCCAGATCTGCGTGCCCAGCGGGGCGTCGCGGACGACCGTGACGAGGGTTTCCCAGTCGAAGCTGCCCTTGCCGAGCTTGTCCGACGCCAGCGAGTACGCCCCGATCGCCGAGGCCAGCATGATCAGGCCGCCGAGGAACGAGTACAGGAAGAACTTGACCGCCGCGTACTGCCGGTTCGCGCCGCCGTAGCCGCCGATCAGGAAGTACATCGGGATCAGCATGATCTCGAACAGCACGTAGAACAGGAAGACGTCGGTCGCGGCGAACACCGCGATGGTCAGCGCCTCCTGCACCAGGATCAGCGACAGGAACCCGCCCGCCGAGCGCCCGGCCGGGAGCTTGTCGGTCAGGCCCAGCGCGCCGACCACGATCGGCACCAGCAGGCCGATGACCGCGATCATCACCAGCGCGATGCCGTCGATGCCGAACGAGATGTGGATGCCGAAGTTCGGGATCCAGTCCATCGAGGACTTCTGCTGGATGCGGTCCCCCGAAGGCGCGTAGCTCGCCCACATCGGGATCACCAGCAGGAACGTCAGGAGCGACACCACGAGCGCGGTGAGCGTCGCCAGCCTGTCGTTCTTCTTCATCCCCGCGACGACCGCGGCGCCGACCAGCGGCAGCAGGATGGTTGCGAGTACCCAGGTCATCAGGAGAACCTCACCAGCAGGAGTGCCGCCAGAAGCAGGAATGTGCCGCCCAGCATGGACAGTGCGTACGAGCGGACGAAGCCGGTCTGCAGGCGGCGCAGGCGCCCGGATCCGCCGCCGAGCGCGGCGGCGATGCCGTTGACCGCGCCGTCGACGCCGCGGTTGTCCACGTAGACCAGCGCCCTGGCGAGCCAGGTGCCCGGGCGGGCGACCAGCGTCTCGTTCAGGGTGTTGCCGTAGAGGTCGTTGCGCGCGGCCTTGACCACGGCCGAGACCCGCTCGGGGCGTTCCACCGGAACGTCCTTACGGCCGACGAAGAGCCACGCCGCCGCCGCGCCGAGCACCGACAGCGCCACGGTGAGGATCGGGACCAGCGCGTGCGGGATGACACTGTGGCCACCCTCTTCGAGCGGCCCGACCACCGGCGAAAGCCATTCGGCGAACCGGTCTCCGAGGGCGAAGAAAGCACCGGCGCCGACCGAGCCGACGGCCAGGATGATCATCGGCCACTTCATCACCGCGGGCGACTCGTGCGGGTGGAAGTCGCGGCCGTCGCTGGACTTGATCTCCTTCCAGCGCTCCTTGCCGAAGAAGGTCATCACCATCAGGCGGGTCATGTAGAACGCGGTGAGCCCGGCGCCGAGCAGTGCCGCGCCGCCCATCACCCAGCCGCGCCAGCCGCCCTGCGACAGCGCCGCTTCGATGATCGCGTCCTTGGTGAAGAAGCCCGAGAGCGGCGGGATGCCGATCAGCGCCAGGTAGCCGAGGGCGAAGGTCCAGAAGGTGACCGGCAGATGCTTGCGCAGCCCGCCGAACTTCCGCATGTCGACCTCGTCGTTCATGGCGTGCATGACCGAACCGGCCCCGAGGAACAGCCCTGCCTTGAAGAAACCGTGCGCGACCAGGTGCATGATGCCGAGCGCGTAGGCGATCGGTCCGAGGCCGACGGCGAGCATCATGTAACCGATCTGGCTGACCGTGGAGTACGCCAGGACCTTCTTGATGTCGTCGTAGGCGCAACCGATGACGCACCCGATCAGCAGCGTGACCGTGCCGACGAGGGTGACGATCAGGCGGCCGTCCGCGGTGGCGTTGAAGATCTCGTGCGCGCGGGCGACCAGGTAGACGCCGGCGGTGACCATCGTCGCCGCGTGGATGAGGGCCGAGACCGGGGTCGGGCCCTCCATCGCGTCGGGAAGCCAGGCCTGCAGCGGGAACTGGCCGGACTTACCGCAGGCGCCCAGCAGCAGGAGGATCGCGATCGCGGTGACCGCGCCGGTCGGGATCTGGCCGACGGCGCCGAAGACCTCGGCGTACCCGGTGCTCCCGACGTACTTGAACATCAGGAAGATCGCCAGCGCGAGCCCGACGTCACCGACGCGGTTCATCAGGAACGCCTTCTTCGCCGCGGTGGCCGCGGACGGGCGGTCCTGGTACCAGCCGATGAGCAGGTACGACGCGAGACCCACGCCCTCCCAGCCGAGGTACAGCGTCACGAAGCTGTTGCCCAGCACCAGGATCAGCATCGAGGCGACGAACAGGTTGAGGTACGCGAAGAACCTCGACCGATCGCGGTCCTCTGACATGTAGCCGATCGAGTAGAAGTGGATCAGCATGCCGACGCCGGTGATCAGCAGCACGAACGTCAGCGACAGCGCGTCGATCCGCAGCCCGAAGTCGACCTGCAGCGCCGAAACCGGGATCCACGAGAACAGCTTGACGTCGGCGGTGGCCTTCGTGTCGGCCGTGAAGAACAGGATCAGGCCGTACACAAAGGACAGTGAGACGGTCGCGCTGCCGAGGAGGTGTCCCCAGGGACGGGCGCGTTTACCGGCCAGCAGAAGAATCAGGGCGCCGAGGGCGGGAAGGGCCACCAGCAGCCACGATGATGCGGTCACTCTCGGTGCTCCCTAGTACTTCAGCAGGTTGGTGTCGTCGACCGAGGCCGAGCGCCGGGTGCGGAAGATCGCCATGATGATCGCGAGCCCCACCACGACCTCGGCGGCGGCGACGACCATCACGAAGAACGCCATCACCTGGCCGTCCAGCGACCCGTTGATCCGGGCGAACGTGACCAGGGACAGGTTCGCCGCGTTCAGCATCAGCTCGATGCACATGAACACGACGATCGCGTTGCGGCGCACCAGCACCCCGACCGCGCCGATGGCGAACAGCAGCGCGGACAGGAGCAGGTAGTACGTCGGGGTCATTCCTTCTCCCCTTCAGACTTGCCGACCAGAGCGTGGGCGTCGGGACCTTCGTCGGTACCGGCGACCTGCTTCCGTTCGGTTTCCAGCTGTGCGGCCGAAGTCGACTCGATGATCTCCGAAAGCGACTCCCTGGCGATCGAGCCGTCGGGCAGCAGCGCCGGGGTGGCGACCGAGTTGGCCGTGGCGAACACACCCGGGCCGGGCAGCGGCGAAGGCCGGTCGTGCTTGCCGGTGAACCGGTCGACGACGAGTTCCTTCTGGTTCTTCTTGCCGCCCTTGGCGTGCCGGTCGGTGAACGCGAGCACCATCGCGCCGAGCGCGGCGGTGATCAGCAGCGCCGAGGTGAGCTCGAACGGGAACAGGTACTTGGTGAAGATCAGCCGTCCCAGCCCGCCGGGGCCGCCGCCGTCGAGGTTCGCCGGATCGCGCGGCAGCGCCGGGGTGACGTTGGCCAGCGCGCGGGCGAGACCCGCGGCGAGCAGGCCGCCGACGCCGATGCCGAGCAGGGTCGCCATGACCCGCTGCCCGCGCAGCACTTCGACGACCGAGTCGGAACTCTCCCGGCCGACCAGCATCAGCACGAACAGGAACAGCATCATGATCGCGCCGGTGTAGACGATGATCTGCGTGAAGCCGAGGAACGGCGCCTGCTGGATCATGTACAGCGCGCCGAGGCACAGCATCGTGAGGACCAGCCACAGCGCCGAGTGCACGGCGTTGCGGGAGAAGATCATGCCGAGCCCGCCGAGCAGCGCGAGCGGGCCGAGCACCCAGAACGCGATGGTCTCGCCGGTGGTGATCCCGGCCGAAACGTCCGTCTGCGCGAGGAAAGCCGTGATCACTTGACGGCCTCCGCTTCGGTGGCCCCGGTGGGCTTGCGCGCGAGTTCGGGGCCGTTGACGTAGTAGTCCTGCTCGTTGTCGCCCAGCCGCATCGGGTGCGGCGGCTGCTCCATACCGGGCAGCAGCGGCGCGAGGAGGTCTTCCTTGGTGTAGATCAACCGCTGCCGGTCGTCGTCGGCCAGCTCATAGAAGTTGATCATCGTCAGGGACCGGGTCGGGCAGGCCTCGACACACAACCCGCAGCCGATGCAGCGCAGGTAGTTGATCTGGTAGTCGGCGCCGTACCGCTCACCGGGCGAGTACCGCGCCTCTTCGGTGTTGTCGCCGCCTTCGACGAAGATCGCGTCCGCCGGGCAGGCCCACGCGCACAGCTCGCAGCCGACGCATTTCTCCAGCCCGTCCGGATGCCGGTTGAGCTGATGCCTGCCGTGATACCGCGGAGCCGCGGGGGCACCCGCCTCCGGGTACTCCTCGGTGGCGACCTTCTTGAACATCATGCCGAAGGTGACACCGAAACCCTTGATGGGATCAAACATCCCCATCGCCGGCCTCCCTTCCACTGGAAACCGCCGCGGGCTTGCGCTTGGCAGCCCGGGCTTCGGCCTTCGCGAGGGCCTTCTGACGCGGGGTCTTCTCCGGGACCTGCAGGTCGAGCGGCGGCACGGGGAATCCGCCGCCGGTCACCGGGACGTAGTCGTCGTCCGGGACCTTCTTGTCCGGCAGCAGCAGGCTCAGGATGACGACGACGAGGATGAGCGCGCCGCCGCCGATGAGGATCTGCGGGGTGGACAGGCCACCCGAGTTCTTGATCGCGCGGACCGTGACGATCACGACGATCCAGACCAGGTTGACCGGCACCAGGACCTTCCAGCCCAGCCGCATGAACTGGTCGTACCGCAGCCGCGGCAGCGTGCCACGCAGCCAGATGAAGCCGAACAGCAGGATGAACAGCTTCGCGGCGAACCAGATCAGCGGGAGCCAGCCCTGGTTCAGCGCGTGGTCCGCGCCGACGAAGGGGAACTTCCAGCCGCCGAGGAACAACGTGGTCGCGAACGCCGAGACGATCACCATGTTGACGTACTCGGCGAGGAAGAACATCGCGAACTTCATCGAGCTGTACTCGGTGTGGAAACCGCCGACCAGCTCGGATTCGGCCTCGGGGAGGTCGAACGGCGCGCGGTTGGTCTCACCGACCATGGAGATCAGGTAGATCACGAAACTCGGCAGCAGCAGGTAGAAGTACCAGCCGGTCTGCTGGGAATCGACGATCGCCGAAGTGGACATCGAGCCCGAGTAGAGGATGACGCCGACGATCGACAGGCCCATCGCGATCTCGTAGGAGATCACCTGGGCCGCGCTCCGCAGACCGCCGAGCAGCGGGTACGGCGAGCCGGACGACCAGCCCGCCAGCACCAGGCCGTACACCCCGATCGAGGAGCAGGCCAGGATCACCAGCACGCCGACCGGCAGGTCGACCAGCTGGAGCACGGTCCGCTCACCGAAGATCGAGACGACCGGCCCGAACGGGATCGCCGCCAGCGCGATCAGCGCCGGCACCGCGGAGATCACCGGCGCGAGGAAGTACACCTTGCGGTCGGCGGTGTCCGGGATGATCTGTTCCTTGAACGGCAGCTTGATCGCGTCCGCGAGGGACTGCAGGTAGCCGCCGGGCCCGACCCGGTTGGGGCCGGGACGGTTCTGCATCCGGCCGACGGCCTTGCGCTCCCAGACGATCAGGAAGATCGTCAGGATCGGGCCGATCAGCAGGATGACGACCGTCTTGAGCAGGACCAGCCACAACGGGTCGTCCGCCAGCAGCGCCGCCCGCTCGGCGGCGTCCGGCATCTGGCTGAGCAACGGAGTCACTTCTCACCTCCGGTGAGGGTGACGGCCGAACCGTGACCCGCGCTCAGGGAAGCGCGGACGGCCGAGCCGTCGGAGTTGCCCGGGAGCCATACGACGCCGTCCGGCAGGTCGGCGACCTCGATCGGCAACGTGATGGAACCGCGTTCGGTGGAGACCTTGACGCTGCCGCCCAGGCCTTCGGCGGTCTTCGCCGAGAGCTTGGCGACGACCTCGCGCTGCGTGCCCTTGAGGTGCGGCTCGCCGTCCTGCAGCGAACCGTTGTCGATCAGCTGGCGCCAGGTGGCGAGGAGGACCTGGCCGTCCTTGGGCTCGGCGCGTGCAATGAAAGGTCCTTTACTGGCAAATTCTGCAAGGAAGGAGCCTTTCCTAGCAGGCAGCTTCGCGAGATCGGCGGCGGAAGCGGCCGGGGTCTGGGTGAACAGGTCCGCGTCCATCTCGACGGCGAGGGTGTCGAGCACCCGGCAGTCCGGCAGGGCGCCGGTGCCTTCGAGGGTGACGGCGAACTCGCGGCGGCGGCCTTCCCAGTTCAGGTAGCTGCCCGCCTTCTCGACCGCCGGGGCGATCGGGAGGACGACGTCCGCGTGCTCGGTGACCCCGCTGTGCCGCAGTTCCAGGCTCACCACGAACTTCGCGTTCTCGAGCGCGCGGCGGGCCAGGTCCGGATCCGGCAGGTCGTCCGGGTCGACGCCGCCGACCAGCAGGCCGTCGATGTCCTGACCCGAGGCGGCCTTAAGGATGGCGGTGGTGTCACGGCCCTCCGTGGCGGAAAGAGTGACGCCCCAAGCCCTTTCGACCTCGGCGCGAGCCTCGGCGTCGGCGACCGAGCGGCCACCCGGCAACAGCGTCGGCGCCGCGCCCGCCGCCAGGGCACCGCGTTCACCCGCGCGACGCGGGATCCACGCGAGCCGGGCGCCGGTGCGCTCCACCAGCCGGTGCAGGGCCGAGAAGAGACCCGGGACCTCGGCGGCACGTTCGCCGACGAGGATCACGGCTCCTTCCGAAGCCAGTGCCTGGTCGACGTCCTGCGCGTGCTGCGCGATGCCGTCGATCGCGGCGGCCTCGGCACCCGGCGCGCAGGCCAGCAGTTCGCCGAAGGTCTTGCGGACCGACGAGGTGGTCCACTGTCCCAAGTGGACGACGCGCGTGCGGTTCTTGCGGGCCGCCTTGCGCAGCCGCAGGAACACGATCGGCGCTTCGTCCTCCGGCTCGAACGCGACGCACAGCACCGTGCGCGCCCGCTCGATCTCGCCGAAGGTGACTCCGCTTTCCGGCGTCGTCCCGACCACGTGCGACGCGAGGAAGCCCAGCTCCTCGGCCGAATGCGGGCGGGCGCGGAAGTCGATGTCGTTGGTGCCCAAGGCGATCCGCGCGAATTTCGAGTACGCGTAGGCGTCCTCGACGGTCAACCTGCCACCGGTCAGCACCGCGGCGCCCTTGCCGTCGCGTGCCTTGGCCAGCCCTTCGGCGGCCGCGCGCAGCGCGTCGGTCCAGGAAGCCTCTTCGAGCACGCCGTCGGCGTTGCGGACCAGCGGACGGCGGATGCGGTCGTCCGCGGTCGAGTAACGGAACGCGAAGCGGCCCTTGTCGCAGAGCCACTCTTCGTTGACCTCGGGGTCGTCGCCCGCGAGCTTCCGCATGACCTTGCCGCGGCGGAAGTCGGTCCGCTCGGCGCAACCGGACGAGCAGTGCTCGCACACGCTCGGCGAGGAAACCAGGTCGAACGGCCGCGAACGGAACCGGTACGCGGCCGACGTCAGCGCGCCGACCGGGCAGATCTGGATGACGTTGCCGGAGAAGTACGACTGGAACGGCTGGCCCGACGTCGTGCGCGAAGCCAGGTCCAGCACGTCCGCGGTCTCGGCGGTGCCGATCTGCTGGTGGGCGCCGCGTTCGAGGAGCTCGATGAACGGGTCGCCGGCGATCTCGCGGGAGAACCGGGTGCAGCGCTGGCAGAGCACGCAGCGCTCCCGGTCCAGCAGCACCTGCGAGGAGATCGGCAGCGGCTTCGCGAACGTCCGCTTCGTGTCGACGAAGCGGGAGTCCGCGCGGCCGTGCGCGAGCGCCTGGTTCTGCAGCGGGCATTCGCCGCCCTTGTCGCAGATCGGGCAGTCCAGCGGGTGGTTGATGAGCAGCAGCTCCATCACACCCTGCTGGGCCTTGTCCGCGACGGCCGAGGTCAGCTGGGTCTTCACGACCATGCCGTCGGCGACCGTCATGGTGCACGAGGCCTGCGGCTTCGGCATCGGGCGGCCGCCCATTTCGACCTCGACCAGGCACTGGCGGCAGGCGCCCGCCGGGTCGAGCAGCGGGTGGTCGCAGAAGCGCGGGATGACCGTGCCGAGCCGCTCGGCGGTGCGGATCAGCAGCTCGCCCTTGGGCGCGATGACCTCTTCACCGTCGATGACCAGCTTGACGTGGCCCTCGGGGACCGGAGTGTCCTCTGTGGACGTCCCGGGCTTGTCGGGTGCGATCGTCATGCCTGCGCCCCCACCAATTCGCGCTTGTTTGCTTGACACAAAGCCAGGAATTCATCCCGGAAGTACTTGATACCGCTCTGGATCGGCGAGACCGCGCCGTCGCCGAGGGCGCAGAACGAGCGGCCGAGGATGTTGTCGCAGACGTCGAGCAGGGTGTCGATGTCCTCCTCGGTGCCCTTGCCCTCGACCATGCGCTCCAGGATCTGCGCCAGCCAGTACGTGCCCTCACGGCACGGCGTGCACTTGCCGCAGGACTCGTGCTCGTAGAACTGCGTCCACTTCATCACGGCCCACGGCACGGAAACGGTCTCGTTGAAGACCTGCACGGCCGTCGTGCCCAGCATCGACCCGGCTTCCGCCGCGCCTTCGAAGTCCAGGGGAACATCGAGGTGCTCGGCGGTGAACATCGGCGTGGACGAACCACCCGGCGTCCAGAACTTCAGCGGGATGCCGTCCTTCATGCCGCCCGCCATGTCCAGCAGCTCGCGCAGCGTGGTGCCGAGCGGGCATTCGTACTGGCCGGGCTTCTCGACGTGGCCGGAGATCGAGTAGATCTTCGGGCCGGGCGACTTCTCGCGGCCCATCTCGCGGAACCAGCTCGAACCGCCGTTGACGATGTACGGCGCGCTGGCGATGGTCTCGACGTTGTTCACCGTGGTCGGCGCGGCGTAGAGGCCCGCGGCGGCCGGGAACGGCGGCTTGAGCCTCGGCTGGCCGCGACGGCCTTCGAGCGAGTCCAGCAGCGCCGTCTCCTCGCCGCAGATGTACGCCCCGGCGCCCGCGTGCACGGTGATGTCGAGGTCGAATCCGGAGTCGAGGATGTTCTTGCCGAGATAGCCCGCTTCGTACGCCTCGCGCACGGCCGCGTTGAGGCGGCGGATGCAGTGCAGCGCCTCGCCGCGGACGTAGATGAAGCAGTGGTGCGAACGCATCGCGTACGAGGCGATGATGCAGCCCTCGATCAGCGAGTGCGGGTCCGCCATCATCAGCGGGATGTCCTTGCAGGTGCCCGGCTCGCCCTCGTCGGCGTTGATGACGAGGTAGTGCGGCTTGTCCTCGTTCGGCGGCATGAAGGACCACTTGATGCCGGCGGGGAAGCCCGCGCCGCCACGGCCGCGGAGGCCGGAGTCCTTGACCAGCTGGACGATCTGCTCGGGAGTGGCCTTGAGCGCCTTGCGGATCGCGGTGTAGCCCTCAAGGGCTTCGTAGGACTGGATCGTCCAGGAGTTGGGCGAAAGCCAGCGCTTCGTGAGGACCGGAGTGATGGGATCGGCCATTACTTCTTCTCCACTTCCGGAAGCGGAACGTCCTTCATCGCGGGCGCGGTCCAGCCGCGGTCCTGCGCGACCTGCGCGCCCCGCAGGGTTTCGACGGCCTGCGAAGGACCGTCGACGTCCGTGCGGTACTGCTGCGCGTCCTCCGGGAAGAACCCGGCGAGCTGCAGTTCGGCGCCCTTGAAGTTCGTCAGCGGCGCGCCGCGCGTCGGGGACGGCTTCTTGCCCGCCTGCAACGCGTCGACCAGCGCGACGGCCTTGTCCTCGGTCTGGTTGTCGAAGTACTCGTAGTTGACCTGGATGACCGGGGCGAGGTCACAGGCCGCGAGACATTCGGCGTGCTCCAGCGTGATCGAGCCGGGCTCGTTGGGCGTACCCGCGGTCTCGTTGTGCCCCAACGGCTTCTCGTCGGAGCCGAGGTGCGTCTGGAGCTTCTTGTAGATCGCGTCGCCGCCCATGGCCGCGCAAAGGGTGTTGGTGCAGACGCTCACCAGGTGCTCGCCGCACGGGCGGCGCTTGTACATGGTGTAGAACGTCGCGACCGCGCTGACCTCGGCGTCGGACAGATCCAGGTTCTGCGCGCAGAAGGCGATGCCCTCCTGGCTCACGTAACCCTGCACCGACTGCACCAGGTGCAGCATCGGCAGCAGCGCCGACCGCGACTGCGGGTACCGCGCGATCAGGTTCTGGGCCTTCGCGTAGGTGTCGGCGTCGAAGATGTCTTCGAGCTTCGCGTTCTCCAGGATCCCTTCCGCCTCGGCGGGATCCGGCGCGATCGCGATCACGTCGACGTCGCCACCGGCGGCGATGTGGGTCTGCTCGGCCAGGCTGGTGCCGGGCTCGGGCGTGGGTGTCGTTTCGGGCTGGGTGCTCAACGGTCCACTCCCCCCATGACGGGGTCGATCGAGGCGATGGCGGCGATCACGTCCGCCACGAGGCCGCCTTCGGCCATCGCGGGCATCGACTGCAGGTTCACGAAGCTCGGTTCGCGCACGTGGACCCGCAGCGGCCTGGTGCCGCCGTCGGAGACCAGGTGCACGCCGAGTTCGCCGCGCGGCGACTCCACGGAGGTGTAGGTCTGGCCCGGCGGGACCTTGAAGCCCTCGGTGACCAGCTTGAAGTGATGGATCAGCGATTCCATCGACTGGCCCATGATCTTGCGGACGTGCTCGAGCGAGTTGCCCATGCCGTCGCTGCCGATCGAGAGCTGCGCCGGCCAGGCGACCTTCTTGTCCTCGACCATGACCGGGCCCGGCTCGAGCTTCTTGAGGCACTGCTTGATGATCCGCAGGCTCTGGTGCATCTCCTCGACACGCAGCAGGTAGCGCGCCCAGCAGTCCGCCTCGGTGGAGGTCGGGATGTCGAACTCGAACTCCTCGTAGCGGGAGTACGGCTCGGTCTTGCGCATGTCCCACGGGAGACCCGCGCTGCGCAGCACCGGACCGGTGACGCCGAGCGCGAGGCACGCGTCGACCGGCAGGTACCCGACGCCCTTGAGCCGGTTGCGCCAGATCGGCTGACCGGTGAAGAGCTTGTCGTACAAGGGAAGCCGCTCGTCCATCGTCTTGACGAACGCGCTGACCACCTCGTGGTAGTCGGCGGGCATGTCCTGCGCGAGACCGCCGGGGCGGATGAACGCGTGGTTCATCCGGAGACCGGTGAGGTGCTCCAGCAGGTGCAGGACCTCTTCACGCTCACGGAAACCGAGCGTCATCGCCGTGGTGGCGCCGAGTTCCATCCCGCCGGTGGCGATGTAGACCAGGTGCGAACCGATGCGGTTGATCTCCAGCAGCATCACGCGCAGCAGCTCGGCGCGGCGCGGGGCCTGGATGCCGAGCAGCTTCTCGACGCCGAGGCAGTACGCCATCTCCGTCGAGAGCGGGGCGAGGTAGTCCATGCGCGTCACGAAGGTGACGCCCTGGGTCCACGTGCGGTACTCGCAGTTCTTCTCGATCCCGGTGTGCAGGTAGCCGATGACCGAGCGGAGCTGGGTGACGGTCTCGCCCTCCATCTCCAGCACGAGCCGGAGCACGCCGTGCGTCGACGGGTGCTGCGGGCCCATGTTGATGACCATGCGCTCGTCGTGGCGGGAGTCCTCGATGAGGTCTTCCCAGTCACCGCCGGAAACGGTGTAGACGCGGCCTTCGGTCGTGTCGCGGGAGTCGGCTTCGGGAACTTCGGTTGCTTCGTCGTGAATGCTCACGAGTACGACCTCCGCTGGTCCGGCGGCGGGATCTCCGCGCCCTTGTATTCGACCGGGATCCCGCCGAGCGGGTAGTCCTTGCGCTGGGGGTGACCGTCCCAGTCGTCCGGCATGAGGATGCGGGTCAGCGCCGGGTGCCCGTCGTAGACGATGCCGAACATGTCCCAGGTCTCCCGCTCCTGCCAGTCGGCCGTCGGGTAGACCCCGACCAGCGACGGGACGTGCGGGTCTTCGATGTCGAGGGTGACCTCGAGCCGGATGCGGCGCCGGTAGGTCATCGACGTGAAGTGGTAGACCGAGTGCAGCCGCTGCGGGACGTCGACGCCGTAGTCCACACCGGACACCGAGCTGAGCAGTTCGAAGCGGAGACCGGCGTCGTCGCGCAGGACCTTGGCGATCTCGACGAGGTGCTCGCGGGAGACGTAGAAGGTGATCTCGCCGCGGTCGACCGTCGTCTGCTGGATCGCGTTCGCCGGGATCTTGTTGTCCGCCAAGGCCGCGTAGAACTCGTCGGCGAACTCGTCGAACCAGCCGCCGTACGGGCGCTCCGCCGGGGGCGGGCTGTACGCGGGGAGGCGGACGCCGCCGTAACCGGAGGTGTCACCTGTGCCGCGGACACCGAACATGCCCTGGCGCTCTTTACCGGTGACGACCGGCTCGGCCGGGCGGGTGCCCTGCGGCTCGAGACCGCCTTCGGGCCGGTCGGCGCTGGACTGCTCGCCGCCGGTTTCCGGGGTTTCGGGGGAGTTTTCTTCGGGCACGTCGCTCACTTCTTCGCGTACTTGATCGAGGAGGCGATCAGCTCGGTGCGCTCACCGCTGGCGGCGCGGATCGCGGCCCGGCGGGCGTTGATCGGCTCGTCCTGGATCTTGGCGTGCAGCTTCAAAATCGCGTCGAGCAGCATCTCGGGCCGCGGCGGGCAGCCGGGGAGGTACATGTCGACCGGGACGATGTGGTCGACGCCCTGCACCACGGCGTAGTTGTTGAACATGCCGCCGGACGAGGCGCAGACGCCCATCGCCAGCACCCACTTGGGCTCGGCCATCTGGTCGTAGATCTGGCGGAGCACCGGCGCCATCTTCTGCGTGACGCGGCCGGCGACGATCATCAGATCGGCCTGGCGCGGCGTCGCGCTGAAGCGCTCCATGCCGAAGCGGGCGATGTCGTAGCGGGAACCGCCGACGGTCATCATCTCGATCGCGCAGCAGGCGAGACCGAAGGTGGCGGGCCACATGGAGTTCTTGCGGGCCCAGTTCACCAGGCCTTCGAGGCTGGCCAGGAGGATGCCGTTGGGGAGTTTTTCTTCGAGGCCCATGCTTCTCTAGTTCCAATCCAGGCCGCCGCGACGCCACACGTAGGCGTACGCGAAACCGACCGTCGCGATGAACAGCACGATCTCCACCAGGCCGAACATGCCCAGCGCGTCCGCGGAGACCGCGAACGGGTAGAGGAAGACCATCTCGATGTCGAACAGGATGAACAGCATCGCGGTGATGTAGTACGCGACCGGCATCCGGCCGCCGCCGACGACCGGCTGCGGCGACGGTTCGATACCGCATTCGTAGGCCGCGAGCTTCGCCTTGTTGGCCCGGCTCGGGCCGACGAGCGGGCCGAGCAGCACCGAAAGCACCGCGAATCCGAGAGCGAGGACGAACAAGAGGACCAGGGGGAGGTACATGTCCAGGTTCGGCACCGAAGGGGTGCTCGCCTGGGACAGCACGGGCAACATCAGCACGGGGTTTTCGCCATCCTTTCCGCGCCGCTGCGGTTTTCGAGTCGGGGTTCACCGCTTCCCTCGGTCGGCACCCTAAGTCACCTGGGTCACACCGCCGAGGGTTAGGCAACCCTTACGGGCCGTGCATGACGGCCCCCTTGCTTGTGAAATAGTTCACAAGCCTCCCGTCGAGGATGTGAAGCGATTCACAAAGCATGGGGCGAGTGTAGGACGTGACTCACATTCTTGTCCCTAGGCCCCGTGCTATAAGGCTGCCCTAACTTGGCCGCACGGCCAGTACGGTTTCTTCGCACGTGCGGTACCGGTGACCTGCGACGTCGTTCTCAAGATCGGCTTCAGGGGGCTGTTTGACCACATTTGTCCTGTGACCGATACCACTGCGCGGAGTACCCGTGACTGGTCCAGACGTGTGGAACCAGGGCAATTAGTCGACTGCCTGCGGCCGCTTCCGAAGCGCTCGGTGGGACGTCGGACGGGACGTTGTGAAAGCCACTTTCGCAACGCTGAAGGTTGTGAAAGTGGCTTTCACAACCCTCTGAGCAGGGCCGGGTTGCCCGTGACTGGTCCAGACGTGTGGTCGCGGGCCGTGGCACACAGCATTTCGTCCTCTGAGTGCGGTGGTTCGAAGGGCGAACTACCGCAGTCAGAGGACGAAATGCGGGGCGTCAGCGCGGGGAGGGGGTGGCGCGCGCCAGGGCGGCGATCAGGCGGTCGACGCCATCCCCGCCCTTGGCGTCGTAGCAACCCGAAAGTCCCTTGTAGACCAACGGAAGGATCGAGTTGATCCGCAGTCCGTACTTCGTCGCCGCGTGCATGACCTTCGGCTTACCGATCAGCTTCGCGAACACGTTGCCGAGCCGGTAGTAGCCGCCCATCAGCTCCGCGACGGCGCGCGGGTAGCCCTCCAGCGCCCGCTCACGCGAAGGTCCTTCGCGCCGCGCCAGCGCCTGCACGACGAACTCCGACGCCAGCTGCGCGGACTCCATCGCGGCCGAGATGCCCTCGCCGTTGAACGGGCTGACCATGCCGCCCGCGTCGCCGAGCAGCAGCAGGCCGTCGCGGTAGTGCGGGGTGCGGTTGAAGCCCATCGGGAGACCGGCGCCGCCGACCTTGCCGATGGCGTTCTCCTCGCGGTAGCCCCATTCCTCGGGCGTCCCGTCGAGCCACTGACGCAGCAGCGCGCGGTAGTCGGTGCTGCGGAACGCGGCCGACGTCGACAGCATGCCGAGGCCGACGTTCACCGTGCCGTCGCCGAGCGGGAACGCCCAGCCGTAGCCGGGCAGCAGCTTCGGGTCGCGCGGGTCCGAGCGGTCCCACAGCTCCAGGTGGCCCTCGATGAACGGGTCGTCGTGACGCGGGCTCTTGTAGTACTGCCGCACCGCGACGCCCATCGGGCGCTTCTCGTTCTTCTGGATGCCGACGCTCAGCGCGAGCCGCGCGGAGACGCCGTCGCAGGCCAGCACCAGCGGAGCGCGGTAGCTCACCGGCGTCTTTTCCGGGCCGACCTTCGCCTCGACGCCGATCACGCGACCGGCCGGGCTCGTGATGGCGCCGGTGACGGTGGTGCGCTCGTAGAGCCGCGCGCCCGCCTTCACCGCGGTCTTCGCGAGCAGGTCGTCGAAGTCCTGGCGGGTCCGCGAAACGCCGTACGGCGGGTAGCTCGTCAGGTCCGGCCAGTCCAGTTCCAGCGTGAGCTCGCCGGTGAGGATCCGCAGGCCGCGGCTGTGCACCCAGCCCGCGTCCTCGCTGGTGTCGATCCCCAGGTCGATGAGCTGCTTGACGCCGCGCGGGGTCAGGCCGTCGCCGCACACCTTCTCGCGCGGGAACTCGGTCTTCTCCAACAGCAGCACGTCGACGCCCGCGCGGGCGAGGTACGTGGCGGCGGTGGAGCCGGCCGGTCCGGCACCGACGACGATGACTTCGGCGTCGTGGTCTGCGTTGCGACGGGTCATGTCTAAGAATCTACAGAGGGCTTTTTGGCGCGGTGGATGGCGACGACGCCGAACGTGAGGTTCAGCCATTCCACCTCGGTCCACCCGGCGCTCGCGATGATCTCGCCCAGCGTCCGCTGATCCGGCCACGCCAGCATGGATTCGGCCAGGTAGGAGTAGGCCTCGGGGTTCGAGGAGGTCCGGGCGCCGACCCAGGTGAGCAGCTTCGCGATGAACTTCCGGTGCAGGAACCGGATGGGCGGGAATGTGGGCGTCGACACCTCGCAGATCACCAGGCGGCCGCCCGGTTTGACCACCCGCGCGATCTCGGTGAGCGCGGCCTTGGTGTCGACGAAGTTCCGCAGCGCGAGCGAGATGGTCACCGCGTCGAAGCTGCCGTCGGCGAACGGCAGCTTCATCGCGTCGGCGGCCACCATCGGGACGCCGCGATGCTTGCCCGCCTTGAGCATGCCGACCGAGAAGTCCGCCGCGAGGCACCACGCGCCGTTGCGCGCGTACTCGACGGTGGACACGCCGGTGCCCGCCGCGAGGTCCAGCACCTTCTCCCCGCGTTTGGCGTCCAGCACCCGGCCGGTGATGGTGCGCCAGCGGCGGTCGAAGCCGAAGGTCATGAACGAATTCGCGCGGTCGTAGCCGTCCGCGACGTCGTCGAACATGGCGGCGACTTCGTGCGGATCCTTGTCAAGACTCGCTCGGGACATACCCGAACACTAACCCCGAGCCCCTGAGACAGGTCACCCAAGCGGGAGCAAAGCGACAGCCCGTAGGTTCACCTGGCCCGGTGAAGCAACGCCGGGGCACGGTGCGCACCGGCCCCCGCGACCTCGCCGGCGAGGATCCTCCGCTCCAGCAACCGCAGTTCCGGCCCCGGTTCGAGGCCGAGCTGATCGACCGAGATCCGGCGCGCGCGCCGGTACGCCGCCAGCGCGTCGGACGTGCGCCCGGCTCGCCACAGAGCGTCCATCAGGAGGTGCTGGGCACGCTGCCGCAAGGGGTGCCGCCGCACCAGATCGGCCAGTTCGACGGCCGCGCTGGCGTGCCGCCCGAGGTCGAGTTCCGCCTGGTAGAGCTCTTCGAGCAGGACCAAACGGTGCTCCGAAAGCCGCATCGTCTCGTCCGAGAGCAGGGGGACGTCCAAGCCCTCGTACGGCGCTCCGTGCCAGTGCGTGAGGGCCTGCCGGATCAGCGAGGCGCGCTGCGCGGAGTCCGCGGTCTTCAGCGCCTGGCCTGCCAGAGTCTCGAAGGTCTCGACGTCGAGTTCGCCGGGGTGGACCTCCAGCCGGTAGCCGCCGTTGTCGAAGGCGAGCCGGTCGCCCTCGGGCAGGGCCTGCCGCAGCTTGTGGACGTGCCAGTGCAGCTTCGGCACCGCCCGCGGCTCCCACTTGCTGTCCCACAGCGCCTCGGTGAGCACGTTCACCGGGACGAAGGTGTTCGCCCGGACCAGCAGCACGCCGAGGAGCGTTCTCCGCATCCGGCCGTGCAGCGGGACCGACCCCGAACCGGAAGAGATGCTGAACGTTCCCAGTACTTCGAACCTCACGTGCCGTCCTCTCGCTCGATGGCGTGAGGGGACGATGAATGCCGGTTGTACAAAGAAGATACAAATGATCTTGCGGTGATCAAGTGTGCGCGGAGAGCATTCCCCGCACCGCCCGTGGCCAGGCGAATTCCTCCGCGCGAGCCCGCGCCGCCGCACGCCGCGCGTCCTCCGGACTCTCCAGCAGACCGGTGACCGCACCCGCGAACGCGGGGGCGCGATCGTCGACGGCCTCGCCGCAGCCGGGCCGCACGATCTCCCGCAGCGCCGACGACGCCGAGACCACCACCGGTGTGCCCGAAGCGAGCGCCTCCAGCGCGGCCAGCCCGAACGTCTCGTGTGGACCGGGCGCGAGGGAGACGTCGGCGCTGGCCAGCAGCCGCGCGACGTCGCCGCGTCCGGAAAGGAAGCCGAGGAAGGTCACCGGAAGCCCGCGTGCCCGCCGTTCCAGCGCCCGGCGGCGGGGCCCGTCGCCCGCGATGACGAGCCGTACGCGGTGCCCCGCCTCGGTGAGCTCGGCGACGGTGTCCACACTGCGCTCGACGTGCTTCTCCGGTGACAGACGTCCACAGTGGACGATCAGCGCGTCGGCGTTCCCGGTCAGCGTGTGCCGCCAGCCGTCGTCGCGCCGGGCCGGGGCGAAGGTCGTGAGGTCTACGCCGAGCGGGACGCGCCGCACGTTCGGCGCGGCGATCCGGTCGAACTCCGCGCGGGCGAACGCCGTCGTGCAGACCACCGTGTCGTAGTGCCGCGCCATCCGCCGGTTCGCGACGTCCGCGACGCACCGCGCGACGGGTTCGGGCATCAGGAACTGCTCCAGCAGCCGGTCGAGGCGTTCGTGCGAGATCACCATGCTGGGCACGCCGTTGCGCCGCGCCCAGACACCCATGCCTCGGAGGGTGAGCCTGTCGGACACTTCCAGCCTGTCCGGCTCCAGGCGTTTCAGCACCGCGCGCACGCGATGCGGATCGACCGCGCGGTAGCCGCCGGTGCCGGGGATCTGTGGCGCGGGAAGGGAAAACCGGCGTACGCCCGAGGGCAGTGTCTCGTCCGCGTAGCGCTGCCCGGGCACCACGAGGGTGACCTGATGGCCGCTGGCCACGTAACCGGCGCCGAGGTGGTGCAGTGCCGTCCGCAGCCCGCCCGAGCGTGGTCCGTAGAAGTTGGCCAGCTGGACGATGTGCATCACGCTGCGCGAGCGACTTTGCCTTGGACGGCCTCGTAGTGGCCGACCAGTTCGTGGCAGACCGCCGGCCAGGTCCGGCCGAGCACGACCTTGCGCGCCTTCTCCCCCAGCCTGGCCCGGAGCGCTTCGTCACGCAGATCGTTCACCTTGTCCACCAGCGCCGTCGCGAATCCGGCGCGGTCGGCGGGCAGCAGATAGCCGGTGCGGCCGGGCAGGACCAGATCCTTCGGCCCGCCCGCGTCCGGCGCGAGCACGGGGAGACCGGACGCCATCGCCTCCTGGATGGCCTGACAGAACGTCTCGTGTGGTCCTGTGTGGACGAAGACGTCGAGGCTCGCGTACGCGGCGGAAAGCTCCTCGCCGTACCGAGCGCCGAGGAACGCCGCGCCCGGAATCCGTTCGCGCAGCATCGGCAGCTCCGGCCCGTCACCGACGACGACCACGCGGATCCCGTCGACCCCGGCGAGCGCGGTCAGCCGCTCGACCTCCTTCTCGGGTGCGAGCCTGCCGACGAAACCGACCAGCAGTTCGCCGTTCGGCGCCAGTTCGGCGCGCAAGGCCGGATCGGCGTGGACCGGCGAGAACCGCTCGATGTCGACGCCGCGCGCCCAGCGGTGCACCCGCGGGATCCCGTGCAGTTTCAGCTGTTCCACCGAATCCGTCGACGGCGCGAGCGTGCGGTCGGCCCGCGAGTGCAGGCGGCGCACCCAGCGCCAGGCGGCGCGCGCGGCGATGCCGAAGCCATACGCGGCGGCGAATCCGGCGATGTCGGTCTGGTACACCGCGACACACGGCACGCGCAGCCGCCTGGCCGCGGCGAGCCCTCGCGCGCCGACGACGAACGGCGACGCCAGATGCACCACGTCGGGCCCGAAATCGGCCAGTGCGGTGAGCACCGTCCTGGTCGGCACGCCGACCGGAAGGGAGTTCACGCCGGGGAAGTCGAGGGCGGGAATGCGCACGACCGGGGCGCCGAGGTACTCGACGGGACCCGGCCCCGGGGCGATGATCAGCACGTCGTGCGCGCGGTCGCGGAGGTGTTCCACGACGCGGAGCACGGAGTTGGTCACGCCGTTCACCTGGGGCAGGAAACTTTCGGTGACTATCGCGACTCGCACGCGGATCACTGTCGCATCCGGTTGTGACGGCCACGCCAACAAAAACGGAACAGACGACATGTCATCTCAAGGTCGTGTTCCGTAAACCAGGCTCGGCCACACTAGGCAGGCATGACCCTCCTGTCGTCTAGGCCGCCTCAGCCCGTCGAGCCCGGGCTGGTGTCGAGGGCCCTCGAAGTGGCCGGGCGGCTGGCCAACGACGCGACCGACGTGATCACCGCGACCGCCGGCCGGGGCGCCCAGCCCGATCCGAAGGACTCGCCCTTCGACTGGGTGACCGACACGGACCGGATCCTCGAACGCCACACCCGCCGCGTGCTGACCGCGGAGTTCCCCGGCGTCCCCGTCGTCGGCGGCGAATTCGGCGCCGACCACGGTGCCGACGTCGCCGAATACCGCTGGGTGGTCGACCCGGTCGACGGCACCGCGAACTACGTCGCCGGGGTGCCGTGGTGCGCGTACAGCCTCGCGCTGATCGACGCTTCGGGGCCGGTGGTGGGCGTGGTCGCGGATCCATACCGGGCCCAGATCTACGCCGCCGCGCGCGGCCGCGGCGCCCGGGCGAACGGCAAACCGATCAAGCTGACCGATCGGTGCGGGACCGCCGGGGCGATCGTCTGCACGGAGCTCACGCGCAAGGGTGTCTGGCCGGGGATGGGCCAGTTCATCGAACGGGCCGCCGCCGCGCACGCCGGGGTCCGGGTGCTCGGCTCGGCGGCGCTGGCGATCGCGCAGGTCGCCCTGGGGCATGCGGCCGCGGCGGTGCTGCACAGCTACCGCGAATGGGACGTCGCCGGCTCGGTCGCGCTGGCCATCGAGGCCGGGGCCGTGGTGCTGGACCGGCACGGCGAGGACACCGCCCTACCCGTCGACGCCCTCCTGGTGGCTGCCCCCGGGGTGGCGGACGAGGTCCTGGGCTGGTGGCGGGACTCGGTCGGCTGAGTTCCGCCCCCGATCACGCGAGTCCCGCCGCTAATCACGCGAGTCCCGCCCCTGATCACGTGTGTCGTCCGTCTGATCACGCGAGTTCGCCGTTTCCGCACACCGAGCCCGCGTGCCGCACCGGACGACACACGTGATCAGACGGACGACACGCGTGATTGGGCGCGGGACTCACGTGATTGAAGACGGAACTCGCGTGATTGAAGACGGGACTCGCGTGATTGGGGGCGGGACTCGCGTGATCAGGCGGCGGACTCGGCGAGCGAGCGCCGGTAGGCCAGCCGCTGCCGCCGGATCCACCACAGCAGCGGACCGGCGATCAGCCAGGTGAAGAAGATCATGCTGCCCAGCGGCAGCAGCGTGTTCGCCGCCGAACGGCCGGCCACCCGCGCGAGTTCCGGGTCGCCGACGTCGTACTCGATGTTCACCAGCTGACCGGCGGCCAGCCCCGACGGGTAGAGCACGCCGTTGGCCGGGCTGTGCATGATGCCGTCGGGGGTGGCGTAGTTGATGATCGTGCGGTCGAACGTCACCGACTCGACCTGGGCCGTGGCCTGCCCGAGTTCCGCCTCGATCGCGTTGTCGTTGCGGATGGCGGCGAACAGCAGCGAGACACCGAGCACGGTGACGAGTGAGGCGACAACGAGGGCGGCATACCACCCGATGCGCCTCACCCGCTCCGTTTTGGCCGTCACGCCGCGAGCGTATCGCTACCCGTCAGTGGGCGTGTCGCTCGGCGAGGAATTCGTGCGTCGCCTTGATCTGCGGGTAGGACTTCGGTGCGACCGGGGCCACAGCGGCCCGGAAGGCCTGCGCTCCGTTCGGGCCCACCGCGGGCTTGCCCTTGGTGTACAGCCACGTCTGGAACAGGTCGTACAGCGGCTTGCCCGAGATCTTCTCCGCGAGCGCGATGAACTCCGGGATCACCGCCGGCTTGGCCTTCTTCACCTGCTGCCAGGTCTGCAGGATCCGGAAGAACGTGTCGTCGCCCACGGCCTTGCGCAACGCGTGCACGGCGAGCGCGCCGCGGTCGTAGACGGCCGCGTCGAACTGGTTCTCCGCACCCGGGTCGGCGGGCAGGACCTGCCAGAACGGGTCCTCGGCCGGCACCGAGTCGTAGATGTACTGCGCGAGTTCGTCCGCCGTGCCCTCGCCGGTCTCCTCCGACCACAGGAACTCGCCGTAGGACGCGAAGCCCTCGTTCAGCCAGATGTCGCTCCACTTGCCGAGCGTGACGCTGTCACCGAACCACTGGTGCGCCTGCTCGTGCGCGACGACCGAGGTGTTGGAGCCGGACCGGAACGCCCGGGCGCCGTAGACCGGCCGCGTCTGGTTCTCCAGGGCGAAGGTGATGCCGGTGGTGACGACACCGCCCTGCGCCTCGAACGGGTAGGGCCCGAACTTCGAGGCGAGGAACTCGGTGATCTCCGGCGTCCGCTCGACGCTGGCCTTGGCCGCGCCGAGCGATTCGCCGAGGTCGGCGCCGTACGCGGTGATGAACGGCTGACCGTCCGGAGTGGTCTGCTGGTTCACCTCGAACTTGCCGACCTCCAGCGACGTGAGGTAAGTCGCCTGCGGTTTGGTGCTGCGCCAGTTCCAGCGCGTCCACCCGGGCCGCTGCACCGTCTTGCGCACGAGCGTGCCGTTCGACAGCGCCGCGACGTCGTTCGGGACCTCGACCGAGATGTCGTAGGTGGCCAGGTCGGTCGGGTGGTCGTTGGACGGGAACCACCAGGCCGCGCTCTGCGGCTCGTCGACGGCGAGCGCGCCGTCCGGGGTCTTCTTCCAGGCGGTGAAGCCGTCGATCTTCACCTTCGAAGGCGTGTCGGCGTAGGCCACGACGACGGTCGCCGTCTGGCCCTTCTTCAGCGGCGCCGACGGGGTGACGGTCAGCTCACCGGTGCCGTCGGTCGACGTCGCGAACTTCGCGGGCCGGTTGTTCACGCGGACGCTCGACACCTTCAGACCGAAGTCCAGGTTGAACGCCGAGAGGTCCTGCGTCGCGGTGAGCAGGATCGTCGTGGCCCCGGACAGCAGGTCGGTCGCGGGCTGATAGGTCAGCCGCAGGTCGTAGTGACCGACGTCGTAGCCGCCGTTGCCGGCGTGCGGGTAGTACGGGTCGCCGATGCCGATCGAGCCGGGCGCGGGTGCGGCGGCCGCGCTGCCGGCGAGCAGCACCGAGACGACGCCCGCGGTCAATCCGGCGAAGCCGGCGCGAGTCTTCAAGCGCATTGCGAATCCTCCCAGGATTTGTCAGCGCGCTCGAACGTAGCCAGCCGATCATGCTCCAGACACGTCCAAAGGAGGGGTTCCTAACCCCTGGACTGAGATCAAAATCGGCTAGACAGCCCGCACCGCGGAGGAAACCGCCGTACGGAGGCGCGCGTGCAGCTCGCGGTGGCGCGTTCGGTCCACCCGGACCTCCACCACCCGCAGCCCCGGCGCGGGCTTGAGCGCCTCGCGGAACTCGGCCAGCGTCTCGGCGACGACATGCGGCACGCGGTAACCGGCGCACAGCGCGCCCAGATCGGCTCCGTGCGGCGTCCCGAAGACGCGCTCGAAGCTGGCGTCGTGCTCCGGCGCACCCTGCTCCAGCAGGGAGAAGATGCCGCCGCCGTCGTCGTTGAGCACCACGATCGTCAGGTCGGGACGCTGCTCGGCGGGCCCGGTCAGCAGGCCGCTCGCGTCGTGCAGGAACGTCAGATCGCCGAGCAGGGCGTACGAATGTCCCCTGTGGACGGTCGCGGCGCCGATCGCGGTCGAGACCATGCCGTCGATCCCGGCGACGCCGCGGTTGCGGTGCACGAGGACGTCGGGCCGCAGCCGTCCGGCGAGCGCGACGTCACGCGTCGGGTTGGACGAGCCGACGACCAGCAGCGATCCTTCCGGGACCGCGTCGACGAGTTCGGTGGCCAGGCGCAGCCCGCTCGGCCACGGCTCCGCGGCCAGCGCCTCGGCCACCGCGGCCGACGCCGCCCGGTCCGCGCGCTGCCAGCTCGCGAGCCATTCCGGGTCGGCCGGTTTGGACGGCTCGTCGAACCACTGGCCGACCTGGCGGACGTTGTGCGCGGGCGCGGGCCAGTCCGAATCCGGCCGGACCAGCAGCACCTCGACGTCGGGATCGGACAGCACCCGCTGGACCTGCCGGAACACCGTCGGGCGCCCGATGCACAGGACCTGTTCGGGTTTGTGCCGCGAGATGAACTCCTCGACACCGAGCAGCCAAGCGCCGGACGAGATCGCCGTCGCGCCCGCCATCCCGATGCCGCCGGTCTCGGAGACGACCGGCCAGCCGTGCAGTTCGGCCCATTCGCTGGCGGCCTGCACGCCGGTGTCGCACGCGATGACCAGACCGGACCGGGCCGAGGGCACCACGAACGAGGGAAGCGCGCCGAAGTCGGGAAGCTCGGTCCAGCGAGCGCCGTCGGGACGACCTTCGAGTGACTCGTACCACTCGCCGTCGTCGTCGATGTCCGGCACGAGCGGCTCGCGGAACGGGATGTTGAGGTGCACGGGACCGCAGCGCCATTCGCCGTACGCGGCGTTCCAGGCGCGGCAGATCTGGCCGCGCCAGTACGAGTTCTGCCCGGCACGGCGTTCGGCGACGGCGAGCTCGTCGAAGTAGCGGATGGCGTTGCCGTAGAGCTGGTGCTGGTCGATGACCTGGCTCGCGCCGGCGGCCCGCATCTCGGGCGGCCGGTCGGCGGTCAGCACGATCAACGGGACTCCCGCGCGATCGGCCTCCAGCACGGCGGGGTGGAAGTTCGCGGCCGCGGTGCCCGACGTGCACAGCACGGCGACCGGGCGGCCGGTGCGCGCGGCGATGCCGAGGGCGAGGAAGGCGGCGCCGCGTTCGTCGATGCGGACGTGCAACTGGAGGCGTCCGGCGGCCGCCGCGTCGTACAGCGCGATCGACAGCGGGGCGTTGCGTGAGCCCGGGCACAGGACGACGTGGGACACGGTGTTGCGGACGAGTTCGTCGACGATGACCCTGGCCTGCGCGGTGGAAGGATTCACCGGCAGACCTCGGGTTTCACACTACGACTCACGGCCACACGTCCTATTCTCCCAAACGTGGATGACGCCCAGGTTTCCGAGCTGTTCGACCCCGCCTTGTGGACCGAGGTCGAAGGTTTCGACTTCACCGACATCACCTATCACCGCTCCTCTGAGAGCCGCTCAGGCAAACGTGTCGTACGTGTCGCGTTCGACCGTCCCGAGGTCCGCAACGCCTTCCGCCCGCACACCGTCGACGAGCTGTACCGCGCGCTCGACCACGCGCGGATGAGCTCGGACGTCGGCTGCGTCCTGCTCACCGGCAACGGCCCGTCGCCGAAGGACGGCGGCTGGGCGTTCTGCTCCGGCGGTGACCAGCGTATTCGCGGACGCTCCGGGTATCAGTACGCGGACGGGGAGACCTCCGACACGATCGATCCGGCCAGGGCCGGCCGGCTGCACATTCTCGAGGTCCAACGGCTGATCAGGTTCATGCCGAAGGTGGTCATCGCCGTGGTCCCGGGCTGGGCGGCGGGCGGCGGGCATTCGCTGCACGTGGTGTGCGACCTCACGCTGGCCTCGGCCGAGCACGCGCGGTTCAAGCAGACCGACGCCGACGTCGGCTCCTTCGACGGCGGCTACGGCTCGGCGTACCTGGCCAAGCAGGTCGGGCAGAAGTTCGCGCGGGAGATCTTCTTCCTCGGACGCGAGTACACGGCCGAGCAGATGCAGGCGATGGGCGCGGTCAACTCCGCCGTCCCGCACGCGGAACTCGAGGCCGAGGCGCTGGACTGGGCGTGGGCGATCAACGGCAAGTCGCCGACGGCGCAGCGGATGCTCAAGTACGCGTTCAACCTCACCGACGACGGCCTGGTCGGCCAGCAGCTCTTCGCCGGCGAAACGACGCGGCTCGCGTACATGCAGGACGAGGCCGTCGAAGGCCGCGACTCCTTCCTGGAGAAGCGCTCCCCCGACTGGTCGGCGTTCCCGTACTACTACTGACCCCTTTTCGACCACGCGAAAAGGCCTGGAGCAGGGCATTCGGCGGCGCTTACGTTCCTCCTCGAAAGAGAAACCCGACTCATTCGAGGGGGAACGACCATGAAGAAGTCTCTGCGGAGAGCGGCGCTGATGCTGCCGGCCATCGTCGCGGCGGGGCTGGTCGGCGTCGGCGGGGCGGCGCCCGCCCAGGCCGACCCGATCCAGACCCTGAGCTGCAACCACGGTCACACGAACAAGGACAGCGGCGAGGGCCGGACGAAGACGCGGATGCGTTACCGCACCGGCCCGCACACCAGCTGCTCCGCGTACGCCTGGGTCGACAAGGGCACGCTGATCTATTACCACTGCTGGACGACGGGCGAATCCATCGAAGGCAAGCGGACCTGGACCTGGGGCCGGATCGCGGGCACGCAGAAACAGGGCTGGTTCTCGGACTACTACCTCAGCGACGGCGGCGCCACGAAGCAGTGCTGAGCCGGGCGTCCCGTCGGCGTTAGGGTCGTGGGATGCGTGCGGTTGGGGTGGACGGGAGTCCGGAGTCGATCGTCGAGCTGACCGCGGCACTCGCCGGGGCGCTCGACGGCGGCTCGCCCGTCCTCCCCTACTCGTCCGAGGCCCTGCGGGACGCGATGGAACCGGCCCGCCCGGCCGAGCCGGGGACGGCGGTGATCATCGCCACCTCCGGGTCGACCGGCGAACCCAAGGGCGTCCTATTGTCGGCGTCGGCGCTGACCTCGTCGGCTCACGCCACCCACAAGAGGCTCGGCGGGCCGGGACACTGGTTGCTCGCGACCCCGGCGCAGTACGTCGGCGGCCTGCAGGTGCTGGTCCGCTCGCTACTCGCCGGGACGACCCCGGCCGTCCTGCACGCCGCCGGTTTCCGGCCGGACGACTTCGCCGAAGCCGCCGCGCCGCTGCTGTCACTGGACGGCCCGCGCTACACCGCGCTCGTGCCGACTCAGCTCGGGCGGTTGCTCGACGCAGACGGCCCGGGTCTCGCGGCCGCCCGTGCTTTCGACGCGATCATCGTCGGCGCCGCGGCGACCACCGCCGAGCTCCGCGAGCGCGCGGCCGAAGCGGGCGTGAAGATCGTGCCCGCGTACGGCATGAGCGAGACCGCGAGCGGCTGCGTCTACGACGGCGTACCGCTGGACGGAGTACACGTCGAACTCGAGGACGAGCGGGTCTGTATCACGGGTGACGTCCTCGCGCACGGCTACCGGCTGCGACCCGACCTGACCGCGGAGGCCTTCGAGGGCGGCCTGTTCCGTACCTCCGACCGCGGCCGGTGGACGACCGGCGGGCGGTTGGAGATCCTCGGGCGGATCGACGACATGATCAACACCGGCGGGGTGAAGGTGGCCGCCGCGGCCGTCGAGCGGATCTTGACCGCACAGCCCGGAATCCGGGACGCGTGCGTGGTCGGAGTACCCGACCCCGAGTGGGGCGAGGCCGTCGTCGCGCTCGTCGTCGGCGCTGGTTGCGACGTCGAATCGCTGCGTGCCGCCTGCCGTGAAGAAGCCGGTGCGGCGGCCGCTCCGAAGCGGGTCGAATTCGCCGAAGAACTCCCTCTGCGGGGCCCTGGGAAGGTCGACAGGGCGGCCGTCAGGAATCTCCTACGAAGGTCGTGAATTCCCCACCGATTACCGGGACGTTGTTGACACGATCATTACCCGCGGGTTTACGTCTACATATGACGCGCTGGACACGCACAGTATTGGCCTGCACCGCCGTCACGATGGGACTGGTCGCTTTGGCCGGGCCCGCGCTGGCGGACGAACCGGAGACCGCCGTTCCGAACAGCGGCACCCTCACCTGGACCCTGGAAGACACGATCAACGACCTGAAGTAGGGCGGTTCGTCACCTGCTCGCGATGGCCGGGCAGGTGACGAGCCCCGCATACCGGCCAGTAGTGGCCAGGGCCAGAATGGCGGCATGGCGACTGCTGGTGAATGGATCGAAGGGGCGCGCCCGCGGACGCTGCCCAACGCGGTGGCGCCGGTGGTCGCCGGAGTCGGCGCGGCGATCGCGCTCGACGGCTTCTCCTGGCCCCGCTCGATTCTCGCGTTGCTCGTTTCCCTTTCCCTGATCGTCGGTGTCAACTACGCCAACGACTACTCCGACGGGATCCGCGGCACCGACGAGAACCGCGTCGGTCCGCTGCGGCTGGTCGGCTCCGGGGTCGCGAAGCCGAAGGCCGTCCTCGCGGCCGCTCTCGTCGCACTCGGGCTCGCCGGAGTCCTGGGGCTCGTGCTCGTCGCGATCAGCGGACTGTGGTGGCTGCTGGCGATGGGCGCGGTCTGCATCCTGGGCGCCTGGTTCTACACCGGCGGCAAGAAGCCTTACGGCTACTACGGTTTCGGCGAGATCGCGGTCTTCGTCTTCTTCGGGCTGGCCGGCGTGCTGGGCACCGTGTACGTCCAAGCCGGACAGTTGAGCTGGACCGCGCTCGGCTGCGCGGTGGCCGTCGGCTCGTTCTCGACCGGCGTGCTGACCGCCAACAACCTCCGCGACATCCCGACCGACATCGAGTCCGGCAAGCGCACCCTCGCCACCCGGCTCGGTGATGGCGGCACGCGGCGGCTTTACCTGGTGCTGGTCGCCGTCCCGTACGTCGTGAGCATGCTGCTCGCCTTCGTGACGCCGTGGGCGCTGCTCGGTCTGCTGACCGCGCCGTTGCTGCTGAAGTCGGTCAAGGCCGTCGGCGGCGGCGCGCAGGGGCGGGCGCTGATCCCGGCGTTGCGGGACACCGGATTCGCGATGCTGGGGTGGGCGGTGCTGACCGCGGTCGCGCTGGCGCTGTGACCCCTGAGGCGTCACCGGACCTTTGATGCGCGACTGTGTGGATTTCGGGTCGTTGGATGACCCGAAATCCACACAGTGGGCGCGAAAGGTCCGGTCACGCAGCTTCCGCGCCGCGTTCGGTCACTGGGGATGAACGGGCCGTTCATACCTTGAGTTTTTCGCTTCGGGGCACTATCTGCTGTGGTCCAGGAACGGTGCGGTCACCACATGTAGCCCACGTGGTAGCAAAGGTCCCTTGCTCCCTTTGGTGATCCGGCGCCACTTGAGGTAGACCGCCCACCCGGCGTTGCGAAAGCCACTTTCGCAACGTTGAAGGTTGCGAAAGATGCTCCTATTGATGTCAAGGGGTGTGGGTGAGGTTGGCGAGGTCTGCGATGA